>JBCCFY010000030.1:0-50690 GCA_039110515.1 Pseudomonadota bacterium
ATAGTGATGTGCTGTCTGGAGTGTGGAACAAAGAGTCTTCACCGCTGACCATGGTGCCCCTTGCCGTATTAAGGCGTGACGCCAGCGGTACACCCGGTAGTGGCAAATAATGCAGATGCCGAGCGCGACGACTTAATGCACCTGGCAATGCGTGCAAATGTTGAGCACTCAGTGCAGGGACTGCAGATGCGTTCGCAAATAATCCGTGGCCTCATCGAGGCACAACAATTGAAAATCGTCGGGGCCGAATATTCGATTGAATCTGGCGTGGTCGATTTTTATGAGCATGTTTAAGGCAATTTTAGGTTAAGCTGTACGCATAATAATAATTCCCAAACTCTCACCAAGCACACTTGGAGGACAGCAAATGAAGTTTTTAGATAATTATCAAGAACACACTTACGCGTTGATGCGAATTGTCGTTGGATTTATGTTTATCTGGCACGGCACGCAGAAACTGTTCAATTTCCCCAGCAACTTCCCCTGGGATATGAATCCGCTCATGTACGCCGCCGGTGGTATTGAAATGATCGGAGGCGCGTTGGTAATGATTGGCCTGTTTACTCGCCCAGCGGCATTTATCTGCAGCGGCACTATGGCCGCCGCTTACTGGATGGCGCATGGAACTAAAACGTTCTGGCCGTTGTTGAATGGTGGTGAGTTAGCCGCGATTTTTTGTTTTGTTTTTCTCTACATCGCCGCGCGCGGAACAGGCATGTGGGGTGTGGGCAAGGACTAACTGCCAGGTCCCAAATGTAATTCTGTTGGCGCCGATCCATGCAATCGGCGCCAACTAACAATGCTGATACATATTCGGAGCGAGCATGGCTGGAACCCCCTTTAGTAACCTGTTTGGGCAATCGCCTATCAGGCCCATTCAAGAACATATTGCTTTGGCCCACGAATGTGCCGAACAATTATTGCCATTTATCCAGGCCACTATCCAGGGAGACTGGGATGGGGCGAGTGAAATTCATCAAAAAATCTCTGATTTGGAGCATGCCGCTGATAAGGCCAAAACCGATCTTCGGGCACATTTGCCAAATAGTCTGATGATGCCGGTGGATCGTGGCGACTTATTGGTGATGGTGACGCGCCAGGACGAGATCGCCAATCTAACCAAAGACGTCGCCGGGTTGATGATTGGCCGCAAAATGCAAATTCCGCAAGAAATCGCCGACATGATGATCCGTTATGTGGAACTGGCAACTGAGACTTCAGCCCAAGCGGTCAAGGCAGTGAACGAGATGGACGAATTGTTGGAACTGGGGTTCAAGGGCCGGATTCTCGATGTGGTCGCGGAATTGATCCAGGAGCTGAATCGCCTGGAACATGAGAATGACGAAATGCAGATCCAGGTTCGCGCGCGACTCTTTGAACTGGAAGCGGGCTTGCCACCGGTAGATGTTATTTTTCTCTACAAGGTCATCGAATGGGTCGGCGAGCTGGCCGATGCGGCACAAAGTGCCGGCGGCAAGCTACAGCTGCTTATTGCGCACTGATTACTGTCTCCATTGGCAGAATCGCAAACAACAAATAACAACAAACACTACTCTCTCCAAACACTATGGAAATAATTGCTGAACACGGGCATGTCCTGTTAATTCTTGGCTGTATTTTTGCCTTTTTTATGGCTTGGGGAATCGGCGCCAATGACGTCGCAAATGCCATGGGAACCTCCGTGGGTTCCCGTGCGCTGACTATCAAACAGGCCATCATCATAGCGGTTATCTTTGAGTTTGCCGGGGCTTATCTTGCGGGGGGTGAAGTAACCTCTACTATCCGCAAAGGCATTCTGGATCCAGCCCTGATAACGGATAAGCCAGATTTGCTGGTGTTTGGCATGATGGCGGCACTATTGGCGGCAGGCACCTGGTTGCTGATCGCCAGTATGAAAGGTTGGCCGGTATCAACCACGCATTCTATTGTGGGTGCATTGGTTGGTTTTGCAGCGGTTGGTATTTCCGTGGATGCGGTCAACTGGGGCAAAGTTGGCACCATTGTTGCAAGTTGGGTGGTATCGCCAGTATTGGCTGGCACTATTTCTTACGCCTTATTTATCAGCGTGCAAAAGTTGGTGCTGGATACCGACAACCCCTTTAAAAATGCCAAGCGTTATGTGCCGATGTATATGTTTTTTGTTGGCTTCATGATCGCCATGGTTACCCTGATAAAGGGTTTGAAAAACACCGCGCTAAATATTGATTTTGGTCTTGGCAGTACGTTCCTAAACTCGATGCCAATCGCTGCAGTGGCTGGGCTTGTTGTGGCGCTTATCGGTGGCTGGATGCTCAGCAGGGTCAAAGAGCATGGCGAGTCCGAGGAACAAAACCGCTTTGCCAATGTAGAAAACCTGTTTGCTATTTTGATGATTTTCACTGCTGCAGCAATGGCATTTGCGCATGGTTCCAATGATGTGGCCAATGCGGTTGGTCCACTGGCGGCGATTGCCAGCGTAATCGGTTCCGGTGGTGAGATTGCCAGCAAGTCGGCGTTGCCGGGGTGGATATTGGTGCTGGGTGGTGCCGGTATCGTGGTCGGTCTGGCAACCTACGGTTTTAAGGTTATGGCCACCATTGGTCGAAAAATCACGGAATTGACGCCCAGTCGCGGATTTGCAGCTGAACTCGGTGCTGCTACCACGGTGGTGTTTGCCTCCACCTGGGGTTTGCCAATATCAACCACTCACACCCTGGTAGGTGCGGTGTTGGGTGTTGGTTTGGCCAGAGGTATCGGTGCATTGAATTTGAAAGTAGTCGGCAATATATTTATGTCATGGGTGGTCACATTGCCCGCGGGTGCCGGCTTCGCTATCCTGTTCTTCTTCCTGTTTAAGGGCATATTTTCCTGAGCTGAGTTGGCCCCAAATTCACAACCGGCGTGGCAAACTATGGCTTGACGTTCGACGTGAGTTATCGATCTGCCGATGCAGTGGTTTAGTATTATGAGTTCCGACAATCAAACAAATATGCGCAAGAAACTGGATTGGCGCGTCCTATTCGGCATCTGTCTCACTGCAGTATGGATACTTGCGGGCCTGGTCTACCTGACCGGGATAGTAGGTTGGCCAATGTTTGTACAATTACCGACCGGAGAAATTGGCAGCTTTCTCGAAGGTGCCTTTGCGCCGTTAGCATTCTTGTGGCTGGTCATTGGCCACTTTATGCAGCAATCGGAAATATCGGCTAATACTGAAGCAGTGCGTTTGCAGGAGCAAAGCGCCAAGCGCCAGGAACTACATTCTCAACGGAACAGTTATTTCAAGTTACTGAGCCTGGTACAAGATCAACTCGGTTCCATAGCAGGGTTTCATTATGTATCAGTTTGCGGTGAAACTGGTTCCGGTGAAATCACCGCAGAGGAATATCAGGCTTTACGCAGCGAGTCAGCAAGTGGCGATTCCGCCCTGTTTATCCGCAAGATGGTGTCCCTAGCAGCGCGTCATCTAGGCGACGAGGAAGCCCTTAAAGAAGTGTTCTTTGGTACAGAGATTCGTACCCGTCATAGCGAAAACTTTGTGAAGACATTCCGCAAGCTACTGGATGCCGCACGTGGCGTGGATCAGGATGATATGGTCGTGAATGCCTTGTTGTATGGCTCCGCCAGCGGCATGCTGTATCGGATTATCCGAACTCTTCAGGGCAAGGAAAAAATTGATCCCCTGACTGGCTTTGCAACACTGCAGGGTGCTGCCAATCTGCAAGACGACTGATTACCCAGTTAGCCGGTCAATCTATATCGACTATAAAGGATAGGGTTCGTCGGCCATGATTTTGGCCATTCCATTGACCAGGCGGTACAAGGCCCACAACCAGACAATGCCGAGAACCAGGAAGCCGATACCCGCGAACAGGAAGATGCAGCCGACGATGGTCCAACCCAGGGTCCACCAGAAGGTGCGAATCGCATTGGTGTAATGGCTATGATAAATCGTACCCGTAGCGCTGCTGCGTTTGACCATTGCCCAGATTCCACCAAATAGCATTGGGATAGCGGTAAACAGGCCGATTAACTGTAATAAATACGAGACCAGGGCATGGCTTTTTGCTTCCGCTTCGTTGGTTTCCACCTGATTTATTACGGTATTCATTGTTACTCCGAGATTTGTTTTAATAAAGTTGTATATGGGGGTGGGTCGGCGACTATTCAACAAACTCCTGTCTTACGCCGTGTTCATCATGATTGCGCGTGATAAAATTTTCGGCTTAATCAATGCCAAGTAAGGCAACAAAACGGACCTATAAGACTATTTTCAGAACTGAACCTGATCTATGCCTGACACCCTGACACAGAACCGCGGTCTAACGACCGTGCAAATCCTGGCCCTGGTGTTGATCGTGTTGGCAGCTAGGCTGATGCTGATCGATGCCTATGGCACCATTACGCCGTATTGGGACGATTGGGGAGTCGGTTGGATTATTGCTCAGTACGCGGGCGAGTCCTTCGCCTTTTCCGATCTGCTGGGAACCAATAACGGCCATCGTTATTTCTACTCCAAGATTCTGAACATCGTGCTATTCCACCTGAATTCAGCGCAGTGGGATGTGCAAGTGGTGCAGGTTGCGAATGCTGTGCTGGCGGCGGCGATTGCCGGAGTTCTGTTAATCATAGTCCGCCGGAGCCAAGGCGAGCTCAGTGTCTTAACTGCCACCGTTTTTGTCTTGCTGTTCTGGGCTTTCCCGATTTCTCTGGTCAGCATCTTGTGGGCAATGCAAACCCATACATACATCATGATATTGCTGGTAGTGGTGGGTTTATGGGGTGCATTGGCCAAACCATACTCCGGGTCCTGGTGGGCGGCTGTGATATGTCTGTTTGCCGCATCACAATCTCTCTCCGGCGGTGCCCTGGCCGCCGTGACTGTGTTTGCCACCATGGTCTGGTTGTGCATTTTCGACCGCTCAACCAGAGCACTGGCCCGGCCAACCCTGATTGCCAGTGGAGTTGCATCCGTCACAGGGCTGGCTCACATCGTTTACTACGCCGATGCATCAACCCCGGTACGACCTGAAAATCTGTATCAGGCCTGGACATCGTTCTCAAAAACCATGTCGTGGCCGCTGAGCACAGAAACCTGGCCAATGTGGTTCATCAACTTACCCTGTGTGTTGTTACTGTTGTCGTATTTCACCCATCCCAGGAAGATTAGTAGAATCTCTTCATTCACGGTTGCCCTGTTTGTATTTGGCGTGGCGACCGCCGTTGCAGTTGCCCTGGCACGTGGTCTTGATGGGGATGGCCCGGCCCGGCGCTACACTGAATTCCTGTCGCTGGCGGTGTTAGCCAATGTATTCGCCTTGTGTCTTCTTTACCGCCTGGAGTCAGGCGTCTGGCAATGGCTGAAAAACTTTGTCACCTTCGCCTGGGTGTTGACCTTTGTCGCCTCTTTTGGTTACCAGGCAGAGATTATCCGCTTTACGCTAGAGGATCGCGAACGGCTGAACACCTCACAATTCTTCAGTGTCAGAAACTACCTGGTTACCAAACAGCCAGAGCATTTACACGACAAAGCGCATCGTGAAGTGCCCTTTCCAAATGGCAGAAGATTGCAAACTATTCTTGACGAGACTTCGTCGAAGAATATGTTGCATTACCAGTTGCAAGTGCCTGAGGAACCGACTGGTTTGGGCTTACAAAACGCCTTTGTCCTGAACGGTACATTCGCGCCGAAGCGTGCAAGCTTCGTGTTGACCTATAATGGTGAGGCGGTGCTTGGTTCATACAACAGGGAGGCGGGTCGCAACGAGGCAACGGGTAAATACGTTAGCGAACCCTTTATGCTGGATCGACCCTATATGATGATTCCGGTCACCGGCTTTCTCGGCTTTGAAGGCTTGAACCTGAGAATTCGTGAAATAGGATCAGGGAACATTACGCCGATCCAGCCCCGCTCGGTGAACGCGGCACAGGCAGGAAACTGGCGTCCAATCTGGATAAAAACACCCAAGGAGCCTTTTCAACTGGTGGCAGAAGATCAAAGCGATACGCGGTGGTTTGGCTTTGGTCAGCCCAGAACGGCGGGTAGCTTGACGTATTTCACCCTTTGGTTGCTACGAAAATCGGATGATTTAATGAAACTTGGCGCACTGCTGTTACTGCTCGGCCTGTATAGCCGGCTACCATGGTTATTCGGTTCACATCGAGACTAAACCACTGCACGATCTCGATAAACTGCTACAATTTTGTCGGAATGTCTAAACGCCCGGTGTTGATTGGATTTCAAACCCGTGAATTGCTATGCCTATTCTTCAGCTACTAAGACCACATCAATATATCAAGAACGTATTTGTATTTGCGCCGCTTTTCTTTGCCGGGCAGATAGGCCAGCAAGCTTTGTTGTTCCAGGCATTGCTGGTGTTCGTGGCCTTCTCCCTGGTGGCCAGTTCAATTTACATCCTGAACGATTACCACGATGTTTCCGAAGATCTAAAACACCCGGTCAAAAAACATCGGCCGTTGGCTGCAGGCACGGTAAGTAAATCTGTTGCGGTAGCATTGATGTTGCTTACCGCGGCGGCTGGCTTGATGTTGGGGCTGAACATTTCAACATCTGTGCTGGTGGTGCTTGCGGCTTATCTTGTGCTCAACATCCTGTACTGCTTGTGGCTGAAGCACCTGGCTCTTGTTGATATCACGATCATAGCCGTTGGATTTGTTCTGCGGTTGTTTGCCGGTGCACTGGCAACCGGGGTGGCGCTGTCTGCTTGGCTTGTGATCATGACATTTTTGCTGGCCCTGTTTCTGGCTCTCGCCAAACGGCGCGACGATATTCTGATCTACCAACGCACCGGCGAAAAAATGCGTAAAGTCATTGATGGCTACAATCTCCAGTTACTGGATTCTGCAATTTCCATCATGGCTTCTGTGATTATTGTTTCTTACATTGTGTACACCACCTCGGTTGGGGAGCAGGCGGTTGGCGATAGCCGCTGGCTCTACCTCACCACGGTCTTTGTCGTGTTAGGCATGCTTCGATATCTGCAGTTGACCTTGGTGATGCAGAACGCTGGCTCGCCGACCAGGGTTGTATTACGGGATCGGTTTACCCAATGCGTGATCGTTAGTTGGATCGTGTCTTTTTCCCTGGCACTTTACCTGTGATTGCGCTCAAGTATTCTCTGTTTGCAGTGATTGCGACCATGGTCAACCTGCTCACCCAGGCTGGTTATTTTTTCCTGACAGCGGACGCAGCTCACATATTGATGGCCCTGGCCTTCGGTACCGCGACCGGCCTGGTCACCAAGTACCTGCTGGATAAACATTATATTTTCGGCTACCGGGCAGAGAGCTTGAAAGAGGATTCAAAAACCTTTTTTGCTTACTCGCTGGTGGGTGTTTTTACTACCATGATCTTTTGGCTATTTGAGCTCGGCTTTGACGTGATGTTCGCCGTTGATTATGCGAAGTACGTTGGTGGAGCGCTGGGCCTGGCGATCGGCTATTACCTTAAATATCAGATCGACAAGCGCCTGGTGTTTGTCGACCGGGGTCACGGCCATGCAAACTAGGAGTGGCTGGGGCAATAATCCGCGTATTCAGTCGCGTGTCTTTGATCTTCAGGATCGCAAGCAGTTAGCCGGCCATATCGACTCAACCGACAGCCTGATTGCGTATGGCAATGGGCGCAGCTATGGTGACAGTGCGCTCTGGGAGGACCTGGTTGATACCAAGCGACACAAGTTTTTCCTGGCCTTTGACGAAGAGAAGGGCAGTTTGACCGTACAGGCGGGCTGTATGCTATCCGATATATTGCAGGTATTTGTGCCTCGGGGCTGGTTTCTCAAAGTTTCGCCGGGCACCAAACTGATTACGGTAGGCGGAGCGATTGCCTCGGATGTGCATGGCAAGAATCATCATATCGAGGGTTGTTTCAGCGAGTGTGTGGAAGAACTCACTCTGATGCAGGAACAGGGAAAAACAGTTGTTTGCAGCCGCGATCAGGACCCCGATTTGTTTCGTGCAACCTGTGGCGGGCAGGGCCTGACCGGAATTATTCTGGAAGCCAAGATAACGCTTAAGCGCATTGAATCCAGCAGCTTGTCAGTCTGTACTTACAAGACCGATTCGCTGCAGGAGACTTTCAAGATATTTGAACAACAGGCGCAGGCTGATTACAGCGTGGCCTGGATTGATTGTCTGGCAAGCGGTACCGCACTGGGGCGTGCACATGTTTCGACCGGTGAGTTTAAAACTGATCAGAATCTAAGTTATGCACCCAGGCGTCGCCTCAGCCTGCCCTTTTTCCTACCGCGCTTTGTGCTCAACTCATTAACGGTGAAGGTGTTTAACGTCTTGTATTATCACCGGCAATTGCGAACGGTAAAAAAGTCCAGTGCCAGCCTGGATAGTTTTTTCTATCCATTAGACTCAATCGCGCACTGGAACCGGGCTTACGGCAAACAGGGCTTTGTGCAGTACCAGGTAATATTCCCCTTGCAGCACAGTTATGTTGGCCTGCAACAAGTGTTGGGAAAAATCGCCACAGCAAAGAAAGGATCATTTCTGGCGGTCCTGAAGTTACATGGCGAGGAGAACGACAATTACCTATCCTTCCCACTGAAAGGCTATAGCCTGGCATTGGATTTTAAATATGAAAAATCCGTGTTCGCGCTGTTGGATGATCTGGACAAGGTTGTGGTTGCTAACGGAGGTCGCACTTACCTGGCTAAAGATTCGCGCGTTTCTAAAGAAGTTTTTGAACAGGGTTATCCCGCCATCAAGCGATTCCGCGCCTTACGGCAAGAGCGTAATTTGCAGCACAAGTTTCGCTCCTTGCAGTCCCAGCGTTTGGAGTTATAGTCAAACGAACAGACATCACTATGAATAATCATCTTTTGGTCATTGGCGCCAGCAGTGATATCGCCGCAGCTACTGCAACCCGCTTTGCTACGGCGGGCTACCGGGTCAGCCTTGCTTCACGTAATGTGAACCGCCTGCAAGACTTTGCAAATGACCTGCACATCAGAACACAACAGGCGGTCGACCTTTATGAGTTGGACATTCGGGATCGGGAGAGCCGGGAACAACTGCTTAACGCATTACCAGAATTACCCAGTGCCGTGTTGTGTGCGGTCGGTTATCTGGGCGACCAGGCCGAGGCGCAAACAGAATTGAGCGCGGCTGAGACAATCCTCGAAACCAATTACAACGCAGTTTGCTACATGCTGAACCCGTTCGCAGATCAATTCGAGAAACGCGGCTCTGGCTCGATCATCGCGATATCTTCAGTGGCCGGGGATCGGGGTCGAAAAAGTAATTACTTGTATGGTTCAGCCAAAGCAGGTTTGAGTGCGTATCTGTCTGGTTTGCGGAATCGACTGTTTGCAGCGGGCGTGCATGTGCTGGAGGTTCGGCCCGGGTTCGTTCGTACCAAGATGACTGCTGATATGGTCTTGCCTGAGAAACTAACCGCTAGCCCGGAAGCGGTGGCAGACAAGATTTACCAGGCTGCTGTTAAGAAGAAGGATGTCATCTACGTGAAATCCATTTGGCGACTCATCATGTTAGTGATTCGCAACCTGCCGGAATTCATTTTCAAGCGCACCAGTCTTTGAGCCCGGTGAATACCGTATTGACACCGACAACACTACCGCGGGCCGCCACCAATAAGCGCTACCTGGCGCTGTTTGACTTTGATGGCACTTTGACATCCAGAGATAGCATGTTCCTGTTCCTGCAACACGCGGTCGGTCTGCCGCGGTTGCTGCTTGGTTTGGCCGTATTGTCGCCCATGCTGGTCGCCAATCGCCTGGGGCTCGTTGCTAACCAGCGCGCCAAGGAGTCGCTGTTGGCGTGGTTTTTCAATGGCTGGCAAACAAGTCGTTTTGCGGAGGTGGCCAATCACTTTAGCGCCAATCAGCTGGATCGCTATGTACGTGAGGATGCGCGGCAACGATTGATCGACCATCAAGACGCTGGACATGAGGTGATCGTCGTTTCTGCCTCCGCCCAGGACTGGTTGCGATCTTGGTGTGAACAACAAGGGCTGCAATTGATCGCCACCAGGTTGAGTTCGCAGGAAGGAGTGCTCAGCGGCAAATTACAGGGTGCCAACTGCACGGGTGCGGAAAAAGTTGCGAGACTCAATCAATCCCTGCAAACCAGCGACTACCAGGCTATCTTCGCCTATGGCGACAGCCGCGGGGATGAGGAAATGCTGGCGCTCGCGGATTTCCCCAATTTTCGGGTGTTTAAGGATTAGCTTCCAGCAGCTTGCTCAGCAAGGGCTCATAGGTGCTCAGCAGAAACTCTGAAGAGGCCTGGGTGAGATGGTCGTGATCCCAGGCAACGATTCCATCAGCCTTATTGTTTACCCGAGTCCGGCAGCGTTGTTGTTCGCAAAAAGCCTCGGTCAATGACAGGTAGTGCACCTCGGTTTCAATCGCAATCTGTTTAACCGCCGCCTCGATAACAAAGGTGTTTGTATGCGGAGCGAGCAGCTCGGGAAATTGCAGCGGGCTGGTTTCGAGCTCCTGTTTGAGCCTTTCTGGTAACGGTGGGTCCCAATAGATAAAAGCACCCACCAGTACAATGCGGGATCGAATACTTTGTTTCAGTGACTGTAGCTGCTGTGTCAACTTGGCATAGTCCACGGGCCGCCAGCGGCCACTGATGATCACCACTTCTGGTTGCCGCTCCTCCAACTCATCAAAGACCTGGGTATAAGCTGCAAAGCAGGGGTTAGTATCTGTTTGAGGACGCAGGCGAGCCAAGATCGGAATGCAGTTGGATTTCACTCGTTGCAAAATTTGTGCGCGGCCAGCGAACTGCTGCACCAGGCCGGGTAACAGGCTTCCAGCGTGTGAGTCCCCAATCAGCATTATTTCGGGCAGGTCGGTGTTGGTCGGCTCTGCTGCTCGACATTCTGCGAAGGGATTCCTGAGGTCATAGTCGTCTTCCACTAACCAACAGTTGCGATGGGTGCTGAATATTTTCTCCTTGGTGTGGTCGTCCCAGTAGTTAAATTCCACCACACTGCTGATGTCGTCGGAGACACGGAACCTGGCGCCGTCGGTCAGGTAGATCCAGCTAAAGACGGCGAGCAATCCAGCGAAGGTGGTGGCAGTCAACCAGGTAAAGGTTCGTGTGCCAAGACGTTTACGGGCAGGTGTTTCCACCAGGTAATAGGCGATCAGCGCGAGCACGGTCGAGATGGCAATGGCCTCAAGTTTTCCCGTGTTACTGTCAAAGTCCTCCTTGACGCGCGCGAAGACAAAAACCGGAAAGTGCCACAAGTACAAGCTGTATGAGGTTAAGCCAATAAATACCAGTGGGCGGCTGGCCAATATCCTGGAGATAAAATCGCCCTGGCCGCCATACATAATCACCAACATGCAGCCAAATACCGAGGCCAGGGTGATAAGGGAGGGATGAGCCATGTCATCCCGCATAAATATCAGCGCCAGCACAATTAGCAACACACCGAGACCAGGCAGCAGAAGCGACATCCAGCGAGGATGGCCACGGGGGCGATTTGCTTCCCAACGCACGAGCAGAGCACCCGCTAACAATTCCCAGCCGCGCGAAGGTAGCAGGAAGAAATTGCTGTCAGGGGCATGGGCGCTGAGATAGCTCGCCCAGGACAAGGACGCCACAAAGAGAACAACAAAAATCACCATTAACCAGGACCGGGCAAAACGAAAGATCAGTAGCATCAGCAAGGGGAACAGGACATAAAACTGTTCCTCAACCGACAGTGACCAGGTATGTAGTAAGGGCTTCAAACTGCTGGGTTCGGCGGTGTAGCTGTCTTCCAGCCAAAACCAGAAGTTAGAACCAAAGGCCAGTGAGGCAAGCCCGGAACCTGCAAACTCCTGCATCGCTTTGGGCAATAACAATGCCCAGGCATAGGCAATGGAAGCCGCCATAACAGTAAACAAGGCCGGTAAAATCCGCCGCGCGCGACGTTGATAAAAATGTAGAAAACTGAAACTGCCTGCGTCCATTTCGCGCAGTATTATCTTGGTGATCAGATAACCTGAGATGACGAAAAAAACGTCAACGCCAATGAATCCGCCCTGCAGTATTTTCTCGTCACCCAACAAGAACTCAGCGTGATAAACGATGACTGCTAAGACAGCAAGGGCGCGTAATCCATCGATTTCAGGTCTGTACTGAATAGCCATAGGCGCGAACAGTTGGTAGCGGCATTAAGCGCAGCAACCCCGTAATCAGAGGTGGTGGAAAACCGGGTCGCTCAAAGAGCCGAATAGTAGCATGGACGATTACAGATCAGGACAGAAATGCCTGGCCCGATCGCTTGAAGTGATTTCATTCGCAACACGTAGAGCGTAAATCGTTATAATGGGCGCCAACTTAAACTCGGCCGCGGCAATGCGACGAGTAATAACTAAAAATACAAGCGATCAATTATGTATTGGAAAGCACAATCGGTGGTTTTGTTGTCAGTTCTGGCACTGTGGTCATTCAGTATGAACGCGACCGCGCAATCAACAGATACGCAGCAACGCATCCTGCAGGATATAGCCCACAGCCAGTCAATCCTGGCGGCCGCTAAACAACGGTTGGAGCAGATGTTGCTTACAGATATTCCAGCGGCAGAATCTGAGACCGCTGAGAATGTACAGCAGCAGGAAGGACTGGCTCTCGAACTGCAGGCCATGCAAGCCGATGTAGACGCTGCCAACCAGGACCTTGCGATGGTGCAGAACCAGCTGCAACGCACCGGCAGACTGTTGCAAAGCAAAGAGCAAGAAGTATTGGAGTCACGCCAGCGAATCGAGGGCTTGCAAAACGACCTGCAAAACAACACCAAATTCCTGCAAAACTACACAGTTGAGATGCAGCGTCTGCAAGGGCAAATTGTCGCGGTATCGCAGCAAGTCAGTGCAGCCAATGCCGAAGCGAGCGAACTGTCGGCCCAGGTGCAACGCCTGGAAAGTGAGATAAACGTGCGCAATCAGCGCGCCGCCGACTATGAACTCAACCAGGATTCTCAGCAGACGGTGCTCACAGATCAACAAAAGGATTTAGACAAGCTTACCCAGGATATCGAGAATCTGCGCAGGCAAGTACAGCAACGCCAGGCGAAAATCGACAGCGAACAGGAAAAGTGGCTGCAGGTAGAGAATGCTATCAATGACAAGAATAGCCAGCGAGCAGACATTCTGGCTTCGATCCAACGAGCGAAGGAGGAGCAGGCTCTGCTTGAGTCACAATTGACCGTGAAAGAAACCGAATTGGCAGAAGCCAAGGCGGAATCGGCGGCCAAACGCGAAGCGCTAAAGCTGGCCCGACAAAACGTGCAGAATGAGAAGCGAAATCTCCGCCAAGCCGAGGCAGATGTTAAGGCCAAACAACGAGAGATTGACAACCAGGGCAACCTCACCGAGCGCGAAGAGGCGGCACAAAGCAAATTGTTGCGCGAGATAGCAGACAGCGAAAATGCCATCGTGGCGCTGCGCGCTGATATCGCCACCATGCAGAACGAAATCAAGCAGATTGAAAACCTGATGCAAGAGCGTGTGGACGCGATCGAACCGCTGCGCAATGAGGTATTACGGTTGGAGCAGGAAAAGGAAAAAATCAACCAGGAACAATCTCGTTGGCAACAGCAGGTGGATGAAGTCAATGAATCCCTGGTGGCCGCCGAGTCTCGATTTCAGTCTGTTTCCAACGAGCTGAACCAGTTATACACTCGCAAGGCGGCGCTGGATGCTGAGATAAAACAGGTCCACGACACTAGCAATCCTGCTGAGGATTTATAGGCTTTAATACCTTTGCTGGAGCAATCGCTAATACAAGTGCAATCACGCCAGCTACCCACGAATCAAGATAAGAGAACATAGAATGAATAAATTTTCGGTCGCCGACATTTTTAAGGGCGAAGTCGCTATCGGTGCTGAGGTCAGTATCAAGGGGTGGGTGCGCACCCGGCGCACATCCAAGGCAGGCATCTCCTTCGTTGCCCTGCACGATGGTTCCTGTTTTGACGCTATACAGATCGTGGCTCCTGACACGTTGGCAAACTATGAAGACGAAGTTATCCATCTTGGTGCCGGTTGCGCAGTGATCGCCACCGGGGAGTTGGTTGAATCGCAAGGTCAGGGTCAGGCCGTAGAAATCCAGGCAGCTGCCTTGGAGGTCGTAGGTTGGGTGGATGATCCGGAAACCTATCCAATTGCCAAGAAGCGTCATACCTTTGAGTTTCTTCGGACTCAGGCTCATTTACGGCCGCGCACCAATGCCATTGGCGCAGTGACGCGAATCCGCAATACGCTGGCCAATGCCATTCACAACTATTTTTATCAGAACGGTTACCACTGGATCAACACGCCCATCATTACCAGTAGCGATGCCGAGGGCGCCGGCGAGTTGTTCCGTGTCTCAACCCTGGATCTGGCCAATTTGCCCAGAGACGACAAAGGACAAACAGACTTCTCGCAAGACTTTTTTGGTGGCGAAAGCTTTTTGACCGTGTCCGGCCAACTTAATGTCGAAGCCTATTGCCTGGCCATGTCTAAGGTGTACACCTTTGGCCCTACTTTCCGCGCCGAGAACTCCAACACCAGCCGCCACCTGGCAGAATTCTGGATGGTCGAACCCGAGATTGCCTTTGCCGACCTGGATGACGACGCGGCCTTGGCCGAAGATTTTCTGAAGCACTGCATTAATGCCGTGCTCACCGAGCGTGCCGATGATATGGAGTTTTTCGGAAAATTCGTGGATAAGGGTGTGCTGGATCGACTAAACGCAGTGCTCAACTCGGATTTCGTTCATATGGATTACACCGACGCAATCGAGATTTTGCAGAACAGCGGACAGAAATTCGAGTTTCCGGTGGCCTGGGGTACTGACCTGGCTTCGGAGCATGAACGGTTTCTCTCTGAGCAACATGTCAAAGGCCCGGTGGTACTCAAAAACTATCCGAAGGATATCAAGGCTTTCTACATGCGCATGAATGACGATGAAAAAACCGTCGCGGCGATGGATGTACTGGTGCCTGGCATCGGCGAAATCATCGGTGGCAGTCAGCGCGAGGAACGCCTGGATATGTTGGACAAACGATTTCCGGACGCGGAGACTGCGGAGCATTTGTGGTGGTACCGGGAATTACGTCGCTACGGCACCGTTCCGCATGCCGGCTTTGGCCTTGGATTTGAACGCCTGATTAACTACGTGACCGGGATGGAAAACATCCGCGATGTTATTCCGTTCCCAAGGTCTCCTGGTTCGGCCCAGTTTTAGTACTGGCTACCTGGGCGGCGTCAGCCAGGGCCAGGTTCTCGCTGACATTCACGAACACCACGTTTTGTTGCCTGGTGGCAACGGGGTGCTTGTGTGGTGTATCGGCGAGCGGAGACTGATGGTCACCGGGAACAAATAACAGGTTTTTCACCCGCCTGTTCACTTTCAGGTGTTTCACAATTGCACGGGTTCGGTCCAGTGCCAGTTCGGTTCGATAATTAGGCCGGGCAGAGGGATCTTTGCCAACATGCACCTCAAATGCCAGCTCTCTGTCAATGAGCTTCATTGCATGCGAGATCAGGTCTAATTTATCGCGACCAGTGGCCGTTAACACCGAGGAATCAGGGGCAAACTCGATATTGAAACCGGTGTTAGGGCGGTAGGCGTTTTCCAGCGCCAGCTTGATCGGTTGAAGTCCGCGGCTATCAATCAGCTCGGAATCAGTCACCACCTGGATTTCAGTGCTCGGGACTCGTTTGCCATACACGACCATGCCTTCGAGCACGAGAGTGCCCTTGGCATTTTTAGTGATCTGTTCTGCGTCCTTGCTATGAGTGGGAAGGCTCACAGCGCACGCAAGCAGACAAGCTGCTGCAAAAAGTAGTCTTCGAAACTGCATGGACCGAGTCTTGGGTAGTTCACCCCAATCATTGGGGCTGGATAGTACTGCAAAATCAATTTAACTAAATGTCCAGTAAAATTCAAGGTCGCTAAATGACAAATGTCACTTATTTTTCAAATCCGGCCAGTGCAGGCTATTTTTGGCTAAGTATCGAGTTTTATTGGACAATTTTTACCGGTATGAAATTAGTTGTGACGTTTCCTTGGCGGTATATAGCATTAGTTGAACAGGCTCAATGAGTTTATTTGTTGCTCTCCTTTGCAGTTACTAACGCGGTGCGTTTCCGGTGCTGCGCAAGGATAGAATCGGGCTGTCAATGCAACCACTCGCTGTCACTTCGGCATATAATAGCCGCAGGATTTTTTCCTTCTCCAAGCGCCATAACTTCAATAATAAATACTCGACCATGACCCACGAACTGAAAATTCAAACCCTGGTATTCCATTTTGGTGGTGGGACCGTCGCATGACCAAAGCCATGACCGGGCCGTTGCACGGCGTCACCGTAGTGGAGATCACCAGTGTTGTTCTTGGGCCCCTGGCCTGTCAGATGCTGGGAGATTTGGGCGCTGAGATCATCAAGATCGAACCGTTAGAAGGTGATACCAATCGCAATCTCGGGCCGTTCCGAACCACTGCGAATATGAGTTCCATGTTCCTAGGTTGTAATCGCAACAAGCGATCGGTGGCGCTCGACCTAAAGAACCCGGCAGGTAAGTCAGCAGCCCTGGAAATCATCAAGATGGCCGATGTGCTGGTGCACAATTTTCGACCGGGTGCCATGCAGCGCCTGGGCCTCGATTATGAGCAGGTGAAAAGCATCAATCCTAAAATTGTCTATTGCGCCACCCATGGTTACAGCAAGAAGGGCCCATGGGGTGGCAAGGGTGCTCTGGATGATTCCATCCAGGCCGTGAGTGGCTACGCAGCGCTGCAGGCCATGGTCGATGGCGAGCCACGCTACTTGCCGACCGTCGTTGCTGATAAAACCACCGCCATGAACGTGGTGCAGGCGGTGCTCGCCGCACTGTTCCACCGCGAGCGAACAGGAGAGGGGCAGTCTGTGGACGTGCCGATGTTTGAAACCATGGTGTCGTTTGTGATGATCGAGCATCTCTGGGGACAGTCATTTGAACCCGCTATTTGCCCCGCTGGCTATCCACGCATCTTGTCGCAACATCGTCGCCCCTATCGAACCAAAGACGGCCAGTACATTGCGCTGTTGCCTTACTGGGATAATCATTGGCAGAGTTTCTGTGAGCAGGCAGGTCATCCTGAGCTGGTTACCGACGAGCGATTTTCGACCATGAGTCGGCGTCTGGAGAACATTGACGAAACCTATCGGCTTACTGGTGAAATCGTGGCCGAGCGAAACTGTCAGGACTGGTTTGATTTACTCGGCGACTCCAAAGTCCCGATGATGCGGGTTAGTGAACTCGATGATCTGCTCGAGAATCCACAATTGCTGGCTTCCGGCTTTTGGCAAGAGATCGACCACCCTTCAGAAGGGGCTTTGCGGATGACCAGACCGACGATAGAGTTTGCCAAGACACCCGCGTCAATCCGATCAGCACCGCCGCTGCTGGGTGAGCACAGTGCCGAAGTACTTTTGGAGGCCGGCCTCAGCGATCAGCAGGTTGAGCAATTGCTCCAACAGGGTGTCATCGGGGTGGCTGAATAGTGTGCCACACGTTCACTCTATGCAGGCTTTCATACAAGGTACGGCTTTGACCGGGTAGTTGCTCAAGAACTGAAAAATGAATTTACTATGGATAAAGCACAAATCGTTCTAATAACCCTGGTGGTTTATAAATTGGTGTTAGTGGGTATTGGCTTCTGGGCTTCAAAACGCACTAGTGACGGGGATGATTTTTTCCTCGGCGGTCGCGGTTTGGGTCCCGTGGTAGCGGCGTTGAGCTATTCCTCCAGTGCTGCCTCGGCCTGGGTGTTGCTGGGCTTGAGCGGCATCGCCTATGTCTACGGCTTGTCGACCCTTTGGGTCGCCTTCGGATCCATTACGTCAATGTTCGTGGTGTGGTACTGGATCGCGCCACGTTTGATGAAATTCAGTCGTCAGCATGAACACATCACGCTGACCCAGGTGGTCGTGCACCAGAGCAGCGGCGGAATCCGCAGTGCCATCGTCTGGGCCTCATCCCTGATCATTGTGTTCTCATTTGTGTTTTATATTGCCGCACAGTTCCAGGGCGCGGGCAATACCTTTGCCACCACCTTTGACATGTCGATGAGCAACAGCATCATGCTCGGCGCGTTTATTATTATGATCTACACCCTGTTGGGTGGCTTTTGGGCGGTGTCGGTCACAGACGCCTTGCAAGGATCGTTAATGGCCCTGACTGCTATCGTGCTGCCGATTGGCGCCTTTGTTGCGGTGGGTGGCATTGATGGTTTGATTGCTGGTTTGATAGAGGTATCCACCGACGCGCAACTGAGTTTTACCGCGGCCAATGCGGGCCTGGTCGCGGTTGGAATAGTGAGCGGCGGACTGAGTATCGGATTCGGCACCTATGGCCAACCGCATTTAATGGCGCGCATCATGGCGTTGCGTGATGAGAAAGCCATGCGCCAGGCCCGGCTCATCACGATCGGCTGGTACTTCGTGGTGTTTCTCGGCATGTGGTTTGTGGGCCTGGTGGGTCATGTTTTACACGGTGGGCTGGAAAATTCCGAACAAATCTTTTTCGTCATGTTAGACAGCTTGTTTCCGCCGGTGTTCGCCGCCATCCTGTTGGCAGCGGTGTTATCTGCAATCATGTCTACAGCCGATAGTCAGCTATTATCAGCGGCGGCAGCGATTGCTCACGACCTGGGGTTAGCGAATCAGAACCCAAAAACGGTTTTATTGATCTCACGCATAACGATCGTTGCCCTGGTGTTGGTAGCGGTGCTGGTGGCAATCAACTTACCCGACAAAATATTCAGTCGCGTACTGTTTGCCTGGATGGCCCTGGGTGCCGCTTTCGGGCCCACATTGTTTGCGCGTTTGCTGGGCGCAAGAATTAAGGCAGTGGGTGTACTGTTGTCAATTTTGACCGGCTTTGCCCTGACTGTGGTCCTGTCATTTCAAGCAAACGCGCCGGGTGATATTGCAGAGCGGCTGATTCCTTTCGTCGTGGCCAGCTTTGTGCTGGTGCTGTTTAGAGCAGGCGCAAAGTCTGACCACGCTGAGGCGGGTAAAGGCAGTTAACGCACCAGCGTCGTACCGCCATCCACCGGGATGATTTGCCCGGTTATAAACGCACCTGCGGTGCTGGACAGCATGATGGCCACGCCACTGATGTCGGTTTCGCTGCCCCAACGGTGCAGTGGGATGACGGCGATCTCTGATTCGTACATTTCCTGGTTCTGACTGGCGTATTCGGTCATCTTGCTGAAGAAACGCCCCGGTGCAATGGCATTCACGCGAATATGGTGATCAGCCAGTGTCACCGCCAGGTTACGAGTGATCTGGTGAATGGCTGCTTTGCTCGGCGCGTAGCTGAAGGTATCTGTCTCGCCGCAAATACCCGCAATCGATCCAATATTGATTACGCTGGCAGTATTGTCAGCGGTTGCACCTGCGCTGAGTAAAGGTAGCAACGCCTTGGTCAGGAAAAACGGGGCTTTGACATTAATGTCCATCACCTTGTCCCAGCCCAGCTCGGAGAAGTCTTCCAATGGTTCGAGCCAACCTACGCCAGCATTATTAACCAGTACATCGATAGTCTGTTCACGCTCGCTCAGCTCTTTAACCAGAGCCTCGATATCTTCCATGGAGCTGACATTTCCGGGAATGGCAACGCAGTCGCCGAACTCCGAAAGCTCCTCTGCAGCAGCCAGGCAGGCAGGGGCTTTTCGAGCGGTGATATAAACACGTTTTGCACCAGCCGCCAAGAATCCCTTGGCCATGTAGTAACCCAGGCCACGCGAGCCGCCGGTCACCACACACACTTTGTCCTGCATAGAAAATAATTGTTCGAGCATGTTTTTCCTCGTTTTAGTCAACTTCTGGGGCGGGCAGTGTACCAAGCTCACCCGCTTTAAGAAATGACAATCGTCCGACCGCCGTGTTTCGCGTTTCCAAATTTGACGACGCCATGCACTTAACGTGATAGCTTTAGTCTCTCTACCGCTGCAGCGCTGCTGTAGCAGGCCTGTCAAACAATAATAACCAGGGGTGCCGTCCACGTGAAATCTACTAGCCATATCCGTTTAATCCTGCCTGTTATGCTCCTGATATCCCTGGTGGGTTGCAACACCCAGCCATTGACCCAATCGGCGGATGACTCACAGATTGATGTGAATATCCGCTGGACCAGCTACGGCATTCCCCACGTAAAGGCCGACGACTGGACCAGTCTTGGCTATGGTTTCGCCTATGCTACGGCCACCGACGGCGTGTGTGTGATGGCGCGCGACATCGTGACGGTAAACGGCAATCTGACTAAATTTTTTGGTGACAAGTTTCGCGCTTCCGATGTGTTCCATCGAGCCATGGTGACCGATGCGCGGCTTGCCGAATACGCCGCAGCCCAGTCGCCCAGAGCGATTGCCTTCAGCCTGGGCTATGTGGCTGGCTATAATCGCTTCCTGGCGGATCACCAGGGCAAGTTGCCAGCCTCCTGCCAGGGGCAGGAATGGGTGCGGCCCATCAGCAATGCCGATGTGACCCGCCTGACGCTCGGAGTGGGAATTCGCTACGGCCTGGGTCGCTATCTGAACGACATGGCTGCTGCCCAGCCACCCACAGGAGATGAAGCGCAGGAGATGCAGGAGGCGGCCGCACTTAAGGTAAATGACTCATTGCACGAGCAAACCCCGTTGGCCAGTAATGCCGTGGCCTTTGGTCGTGAAGTCACCGCTAATGGGCGCGGCATCCTGTTTGGCAATCCTCACTACCCCTGGTCCGGACCGTCGCGCTTTCATCTTATCCACATGACCTTGCCAGGTGAGATTGACGTGATGGGCACCAGCCTGCTCACCACCGCAGGGGTGTCGATTGGTTTTAATCACGACATCGCCTGGTCGCACACCGTCTCAACTGGCATGCGTGCAACCCTCTATGAACTAGCTCTTGATCCAGCAGACCCCACTCGCTATCGCTATGGTGACGATTATCGCGCGATGGAGGTGCGTGAAGTAGCGTTAAGCAATGGCGAAAAAGCACAGGTTTATTTCAGTCATTTCGGTCCTATCGTCGAGCGCGAGGGTTTGCCCTGGAACAGCAGCGAAGCCTATGCCGTGCGGGATGCCAACCTCAATAACTTCCATGCCGCGGCTACCTATGACGCCATGGGCAAAGCAAAAAACGTCGATGACATCATCGCAGCGTTGAATATTGGTGGCGTGTCGTGGGTTAATACCATTGCGGCAGACAGCGCAGGTAGTGCCCTGTACGCAGATATCTCCACGGTGCCTAATGTGGATGCTGAGCTGTTCTCGCAGTGCAAATTGGCAGACGCCCGTGTGGGGCGGGCCAAGATGGTGATCCTGGATGGCAGCAAACCCGATTGCGAGTGGCGCGAGGATGCCAGTGCCAAAATCGCTGGCGCCATGCCGACTGAAGTCATGCCCAAGCTGGTGCGCGATGACTATGTTACTAACTCCAATGACAGTTACTGGTTAAGCAATCCAAAAGCCCCGCTGGAAGGTTATTCGCCGATTATCGGGCCGGAGCGTACCGCGCGCAGTCTACGCACCCGCGCTGGGTTGAAGTATGTTGAGGAACTAATCCAGGCCGGACCAATCCAACCCGATGTGGTCACCAGCCTTATTGATACCCATCGCAACTTTGGTGCCGAATTGTTGCTGGACGATCTCTTAACCCTTTGCACACCGGACCGAAGCAGCATCACGAAAAGTTGCCAGGTCTTGGCAAACTGGGATCGTGCGCATCGCAACGACAGCCGCGGCGCTCATATCTGGACCGAGATCATGCGCGTATTACTCGGCGATTCATCCATTTACCGACAAGCTTTTGATCTTGCTGACCCGGTTAATACGCCCGCTGGTCTGAAGGTGGATGATCAAGACGTGGTAGACAAACTCGTGAGCGCGATTGAAACCGCTCAAGAAACATTAGCCAAGTCGCAAATCGCCCTGGATGCACCGCTCGGTGAGATACAGTACGCCAGCAGAGGCGATCGCAAGATCGCGATTCCTGGTGGCGAAGGCTGGGCCGGTGCCTTCTCAATGATTGTCACGCAACTTTCCCCAGAACCTGGTGTGGGCTACTCACCGATCATTCATGGTAATAGCATCATGGAGGTGGTCAGTTGGGACGACGATGGCAAGGTGGTGCCGCGGGGTATTCTAACCTACAGCCAGTCGCAGGAGTCGGACAGCCCACATTACGCAGACCAAACTGAATTGTACTCACGCGGCGAATGGATCGACCTGCCTTTTCACGAGGCGGATATCGCCAGCGATCCCAATCTTCGCAGTCTGCGCCTGACCGAGTAATGTGCCCGGCGAACCGTCAGCGGCTGGCTTAATCCAGGTCGCTGGCGTCGTGGCGATTTAATACGCGTTCTTCTTCCGGGCCCCAGGCGCGATTTACCCGGCGGCCCCGTTGTACGGCGGGTCGATCCTGGATCTCGGTGGCCCAGCGGAACACGTTTTTATAGGAAGTTACGTCGAGGAATTCCTGCGCATCGTATAAATCATTGATCACCAGGCTGCCATACCAGGAATAGTTTGCCATATCGGAGATGTTGTAATCATCACCGCATAAAAACTGTCGTTTGGCGAGGGTTTGGTCTAATACGTCAAGTTGGCGTTTCACTTCCATAGCGAAGCGGTCAATGCAGTATTCGATTTTTTCCGGTGCGTAGGCATAGAAGTGACCAAAGCCACCACCCAGGTAAGGCGCACTGCCAATCTGCCAAAATAACCAGCTCATGCACTCAGCACGGGCGGCACCGTCTTTTGGAAGGAATGCACCAAACTTTTCGGCCAGGTAGACCAGGATGGCACCGGATTCGAACACGCGCGTGGAGGGATCGGTGCTGGTATCCAACAGGGCTGGGATTTTGGAATTTGGATTTATATCCACGAAGCCACTGCCAAATTGCTCACCCTCCATGATGTTAACCAGGTGCGCATCATATTCAGCACCCTGTTCACCGATGGCTAACAGTTCCTCCAGCAATACCGTCACCTTCACTCCATTTGGGGTGGCCAGTGAGTACAGTTGCAACGGATGCTTGCCAACTGGCAGCTCCTTTTCCATTTGCGCACCTGCGGTAGGGCGATTGATGCTGGCGAAGCGGCCGCCGCTGCCGGCGTCCCATTTCCAGACTTTTGGAGGAGTATAAGTGGTGTCTTTGTCAGCCATAATGTGTCGAGTCAGTCGTATTCAGTTGATGAGTGTACAAGAAAGTACACTGGCGAGTAGAAAATTTACTTATAACGAAATTTGCCACAGTTAGTGTGAAGAACTCAGTAATGCCACATTGAAAAAATTCAAGCGGCGCGACGTCACAAGTAACTTCTGAGTGGGCTACTCACGGTTTTCAGACTGAATCTCTGCGTAATGGCTCTGTGCATACTTGCCCAGGTGTGACATCACCGCGTTAACTACTTCGTCGGTTTTACGTTGGATCAGGTTATGACCGGTGTCCAAATGCAGTGCAGAGTAAGGCGCGTCCACATAGGCATCCTGTTTGGCCACAATATGTGCCTGTGCGATGGAATCCTTGTCGCCGATAATAAACAGGGTCGGCATGCGCACTGGCGTATAGACAGACTCATCCTGAATTAAATCCGCCGGGATATTGGCCCGGTACCAGTCCAGCATGGCAGTAAACGCGCCTGGTTCACGCACACGCAGCAAATACTCCGCTTCCTGTTCCTCAGGTAGTTTGGAAAACCAGCCGCGAATAAAGGCCTGCTTGGATTTCAGAAAACGAAACTCTGGTAAGAACGGCATGCGCAATCGGGGCATATACGCGGCGGCTTTGCCCTGCGCTTCATCGGTTTCGATGGCATCAAAAAACAGTCCTAGATGTGGGATGGAGAGCGTGGTCAAGGTCTTGATGCGCTGCGGATAGTGAATCGCAACTGCCCAGCTAACCACCGCGCCCCAATCGTGTCCCACCAAGTTGAAATCCTCAAAGCCAAGTGCATCCGCCATCTGGATGACGTCTTTTTCCAGGATATCCAATTTATAGTCGCTCAGTGCCTTGGGTCGTGCGTTCGGGCTATAGCCGCGCTGATCAAAAGCGGCCACTCGATAGCCCTGGGCCGCTGCGGCTTCCATCAGCGGTTGCCACATGATCGCTGCCTCTGGGAAGCCATGCAGCATGATGATTGCGGGTCCGCTGTTATTCATGCCGGTCACCCACAAACGGTATTCCATCTCGTTCAGAGAAATTTTATATAAGCCATCATCCGCGCCTTGCTCAAACTCGCTGAGCTGCGCCGAGTTCCGTTTGTGCTGATAGTCCCAATCCAGATCAGACCAGTAGGCAAACCATGAATAAACCCACACTGCGAACAGCAGCGCAATCAGCGACATTGCTAGAAGTTTGATTAGTTTGACAATCAGGGGCATGGCGGCAAAGGTTTCTAAGTCTACATATCCATCAGGAGGCAAAAGTATACATTTATTGACGATTTGTTCAATAGTGTCTATACGGGATACAGTTGAGGCGCCAATGGGACCACCTTAACCCTTTGCTGCAATTTCTGATAATCTGTAACGGCTAGCCAATCCGGGCCGGTCTTCACTCACCGATAAGCACACTAGTAAACCAGGTACCCCAGCATGACTGAACCGCAGACCAGCCAGCAATCTCAACCCAAACGCCTGGGATTTTGGAGTTGCTGGTCATTAACCGTGGGAATCATGATTGGCTCCGGCGTTTTTTTGTTGCCGGCGGTGCTAGCTCCTTATGGCTTGCTCAGTTTTGCCGGTTGGATATTGACCGGTGGTGGTTCTATTTTACTGGCCCTGGTATTCGCTCGCCTGTCATCGCGAACTAACCGCAGTGGTGGTGTGTTCGTTTACGCGCAGGAAGCTTTTGGTGATTTGACCGGCTTCCTGATTGCCTGGGGCTACTGGACAGCCTACTGGATCGCCATCCCCGCAGCGGCGATCGCCTTTGTCGGTTACCTGGTCGTCTTAATTCCTGATCTCACGCAAAACACGGTGGCACAGACGCTAATTGCGCTGGGCCTGATCTGGTTATCCACGCTGATCAATATCCGTGGTGTTCGCGAGGCCACGTTGGTGCAGTTACTGATGACGGTACTCAAACTCATACCGTTGTTCCTGGTGATCGCTCTTGGCCTGTTTGTGGGTGATTCGCAAAACCTGCCCGAATTTAATCCCAAGAATATCTCCCTGGTTGAGGGGCTGGCGGTAACCGCTCTGTTAACCATGTGGGCATTTTCGGGCATGGAGGCGGGTGCGATGCCAGCCGGCGATGTAAGAGATCCGGAACGCACCATCCCACGTGCGATTATCTTTGGCACCCTGACCGTTGCCTTTGTGTATATCGCTGCCACCGCAGCGGTCATGTTACTGGTGCCACAGGAAGTTCTGGTTAGTTCCACCTCACCGTTTGCCGAGGCCGCGATTGTGTTAGGCGATTGGGGCCCAAAACTTATTGCGGTGGGAGCACTGGTTTCCACTGCTGGTGCCTTGCATGGCACGATATTTATGACCGGGCAGATTCCCATGGCTGTGGCACTGGATAAGCTGGCGCCGGCCGCCTTTGCCAAACGCAACCAGGGCGGAGCACCCTATGTGTCGCTGATTCTGGCTAGCGTGCTCGGTTCGATCTTGCTCATCGCAAATTATTCGCGCGGTTTAATCGGGGCCTTCATGTTCCTGATCATGATGAGCACGCTCACCTTTATGATTCCGTTATTGGCAAGTTCGATTGCTGAGCTGCGCTATTCCTGGCGATCAGCCCGAGGTTGGGCCGGAGTGGCCGCGGGTGCAGCAGTATATTCGGTATTCGCCATACTTGGTTCAGGCTTTGAGGTGATCATGTGGGGCATCGTGTTGTTGATCATCGGCGTGCCGATCTATTACCTGGTAAACCAGCGCGGCGAGACGGCAACGGATGAAACTGGTTCAGGAGCTGATTAGAGAAGCATTAACCGTTCACCAGCTTTGCGGAGCGATATTGGCTCGGCGTTGAGCCCACCAACTTCTTGAAAAAGGTATTAAAGGTCGCCTTACTGTTAAAGCCCGATTCCGCCATGATATCGATCATGGTGCTGTGGGCATTGTCGGGGTCTTCCAATAAACGTTTTGCTTCTGCCACCCGGTACTTATTAATGAACTCAAAGAAGTTCTGCTCGAAGCGACGATTGATCACGTTGGACAGCGTCCTCGGTGGGATTTCGATCTGCTTGGCCAACTGTTCCAGGGTCAGGATATTGGCCAGGTAGGGTTTCTCGCGATCCATATGATCTTCGATCTTCTTGACCAACTCCTGGCTGACCTCGGCCGAGGGTTCAGGATGGGGCTCAACTTTCTCGTCCACCCCCTCAAACATGGAAGAGCGGCTCAGGCTGAAGAATATCAGCGTGCTGACCAACAGGAAGGTGGTGTAGTTTCCGGCCAGGCCCATAAAGCTGAAGTCGATCGGTGTGCGCCCGTAGACAGTAAGAATAATGGCCACCGAAACAAAGACCGCCCACACTCGAATTACGGTAAATCCAATCACCAACAGGTTGAGCCAGCCCAGGTCGATTTTTTCCAGGCTGGAATACCGATCGCGTATCTGTTGTCGGGAATGGCGGATATCAATCAAGCACAGCACACTGAAAAACACGCGCAGCGATTCACGAATAAAGCCTTCCAGGTGACGTCCCACTGAGCCATCTTCGGTTTTGTAATCCTGTAGCAGGGCCACCTTCATTGGTTCGGCCAGGGAATAAAAGGTAAAGACCATCCAAACCAGGTAAATAATCGCCGGCGCGATATAGAGCAGGTCTATTTTTTTCAGGCGAAAATCTTTGTACACCAGCGAACGGGTATACCAGAGTAGCAGGGGGCCCTCTAACCAATAAGCAATCTCGAAAACCCGGTAGAGATCGGGTGATGCGGCCAGCGCTATAAAACGAAATTCCGCGCCATAGTTAACCAGGATATGCAAAGGAATGGCCGCCTGCGTGAGGAGAAAGCCAATCAGGAAGTAATCGTTTTGACGGCGCTCGTGGTTAACAATGAAGATCAGCAGCGCAAACAAGATGCACTGGTAGATCGTCACCAACAATATTATGTCGTGGGTGTTGAATATAATCTTCTCCACTCACAATCTCCTCGGTCTTCACGGAGACGCCAGTATATAGCAAGGATGCAGAAGATAAAATTTTCAAATGACGCAGGCTCTCAACGTCATTTATTCATGCAGACTACTGGTCGACTAACACCAGTTTGCCAAACACACTGGCGTCCAGGTAGGCCCGATTCTTGTCGCCATTCACTGGGGCAATGTCATGCGACGTGATAAACGCTTCTCGCCCATTGTCTGGATCATCCGCGTCACAATAGGCAATCATAAACCCCATGGTCTTGTTGGCAGATAGCGCAATTGGCTTGGCATCAGTCGTTTTGTCGGAGAAGCTATCGTCGTAGATCTGAACACTGATTTCCCATAGCACCGCACTATCGTGCTCGATACTGCGCTGCCAATGGCTTTCAATATGGTCATTTAATAAACGAGGGTTTCCGCTCTCGTCGATATCCACTGCCTGGTCGTCCAGCGAAATATGATAAGCAAAGGCGTTGTAAGAATGATGGTGGTCACCGCCCGACGCATCCTCGTCCACGAGGATTTCGAAAATATCGTCCTCCCAGTACCTCTCCAGCGGGTTAGCAGTGCGATCCAGCAAGACGTCATCTGTGATCATCGCCAATACATACAGCCGATCAGTGGTCCAAACGATTTTGTAACGTCCCGAGAAGTCTGCGGGACCGTCGGTCTTCCCCAAAATTAAATGATTGATCGGCTGCCAGCTTGCTTGTTGCCAGGCTACGTCATCCATATTGCCATCGATAATAGGGGGTACCTCCACTTTGGGGGCGTCATAGGCTGCCACGGGTAGAACTGAAATAGCCACCAGCAGAGGTGAGGCCAATAAAAGTGTCTTAAGGAAATGAGTCATGGTTCTTGAATTTACAGTGTTAGTTTACGAATCACATCTAAAGCGTTACGTAGAAGTGCAGAAACTTCCTGGCTTGCATCCAGCGGAGTGACGTCGGTCTCAAATTCCGTGGTTTGCAAAGCAGCGAACTGGGAATCCAATAGCGAAGCGGGCATAAAATGATTTGCACGTGCTGCCAGCCTTGTAGCCAGCTCATGGCGGGGAACAATCAGGTGAAAAAACTGGATCCGGTGATCTAGCTGATCGCGCAGGGCCTGGCGATGTCGTACGCGCAGTCCGGAAAATGCCAGCACCCCATTTTGTTCCTTGTGTTCTGGTTGATTGAAGTAGGTAATAATGCTGGCGAGCCATGGCTGTCGCATTTCATCTGTCAGCGCCTTGCCGTTGGCCATATGCTGTTTATTTACCTCACTGTGAAAATCGTCGGCTTCGATAAAGTTCCACTCAAGCTGCTGCGCCAATGCCTGTGCGAGCGTGGTTTTTCCTGTTCCCGATACGCCGATGCAAACGACCAGTAGTGGTGACTGATTATCCATGAGCTGCTTCCTCCAAAATCGGGAGCGTTACTTCAACCCGGTAGCGTTTACCGGCTTTGATGTTTTCGATAAACGGACTCTCCAGCTTGCTACCATCAAGTGATATGGCGATTTCTCCAACATTGCCGCGCTGGTAGCTCACGTCAAAACGAGCGCCCCGAAACTGCCTTTCCACTGAGGCCTGCTCCCAAGCATGCGGCAACTGGGGCTGAATCAACAGTCGATCGAAGTGACCTCGCAATCCAAATGTGCCATCAATCACGCAGCGCAAATACCAGTGTACCGTGCCAGTGTGAAATAGCTGGCTGGAGCGACCTGCCGTGCGAGGGTGCTGCTGGCTGGCGCCACGATAGTAATTGGGAACAAAGTTGGCTAATTGACCACGCCTGAGGTGATCATCTTCGTCAGCTGGGAGCATTTTTCGCAATCCATCAAAGGCCGTTTCGCCCTTATCGTGTAGATACATCGCATAAACATAAAAAGCAGCGGCATGGTTATAGATGGATCCGTTTTCCGCAGTCCCTGGGAACTTTTGTGTTACCCGACCAATATCCTCATGCATGGTGGTAAAGGCAGGACTTAGCATCTCCAGGCCCCAGGGAGTATTGAGGTGATTGTTGACGCTGCGCATCATCCGCGTACGCTGGTCGACATCCGCTGCCCCACTGAGCATGGCCCAGGACTGTGGATTCAGGAATATTTTTCCTTCTGTATCGGCTTCGATACCAAAAGTCCGACCTTCGTCACTAATACCTCGTGCGTACCATTTACCTGCCCAGGCATGCTTGTTCACCGCCGAATTACAATGCATGGTGAGGTCAAGGTATTTTTTCTCCAATTCATTGTTCCCATGCCGAGAGCAAATTTCTGCCCATAGCTTGGCGGCATACGCGGTAGCCATGGTTAACCAGATTGAAACGCCGTGTCCCTGGTGACCAACCATATTCATCGGGTCACACCAGTCGCCCTGGTTGATGAAGCTCAAACCCCGATGATCACGCGATGATGCGAGACAGTCGATGGTTGCAGATACGCGAGAGAATACTGTCTGGCTGGTTGCCGGTTCATAATGGCTGACCACTTGTTCATCCAGTATCTCGAAGTCGTTGGTTTCACGCAGATAGCAATGGATGGCAATGACTAGCCACACGCCGTGATCCGAATGCGGGACCTTGTTGATGTATTTGAGCTGAGCTTGCGGATGCAACAGAATCCCATCCGGCATCGAGCCATCCGGGTTTTGCTGAGACAGGGCCAGCAACAGGTTTTGACGGGCCCGGTTTGCATCGAGGAATACCAGGCCCATGCTGTCCTGCAGAAAGTTGCGCGTCTGCGGATCGGTCGACAGGCGGTGCAAGTCATTGTGATACTGGATTTGCCTCGGCAACCATAGGTTTACGAAATCATTAAAAGCTGTATCAGGTGTGGATAGCTTGCTGATGGCGCTGGTGTATCTAAAGTCGGGGCGCTTTGTTGTCGAAGCGTCAGGAAAAAAAGTCTTCGACCATTGTTTGAGCTGACCCATAGTTTGCGCTGCACCAAAACTAAAGCGCAAACTGGTTTCCTGTCCTCTTGCAATGCGGCGCCGGAATTGCATCGCAGCACAGGGCGTTTCATACAAAGCATCACCGCGCTGAAGCAAAGCGGATTGCGTTCCTGCCGGGGCATGTAAACCCAATTCTCCCTCGAACTGCGATTGGCGTGCTTCCCAGGAATCGGGTTCTGCCTCAGCCATCAGGAAACTGAGTTCAAGAAAATCCCGCTGGGCGTAATAATCGTCGATCTTTTGGTAAGGTGAAACGCGGTGGCAAACGATAGCCTGCAAACCCTGATCGTAGTCGGCCGATTGATTCATCCACGAACGATAACCAAGTGGGAAGTAGGGATAAATGCTCAGTTTTTTCACCTGGTTTGAGCGATTGCTAATCGCTAAGGTCCAATGCTCGACGGCTTTTTCTTCATCGAGCCTGACTTGTAAACTCATCACCAAATCATCCTGAGTTATATCCCAGCGAATGGTTTGGTCTTCAACAATAAAGGTAAAGGAGTCGTGGTTCTTTTTAACCGGCGCAAAAGGGATTGAACTGAGCGACCCGGTTTCTTCATCCTTAATATAGAAGAAGCGCCCGGGGTGATGTGCATACACGGGCTGTTCAGGTTGCATAAATGTGGTCGCTTGCAGGACCGGTGCACCGGCATAGCTCGCCGGTTCCGGTTGCATAAACTGCGCATTCGCATAGCCCTGGCAATTGATTTGCAACATCATTTGCTTATTCCACAGATAGCCAGATGCCAGCGGCATTTTAGTGGGGCTATGTAAGTGGATAGCCCCTGGTTGACTGCTGACCAGGCTCATGCCGGGTTTGTCTCGGGTTGCGGGTCAACGCTTCGTTGCTCTAGATCGTCCTGGATTGATTTCAGTTGAGCGCCAGACAGTGTGTACCTTGTGAGGAAAACTACCGCCAGGAAAGCAAACACACCCGGTACTGCCGTTTGCAGCAGGTTGATCCCCAACATCGAGGCGCCGCTTTGCGCTTCTTTAGCAACATAACCGATCGCGGCCAACACCCATAGCATGACGGCAGAGCCCAGGGCGCCACCCAGTTTCTGGGCAAAGGTAGCCGCAGCAAAGGTCATGGCGGTCGCGCGTCGACCGTGTTTCCATTCATTGTAGTCGGCCGTATCCGCATACATGGACCAAGTCAGCGGTGACTTTGGCCCCAGTGCCAGGCTGATCAGAATATTCAAGGCAAACATCATCCCAATCTGCTCACGCGGCACAAAAAAGAACAACACGGAAAGCGTGCCAACAATGGCCATCAATATCATCAGCAGGCGTGCTTTATCGATATAACGGGTCAGCACCGGCGTCAGGCACGCCCCGGAAGCGTAGGCAATCATTTGCCAAAACAGGTAGCTGGAGATCAGATCTGGGCGTTCAACGTAATACTTGAAGTAATAATAAGCCGAGCCGCCACGCATGGTGATGGTGATCATAATGATCATCGCCAGGGCAAACAGGATTAACCAGGGTTGGTTGCCTAACAGGTCCTTAATGTCTGCCCGTGCATTATTGTGCTGTTGTTGTGGTGGCGCGATGCGCTCTCGCGTGGTGCCGAAGGTGATCAAAAATGCCAGGCAAGCCAGCACTCCATACAAGGCAATCGTCAGGCTCCAACCCAGCTGCTCATCACCCTTACCGAAGTACTCCACCAGCGGCAGGGTAAAGCGGTTTACCAGTGCGCCACAAGAAAAGGCAAACAGGAATCTTAAGCTGATCAGCGTAGTTCGGTCCTGGCTGTTGGCGGTCAGCACGCCCGACAAAGCAGAATAGGGTGTGGAGACCACCGTGTAGCAGAGCATCAATAAGGTGTAGCTCGCATACGCCCAAAGCAGTTTACCGGTAGTGCCAAGCTCAGGCGTGGTAAAGGTGAACACCGCAGCGACGGCCAGTGGCACTGAGCCCCAGACCAGGTAGGGACGAAACTTGCCAAAGCGGGTGTGGGTGCGATCGGCGATTGCACCCATAGCCGGATCCGTGAAGGCGTCGATAATTTTTGTGACCAGCAACATGGTACCCGCCGCCGCTGCCGATAATCCAAATACGTCGGTGTAAAAAGCCGCTAGAAAGGAAGCAATCGTGGTCCAGTACAGGTTGAAACCCATGTCACCTGCGCCATAGCCTATTTTTTCGGTCCAGCCCAATCTGACCTGTCTTTTGTTATCGGTAGCCGTCATTGCGAGTTGATCGGTGAGTGAAAGGCCTGATCATCGCCGATCAGCTGGACTCCGTGTTGTTCAACCTTTTGCTAATCAAAAAGTTGAACGAATCCGCGCAAGAGTTTGCTTTATCCTGCAAGTATGATTTTATGCACTACCGAAAGTTGAACGTTCAAATTCGAGTAAATACCTAAAGTTTGTCGACCACATTTTCAAATAAGAACAGTATTTCCATGCCGAGAAGACTCGGAAAAATAATGATTAAACCGTTGGAGATTATCTAATGAAAACCAAAGTGAGAGATTTAGGCCGATCAATAATAGGCTCAGCTCTGTTCGGTGCCGCCCTGGCAATGCCGCTCAGTGCGCTCGCGCAAACAGAGGAAGGTGTACCAGCAGCGTCTGGTGCCACGTTGGAAGAAATTATCGTGACCGCGAATCGGCGATCACAAAATATCCAGGACGTATCTGGAGTAGTGCAAACTATTTCCGCTGACGAAATTCGCAGCGCCGGTATTACTGAATTCCGGCAATTACAACTGGCCGTGCCAGGCTTGAGTATTGCCAATCAAGAAGGCAATGTAGAACTGTTTATTCGTGGCGTGGGCTCATCTAACAATACCGAGTTGGGCGATCCCGGTGCGGCACCCCATTTAAACGGTGTGTACATACCCCGACCACGCGGCTTGGGCGGCATGTTCTACGATCTGGAGCGTGTCGAAATTAATAAGGGGCCGCAAGGCACCCTGTATGGCCGTAATGCGCTGGCAGGTACCTTGAACATTATTACCAAGAAACCCAGTTTTGGCGAAACCGATGGTTACGCCCAAGTAGAGGTCGCCAGCCGCAGTGGTTATGGCGCTGAAGCCGCCACCAATATTGGCATCAATGATCATAGTGCCCTGCGTATTTCAGGCTACTTGCTGGATCGTGACTACGGCTTCAACAATGCCGGTACACAATCCTTGCAACCAGCCGGTTTGCAGGAAGATTATGGCATTCGGGTGAGCTATCTGAACGAAATCAGTGATCGCAGCGAGCTGTTGCTTGTCGCTGACTTCGGTAGTGAATCCGGTACCGGTTATCCTGGCACCAATATCAATTCAGCGGTGCGTGAAACCGGTTTACGTCCGGATCAACTGAATCTGCGCGATGTACGCTACCGCGGACTGCAAGGTGAGATGGAAAACGAGATTGCCGGAATCCAGGCCGTGTTTACTCACCAGTTTGATAACTTCGACCTGGAGTACAACGCGTCGTTCCGAACCGTGGACTTCTACCAACGCAATGCCGCCTCAGATGGCATTTTTTATGATGGCGTTGATGCATTAGATGAAGATGTATTCAGTGGCCAGTTCTGGCAAACCCGTTCTGATGCCTTTGTACAGGAACTGCGCTTGAGTTCAAATGGCGAAGGACGCCTGGATTGGTCGGTGGGCCTGTTTGGTTTCAATGAAGACCAGGAAGTGGGCTTTTTCTCCTTGGCCGATAAAGGTTACTGCTGTTACTCGGGTACTGAGTTCACCATGCCGGACGTGGATGGCGAAGCCTTCGCAGTCTACGGTGATATGACTTTTGAATTCAGTGAGCGTTTGCGCGGTATCGCCGGTTTGCGTTACACCGACGAGTCCAAATCACGGTATGGGATTGGGGGTAACTGGGCACTGGTACTAGGTGCGCGCGATTTTGCATGCTGCGTTGCCACCCGCTTGGGTACCGAGGGTTTTGTTCCAGCGCTGTTGGATCGACCTAACTTTGATGTATCACAAATCAATACGCCGCAAGCGCAGGCCGAATTCCTGTTGCAAGGCATTATCACTCCAGGCGCTAGAGATACACTGATTCCACAAATTGCCGCAGTGGCAAATGGCCGTGCAAACGGCGACTGTTTTACCCGGCCCGATATCGACAATGGCTTTATAACCTGTCCGGATAACGGTCAATTCACTTACACCAACCTGACTATTCCTGCGCAACAGGAAGGCTCGTCTGAGGCGGATTATGTGGATTTTCGTATCGGCTTTGAATACGACGTATCCGATGAGCACATGGTTTACGCAAAAGTGTCTTCTGGTCACAAAGCAGGTGGCTTCAATGACAGCTTCCAGGGTTTTGTACCAGAAATCTTTGAGCCAGAAGATATCGTGGTATTCGAGGTGGGCTCACGTTTGACCTATGAAGCGTTTGGCAATCCGGCGGTCTTTAACGCAACCGCGTTCTACTACGATTATTCTAACCAGGTATTCCAGGATCTGACCTGTATCAACTTCGATACCCGCGAGAATGATTGTAACGGTTTCGCCCTGGTAAATCGTAACGTCGGTGCATCAGAGCTGTATGGCCTGGAACTCGAAAGCCGGATGAACTTCGATAACAACCTGTCACTGGATTTGTTCGCAACAATCCTTGATAGCGAAATCACCGATGGCACGGTGGCCGATGTGCGCGAGCAGGATTTTGGCAATGGTGGCGTAACACCGTTGATCGACCTGTCTGGTAATCGTCTGCCACTGCAGTCAGATTTGTCCATCACCGCACGAATTGCGCAGCAAATAGAGTTGGGCAGCGGCTTGTTCGATTGGCAGGTCCTCGCCAAGTACCGTTCTGACTATTTCCTGAGCCAGTTCAACGAGCGTGACATCATCCTGTTAAGTGGTGAGCGCCGCACCGCATTGGAAGTGGGCCACCCTGAAATGCAAGAGGGTTTCACCACTATCAATGTGGGCATTGGTTATACCACTGAAAGCGGCAAATATCGCTTCGAGGCTTACGGTCAAAACATTACCGATGAAGTGGCGTCACAAAAAGCCATTGTTGGTAATACTACCAATGTTCGTTTCCTCAACGATGCACGCACCTATGGGGTGCGCGCTATTGCTCGCTTCTAACAGCACAAGCAACAAGATGTAACCGGGCGACTTCGCGACCTTTCAACCAGCATGCCATCACTCCTCTCTCACATGCTGGTGGTCGCGGGGTCGGCTTTTACCGGGCATCGAACCTTCACATAACCTTTCGATCTATTGGCCTTGGGGCTAATACAGACAGGATAGAATAATGAGATTATTGTTAATCTTGCTGGCTACGCTTTGCCTGTCCACAGCATGCGAGCAGAACAGACAAGAGACTGTTTCACCATCGACGACTGCGCAGCTTGAACCAGGCAACTGGCCCGAGCGAGCCGATAGCCCACCGCTGAATACAGACATAGAGGCAAGGGTGTCAGCCATTCTTGCGCGGATGAGCCCTGAAGAGAAAGTAGGTCAAATCATCCAGCCTGAAATCAAGTTCATAACGCCAGAGGAAGTTCGTAAATACCATATTGGCGCGGTGCTTAACGGCGGCGGTACCACGCCCGACAACAATAAGCACGCAACGGTGCAAGACTGGGTAAACCTGGCAGAAGAGTTTTATCAAGCATCCATGGACGAGTCTGATGGCAAGGTTGGCATCCCGGTGCTATGGGGATCCGATGCCGTGCACGGCAACAACAACTTGTATGGTGCTACGGTGTTCCCACATAACATTGGGCTTGGCGCAGCCAATGATCCGGACCTGATCGAACGCATTGGTGAAATCACCGCATTGGAACTGGCGGTGACTGGGCTGGATTGGACCTTTGGGCCCACTGTCGCGGTGGTCCGTGATGATCGCTGGGGACGCACTTACGAATCCTATTCCGAGTCTCCTGAGATTGTTCGCGAATATGCCAAGCGATTGATTCAAGGCATCCAGGGCGAAATTCGTCAGGGCGAGTTTTTGCCCGGTAAAGTGATTGCAACTGCCAAGCATTTTCTTGGGGATGGGGGCACCACCAATGGCGTTGATCGTGGTGACACGGCGGTGGACGAAGACGAGTTGATGGCCATTCACGGTGCGGGTTACATCTCTGCTTTGGACAGCAATGTGTTAACCACGATGGCTTCCTTCAATAGTTGGAATGGCAAGAAATTACACGGTCATGAATACCTGTTGACCGACATACTGAAAGAACGCATGGGCTTCCAGGGCTTCGTCGTTGGCGACTGGAATGGTCATCGACAGGTAGCTGGTTGCACGGTGGATCGCTGTGCCAAGGCGATTAATGCGGGCCTGGATATGTTCATGGTGCCGGAGGAGTGGCAGCCCTTGTATGAAAACACCTTGGAAGACGTAAAAAGCGGCCGCATACCGATGAGTCGATTGGATGACGCCGTGCGCCGTATTTTACGGGTCAAGTTTCATGCCGGTCTGTTCGACGCCGGGCCGATCACGCAGCGTGAGCAGATTAAGCAAGGCGAGCTGGTCGGCAGCCAGGCTCATCGAAGCGTGGCGCGCGAGGCAGTGCGTAAATCGCTGGTATTGCTGAAGAACAATCAGCAGGTCTTGCCTATCAACCCTTCCAGCAAGGTATTGGTCGCCGGTAGCGCAGCAGACAATATCGGTCAACAAGCCGGTGGCTGGACGCTTACCTGGCAGGGCACCGGCAATAAAAATGAAGACTTCCCGGGCGCGACCAGTATTTATGCTGGCATAGCCGAAGCCATGGCCAAAGCGGGTGGCCAAGCTATACTTAACGGGCAAGGTGAATGGTCTGCCGGTGATTTTGCCGGTGGCAAACCCGACGTTGCCATCGTGGTGATTGGCGAAGAACCGTATGCCGAATGGCACGGCGATATTGCCAATATTGAATATCAATACGGCCTGAAGGCAGATATTGAATTGCTGAAGAAGCTGCAGGCGGATGACATTCCGGTGGTCACGGTGTTTGTTTCAGGGCGACCGCTCTGGGTGAATAAAGAATTGAACGCCTCAGATGCCTTTGTCGCTGCCTGGTTACCTGGTTCCGAAGGGGCCGGCGTGGCGGATGTCCTGATCGCCAATGCCGAGGGGCAGGCGAGGCACGACTTCCAGGGCAGGCTGTCATTCAGCTGGCCGAAGCGCCCAACCCAGGTGACCCTCAACCAGGAGCAAGAGAATTATGACCCCTTGTTTGCCTATGGCTATGGTCTCAGTTATGCAGATCACCAGGAAGTGGCCAACAATCTGGATGAAAGCTCCAGCCGCAGCGAAGATGATCCACTGAGTGAGCAATGGGTATTTGTGTCGCGGGCCAATTCGCCGTGGTCAATTGAATTGAGAGAAGGTGGTAGCGAAGCAACCGTCGTGGACGGTAATAGCGCTGAAACCGAGAATGGCCAGGTAATCCTGTCCTCTATCGACAAGGTTTCGCAAGAAGACGCGCGGCGAATTTCCTGGGCTGGTACCGGAGCGGTTGCATTTACAACCCCAGTACCATTAAGCTTTGTTGATCTCGGTGAGGCAGACGGCGTGCTGCAATTTGAAATGAAGGTGAATCGAGCGCCAGAAAACGAACTGGCCCTCGCGATGAATTGCGCTTCCGGTTGTTCAAACCTGGTCTCGCTCGCGGAGTTTGCCGGCACGGCACGGGCGCGGCAGTGGTCCAAAATGAACGTCAGTTTGGCCTGCTTCGCTGAAGCACAAGCATCATTGGCATCAGTCACTGACGTGTTTGAACTCAGTTCCGTTGGTGTGGCTGATGTTTCTGTGGCCAATATCAAGGTGGTGCAAAAGCAGAATGATACCGATGTGGTGACCCTGCCTTGCACTCAGTTGGCCTCCGCGCAGGCCAGCCAGCCGTGAAGAGCCGGACAAAAAATAATTACTAAAAAAGAGAAGCAACTATGCAGTTAACCACGCTCGATATTGGGGTATTTATAGCCTACGTCATCATGTTGATTTCGGTGGCTTACCTGGTTTCAAGGGAGCCGGCAGGCCATAAGAAAAACACCCAGGACTATTTCCTGGCGAGTCGCGGCTTACCCTGGTGGGCAGTTGGGGCCTCGCTGATCGCGGCGAATATCTCTGCCGAGCAAATTATCGGCATGTCGGGCTCGGGTTATGTGATCGGCCTGGCAATTGCATCCTACGAGTGGATGGCTGCCATCACCCTGATCCTGGTCGGTAAGGTGTTTCTGCCGATCTTTATTGAGCGCAAAATCTACACCATGCCGCAGTTCCTGGAGCAGCGTTTTGACTCCCGGGTGCGTAATGTGATGGCGGTTTTCTGGCTGGGGGTGTATGTGTTTGTGAATCTCACCTCGGTGCTCTGGCTTGGTGCATTGGCGATCAACACTGTGACTGGCATCGATATGCTAACCGGCATGATATTGCTCGGAGCGTTCTCGGTCGCTTACTCACTTTATGGTGGCTTGAAGGCGGTCGCCCTGACCGACATCATCCAGGTGGTGGTGCTGGTTGTCGGTGGCCTCATTCTCACTGGAATCTGCCTAAGCCTGATTTCCAGTAATGGTGGTTTTGTTTCCGGCTTCGGAGAACTGATGGCCAAAGCGCCGGAAAAATTCGACATGATCCTGGCCAAGGATCATCCGGAATACATGAGTCTGCCGGGTTTGTCCGTATTGATCGGCGGCATGTGGATTATGAACCTGTCGTACTGGGGCTTTAATCAATACATCATTCAGCGCACGCTGGCCGCGAAAAGCATTGAAGAAGGTCAGGCGGGCATCGTGTTCGCAGCGTATCTGAAACTGTTAATGCCATTGATCGTGGTCGTACCCGGTATTGCCGCAGTAATCCTGGCGCCTGAATTGGCGCGCCCGGATCAGGCCTACCCAACCATGATGCAGTTAATGCCAGTGGGTATTAAAGGCCTGGTGTTTGCCGCATTGGTGGCGGCCATTGTTTCTTCCTTGAGTTCCATGACCAATAGTGTTTCCACTATCTTTACCATGGACCTCTACTCGCATAAATATCCTGAGAAAAGCCAGGAGCATTATGTAACCGTTGGCCGAATAGTCAGTTTGACCGCGCTGATCACCGCTATGATTTGTGCCAAGCCACTACTCGGTAACTTCGAGCAAGCCTTTCAATACATCCAGGAATTCACCGGCTTCTTCACACCGGGTATCGTCGCCTTGTTTGTGCTTGGCGTGTTCTGGAAACGGGCTACCGTTGCCGCAGCATTGACGGCGGCCATCGGTTCGGCGGTGTTCTCGCTACTGTTTAAATTGTTGTGGCCCAGCCTGCCGTTTATCGACCGGGTCGGCATTGTGTTTGTTCTCTGCCTGGTGTTGCCCGCTATCGTTGTGTTTATTCAGGGAGCCAAAGAGCAAGAGAACAGCGTTAGCCTTGAAGGCATCAACTTCAAAACTACCAGTGGCTTCAATCTAGGCTCACTGGGTGTGGCCCTGATCCTGGCGGCGCTCTACGCCACCTGGTGGTAGGCTGAGAGCGCGGTGCATCCTGCGCTTGCTTACTCGGCAAGCAGGCGCAATTGGTGTTCACTATGTGTTTCAACACTCTCTCGATCTAACCACCAGGGCGACCATTCTTCCTTTAGCCAGCCATCCAACTGGGATTTGTAATACGGGTGGAATTGCCGCGCCGCGTTGCCACCCGAGATTGACGCCATGATTTTTTTATCGTCGTTCAAGTCGGCCACCATGCGCATACTGCTAAACCATTGGCTGCGATAGGGCCCGCCATTCAAGGAATATTGACCACGATTCAAGGTTTCGCCTGAGCCATTCGCGTGGTGAGTGCCACCACCCAGGAACGCGGAGCCAAAGCCCGATTGACGCAAGGGGCTGACAAAACTCACCTCATGGAAAGGCCCCCATAGCCATTGATCCGGGTTGTCGCCCAGCGTGGATGCCAGTCGATCTTTGGCCTTGTTTGCTGCCTGAACAATCAGGTCGTTGATGGTTTCACGGGCTTCTGTCTTGCTTAGGTCGCCCCAATACGGATCGTCGTTCAAAATCAGTTCATCAAATCGCTGCAACCAGTAGTAGCGCTTTTGCAGAAGATGGTTCGCAAGTTGCGGCGACAATTTATCTTCCAGCATAACCCGAACCAGGTATTCATGAATCAGGTGGTAGGCGGCTGGTCCTAAGGAATTCTTGTCGTCCACAAAATCCCAGCCAGCCAGTTGCTCGCTTATTGCTGACATTTCTGAGTCACCTGCGAGTGCTGCGAGGATGGTAGGCATTAGACGCTCGGCGTGCTTGTTCTTGGTGTCTCTCAATAAGCTCCAATGGTCAGCAGCGCTCTTCGGCGCGGCTTGGTTCATCCATTCCGAGGTTCTCAGGTAACGATAATTTGGGCTGAAATGTGTAGAGTAATAATGTGGGTAGTTATCCGGGATAACATCGTGATTTGAAGTGCCCAGCCAATCGCGCCGGGGATTAATGGATCCGGGAAGTTCATTCTTGGCGACAAAGCCCTGCCAGTCATCGTTGCCATCCACCACCTTGGCAGTAGCGCCATCATCGCGTTTAGGAATTGCGCCGGTCGGGCGATGCGCAATATTGCCTTTTTGATCGGCAACCAGGTAATTCATGTAAAAAAGGTCGATCTGCGCAAAGGCCGCTTCGGCTTGCGCTACCGTCTGTGCCGACAACAGATTGTGTAGGCCGATAGAACCACCCTCAACCTCCGCTGCTGCGGTGCGCAATACGATGGGATTGTCACTCTCTATGCCGAACACCTCGTGATCCGAAATAATGGGGCCGCGCACCGTGTAACGAACTACGATTTCATGGTCGCGTACACCGTCTGCTGCCTCGCTGTCCTTCACGCGCAAGTTTACGGATTTACTTTTAAAAGGTAAGTCCTCGGAGCCATTCTTGTAATGGCCAGGGCGATTATCAGCGGGCTGTTCTATATACAAGTCCTGGCTGTCGCCATAGGCATTGGTCACGCCAAAGGCGATATGGCTGTTACGACCCACCATGATACCCGGCACCCCCGGCAAGCTGGCGCCGATGGCGCTGATCTCGTCAGTGAATAACCCAACTGGGAACCAGGGCCCAGGCAGCACCGATGCATCCAAGTGTGGATCATTGCTGAGAATCGGCTTTTCGCCAACCGATTTAGAGGCGCCTGTTACCCAGTTGTTGGAACCCAATGCCGGGAGTGATACTGGCAGGTTATGGTTTGAGATCTTAGCCAGCGCTACGTCTGGAAAAATTTTATAAAGTTCAGCTGCATCGTCACTCTCAGCATCAGGTGCTGGCTGATTCACCGACCGATCCGGGTTGATATTCAGTGGTCGAATTTCCTCGGCTCTTTCAGCGCCAAGTTCTGCCAGCAACTGCAAGCTCAGGATTTCATCTTGATAATTTCGTGATTGCACATAGCCAGCAAAGTGCTGCACTGCCAGCAGGTCAGTGACGCTCATTGTCGTTGGCTTTAGACCGAGCAGGGATAATTCGAAAGGAAACTCATGTCCACGATTCTGCACAAATTCGTTATAGCCTTCGGCATACCATTGCAAGAACTGACGGCTGGAATCGTCCAAAAACTCGACATGTCTAACCGCATTGTCGTACAAGCCTACTACCCGCATGCTGATATCCGAATTCAATCCGGCCTCGCCAATAACGGCGGCAAGTTCTCCTTTTATCAGCGCTCGATAAAGCTCAATCTGAAACACCCGGTCCTGGGCTGCGATAAAACCCTGTGCACGAATGGCGTCGGCAGCGCTGCTGGCAAAGATATAGGGAATGCCCTTCTCGTCGCGGTGCACAGTCACCGTTTGATCGAGCCCGGAAAAAGAGATCTCTCCGTCGAGCTGATAAGAGTTAAGTTCCCTGGCCACAAGGTATGCCAGCAGCGGTATGGTGATGGCGAGGACTAATAAAATGATGATGAGTTTTTTCATAACAAAATGTTCAAGATTTAAACAGGGTTCGGATGGCTATGGCCAAGCCAATAAGCATGACCCCAACGCCGAACAGATTAATGGCAAAACCATAAAAGAGGGGCGAGCTGAGCGCTTGGGAATAGTCAAGGGCCAATAACTGCGGAACATGTCGCAGCACCCCGGCAATTGTCAGTGCTGGTAGTAATACCAGGTTGCAGACCGCGAACAACTTCAGATGTTGTTTGTGACCCAGCCAGGCAGCGCCAACCACCAGGAGCATGACCGCTATACCCAACCAGGGATTGTTTTGGGTCAGCGTACTACCAGTGCTCAACGCCACCAATAAACTGACAAGATTAAAAGCAATGCCAAGGGCCGCGTAGACAAACTGCGACTTGATAAGCCAGGTTAGCCATTGATGTACTAACATCTTTAGACCTCTCCGACGGCGTTCGAAAGCGCCAGTAATTTGCCAGTCAACAACTCGATCAGGTAGTTAAGCTGTGCTGATTCATTAGCTGCTGATCCGACATAAAATCGAGCCAGGGAGATGCCGCGCAGTTGTGCGCTGGTAAACAGCAGTAGCTCCTTAGCCTGCTGATCAGTGATGGATAAATCACTGAAAGCAGATTGCACCAGCTGGCCGGCACGTTGTTCTGCCTCTAGGAAAAAATCATCTATCAACTGGCTTAGCGACTGGTTGCTGCGGTTGTTCAAAATGATTTCCCAGGCGACTGCGTAATCTTTATGACCATAGTAACGCCACATCGTCTCAACCAGGTAACGGCAGCGGTGGTTCACTGATTGTTGGTGCACAGCAGCAGGGAGGTCCTGATCGACATTTTCGAACAGGTATTCAGTGATGATTGCAGCTAACAATTCATCTTTGTTCTTGAAATGGTGTTGAATCGCGCCGGTGGTGAAATCGGTATGATTAGCAATCCCGGCAATTGAGCAGGCCGCGTACCCACGTTCCGCGATCAGAGTACTGGCAGCTTGCAGAGCAGCATGCCTGGTTTGTTTGCGTCTGTCGGATTGGGAAGGCATGTGGAAACGGCGGTGTTCAGGTAAAAACATTATGGTCATAATGTTTTTAAAGTCAACTAAGAAGTTCTTCAGAACAGGCTAATCAGTGACGTTTAGCTACTTTGCTGTGAAGTAATATCAGAGAAAAACAGATGCACAAACTCATCCACCATGCGCTTTTGTTCCGGTGGTGAAACCCGGGCAATCAACCTGGCCAGCGAGTCGATTAATTCCATGGTGAGCAATGATCGGGTTTCGATGGTGACTGGGTCCAGAGAGGGGAAGTGCTCGCTGAGGAATTCACCTAGCAAGGCCGCGTTTTCCCGGCTGTCTTTCAGGTCCAGCTCTGAGAGAACCGGGTCCGCGTGAATCGCGGCACGCAAGTTCAGCAAGAAGGGGTTGTTCGCATGCTGCAGGCAGTAATGATTAATGCCCGCTCTGAGCATTTCCTCCGGCTCAATACTGTTCTGCATGACTGATTGCATCTCTTCGCGGTGCACTTTAAAGGACCGCTCAGCATGCGCCATCAATAGTGATTGCTTGTTTGGGAAGTAGCGGTAGAGTGCGGCCTTTGACATGCCTGCCTGTTTGGCTATCTGGGTCATAGACACGGCATCGAAACCAAAATCCGCAATCAGGCTGGCCGAGGCATCCATGATGGATTGCATGGTTGCCCGGCTTCTATCCTGGCCAGGTTCGATTCGTGTTTGCAGATTTTCATTCATGTATTGACAATACACTAAACGTGACTTATAGTCACGAATATAAACATGACTAATAGTCACATTAATAACTTTATCCAGAAAATAAGGCGAGCAAGACTATGAACCAACCATATGATGCAATTGTTGTCGGTGCCGGGCCAGCCGGCTTGGTAATCGCCAGGCAGCTGATGAAACAGGGGCTTAACTTCGTGGTGCTGGAGCGAAATGATGACGTAGGCGGCATCTGGAATATTGATGCGCCTAATTCGCCAATGTATGACTCCGCGCATTTTATTTCGTCCAAAACGCTGTCCGGCTTTCCAGACTTCCCGATGCCGGAGCATTACCCTGATTATCCCAATCATCGACAGCTGCATGACTATATTCGCTCGTACGCCCGCCATTTCAAATTGCTCGACAAGATTCGGTTGAACTCAGAAGTCATCTCAGCACGGCAGGTTGCTGAGCAACAGTGGCAACTTGATTTACAAGATGGTGAGACCTTACAGGCCAGGTATTTGATCTGCGCCAATGGTGTTACCTGGAACCCAAACCTCGTATCCTGGCCCGGAGAATTTGAGGGTGAGATCAGGCATTCGGTAACGTATCGCTCAAGCGCTGAGTTTGCCAACAAGCGCGTGCTGGTAGTCGGGGCAGGCAATTCGGGGGTGGATATTGCCTGCGATGCGTCCTTTGCGGCCGACCAGGCTTTTCTCAGTGTGCGGCGCGGCTATCATTTTGTGCCCAAGCATATTTTCGGCAAGCCCGCGGATGTGTTCGCTGAAGAGGGGCCAAAGCTGCCTTTCTTTTTACAACAAAAAATATTCGGCGGTGTGTTACGCCTGATTAATGGCGATTTGCGCAACTACGGCTTACCGAAACCGGATCACAAGGTATTTCAAACTCACCCGATTATGAATACGCAGATTCTTCATTACCTCGGTCATGGGGATTGCATCGCCAAGGGTGACATCGACCGTCTGGAAGGTAAGCACGTGGTGTTTAAAGACGGCAGTCGTGAGCAAATCGATCTCATCATTACTGCCACCGGTTACAAACATAGCGTGCCATTCCTTGAAGGTGTCGAGCTGCCGAGTAAAGACGGGCGTCCGGATTTGTACATGAATATGTTCCCAAGGAATATGGCCAACATGGCGGTGCTGGGTTTTATAGAGTTCGCCTCGGCCGCTTACCGAAACTTCGATCTAATGGCTGAGTTGATTGTGGCGGATATCGCCGGCGCAGCCCAGGGACTGGCTGAGATGAAACAGCACCACAGCCCGGATCTTTCAGGCGGGCATAATTACCTGGGCACTGAACGTAATGCAAACTACGTTGATGTTGATACCTATCTGAAAGAACTGGACAAGGTCAAGACTCAGGTCGGCCTTGCTGCCTAGGAGAGAATGATGAAGACTGCTTTGATTACCGGTTCCGCCGCGGGCATTGGCGCGCGCGTGGCCCAGGATCTTGATAACCAGGGCTATCGACTCTGGTTGGTGGACATCAATGAATCCGCTAACCGACGGTTGGCGAAAGAATTTCAAAATGCGCGGTGCATCAGCCTGGACCTCTCTGATAAAGAAGCCTTGCGTTCCTTTTGCAATGAGGTGGAGTTGGCGCAACTGGACTTAGCCTTTATCAATGCCGGGGTTGCCATTCCCGGCGATGTGATGGATGTAAGTGAAGAAGTGATTGATCTTCACCTGGACGTGAATCTGCGTTCGGCGATTCTGTTAAACCAGGCCTGTGCTAAAACCATGGCCAAACGCGGCAGGGGACACATTATCACCACGGTTTCGATGGGCGGAATAACGCCATTGAAAGGTACGGCTGTTTATTCAGCAACAAAGTTTGCCTTGCGTGGTTTTCTATCCGCTCTGCACTCGGAAGTAAAATCCAAGGGTGTGGCGGTCAGTGGCATCTATCCCAGCGCGGTCGACACCGAGATGCTCAGAAACGAAGTGCGTAACGATGGCAGCCCGCTCAATTTTGTTTCCAGCGTGGCCAGTGTGGGTGATGTTGCTCGCGTAGTGCAACGAGCCATGCGTAGTAAAAAGCTTGAAGAATACGTATCCAGAACGGATGGGCTCACCAGCCGCTTGGTTGGCTTCTTCCCGTCATTGCTGGACCGACTTTACCCCACGCTGGAGAGAATTGGCCAGAAGGGGATGCAACGCTACAAAGAGTCCATGTAGGAATATGATAGATTTACTGAATGTGACGGTTTTTATGAAGATGAAACTACAATTAAAATCGCTCGTGTTGATGGTTTTCAGCATCAGCGCATTGTTCTACAGTGCCATGAGTTTCGCTGAGCCCGCTGATGAGTACGTGGTAGAACTCTATGACACCTATTGCACAGCATGCCACTCTACAGAAGGAACCGGAGCACCGATTTCTTTTGATGCCAGCCAGTGGGAGGCGAAACTTGCACAAGGCCTGGAGCCCCTGGTTAACAATGCCATTACCGGCGTTGGCAACATGCCTGCGCAAGGTGGCTGCATGGAGTGTGCGTACGAAGATTTCGAAGACCTGATTAACTACATGACACAGCCGAAAGCCGAGTAAGGCGGTGGAGCAAGCTTTATGAAACACATCCCCTTAAATGCTGGTCGAAGAAAGTTGCTAAAGGCGATGGGCGCGAGCCTGGCTACCGCCACATTTTTACCGGCCTGCAGCGAGGGCGAGTCGCCTGACGCATCATTCTCGACAGAGAAAAACCTGGGCATAGTAGGCGCAGATGGGCGCAGGATTTTGCCTTGGAGTAATTGGTCTGGAAATCTGAGTTGCCAGCCAACTCAGCGAGAAACTCCGCGCTCGATTGAGAAGTTGCAAACGCTGCTGCAGGAAAGCAGTAAACCGATTCGCTGTGTGGGTTCAGCGCACAGCTTCAGTCCCTTGGTGCCAACTGATCATATGCTGCTATCACTGGCGCGTTTGCGCGGTTTGCAGTCAGTCGACAAGGAGAACATGACCGCTACCTTTGGTGCTGGTACCCGGCTGGGGCAGACCGGTGATAAGTTATGGGAGCAGGGTATGGGCTTGTTGAATATGCCTGATATCGATACCCAGACCCTGGCTGGCTCAACGGCAACGAGCACACATGGCACCGGGCGCAACTTTGGCTCCTTATCATCCGATGTGGCCGCCATGAGCCTGGTGGATGCCAGTGGTGAACTGCATAAATGTAGTGCAACCGAGAACACCGATCTTTTTAATGCCGCACGAAATCACCTGGGAAGTCTGGGTGTGGTGGTTGATGTGACTCTCAGGATCAGAGAGAGTTACAAAATTGAAGAAAAGAAATGGTTTTTGCCAGCGGAAGAAGCCTATGACATGGCTGAGGCATTAAACCAAAGCAGTCGACATTTCGAGATGTTCACCTTTCCCCATGCCGATTATGTGCTGATGCAAACCCTCGATGAAACCGAGTTGGATGAAACGCCGCCGCCAGTAGACGACTCCGCCAATACGCTCGCGGAAATGAAAGTGTGGACGGATCGCCTGCCCTGGCTGAAATCGTTTCTGTTGAACACAGCGCTTAAAAATGAGCTAGAAAATATCGAGCAGCGCGTGAATCGCAGTTACCGCGTGTTTGGCAATGTGCGCAGTTTGAAGTTCAACGAAATGGAATATTCCGTCCCGGCCGAGCGCGGGTTGGAATGCCTTGAGGAAGTCATGGCTACTATTAAACAGCACAACGCGAACGTGGTATTCCCACTGGAGTTTCGCTACATCAAGGCAGATGATGTATGGCTGAGTCCATTCTACCAACGGGATTCCTGTGCCATCAGCTGCCACCAATTTCACGATGAGCCTTTTCAAGAATACTTTGCGCTGCTGGAGCCCATCTTCTTAAAGTATGATGGGCGCCCGCACTGGGGCAAAATCAATACGCTAACCGCAACCCAGTTCGCAGAGAAATATGAGATGTGGGAACCCTTCAAAGCAGTGCGTAAACAAATAGATCCAGCAGGCCGATTCTTTAATCAGTTTACTGAGTCTTTGTTTGCCTGAGATGCTAACAGTTGATGCCTCATGAATAGACGACTTTTTGTTTTCACCACCGTTGCCGCTGCCGTGGCGGCGATTATTGCGACCAAGCCGAGTAAAGAGGGTGCGCCACACGATGCCTATTTTTCAAATATTAATGAACAACTAAAAGGAAACAGTCAGTCCAAACCAACTTTGGTGATTGATCTTAACCAGTTGGATAACAATATTGCTGAGCTCGAGGGTTTAGTGAATGAACAGGCAGCGTATCGCGTGGTGGTTAAATCGCTGCCGAGCACGGATCTGCTAAAACACATCATGCAAAAAGCCGATACGAATAAGCTGATGGTATTTCATCAGCCGTTTTTATCGTTGATCACACAGGAGATGCCTGCATCCGATGTCTTGCTTGGCAAGCCCATGCCCATAGGCGCCGTGCGATATTTTTATAAACACACCGACTTCTCAACCGGGTTCGCGCCTACAGAACAATTGCAATGGCTGATCGATTCTGAACAGCGCTTGAAACAATACCTGGCGCTGGCTAAAGAATTCGGCGTGAAGATGCGGATTAATATCGAGTTGGATGTAGGGCTGCATCGCGGTGGCTTGAAGTCTCCGGAACAGTTGGATGGACTGCTGGATATTATTGCCGCTAATTCGGAGTTTCTGAGTTTCTCCGGCTTTATGGGCTACGACCCGCATGTGGTGAAACTGCCACCGATTATTAAGAAACGAGCAGACGCTTATTCCGAATCACAGGCCATCTATCAGAGCTTTATAGACCGGGCTGCTGAGCATGCTTCTAACATAGACATCAACTCCCTATGTTTGAATGGCGCCGGAAGCCCGACGCTGCAACTGCATAAAGGCTCAACCGTGTGCAATGATCTATCGGCAGGGTCTTGCTTGGTAAAACCAACGGATTTTGACCTGGATACGCTGGCCTCCATGCAAGCAGCATCCTATATCGCCACGCCGGTGCTTAAGAAAGAGCAGGGAACGCGGATACCCGGCCTGGAAGGCTTAACCAATGTCATCCCGAAATGGAATCCGAACCGGGCTCAGACCTTCTTCATCTATGGTGGTGCCTGGATGGCAAAGTATGAATCACCAGCCGGCATAATCCCCAATGGCTTGTTCGGCAAGAGCACCAATCAGCAAATGGTTAATGGCCCGGCCCACCTGCAATTGGATGTCGACGATTTTATTTTTCTGAGGCCAACTCAAAGTGAAGCCGTTTTCCTGCAGTTTGGCGATATCCAAACAGTGAGAGATGGCAAACTGGCGAACCAATGGCCAGTGTTTTCAGAGTCGGCTTGACTCCTGGCTTTCTGATCTAACGTTTAGGTTGCCTCGCTGTATTATCAGCAGCGGCGTTTCGGGCTACACTCCAACTACGCAGAAGAATAGCCACCAGCAGAGTGTGTAAACCCCCATGCAAGAACAACTCGACATACTACAGCGCGTAGTAAAAGCATCCCAAAAACAGACCCAGCCTGTGGGGAATGCCCTGCCAGCAGCAGAGTTATTAGCAACACTGGATTTGTCGCTCGGGCAGGAAGGCAGCGATATTGAGCAACTAGAAAAAGCCTTGCTGGATTATGTTCACTACAGCCCGAATGTTGCGCACCCAGAATACTTCAAACTACTCTACTCAGGCCTGAATAAAGAAGCGCTGCTAGGTGATTGGGTAGCAAGTTTAAACAACAGCACCATGCATACCTACCAGGTTGGCCCGGTCGCCACGTTGATGGAGTTGGAACTGCTGGAGCAATTTGCCCGCTTGGTAGGCTATACCGAGGCGGAGGGAGTGATGGTCTCAGGGGGCAGCCAGGCTAATATCGTTGGCATGATGCTGGCGCGACATCGAGCTTGCCCCGATTTTAAAGATACCGGCTACAGCGCCCTTGGCAACAAACGCTTGATCGCTTACGTATCCGATCAATCGCATTATTCCAATCAGCGCGCGGTTAATGTACTGGGAATCGGTTCCGACAACCTGCGCAGCGTGGAATCCGACGAACAGGGTCGAATGATTCCGAAAAAATTAGAACAGGCGATTGCCCAGGACGTGGAGGATGCGCATGTGCCATTTTTTATCGGGCTGACTGCCGGCACCACCGTGACCGGGGCTTATGACCCTGTGCGGCCAACACGAGAGATCGCCGACAAATACGGCATGTGGTTGCATATCGACGGTGCCTGGGGAGCCCCGGTACTATTCTCTGAGCGACATAAACACTTGTTGGCGGATAGCCAGCTCGCTGACTCTTTTGCCTGGGATGCGCATAAGTTTATGAACGTGCCAATCACAGCGGGCGTGATCCTCGTTAAGCACAAAGGCGCGCTTAAGGAGTGCACCGCGGGAGGCGGTGGCGACTACCTGTTTCATGCCGATCAAAATGCCCAGTTCAATTTGGGCGAACGTTCTCTGCAATGCGGTCGGCGCGCCGATGCCCTGAAAGTGTGGTTGAGCTGGAAGGCAGTTGGCACAAAAGGCTTTGCCAACAAGTTAGACTACTTGCAGTATTTAAAACAAGATGCGTTGCAACTTATCAAACAACAGCCGCAGTTGCAGATATTGGCTGAAGCAGCGTATCTCAATGTGCTGTTTCGGTTTTACCACCCAGATTTAAACGAGGAAAAATCAGTAGAATTGAATATCAAAATCTGCCAGTTTATTCGAGAGAGTGGCGGTGCATATGTAGACTATGCCAAGTACAAAGGCCGAACTGGTATTCGCCTGATTTTGGCAAATAAAGAGACGCAGATAAGCCATGTACAGAAACTGACAGACCAGGTTGTTCAGGCAGGAAATCAATTGGTCAGAGAACTCAATTAGGGCAAGCCAAAGAGTCGAAAATCAGGCGCAAGAAGCTTGACTAGAATCGCATGTAAGTGTATTTTCCCGCTTCCTTTCCGGTGGTCTTCCTGACCACACTATGAGATGGCTATGTAGCTCAGCTGGTTAGAGCACAGCATTCATAATGCTGGGGAGTGTCCTGACTCAATGCCCATGGCATAGGCGATGAGCGTACACTGTGATGACCTGAACACTCTGTTTCGCGTGGCCAGCACCAAGTTG
>JBCCFY010000031.1:0-49190 GCA_039110515.1 Pseudomonadota bacterium
TGCACCAGCGCTGGCCGACAGAAAAGCCCGAACCGGCAGCCATTGACTTACGCACACTATTTCAGGTGGGCGCCAGGTGGTCCCTTGTACGGCCTGCCGCTTCAATACCAACCCTATTTAGTTTTCTCCACCCTCATTACCTCCCCCAGCTATTTCTGCCCAGGTTGGTGTGCGATTTTGTACTTGGGGTTGAGGTGGTTGCTGAGCATGCGCTTGGATTGGGGGCGGCACCGTGGGAGGAGCCCCCAAATTCGCATCTGGGCCAACACCGCCCTGCTGCGCTGCTGCGGCCGGACCGAGTTCATGTGCAGGTTGCAATGGCGGAGTGTTATTCGCTGCTTGCTGATTCTGCTGCGCCGCTGCTACCGGGCCATGTTCATGTACGGGCTGCTCAGGGGCTTGGCTTCTAGGTTCCGGTTGGTTCAATTCTGCAAGTGCTTTTACTCCGTGTTCGTGAACAACCTGTTCGGTTGCTGGTGATGTATCCTTCTCTTCTTTTCCTTGACCCCAGTCATGTAGCTTAAAAGCCTCAGGAGGTGGGGCTGGTCGGACCTTTTTTTGTGGAGGTTTTCCTCGCCCTTTTTCGCCGTGACCTCTTCGCCCACAAAACTTGCAGGGCTGAACTTTTTTTTGCGTGTCATCACGAGTGTCGGAATAATATGAATGTTTGGAATTCGCCCACGCGCGCGCGATACGGTTGTTTCTTGCATCGAGCTGACCGCTGTTCATCGTACTTGGATCTTCATCTCTATGCTTATCCTTGCTATAAGCGTGATGGCCCGCTATAGCCATCTCAAGCCTTGCCTCTGAGCAAGCTTCCGGAGAATGCTGACCTGAATCTTTTTTTCCCTTCTCGCGTTCCCAACCCGATTGTTGATCATCCAACAGCTTTGCATTGTCTATTTGAAGCTTCGCGCCCTCCTCTGTCGCTTTCTTCATTTTCCAATATGGTACTTCCGTCGCTTCCCCGTTATTTGCATCCTTGCGCATGACTCGGCGCCCGGACACACCGTCGTCTTGGACCTCATACTCAGATCCTCCAATACTGTTAGCCCTACCTCGTCTAATAGCGTGGCTTTTTTTTCCTTCTTCGCCTGTGTTCATAACCTCAATGCACCCACGCAGGTTAACAACCTATCTCAACTTACTGTAGTTGAGGCATTCAACTATACAGTTTCTACTATCCTGCGTAACGATTAAAATTCATTTAATCGAGTCAATATAAAATTGAAAATTCTTGAATGCAATCGGTTTTCTACCTTCTAGAGTCGGTCGACGATCATTTATTAAGTCTTCGCTGCATTCTTTAACTAAGCAATTTTTGCGCACGGATAGAACTACCGACATTGTCTTGTGTATTGATCTGACCTTTACTAAAACATTAAAACAAACAAAAGATAGCTGGTAGTCGAAAGATTTTTTTAAAACATACAAAAACAATGACCGATCATCGAGAACGATGTTCTAAAATGTCCCTCCCTGGAACAAGTCCTTGGAAATTGGATCCGTCGTCACCATAAATTTCAGATTGGTGTGAACGCATGCTACGCAGGCAAGTTACAATTTCCCCTCATACCTCTCAAGTACGCCAAGAGCCCAGATCAGAGCAATGTTTAAATGGTTTGAAAATGCAGTCCTGCCGTTCCCGGAAGGCCAAGCCGAGCGGCCACCCGCTCGACTCGCGTCGTTTATCTGGCACTACACCAAACCATTTCGTTTTTTACTGATCGGGCTGCTGTTCACGTCCGCTATCATCGCTGCCATTGAAGTGTATATGTTCACCGTTATCGGTGAGCTAATAGACTGGATGCAAGAGAGCGACCCAGCCACCTTTATGGATGTGCATGGAGAGAGGTTACTCTGGATTGCGGTGCTAGTGATGATCGCCTGGCCCATACTTAGCCTGGTTGACTCACTGCTGGAACACCAAGGTTTGTTGGGTAACTATGCCATGCAGATTCGCTGGCGGGCGCATAAATATTTGTTACGCCAGTCTACCGACTTCTTTGCCAATGACTTTTCTGGGCGAATTGCCACCAAGGTGATGCAAACAGCGCTTAGCGTCCGAGATTCCATCGTTAGTATTAATGGCCTGGTGGTGTATGTATTTGTGTATTTCGCCAGCTCGCTGTCTATATTCCTGGTGAACGACTGGCGCATGGCCATTCCCTTGGTGGTATGGCTGTTGGGCTATATCTGCGTGATGATTTTCTTTCTGCCACGGCTTAAAGAAATATCCACCATTCAATCAGATGCACGGTCGAGCATGACTGGCCGCGTGGTAGACGCCTATACCAATATACAAACGGTCAAGATGTTCTCATCGAGCAATGCTGAGGAAGACTACGCAAAAGACAGCATGCAAGACATGCTGAAAAGTGTGTATAGCCAGATGAGATTGGTGACCCTGTTGCAAACCACGCTGATTATACTCAACGCCACACTCATCTGCGGCACCATGATTTTTGGTATCTGGTTATGGACCAGCTCTGTTGTCACAGTTGGCGCGGTTGCTGTGGCGGGTGCCCTCACCTTACGCCTACAGAGCATGAGCCAGTGGTTTATCTGGGAGCTGGCCCGTTTATTCGAGAACATCGGCACCAGCCAGGATGGGATGAATACCATATCAATGGCGACGAGCGTCGTTGATTCTGATGGTGCCATTGGACTTGAAGTTCCTGAGGGCACAATCGCTTACGATGACGTCGCCTTCCACTATGGCAAAGATGGCGGAGTTATCGACGATTTCTCCCTGAAAATCAATCCAGGTGAACGCATCGGCCTGGTTGGCCGTTCTGGTGCCGGTAAATCTACGCTGGTGAACTTACTGTTGCGTCTCTACGATGTCGAATCCGGCCAGATCAGCATTGACGGTCAGAACATAGCCAAGGTCACACAAGAGAGTCTCCGGGGTCAGATCGCCATGGTTACTCAGGATACCTCCTTACTGCACCGTACCATTCGAGAAAACATTGCCTACGGAAAGAAAGGTGCAACCGAAGAAGAAATCGCTCAGGCCGCGGCACTGGCTCGCGCCGATGAGTTTATTGACGAGTTGATTGATAACGAAGGCAACAAAGGCTTCGATGCCAAGGTGGGTGAGCGAGGGGTGAAACTGTCTGGTGGTCAACGCCAACGTATTGCTATCGCCCGCGTTATTTTGAAAAACGCGCCTATCCTGGTATTGGATGAAGCGACCTCAGCACTCGACTCAGAAGTCGAAGCAGAGATTCAAGAACAGCTGGAAATGCTGATGCAAGACAAAACCGTGGTCGCAATTGCCCACCGCCTATCAACCATAGCCCAGATGGATCGATTGATTGTGCTTGAGGGCGGAAAAATTATTGAGCAAGGTACGCATGAAGAATTGGTCAATGCTGACGGTATATACGCTGGGCTTTGGTCACGTCAGTCTGGTGGTTTTTTGGGGGAAGATGAATCTCAAGCTGCTTCCTTGAGTATTGTTTGAGGATCGGATTAAAACTAATTTAGAAACGATGGTTGAGTAGCTTTACTCCCCCTTTGCCGCAGCATAAATCTGAGCGTGAGAGCGTGCTATCGATTTGACGCCTCCTTGCTCGCCCCTGCCTTTATAAACCTTGTCATCGGTGATTGAGTAATGGTAGACACTGTGCTTACCACCCGTGGGGTCATGATGAGATTCAGTCAAGCTACCGCTGCGATGGCGCGTCACGATTGCATCACGAGAACCCCTCATTATCGGTTGGCTGCGGTGAGCACCACTTGAGAGTTTTCGTGAGCCACCCGCAGTCACTTTCGTTGTCAAAGCCTTAGCGCCGACACGTTCATGCTGTCTTGACGGTTTCATTTCGAATGCCCTACGCGGAGGAGCCGCTACCGCGGGACTTACAGCTGCGGATGTGGATGCTTCCCGCTTGGATTCCGTAGCTGTTGGGCTTGCTGAGGGAGCCCTGGCTGGAGCCGGACTAGGGCTACGAGATCCCTTGCCACCTTCAGAACTCATCGAGTGTCCCTCCTCTCGATGAACAGTTCTCGAATTTTGATAAGCCCACAATCGGAGTTATCAATTTGATCACATGTCCGATTTCTTGTTTTAGCAGCAATTTATCTCAGTGCATTCGTTTTCCTCAGTTCATTCTAGTTTAGGCATTACTAATTCGACAACACCATTATAAGTGTTTTTATAGTGTTGTTCGAAATACATAAGGCTATGACTATTTCGACGCGTCAACAAAGTCAAAAATTGCCTCGGATTTAAACACTACACTGCTTCAGAAAGACTACAGAGAGCAATATCAAACCCACAATCGCCTTGTTTTGCCTGACCTTGGCTCCTCATTCCATGCTACCCTGTTCATACTTAGGGTTATTCATTTTTCTCGAGATAAGGAAATATCAGTATTTCCTAACGCACTCTATTCTTAAGCAAAGGGAACCTAAGGGATGTGGAAGTCAAGGTTCGAAAGAGCCCATGAATGGGCAAGCAGATCGTGGTTTATCAAGCAGGTCTGATCTTTGCACTAACTAAATCAACAAAGGGGTAGGGAAAATGAAGGCACTATTACCAATTAGTACTGGGAGACGCAGTACTGTTCAAATTCAAAAACCATGGACACTGGCATTGGCCCTGTTGTCATTGGCACTCTTGCTGTTTCCAGCGGCCGATGCCTCAGCATCGAGCTGCACCAGACACGTTTACAACCATTCCAGCACGCCGGTAACAGTCACTCTAATCAAGGGTGGAGAACCTCTCAACCCAGTCAAAGATTACACCTTTACGGTAGCCGCTAGAGGCGCTGCGAAGATCCCATTGCACAACGACGTGCATGGCATGATCTTTGGTCGAGGCACAGGAGCAGCGGTCAAGTGGGAGAATGAGACCTGGGTGTTTACCGGGTTTGGCAGAGATACCGACGAATCGGTCCAGTTTATCGAAAAGTATGGCCAATATGTTCCAGGAAAAGTAGGCAAGGCCGTCAAGGCAGGTTTGAAATTTAATATTTTCTGGAATGCGTACAAGTATGCTCGCAACAAACCGGATTGTTACTGGGTTCATTCGGGCAGAAGTCATTCCTTCACCTATGGCGTAGTGTTTAACGACCCGGCACACGGTGACATTATTATCACTGATAAATCGGTTTTGATTACGCATGATAAAGGCTCGGTTCCGATGAAAGGCCTTGCGCACCTTGAGGGTTACGGCGATGTCGGATTTAGCAACAGCACATTTGCCGGTACAGGTGGCCAGGCAAGACGCATGGAAGGTTTTCAACTAAAAATCGACCCGCCGGTTCCGGGTTTACAATTGACGTATATGGGTCACCTGGAAAAAGTGGGTGATACGCAATGGGTCAGTGGTGGAACGTTTTTAGGTACGCGAGGCCAATACCGGCGAATCGAAGGCATCGCGATTCAACTGACCGGTTATAACGCCTCAAAATACGACATCTTTTATGTCTGCCATATCCAGAATATTGGCGATAGCCGAACGGTTAAAAACGGCGAGTTCTGCGGCACCCGAGGAAGCTCACTGCGACTGGAGGGTCTGGCTGCCTGGATTGTTAAACGCCCCGATATTAATGCAATAGCCAATGCCAACCGCAACAGACAGCCTACTAACACTCCAACCCAACAAACTTCCCGCAGCCGCCCTGTAACTCCACCCGCAACTGGGCAAACTGCACCCGTTAGCAGATGGCAGCGCGGGAATCAGGTTGATGTGCTGCGCCCTGCTGACAATCGATGGACCCCATCTGTCGTGTTGGGAACTGATCCAATCGATGGCGTATTTATTCGCTATGAAGACACCTACGAGCAAATGTGGGTGCCAGAAAGCATTGTTCGCGTCAGGCAGGCAAACTTTGATGCCCAATATGATCAAGGTCAATCTGGCAACGGTTACGAAGGAGGTCAGTACGATGAGCAATACGACGAAGGCTATGACGACGAGTATGACCAAGGCTACGACGACCAGTACGACGAAGGCTATGATGATCAGTACGATGAAGGTAGTTATGAAGAGGACTATTGATTAGCTTGGAAGGCAGACCACATACATTCCTTGGGGTAAAATTGTGGTCTGCCCAATTTACTGGGCCCGATAGTTTTACTGACAGCCCATGCAAATCACCGACCCAAATGATGTATACGCGATAGGCGTACCAATCATTCTGCTACTCATCGCAGCAGAAGCGATGATTGCGCAATGGCGACGCCAACCTCTATACAAATCGGGCGACACCCTCGCTACTATGGGGTTGTTGGCCGGCAATATCATGATGTCCTTGTTGATCAAGGGCAGTACACTGGCATTTCATTTCTACCTGTATCAATTCCGCCTCTTCGATCTCACTGCCTTGTTGCCTACCTGGGTACTTTGGGTGCTGACGTTTATTCTGATCGACCTAGTGTTTTATATCTATCACCGCATCTCGCACCGCAGTCGGTTTCTATGGGCGGTGCACATGAACCACCACAGTAGTGAGGAAATGAATTTTTCGGTGGCATTCCGCCAAGCCTGGCTAGGTCCGGTATCAAAAATTCCATTCTTTATGGTGCTGCCTATTATTGGGCTTGACCCAACCATGATCGCGGTAGCAGGCGTCGCGAGCACTCTGTGGGGCGTGGTGGGGCATACACAAGTCATCAACAAATTAGGCCCGCTGGAATGGGTTTTCAACACCCCCTCCCACCACCGGGTTCACCATGGGGCCAATCCTGAATACATCGATAAAAATTATGGCAATCTGCTGATCATCTGGGATCGCATATTCGGGACTTTCGAACCTGAGGTCGCCCCGGTTAAATTCGGCCTGGTCAAAAATGTGGAGACCTTTAACCCGGTAAGAATCACTTTTATGGGTTGGATTGCCCTCTTTAAAGATATGCGAGCAGCATCAAGCGTGCGAGATGCAATTAACTACTTCTTTAAGCCGCCCGGCTGGCAACCCGAACGCGCAGATGACGCTTATTGGAAATCGCGCGTTTCCAGATAAAGTTGTTTTAACACTGAAAAGTTCTGACCAGAGAGATCAAGCTGATCTATTTCCACTGGCGATCCTGACGTGACCTTAAGTACCTGCGTGGTGTTACTAGAGTTTGGATCATCACTAAATTCAATTTCCAGAATCTGATCGAAGCTTGGGTGCGTTCCTATTTTATGTACCAGTAAGGCTTTGGTGGGGCCAAGCGGTATCTTATAGAATTCCCCGTTTTCAGTTTCAACCAGGGGTTCGATTAACAATAGCTGATTCACATTGATCAGCATGTCTTGCATCGCCACCTTACCGCCCCTCTCAAAGTGATTGGCATGGACGTTTCCTTTGAACTCATTGAGTTCACCACTCATTAGCTCGTGTAAGTCAAACACCTCTGGCATCAATGACACCAGCTTCTGCTCACTTAGCAGTTTCTCTAGTTGATCTGACAGACCATTCTCAACCGAAAAAGAAAAAATCACCTGGTGCGCGTGAATCGAGTTAGTAAGCGGCATGTGCGAGGCATAGAACGTGTCGTCTACCCTAAATACCGCCATACCGTGCACGCCGACTGCTTGCGCTGATGTATCGGTTTGAGCGTTGACGGATGTTGCGCTAAAACACCAAGCAATGAAAAATAATAAGAGGCAATTACGAATAACTAATCTGGACATAGCAAACTTTTGATCTGTGAGAATGATCACCAAAAATTAAACACCTATTTTAACTTAGATACTCCGATTAGGCGGAACTGAGTACTTTCAACGCAAATCAGCAAGCTAAACCCAGAATCCTCACTCGCCGCTTGCTAAACTTAACGTCACGAAATCGCTAAATTTCATACAGATTATGTCCACACCAAAAATCATCGTTTACGGCGGTAATGGTTTCGTCGGTTGTAAAGTTGCCGAAGGGCTAGCATCCGCTGGAGCCAAGGTAATTTGCGTTAGCCGCACAGGCAGTAAGCCGGCCCATCTTGCAAAAGAGTCCTGGGCAGACAACATTGAGTGGGTTCAGGGTGATGCGAGTAAGCCTGATTTAGGCTTGTTGAAAGATTGCCACGCCGTTGTTTGCCTGGTGGGATCGCCGCCCGTACCTACAGTGGGGAAAGAGGCCTATGAGCAGCAGGTGTTTAACAATGGCGAAACAAATCGCGCTGCTATTGCGGCAGCTGGCGAAACCGGCGTGAAACGAGTGGTGCTCTTGGGCGCAAAAATCCCGGGCTTCTTGAGCGGTGATTGGCTTGGCTATGCCAAGGGCAAGCGCATGAGCCTGGAAGCGGCTAAGGAGTTCGCTCAACTCAGCGATGACCATCGTGCAGTCGTGATTCAGCCAGGCGGTATTTTTGGCAAACGCCATACTGCCGGTGGCGCTGAAATCCCCATTGATATTGTTATGCGACCGATGTCGATGTTGCTGCCATCACAGTTAATTTCCGTTGACCGAGTAGCTGAACGTATCGTTAATGAGGCACTCAACAAAACTCAAAATCCGCAAAATTTGACAATAATTTCGCACTCCGAAATTTAGAATCCGCCCCCATATCAATAACCGCGCGTGCACATGGCCTGGCGGCATTCACAAACTAAACTAATATTATGAGCTACAAACTGGACATGCTGGAGGAATTCAATTCTCCGCGCAGCATGGAAGACGCATTTGACTACATTGTGGATTTTTCCCGTATTGATGAGTGGGATCACACCATCATCAGTGCTGAAAAAATCAGTGATGGAGCTATTGGCCTCGGTAGTCAATTCAAAGTGGTGTATTCAATGGGCGCCCGTAAAACACCGATCTACTACGAGATTACTGAGTACGACTCCCCCAACAGAGCCGTATTAACCGGCACCAGTGCCAGTTTCGTCGCGGTGGATACCGTTACTATCAGCGAAACCGAGTCAGGCTGTCATGTGGATTGGCAGGCTAACCTCGAGTTTACCGGTGCGGCAGCCAAGATCGTGCCGCTGATTGAGAAAAAGGTAAAAGCCGGAGGTGCGAAAACCATTCGCGATCTGAAGCGCGCGTTGGATGACAACTTTGCTCCACCGAAGATCTCATCGTTGAAGGCGCTAGCAGACAAACTGGTATTGCCAGGGGTACTGACTTTCACCAAGTATGGCTATGAACACAGCAAAAAGGACTGGAACCCGGTGTCTGCCAGCGTTAAGAATAAACATGTGGTGATTACCGGTGCTACTTCTGGCTTGGGATTGGCAACGGCAAAACAACTGGCTCATTTGGGGGCGAAGCTTACATTGGTAGCACGCGACCAGCAGAAAGCCGAGTCCGTTGCGGCCGAGATCAGCAAGAAAACGGGCAACGATAATATTGTGTTGGAAATCGCTGAACTAAGCAGCATCGCAGAAGTATCGGCACTGGCCGACCGCCTACTGGATAGAGGTGACGCCATCGATATTTTGATAAACAACGCCGGCGCGCTGCTCAACCCAAGACAGGAAACCGACGAGGGCGTGGAGAAAAGTTTCGCTCTGTTGTTGCTCGGGCCATATTTACTCACCAAAAAGTTACACCCCCTGCTGGCAAAATCTGGTGAAGCGCGGGTGATTAACGTTTCCTCTGGCGGCATGTATGCGAAACGTATTTCGCTCACTAACCTGGAGAGCAAGAAAGGCAAGTACTCAGGCAGTGATGCCTATGCGCGGGCCAAACGTGGCCTGGTGATCATGGGCGAAGAATGGGCCGAGCAATGGGAAGATGACGGTATCACCGTACACAATATGCACCCAGGCTGGGCTTTCACGCCAGGCGTTGAAACGGGTCTGCCGGGATTCACCAAACTGACCCGCCGCGTACTGCGAACTGCGGAGCAAGGTGCTGATACCATAATCTGGCTGGCCTGTGCGACTGAGGTAGCGCAAACCTCTGGTTTGTTTTGGCTTGACCGGGTACCACACAGTACTCATCTTACGAGTTCGACCAAGGAGACCTCAAAACAACGCGAGGGCTTGCAGGAAGCCTTGAGTGATTACGTCACGCGGTTGGCGCCTGCCTAGCGGAGCAACAGACCTGCCTCTCAGGTCCAGAGTCGACGTTTAGCAAGTCTTGGCCTATTATTTGCGGGTGAACATCACCCGAACAGGTCGCTACGCCCTACTCCGAACTCTTTTGATAACAGGCTTATGTAGCTTTGCGCTAGTCAGTCCTGCAACTGACCTAAACGTGCCCAAGCTGGCGCAGCAGGATCAGATATGGACACAAACCTGGCACGTGTTACAACAAGGCCTGAGTACGTACCTGAACCAGGCCGCAGGTTCGACCATCACCGAAGAATTGGCGGCTTCCAGCGATCTCGAAGAAGACACTATTCGACTCTTTCTTCGCTACGCGCTCAGCTATGGCAGGCCCACGCTCGGCCCAGCCCGAGTTCAATATCGATATCCGCATTACAATCTTGCCGAACTTGAGAATGATTTTGAATTGCTTACCGAGCGGAGGCTGTTGGAGCGCTCTGCCGATAAAGGCATGTTTGCGATCAGCGATTCAGGCGCTCGACTACTGGAAAATTACTGGCAGCTGAGAAAAATGCGTGCAAATGCCCTTCCCGCAGAGATAAAGGCTCCGTTCGCCGCCATCACGCCTGTGCTCAAAAAAGTGGTTATCGGTGCCACCTTGATGGATGGCGGTAACAATACCGTTGAAGGAGCCGAATTCAGCTCGATTAACTGGCGGCACAAAAGCTGGCAGTCTCAGGCGGATCAACTCGACCAGGTCTCCCAAGCACAGGAATCCTATGCCGATTACACTGCGTTTAATAATGACAACGCGCATTATCGTTTTGATCGCGCGCCACATGTGTTTGAGGAAACGAAACCCCTGGGACCCATCGCCAAGGAACTGTTTGCTGGCATGCGCAGTGGCCGGACGAGAAGTGTGGATTACTGCACCTCGCACTCGCGCTGGCGGCAACCCCATGAAGCCTGTGAGCAGGCTTTTGCGAACCTGCTTAAAGCCGGTTTAATCGAACTAAGTGATGCTGATTATCGACAGTCATCGAAAGGTTTAGACGTGTTTAAGCGTGCTCAAGACCTGGCCGATAAGCGATTTTACCAGCCATGGGCGGTGCTAACGGTAGACGAGTACCAGAACTATAAATCAGCGATTTCTATGCTCGAGTCCTTACTTATTGCTCCACCATCATCGGCACCTTAGGGTCTATCCCCGCTGCTTCTTTTTCAGCCGCGACCATCGCGCGGACGTCAGCCAGCAGTTTACGGGCATCGTAGACAATGCCGTCTTTGATCGTCCATCGCACACCACCAACACGTTCAACCTGTTGGGTTGCCTCGTTCAGCTTGGGCACACCTGTGCCATACAATGACTTAAGGTTATGCAGCGGATTTTCATCCACAATGATCATATCTGCCTTCTTGCCAACATGAATGGTACCTATCTCTGCTTCTTTACCCAGCACCTGGGCACCGATTTTAGTGGCCGAGCGAATCACTTCCAGCGGATGGAAACCAGCTTCCTGCAATAATTCCAACTCCTGGATATACCCGAAGCCATACAGGCTGTAGATATAGCCGGTGTCGCTGCCCACCACGACTTTGCCGCCGCGATTCTTGTACTCGTTAACAAACTGCATCCATAACTTGTAATTGTTTTTCCACTCCACCTCATCTTCAGTAGTCCAGTTGAAGAAAAACGAACCGTGCTTTTGCCGGCTGGCACGATAAAAATCCCACAATTTCGGTGCAGTGTATTGGTAATGCCATTCAGCGGTATAAGCGCGCATCAGGTCACGACTGGCCAAGTAGATGGTAAACGTCGGGCTAAGACAGAAGTCACGCTCGAGCAGCGTCTCCATGACTTCATTCCAACGATCACTGCCTGGCTTAGCCGCCTGTTTCCACAATCGCCCGGCCTGTCCAAAACGATCTTGTTCGTTGCTGTAAATATAATCCGATGGGTAGTGTTGTATGACTCGATCAGTAAACAGTGCTTCGGGTAGACCATACCAGTGTTCCATACAACCCAATCCTCGTGCAGACGTATCCAGCACATTGGCGTGGACCACATCCAATTGCGCATGATGCATGGTCGTGCCGAGGCCTACTTTTTCCGCTTCATCCAGTGCAGCCCAGAGAATGGCTTCCGGTGCGCCCATAAACTTGATTCCGTCAGCACCGATTTTCTTGAGATAGCGAACGCGCTTGCGGGCATCGTCTGGAGTAGTGATCGGCGGCAGTTTTTTCTCGCCATCCGCCCACATATTAAAAAATGGGAAAGCGGTTATCCGCGGCGCGGTGATGGCGTTGTTAGCGCTCAGCTCTTTCAAAGCCAGCAGGCGACTCTCACCATCAGACCCAAACACTTCCCGCACGCTGGTAACGCCATGTCCAAGCCACAGTTTGAAAATATAGTCTGCGCTTACTTGTTGCGAGCCGTAGGGCGAATGCACATGGGTGTGCGAATCCACGAAGCCGGGTAACAGGTATTTGCTATGCGCATCGATTTCGCGCACGGTTTTACCCTCTTCCGCTAACAGCGGAGGTCGCTTAGCAGGGTCGATGTCGATGCCAGGGTCACCTACTTTGCGTACAGAGACAATACGGTCTTTCTCGACCACCACATCCATCGGCCCATTCGGTGGAGCACCCGTGCCATCAATCAGGTAAGCACCTCGAATAATGAGTTGATCATACTGACCCTCACCGTCTGTGCGTTTAGGGATAGGGTCTTTGATGCTGGCAATGAGTTCATCCGTTGTAGCAGCACTGATTGTTGAGTTGCTAATCGTGCAAAGTAGCGCGATGGCCAATATTTTTATCTTTTTCATGACGGTAAATTACCAGATTTGCGTCGAAAAGGATAAACGTGTCTACATAGTTTTATCCATCTATGAACCCAACGCCCATAAGACCTGCCTTCGCCTATCGAGGCTCGTTCTATGCGGCGTTTTCTTTTATCATCGGGCTGTAACAATTCTTACTCGCAAACCCACATGAACGAAATCAAGCAACTGTCCGCCGCCCTGGAAGCCTATTGGGCCAGCCTGCCTACCGTGGCTCATACCGTGTTGGCGATCCTCTTTACAATCATTATTTTCTACCTGATCCGTTTTATCGTTTTGGGCAAGTTGGAGAAACTGGCTGCAACCACTGACAACGATTTTGATGATCGGCTGATTCACTTCCTCAAACAGTTCTTATGGCTGGTGGCCATTTTTGCCGGCCTGGTTTGGGTGCTGCGCATTAATGGTATCGAGGTCGGGCCGGTTTTGGCCGGCGCCGGTATCTTTGGTATCGCCATCAGCTTGGCGGCCAAGGAAACCCTGGCTGATATCCTGGCAGGCATTTTCCTGATTGCCGATCGGCCGATACGCATTGGCGACCGCATTGTTATCGATAAAATTGGTAAGCACTGGGGTGGATGGGGCGATGTGGTTGACATAGGATTGCGCCGCACCATCATTCGCAATACCGATGGCGTGATTGTGAATTATCCGAATGCCATGCTGGCAGCCTCCACGATCAAGAACTTTTCTATGGATCCTGAGCCTGTGCGTGCACGAATCCGGTTCCAGGCTGACTACAGCGCAGACCCGGAAGTGGTAAAACAGAAAACCATTGAAGCGATTGAACAGATAGATGGCATTATTCCCGGTACCACCACGGTAGTGATCCGGTCGATTTGGGATGATGGCCAGGGGCACATGTTATCAGGCGTGTTGTACGAAGCACGCTATCGCCTGGTAGACATTAAAACCCGTACGACTTTGCGCTCAACGGTATTGGAAAGCCTGATCAAAACCTTCCGTGACAATGGTATTTCAATGGCTTCCTTGCCAGTTAAACAAGTGGGATAACACCGTTACTGACAGTTTCCACTTTCCCACACGGTGCTAATTGTGCCTGACCCGGAACATTACGGTCAGGGGATCCAGTTATCAATTTGCCGTGCGATGTACTATATCGAGTGGTATGAAACGAAAATCCCATGTCATTTCTTTGGCGTGCCTGGTCGCGCTGTTCCTTAATCCTGCTCATACCAGCGCCGAAGTATCAGAGTGTCCGGTGACCATAGCCGACAATTCCGCTATTACATTTGATACACCTCTCAAGACGAATGGCTTTATGGGCTGGCATGGCTCTAACCAATTGGCGGCCCTGATTCCTAGCAACGGCAAATGGTACTTCATGGGTCCTGAGCACAACTATCGCAACAAGTTCTGGTGGGCGCATGAATCGTACGACGCCAGCGCGGAACCCAGACCGCCAATAACAATCTCTGCCAAGCGCCTGGACGCTCCCGCAGACCCGGTTTACCGCGACAATGCTACCCACGGTAGAGGTATAGATAGTAAGTGGCAGGCCATGTTAATCGGCATGGAGTTTCCCACAGCCGGTTGTTGGGAGGTAACCGGGCGCTATCACGAACACAGTCTGACCATGGTGTTCCAGGTTGGCGAGTAACTATCAATCGCGGACTTATCAATAAAAAGTCATAAATCTCAAAGTTTTAGCGATCAATTACAAACATTACCAACTGCGCAAGCTGTTTTATCTATGGCTGCATTTGGTCTATAGTTTTTATATCAGGCAGGCCTGACCCGGGCCCTCCTGGTTGATTAAGTTCAAATATCGCTAAAAACCGCATGTTTTTGATCTGATATTCGTACCAGTTATCAAAAACAGGAGCTAACCATGATAATACGTTTCACCTCCGCCCTGGTCGTTGCAGCATTACTGGCTGGCTGCGCTTCCAACTCCAAGTATGTCCCACGTCATCAGTCCTATACCACGCTGAAATATGGATCGATTATTGCCAAGGAAGAAGTCACTATCGGCGGCACTAACAGTGGCATTGGTTCCTGGGTTGGATCTGCTGCAGCCATCCATGACAGCACCAGCCACTCTTTTGTTGGTTTTGTATTACGCGGCTTGGCAGGTGCGTTCGTAGGTTCCGCAGTAGAAGAAGCGGTCACTCGAAAAGACGGCATGCTTTACACCGTGGAAATGAAGAACGGGGCTCTCATCGAGGTGGTGTCAACCAATACCGAATTGGCGCGAGGTGAATGCGTTCAAGTGGCGCATTCTGGTCGTCGGCATACCGAGCTGGAACCAGCATCAGCCTCTTTCTGCGTTAACCAACCTATCCAGAAAACCGGCGCTATCACCGCTATTTAGCTGATCTATCCGCTGTTCCCAAGTTCACTACCCTACAGGGGGGGGCCTGGTCCTGATGGTCCCTATGGAGAGTCGAAGCTAAACCAGGAGTGAACAATTCCAAGGCAGCCAGTCATTCCTATGCAGATACGACCCTACCAGGACGCGGATGAGTCCGCGGTTTTGGCCCTCTGGCAGACTGTTGGTCTGACCGCCCCGCAAAATAATCCGCGTCTCGATATTCAGCGTAAACTGGCAGACTCCCCTGAATTGTTCCTGGTTGGTGTGAAGGATAATGTGGTAGTCGCCACCGCTATGGGTGGCTATGACGGACATCGAGGTTGGGTTAGCTACCTGGCCGTAGCACCCGGACAACAGCAATCCGGCCTGGGTCGGAAAATGATGCAGACCCTGGAAGCTTTGCTAGTTGCCCAGGGTTGCCCAAAGATAAACCTGCAAGTTCGCGAGAGTAATCCGGAAGCAATCCGTTTCTATCATTCCCTTGGCTATACAACGGATTCAGTCATCAGCCTGGGCAAGCGGCTGGTTGAAGATGAGGTTTGAGTAGAAGTAAGCTGTCGACGATGCAAAATCATCGACCGCCTGGAATCAACTGTTGGGGCTAACTTATTCCGGGTTTCTCAACCTGGAGAAATATCGATCACGCAAGCGCGTAGCACGGCTTACCAGGGGTTGATCTTCGCCATCGATTAAGACCTTTTCCACGATGGTAGCAGGCTCCAGGGGATCCCCTGACCAGACCACCAGGTTGGCTGCATTCCCGATTTTGACATCACCCAACCCACTTAAACCAAATACCTTGGCGGGGTTAGTGGTGATCGCCTGGATCGCAACCTGGTAAGGCAGACCGTTGGCAACAGCATTACCTGCTGACTGTCGCACCAGGTAGGCGTTATGCGTATTGTGCCAACCCATACCAGTAAATAACAGCGTAACTCCTGCATCATTCAGCAACTTGGCATTATCCAGTCGCGAGCCTAAGGTATCGTAGGAAGTCGGCAGGTTGGCAATCGGATCCATGATCACCGGAATTTTATTCTCTGCGAGCTTGTCTGCAACGCGCCAACCCTCCTCTGCACCGACAATTATAAGCCGAAGATTGTAATTTTTGGCCAGGTCAATGGTGCGCTCAATATCGATGGCTCGTTCTACATGGACGATGAGGGGCACACGACGTTGCAGCACTGGAATCAAGGCATCCAGGTCGTGTCGGGATAACTGGTAATCACGCCGGGCACCACGATTGAAACTGTCTTTGTTGGCACGGTAATCTCGCGCATCCTCAAAAGCTTCGCGCAGTAATGCCATGGTCACTGCACGCGAACCACCGCTGATATCCTTACCCTGGCTGCCCAACTTCAACACCATGCCTGCATTGTCTACCTTGACGGTCTCGCTGTTCGCGGCAAGGCTGATAATGGCCGCCGAACCAGCAAACAAGCCGGCATCGCTGTCGGGTTGGACCATCGCATGCGTCACGCCCAGCATTCGATTGTGGGGAATAAGCACACTGCTCGGGTTGATTGCATCGGCCACGCGTAACGCGGCGGTCACACGCTCATTCTTTGACGTGTCATCAACGGTATCGCGAACTGCACCCACTTCTCGCAAGCCCAATTGGGTATGAGAATTAAAAATACCAGTGGTAACTTTTTTACCGCTGATATCAACAGTTTCAACGCCTTCGGGGGCAGACAGGTTTTCGCCGATTTGGGTGATCTTGCCTCCTCGCACCAGCACGTCTGCGCGCCATGGATCCGCTTTGCTGCCGCTAATTACCTCGCCACCCTGGAGTAAGACATCCGCGGTCGCGAGCTTGGCAAAAGTAGTCAGCAATAAGACCAATATCAGGTTAGAAACTCTCATGATCGGTCCTCGCTTGGGTTAATAATTCCCAGGTTGAAATCACTCTTGGGTGGTAGATTCGGATTACCTTTCTCAAAGCGCAATACGCCATCTATCCAAACCTTCTCTGCTTTGCTGTACACGCTGAAGGGGTCGCCGCTCCATAACACCAGGTCTGCATTCTTGCCGACTTCCAGGGTGCCGATTTGATCTTCCAGGCCCAACGATTTTGCCGCATTCGAAGTGACCCAGCGAATCGCATGACCGCGGCTGATTTCCAGCCCCATTTGCCTGGCCGCGCCCACTACCTTGGCTGCTTCCTGTGGTAAACGCTGAATCTGGGTTTCATCATCTGAATGAATAATGGCGCAACCCTTGGCGTAATCAACCATGGCGGCATTTTCACGCACCATATCAAATGCCTCTTGTTTAAAACCCCACCAATCTGCCCACACGGCCGCACAAATATCATGCTCAGCTAACAATGGAGCCACCTTGTATGCTTCAACCGCGTGGTGAAACGCCGTGATTTTGTAATCGAACTCTTCCGCTAGCGCGATCATATTTGCCATCTCATCGGCTCGGTAACAGTGCGTGTGTACGCGAATCTCACCATTGAGCACGCCGGTCAGGGTTTCAAGGCGCAGATCGCGTTTCGGAGCGACGGCTTCCTGGTCGCCATTAGCCGCCTTTTCCCGGTAAATTTCCCAGTTTTTCTTGTACTCGGCTGCATCGATCCAGGCACGGCGATAACCAGCCATATTGCCCATACGGGTGGCAGGTCCGCCCTTTTTTCCATAGACCCGTTTGGGATTTTCTCCACAAGCCATTTTCAGTGCGTATGGTGCACCAGGAAACTTCATCCCGCGCATGGTGACCGATGGAACCACCTTCAAGACCACGCCCCGACCGCCAACCAGGTTGGCTGAGCCAGGTAATATCAGCGCAGTGGTCACCCCACCCGCTATCGCCTTTTCAAAATTCGGGTCCTGTGGCCATACCGAATGCTCTGCCCACACTTCCGCAGTCACGGGAGCGACTGCCTCATTACCATCTGAGTGCGCGGCGATATCCAGGCTGGAATACACCCCCATATGAGAATGCACATCGATTATCCCGGGCGTTAACCACTTGTCGCTGCCGTCTATCTCAGTGGCTCCGGCTGGCGCAGCCGCAGCGCTTTCAAAGGCGGTGATCTTGCCACCTTCTACCACGATATCAACGGCGGCCAACTCATCGCCAGTCCCGGTCAACGCGCGCACATTGCGAATTACCAGCGGTGGTGCCGAAGGCGCTTGATAAGTGGAAGCGAATGCCGCCTTGGAGTCCTGGTCAGACTTCGCCTGCGCAGAATCGTCACTAAGTGTAGTACCGGGTGTGGCACAGGCAGCCAGGCACAGTGCCAGCACTACGCTGACACTGCGGAAGAGAGAATTAATCATATTGTTTAACGAATTTTCTGTTGTTTTATTCCGGTAATACCTGGTGCTAAAAAGGTATCGCTTACCCTAGCTGTCGCTAAAAGTGAAATCAGCAAACTGTTCACGCAGGCCGACTTTATGCACTTTTCCGGTTGCCGTATGGGGTAACTCATCAACAAAGGCAACTTCATTTGGCAACCACCATTTGGCGACCTTACCATCCATGTATTCAATAATTTCCTCACCCGTGATGGACGAACCCGGTGCTCTTACGACAACCAGCAATGGTCGTTCATCCCATTTGGGGTGGATGATGCCGATGACACCAGCTTCGAGTACTTCGTCATGGCCCATGGCGCAGTTTTCCAGGTCAATGGAGGATATCCATTCACCGCCAGACTTGATCACATCCTTGGTACGGTCGGTAATTGCCATATAGCCATCTGGATCGATGGTGGCCACATCACCTGTATCGAACCAGCCATTCTCATCCAACAAGGGTTCTTCTTTTTTGAAGTAGTTTTTCACTACCCATGGGCCGCGGACTTTCAATGCACCAAAGGCTACCCCATCCCAGGGCAGTTCATTATCTTCTTCGTCAACGATTTTCATCTGCACGCCAAATACCGGGCGTCCACCTTTCAGTCGCAAGACGTTGTACTCCTCGTCAGTGTATTCCTCGCGCGCCTTTTTCAACGTGTTGTAGGTGCCAAGCGGCGCCATTTCGGTCATGCCCCAGCCTACGTGGCAATAGACGCCGTGCTCTTCCTCGAATTCCTGCATAATGCTCAGTGGGCAGGCAGAGCCGCCAACCACAACGGCTTCAAGCGTTTCGACCTTCTTGCCGGACTCTTTCAGGTAGTTGAGCAGCGACAACCAAACCGTGGGAACGCCAGCGGAATAGTTCACCTTTTCCTCTTCGATCAGGGCCTGCAAGGTGGCACCATCGCCCATTTTAGACCCTGGAAACACAATGTTGAACCCGGCCAGGGCTGCTGAATAAGGGACATTCCAGGCATTTACATGGAACATCGGCACAATCGGTAATACCGTGTCATGATTGGTCAGGCTCATTGCCCCACCCAGGCAGGCTGCATAGCATTGCAACACCAGCGAGCGGTGGGAATACAGAACGCCTTTCGGATTACCCGTGGTTCCTGAGGTATAGCACAGCGAGCAGGCGGTGTTCTCATTCAACTCTGGCCAGTCGTACTCGGTACTTTCGCCAGCAATCAACTCTTCGTAACAGTGCACGTTTGGCAGACGCGTTTCTGGCATAGCCTCGGCACTGCTCATTACGATAAATCCGGATACATCAGCGATCTGATCCGCTAATGACTCCAACAGAGGTACAAACATAGGGTCGACAAATATCCATTTATCTTCCGCGTGATTGATGATGTAGGTTAACTGCTCCGGGAACAGGCGTGGATTGATTGTGTGGCAAATATTGCCCGCACAGCATGCCGCGTAATACACCTCCATGTGGCGATGGTCGTTCCAGGCCAGTGTGCCAAGCACTTCGCCTTCTCCGGCGCCGAGCTTTTTCATCGCGTTAGCGAGTTGCGCAACGCGGTCGAAGCATTCTCCCATGGTGTAGCGAAAACGCTCGTGGTCATGGGTTATGGAAACAATTTCTGAATCGCTGTAAATCGATTTGGCGTGACGCATCAACGAGGTGATCGTTAGCTGATCATCCATCATAAGTCCAAGCATAATATTCCTCTGGTTACTGAATGGTTTTATAGTTTTGATTGGAGTCGGTAATCGGTAAATCTATCCAATAATGGCAGCGTAGTCTATAACGGTTTTGGTATTAATCAGGTCAAGATCTTCTGCCGCGCGCACCATCACTAACAACACGATAACGCAAAGCGCACCTGCTTATGGATTTGATCTTGATAAAAGCTGGGTTATTCTGGCAAATCGATAAATCTCATCACGATTGGTTCTATGTTTAAAAACATGCTTAAACGCCTCTTACAGCTTCTGTTCATCGCCCTTGTGGTGCTGGTAGCCTGGCTATACACGCCCGATACGTCCTGGGAAAAAATGCGGGATAAATACGCCACTGCCGAATCTGAATTTGTGACCCTGGAAAATGGTTTACGCCTGCACTACCGCGACACCGGGAACTCTGCTGGCAAAGCGATTGTGCTTATCCATGGCACCAGTGACTCCCTGCTCACCTGGGACCGCATCAGCCCCTTGCTGCAAAATGATTACCGATTGATCGCCATGGATTTGCCGGGGCATGGCTTGAGCAGTCAGCACCCCGAAAGAGATTACAGCAAACAGGGTTTCTCCAACTCGGTGCAACTATTGATGGATCATCTTGGGATAGATTCTGCAACATTGGTTGGCAACTCACTGGGGGGCAATATCGCCTGGCGTACAGCTGCACTCGCGCCAGGAAAAGTTGATGCATTGGTGCTGCTGGACCCGTCGGGTTCGCCGCCCGTGGTAAACAAGAAAAGCAACATAGGGTTTCGCCTGATGCGTACCAGCATTGGCCGTCAACTCGGTAAGATTTTCACCCCTCGAACATTGATTGAAAAATCATTAATCGGCACAGTGTACGACCCACTCCTGGTTAATGACGCTTTAACCGATCGGTATTGGGAAATGCTGCGCCTGCCAGGAAACCGAGACACGCTCACTGCGCTGGCACTGGTTCAATGGGATCAGCAGGCGTGGGAAAATATTGGCCAGATTGCGACACCATCCCTGATTATCTGGGGTGCGGAAGACCACATTACTCCGACTAAAAACGCCGCAGTGTTCAACTCTGCAATGAGCAACAGCCAACTACTGATCTACCCGGAAGTAGGCCACCTGCCAATGATCGAGGTGCCGGAAAAGACCGCTGCCGACATTCGTAGTTTCCTTGAGGAATTGTGATCCGGGCGTTGTTAATAACCCGCTTTACTGCTGACCACGTTGATCAACGGCTCACCGGCCCGGTAACGCCGGATATTTTCTAACAACAGGCTGTACATTTTGGCCCGCGCATCGCCCCCGGTACCGGCCAGGTGTGGAGTGATAATGACGTTTTTCTGTTGCCACAACGGGTGATCAGCTGGCAATGGTTCGGGATCAGTAACGTCCAGCGCTGCACCGGCTAACTCACCAGCATCCAGCGCGGAAATCAAGTCATCGGTATTGGTGGTACCGCCCCGCCCTACCGAGATCAGCAATGCCGAGTTCTTCATGGTTTTGAAAAATTCCGCATTAACCATTCCGCGCGTGGAATCAGTGAGCGGTAGGGCGTTCACAATCACGTCCGCCTGGCTGGCTAATTCTAATGTTTCGTCGGCCAAACCAACATAATCCACGTACTCAGGCCCCGAGCGGCTGCTATTGCGCGTGGCAATCACCTTCATGCCAAGCGCGTTGGCGCGTTTCGCCACTTCCTTCCCAATCGAGCCCAGGCCTAATACCAGCAGGGTTTTTCCACCCACGGTTGTCGTCACCGACGACTCTGCTTCCAGACGACGCGACCAATCGGCTTTCGCCTGAGCATCACGAAAATGATGCAAGCCGCGTGAAAAGGACATCATCATGGCAATAGCGTGCTCACCAATGATAGACGCCGCCGTGCCACTGCTGTTGGTAATGATGTAATCTTCTTCATTCGCTTCCCTGCGCTGCAATTGTGGATGCGCCAGGCAGTCTTCAACACCAGCTGAATAGGAATGAATCCACGCCACATCACCCACAACGTCCAATGCGTCAGGTATCGAACACGCCAGGATGACCGCATCAAAATCGCCGCTCACGTCGGACCCCGGTGAGATTCCGGGTGTAGTCACAAATTCCACATCCGGCGCGACAGAATTAAGCAACTTGGCCTGTTCTTCATTGGCGAATACCACCAGCACCCTTTTTAAAGGCCGGTAACCGGCAAGATCTCGCGCAGGAATGGTCGACTCGGTAAACCCGGCCAGTTCAATCTGTTTTTGGCTTAACACCGCGTTCACTGGGGCTTTGTCCGCTGCGTTAACAGCACCACCACTGGCGGCACAACCCAGTAGAAATACCGGCATGATAAGCAGATTGATCTTGATTAGTAGTGTTCTCATCGTGAATGAATGTGATCTTTGGTTATTGCCGTCAAACAGGCGTTTGGATGGAATCACGCATACTACGCTATGCGCGGGAAAATTCAGTAAATTTATTTTGATTCTCAAGCGTGGGCCGGCCTGCTCTTCGCCTCCCACGGGTCGATCTGGGGCTACTTGGCGCGGTGCCAGAATATCTGAAAAACATGGGTTTCTGCCGCTGGAATAAGCGCTGATTGCGGTTATAATGCGCGCTGATTTGAAACAGCTATCGCGAACGTGCGGTTAGCAAACCCGTTTAGCAAAGCAAATGGCCGCCAGTCCTAATAACTCCGCCGAAAGAAAGACCCTGTCGAATCGTACATTTGGTCTGATTTTTGCGTTTATTTTCGCCGTAATCGCGGCTTTTCCCTTGCTTTGGGGTAATGGCATCCGCATGTGGGCTGCCTATATAGCGGGCGGTTTTACTGCGGTCTCCCTGCTCGTACCTGTCCTGCTGACTCCACTCAATAAACTGTGGGCCAAGTTTGGCATGATGATGCACAAGATTACCAACCCGCTGTTGATGGGGCTGGTATTTTACATCACAGTTTTGCCAACTGGCATCATCATGAAACTGCTGGGCAAAGATCCAATGCGACGCAAGAAAGAGCCTGAAGCCGATAGCTACTGGATCAAACGAGAAGATGGTGCGTTGAAACCTGAATCCTTTGATCAACAGTTTTAATAAAAGACACGCAATCAGTGGGGCTGAGATCAGTTTGCATACTGTCTCACCCACAAATTTGAACCGACAAAACTAAACTGCAATAAAAATCGGCGTTATCGCTGACATATAAAACCATGGAACTACTCTCTGTACTCTGGCAATTCATGAAGGCACGTAAGAAATTTTGGCTGCTGCCAATCATCGTATTTGCCTTGCTGCTTGGTGGATTGGTGATCTTCGCTGAAGGCTCGGCCCTGGCACCATTTATCTATACCCTGTTCTAGGCGCTGGTTTTTACAACCACTGGCCTTCACATCCTGATCCTATACAGCACCAATGAAAATCCTGGGTATCTCCGCCTTCTATCATGACAGTGCGGCTGCACTGATCGATGGTGAGGAAATTCTTGCGGCTGCGCAAGAAGAGCGCTTCACACGTATCAAGCATGATCAATCTTTTCCGATCAATGCGGTCAATTATTGCCTGGAAGAAGCCGGGCTGAGTTTGAACGATATTGATAACGTTGTTTTCTTTGAGAAACCGTTTATCAAATTTGAGCGCTTGTTGGAGACTTATGTAGCATTTGCACCCCGCGGATTCACCTCGTTCAGATCAGCGCTGCCATTGTGGGTGAAGGAAAAACTGTTCCAGAAAAAAATCATCCGCGAAGCCCTGGCGCACCTGGGTGATGAGTATGACTGGGCCACCAAGCTGAAATTTTCTGAGCACCACCTGAGTCACGCTGCCAGTGCGTTTTACCCCAGCCCCTTTGATGAGGCGATTGTGTTGACCCTCGATGGAGTAGGTGAATGGGTAACAACCTCGCTGGCTGTTGGTCGTGGTAACTCGTTGGAAATCGTCAAGGAAATCCACTTCCCGCATTCGCTGGGATTGTTGTACTCGGCGTTCACCTATTACACCGGTTTCCGGGTTAACTCAGGCGAATACAAAGTCATGGGCCTGGCGCCTTACGGGGAGCCTAAGTACAAAGACGTGATCATGGAGCATCTTATCGATGTTAAAGCCGATGGCTCTTACCGTCTTGATCAACAATACTTTGACTACTGTACCGGGCTCAAAATGACCAATAGAAAGTTCGAGAAACTGTTTGGTCAAAAAGCTCGTCAGCCTGAACAGGAACTGGAGCAGTTCCACATGGATATTGCTGCGTCAGTACAGGCGGTTACCGAAGAAATCGTGCTCTTGCTCGGCAAATCCCTGGCTGCTGAAACCGGCATCAAGAACATCTGCCTGGCAGGTGGCGTGGCGTTGAATTGCGTCGCTAATGGCAAGTTAGAGCGCTCAGGTCATTTTGACAACGTTTGGATCCAACCCGCGGCAGGCGATGCGGGTGGTGCTTTAGGTGCCGCACAAGCCATAGCGCATCTCTATCACGATCTGCCACGAACGGTACATCCTGAAGATAATATGCAGGGTGCATACCTGGGCTGCACGTTTGACGATGATGAGATTGAACAACGCCTGACAACATTAGGTGCAAAGTTCACCCGTCTCCCGGCTACGGATGCCATGGTTGACCAGGCTGCCACCGCGTTGGCTAATGAACAAGTTGTTGGCTGGTTCCAGGGAAGAATGGAATTTGGTCCGCGCGCACTGGGTGGCCGATCCATTCTTGGCGATCCCCGGTCGCCAAAAATGCAGAAGAATCTGAATCTGAAGATTAAGTACCGCGAGTCGTTCAGACCTTTCGCCCCTTCCGTTTTGCGTGAAAAAGTGGCTGAGTGGTTTGATCTCGATGGCGACAGCCCCTACATGCTCCTGGTGGATGCCGTAAAAGAAGAACGCCGTATTGCCATGACTGAGGAACAAGAGGCGTTATTTGGAATTGAAAAACTGAATATCCCGCGCTCTGAAGTGCCCGCGATCACTCATGTTGATCACTCCGCGAGAATACAAACTGTGCACGCTGAAACCAACCCCCGGTATCACCAACTGATTTCGAGATTTGACGAATTAACCGGCTGCCCCATTGTGGTAAACACCAGTTTTAACGTGCGTGGGGAACCCATTGTGTGCACCCCTGAAGACGCATTCAATTGCTTTATGGGCACGGAAATGGACGTGTTGGCAATCGGCAATTTTATTCTTCGCAAAGAAGATCAGAACGCGGATTTGAAACGCGATTACAAGAACAAGTTTAAGCTCGACTAGGATTCCTGACCTTTGGGACTATCCACACCCGGCATGGAATTACCCTCAATATCATAACTCTTGAGGTAGGTAACTCTAGGGATTAATTGGGGTTCGGCTGCTAAGGATAGCAACCAGAATTAGAGCAGCTAGTTATTCCTTTCAACAGTCCACCAGGCAAGCAGTGCCATCGCACTCAAACCCATAGCCAGGCTCAACACATTTGCCGGAGATATGACGATAGTCTCGGGCACATAAGCCAAAATTTTCTGCATTAGCTGGGCCGGCTCGATCACCAGCGAGGCAACCAGCAAACCGATCATCAGACCAAGCAAATCCGGGAAGTAGCGCTTGTGGTCACGCCGTTTGGGTTTTGCAGGCAAACGGTTGAGAACCACCTTGGTAAAATTATCATCACTCAACACCGGTTCTGTTTGCACCGCGCGGGCAAACAGTTGGTCGAGTTGCTGATCCAGTTGTTCCGGAGTCAGGTTTTTACCAGTGAATTGGTTCATAAAACTTATAATCGTTAAACCGATGGTTGTCATACTACCTAGTCCTGCCAATGTGCGAGTTTTTTCTGAAGTTCTGCTCGACCACGATTGATATGGGTCTTTACCGTGCCAAGCGGCAAACTCAGAATGTTAGCAATTTCTTGCTGCGTACATTGGCGGTACAGCAGCAAGTGTAGCACAGAGCGACGCTCTGGTTCTATTTCTGACAGCAATGCAGCTAACTGGGTTTGTAGCTGGTTTTCTGCCTGTTCAGCGGTGCTGGTGGCGCCCTGGTGAGCAAGCTCATGATCTTCCAGGGGCTCGAGGTCTGCCGCGTTTTTTTGCGCCTGGTTCTTTCGGCAATGCTGTAAAAACTGGTTGTAGGCGATGCGGTAAAGCCAACTGGAGAACTTGGCCTTACTGTTAAATTGATGCAATTTTTTATACGCCTGGATAAAGGTTTCTTGCGCGAGATCATCGGCAAGGGCCTCATTCCAGTTGCTCAGCTGGCGCAGGGAGTTGCGAATGGTTGACTGGTGTTGTTTTACCAGCTGCCCAAACGCGTGCTGATCGTCGTTGCGCACGGCAAGTTCGATCAGCACCTCCTCGGAGTAATTGTTCACTGTGTGAACTCGTCAGTGCTACTCCGCTTTTTCGATTTCTTTGCTATCGGCTGAATCTATTTTCCAGTAAATCAGCCTGGCGGCACCGATGGCCATAGGAATTAAACCAAGGGTGGCAAGGTCTGGGTCTGCTACCAAACCGAAGAACAGAGCCAGCGCTGCACCAACAAACAAGAATGTGAGTCCGCTGCGCAAGCGTTTCTTGCCTGACATGCCGCTGCCAAACTCCGCCATCACGTGTTCCGGCATGGGCTGCTCAGCCGCGATATAGGTATTGGCCAAGTCCGACATTTGGCGACGTTTCTTATGCGAATAAATCAGGATCACCACAAGTATGATCACGGGTAAGCCCAGTGTCAGGCAGATTGCCACCAGGGCAATAATGACTTCACCAGCCCCGATACCGCCGCCGGAGACATGGATGCCGTTGCCATCAAATACCTTTTCCAGTTTTCGGCCGAGTTTTTCCCTGTCACGGTCGGACAAGGCGCTCAGTTCGACCTTCAGTTCGCGACCGATGCTGTCACCAAAGATATTACTGATCTCTTCAATGGCTTCCTGGATCTCATCGTCTTCTTTGCGCGAACCATTACTATCATAATTAATGACCACACTACTGCGGCCCTCTTCTTCCACCACTTCGCGCTGACCGGCATCAGAAGACGCTTGCACTTCGGTGGCCACTTCTGCATCAACCTCTTGCGCGACAGCTTGTTGTGCCATAACCATCGGCAACATCAGACTGAAGGTAGTGAAGGCAAATGCCACAATCAGGTTTTTCATTGCTATTCTCTCCAGATTAATTTTGGAAACACTACAATTAGTGCTTACGTGGATTTAGATGCAGCATCCAAGGGCTTGGATTCAACTATTTTAACCGTTTTAGCTCGCAAAACGGCAAAAGCCTGACGTTTGTCAGGCTTTTATGAGCTGATCAGGCAAGACGCTCTGTAAAGCGTCAATTCTAGTTCAGATTTCGATCATTCCCTGCAGATACTTGATTGCCCGACCTGCTAGTAAAACACGGTCTCCACGGAGCTCACAACTCACCTCACCGCCACGCGTGGAAACCTGTTTGCCCTCCAGCCTAGTTCGACCGACTCGATCCGCCCAGTAAGGGACCAGCTTGGTAAACGCTGAACCGGTCACCGGATCTTCATTGATACCCACATTGGGGGCAAAAAATCGATTCACAAAGTCGTAGTCTGCGGCGGGGCTGGTGACAATCACCCCGCGCATATCGAGTCCTCCTAAACTAAAAAAGTCGGGCTGCAGGGCTAGAAGCTCTTCTTCGTTTTCCAAAACCACCAAATAGTCCTCGTTTTTCAGGCAATCCGCCCTGCTCACCCCAAGCGCACCATAGAGTCCAGCAGGAGGCTCACAGGGTATGCACTTCTGAGCTGGAAAGTCCATTTGCAAAAGATCACCCTTGGAACTAACAATCAGTGGTCCACTGCGTGAGTTAAATACCAACTCCGGCTCTTTATAGCCCAATTCCCGGTACAGAACGAAGGCGCTGGCCAGGGTGGCATGCCCACAAAGATCCACCTCGGTCATTGGTGTAAACCAGCGAATCCGGTAGCCTTCGTCTTCCTTCACGAAAAACGCAGTCTCCGCTAAATTGTTTTCCTCGGCGATCGCCTGCATCAGTTCATCATCCAGCCAGTCCTGTAGTGGGACCACGGCGGCTGGGTTTCCCTGGAATGCTCGGTTGGCAAAGGCATCAACCTGGTAAATATCAAGCTTCATGGCAGATTCAAAAAATAACTAAGGTGGTTCGAGTATAAAAAACCTGATCGGACAATAAAAAGGCCCTCTCGAATTGGAGGGCCTGTTTCGTGCGATCTGTGCAGGTTTTTACTGTCTGAACCCAAATTCTCAACCGTTCGCAATCAAGTGCTCAACCACTTTGTCACCAAATTCCTCGGTGGACAACATCTTGACACCAGAGCCCGGTTTGGAGAGATCAGAGGTAGAAAATCCAGCTGCAAAGACACTTTGCATGGCATCCCAGACTTTGCGGGCCTCATCCACCATACCAAAGCTGTACTCCAGCATCATGGCCATTGAACCGATCATTGAATAAGGGTTGGCGATTTTTTGCCCGGCAATATCCGGCGCCGACCCATGAGAAGGCTCATAATAGGCTTTGCCCGCTGGTCCCAGACAGGCCGAAGGCATTAAACCCAGAGAGCCCAGAATACCGCCGCCCTGGTCACTCAGAATGTCACCAAACATATTTTCCATCACCATCACGTCAAACTGCCCGGGGTTCAGGCACAACGCAGTGGCAGCCGCATCAACCAATACATTGCGCACTTCGACTTGCGGATACTCGCTGGCCACTTCTTCAAGCACCTCGTTCCATAAGACGCTGGATTTCAATACGTTGCTTTTATGAATATTGTGCAACACGCGTTTACGACCCATTGCCAACTTAAATCCCTCATGAAGAATATTGCGGATCTGGTCTTCGTCGTACTCCAGCATTTCTTTTACATAGCGTTTGCCATCTTCCGTGGTACCCACCTGTTTCTCACCAAAATATAAGCCACCCACCAGCTCGCGCACCATGATCATGTCGATACCATCGCCAATAACGTCGGGCTTTAGTGGCGAGAAGTGCGAAAGCGATTTTGGCAAAAAGACTGGGCGGTAATTGGCGAACGTATTCAAGCGTGCGCGGAGTGGAAGCAAAGCACCGCGTTCTGGTTGCTCATCAATCGGGATCTGCTTGGACTCTTCGTGGCCCAGGCCAATTGGGCCCTTCACCACAGCATCGGCAACATCCACCAGGTCTTGGGTTTCCTGCGGGAACGAGCTGCCATGCGAAAACCAGGCCCCAGCCCCAAACGGTGCTTCAACCAGGTCAAAGCTCACATCATTACGTGATTCGACAACACGCAATACCTTAATACCCTCTTCCATGATTTCCGGGCCAATACCATCACCGGCGAGAATAGCTATTTTATAAGTGGTCACTGTTTTTCCTGACGTGGTTAATATCAATAAAAGCGCTGCATTCTAGCTGATTTGTCACAAATATCGAAGCCTGTACAGGTGCATCCGATGCCAATTTAACTGAATGCCGGGGCGAATTCCGGTTGTTCGTTTACAGCCCCGCCTCTTGTGGTTACTATCCATGACATTCGACACAACCTGGAACCCATCATGGAAACCGAATTTATCTACGCTACCTTGTTCAACCTGGGGATCAATTTGATCTATACAGTTGTTGCCTTGCTGTTGGCGGTGGCTGCGTTAACCTGGATTGACCGCAAATTGCTACGGGATGTGGACATACAAAAACAATTGCAGGACGGCAACCTGGCGGTCTCGGTTTTTGCCTCAACGATATTGTTGTTTGTCGCGCTAATCGTGTCCTTTGGCTTGAAGGGTTAGCAGCAGGCGCGCACACAAAACGCTTGCGGAGAGGCAGCTGCGTGAGAAAACGATCCGGCGGATACTTTTGGTGGATAGTATCCATCTTTATCGTCTTGTCAGTCCTGGACGGCATTCGCGACGACATGCAGGTGCAGGAAATCCTGCAACAGGCAGACCTGGAAGCCGAGCCTGTTGATCTGTCTGTAGACCAATCAGACGAACAGTTTGGCTATGTGACCGCCCGCGGAGAACAATGGCGTTTTACCACCAGCCAACTTCAGGAGAACGTGGCCAGCCTGCCCATCGCCAGGCAACATCACTTCTACACCTGGTCTAACTACAACCAGCGTGAGATGACCGGTTCAGCCTCAGGCGTTAACCAAAAACCCTATTTTGCCAACAGCTTCCTGGTGGGATACAAACCATTTGATACCACCACCGTCTGGGAACCGCTTGCCATCCTCGCGCTGCGCAAAGGCTATATTCTTGATCATGAGCTGTATGGTCCGCAGATGGCTGAAATCTGGCAGAACTCACGCCAGGCCTACGCGTATACCCGCGGGGACTGCGAAGATCACGCCCTGATATTGGCCGACTGGCTAATTGCCATGGGGCACAAAGCCCGGGTGGTGTTGGGGAAGTACAAGAATGGTGGCCATGCCTGGGTCGTTCTGTTTAAAGATGGCAAGGAATACATCCTCGAAGCCACTACCAAGCGTCGACCCCGCAGCATTAATGACTTCCAGATCGCGGCTCTGGCAACCGACTATCGGCCGGTCTACCAGTTTGATCGCGAACACTTCTGGGTTAACACCGGCAGCGAATACACTACGCGCTACAACGACAAGAAATGGGAGTTGCGCTCGCTGTTTACCCGGCGCGACTAGGTCTCTCTACAACTACAAGGCCAATTCCCGGTCACTGACAACAATTCCGTTGTTATCGGAGTACACCCAATTACCAGGTTTAATGGTTTGCCCAGCGAAACTAACCGGGATATTCAAATCGCCGATACCACGTTTCTCGGTTTTCACTGGGTGAGTGTTGAGGGCTTTTACGCCGATATCGGTATCGGCGATTTCATCACAGTCTCGAATGCAGCCATAAATCACCAGCCCGGCCCAGCCATTCTCCGCTGCCTTGGCTGCCAACATATCGCCCAGGATTGCACATCGCAGGGAACCGCCCCCGTCCATGACAATGACTTTGCCTTCACCGGTGGTGCCGACCAACTCTTTCACTACTGAGTTATCCTCAAAACACTTGATCGTCACGGCCTCGCCGAAAAATGAGGTCTGTCCACCATAATTGGTAAAAATGGGTTCCAGGACACGTACGTCATTGGGGTGATCATCGCAGATATCAGGAGTGGATATTGCTGGTTGTTTCATTTGAATTTCTCTGCTTACTGGTAATGATTTGATAGTGGCGATAGTTTACTGCGTCAAATGTTGATGCAGGAAATTAAAACTGCGAATTCCAAACCAGGAGTACCCTTCGCCATCTACGATAGCGCCGTTAAAACCTGCGTCGATGAGTGCTTGTTTGTGACGCGCGAAAGGAAACGGTTCGGAGGAAAACAGGTAGAAGGTGTCGTCACGTTGCATGGCCTGCGGCTCGAGTTCGGGATAACTCTTGTCATGATTCACCAACATCGATCGCATGCCCAGCTTGCCGAGCATGGATTGAATAAAGGTATCGGGGCCAACTACCATCCAGGGGTCTCGCCAAATCACATATTCCAGGTGTTGGTAGTTGCGGGAGGTATCGCCAACCGTATCGATCAAGCCGGGTATCTCAGCCACTTTGACAGGCAGATTATCAGGTAGGCTCGCCAAACTATTCCACTTCGCTCCAAGTTCTGCCAAGGCCGTATTCTCGAGTACCTGCGCGAGCTTTAAGAGTTCAGAACCAATGTTATCAACCGAGGTTATGTGCGTGGCATGCCAATCCCAGGGACATGCTTCTGCCATCGCTTTGATGTTTTCCTCGCGGTCAAAGATCACGATGTCTGGACTTAGCGTTGCGCACCGTTCCCAATCCACACCTTTGGTACCACCGACCCGGGTAATCTCTGCAACGCGTGAGGCAGGATGAATACAAAATCGCGTACGCCCCACTACGTTGACACCGCACTCAAGCAGTGTTTCCGTGAGACTGGGGACCAGGCAGATGACGCGCATTGCTTAATCAGCGCTTTAACACGCTACTTGTTACGAACATTCACGTGCTCAAACGGGCAATGTCGACAGGCGTTGCCGCAACAGCGCCCCCTAGCCAGGTGATACTCCTCGGTAAACACCATGAAGCCGTTTTCCATGTAGTAGTGCACGTTTTCTTTCAACACCGGAATTGGCCATTGGCGCTCCGGTTCCGGGGCGTTTGCCCGATCCAAAGCATCATTGGGTTTACTCATCAGGTTGATCGACGGTACTGACCGCCTACCTCGAAAAATGCATCGGTGAGCTGGCCCAATGAACAATGTCGAACCGCTTCCATGAGCGCCTCAAAGCCATTTTCACCGTTAGTGATCGAGGCTTTGATATTGTCCAGCACCTCTGGCGCGTGCTCGCTGTGCCGATCGTGAAAATCGGCCAAACGAGCGATTTGGTTTTTCTTCTCATCATCAGTGGAACGCGCCAGCTCAATGGTGAATTCTTCGTCGTCATCGTCCTCTGAGAGAAAGGTATTCACACCAATCAACGGCAGGCTGCCATCGTGTTTCTTGATCTCGTATTTCATTGACTCTTCCTGGATGCGACCACGCTGATAACCGGTTTCCATCGCTCCCAACACGCCGCCTCGATCCGAGATGCGTTCAAATTCCTGTAATACCGCTTCTTCCACCAGGTCGGTTAGCTCATCGATGATGAAGGATCCCTGGCTGGGGTTTTCATTCTTCGCCAGGCCAAACTCACGGTTGATAATCAACTGAATTGCCAATGCCCGGCGTACCGACTCTTCGGTTGGTGTGGTAATCGCTTCATCGTAGGCATTGGTATGCAGACTGTTGCAGTTGTCATTAATCGCCAACAGTGCTTGCAGGGTGGTGCGGATGTCATTGAACTGCATCTCCTGCGCATGCAATGAGCGACCTGAGGTCTGAATATGATATTTCAGTTTTTGGCTGCGCGAATTGGCGCCGTATTTTTCGCGCATAGCCACCGCCCAAATACGACGGGCTACACGACCGATGACCGTGTACTCCGGATCCATGCCATTGGAAAAGAAAAATGACAGGTTGGGGGCGAAATCATCGATGTGCATACCCCGCGCCAGGTAGGTTTCAACAAAGGTAAATCCATTGGCAAGGGTAAATGCCAGCTGCGAAATCGGGTTCGCCCCAGCTTCCGCAATGTGGTATCCGGAAATAGACACTGAGTAAAAATTGCGCACCTCGTTTTCGATAAAGTACTGCTGAATATCGCCCATCATGCGCAGGCTGAACTCGGTTGAGAAGATACAGGTGTTTTGGCCCTGATCTTCTTTCAGGATATCGGCTTGCACCGTGCCTCGCACTGCTTTCAGTGCACCGGCTTTCAAGCTGGCATGTTCTGCGTCATTGGGCTGCCGATTGTTTTCTGCAACAAATTTAGCCACCTGCTGATCAATCGCAGTATTAAGGAACATCGCCAGAATAGCCGGTGCAGGTCCATTGATGGTCATCGATACCGAGGTGGTTGGCGCACACAGATCGAAGCCATCAAACAAAGCTTTCATATCATCCAAAGTGGCAACCGACACACCTGAATTCCCGATTTTGCCGTAGATATCCGGGCGCGTAGCAGGATCAAAGCCGTACAGCGTTACGGAATCAAAGGCCGTTGATAAACGGTTGGCAGGAGCGTGTTCCGACAGCTTTTTGAAACGGCGATTAGTACGAAACGGGTCACCCTCCCCGGCAAACATGCGCGCCGGATCTTCGCCTTCGCGCTTAAACGGAAACACCCCGGCAGTAAACGGGAAGACGCCAGGCAGATTTTCACGCTTCATCCAACTCAGCAGTTCACCGTGATCTTCAAAACGCGGCAGCGATACCCTGGGCACCAGGGTTCCTGACAGGCTCTCACTGTTCAACCTGGTAGTGATTTCTTTCCCGTTCGGTAATACATCGGTTTTTTCGTTACCGGCATAGCCCGCTTTAACGCCGCCCCAGTTTTCCAGCAGCTTTTTGTTCTCGCGCGACAATTTGTCATCGCGCTGTTCGGCCAATTCCTGCAACGGGGCATGATCTTCGCCTAACATCCGGAGTGATTCCTGAAGTTGTTGGCGTTCCCGCGCAATAACCGCCTGTGCGGCCGATTCTTGATGATAGTCGCGCACTGTTTCCGAAATTTCCGCCAGGTAGCGTTGTCGAGCAGTGGGCACAATTACCGAACGCTCGGATGGAATCCGATTATCTGAATACGGCAGTTTGGAAGCCCATTCACGCAGGCCTTTCTCGCGCAATACCGCGAGCAGACCATGATAAGCAGAACTCACACCGTCATCGCCGAATCGTGAAGCAATGGACCCGTACACGGGTAACTGCTCAGGTGGGGTATCCCAGGCATCGCGATTGCGTTGCACCTGCTTAGCCACATCTCGCAAGGCATCTTCAGCGCCTTTGCGGTCGAACTTGTTGATGATCACCAGGTCAGCAAAATCGAGCATATCGATTTTTTCCAATTGGCTTTGCGCACCAAACTCAGGTGTCATCACATACATGGAGGCATTCACATACGGCACGATGCCCGCGTCGCCCTGGCCGATACCAGGTGTCTCGACCACGACCAGGTCAAAGTCAAAATGCCGCACCGCAGCGATAATATCGGTCAGGTAATCCGGTACTTCGCCAATCGAGCCACGCGTGGCAATGGAACGCATGTAAATATTGTCCTGGTAAATTGCGTTCATGCGGATGCGGTCACCCAAGAGCGCTCCCCCGGTTTTACGCCGCGTGGGGTCAATCGCCAGCACCGCAATGCGCGCTTCATCACCACTGTCTATTCGAAAGCGGCGAATGATCTCATCCGTCAACGACGACTTACCCGCACCACCGGTGCCGGTGATGCCAAGTACCGGGGCTTGTTTACCCGCCGCAAGCTTAAGTTGTGCGAGCTGGTCTTTGGCCAAGTCCTCGCGTTCTATCGCGGTAATCAAGCGCGAGAGCGCGATGTTATCGCGCGAATCCTGTTCCAATGTTTGCAAGTCAAACGGGGGCTCTTCGATGGCCCCACAACGATTAACCATGTCCTGGATCATGCCGACCAGGCCAAGATCCATGCCGTCTTGCGGGGAATAGACGCGTTCTACGCCATAGTCATGCAATTCCTTGATTTCATCTGGCACGATCACCCCACCGCCGCCGCCAAATACTTTGATATGACTGGCATTATTTTCTTTGAGCATGTCGATGATGTACTTGAAGTACTCGACATGACCTCCCTGGTAGGAGCTGATGGCAATGCCCTGCACATCTTCCTGTAACGCGGCCTGCACCACCTCGGCAACCGAGCGATTGTGGGCTAAATGGATTACCTCAACCCCAAGCGATTGCAGAATGCGGCGCATAATATTGATGGAGGCATCGTGACCATCAAACAAACTGGCCGCGGTCACAAAGCGCAATGGCGTTTTGCTGGTTTCAGGTTGCGAATTATCAATAACTTCTTTTACGGGACTGGTTTTCATACGAATCACCTTGGTATTTTGTCGTTGGCTTGGCTCTTTATCACGAGCAATATCGTTCAACGACTGGAGTGTGTTTGGCTCGTCAGGAGCTGTGACATGGTTTTTTTCAAACCGTCATGCAAATTTTTGGTTTCTTCCAGATTGTCCGGGTTGGTAAGCCAGTAATAGACAATACCCACCACACTGGCGCTAAATTGTGCGGCGATCGAATCCGCATTATGTTTTACGTCTTCACTGATTCCGTGGTCTTCGACAATCCACGCAACCATATCCTGGTGGCGACGTTTATGAATACTCTTGATTGCCTCACTCAGTTCAGAGTCGGCGTTCACCGATTCAAACCAGAGCGAATAAAAGGTTCGCACATACGCAGGTGCATCCACACAAAACTGGTAGTGCTGATCCAGCGCAGCCTCTACTGCGGACAGGCCTACGCGACCCATGGTCGCTGCTTTTAATTGTTCCAACCACATTACGCCCAACCGTCGAAGGGTGAAACTAAATAACTTGTCTTTGGAGCCAAAGCGATGACTCGCCAGTCCACGACTGTAGCCCGCCAGCACGCCCACATCTTTCAAACTGGTACCGGCAGGACCATGCTCCACCACCAATTGCACGGTAGCGTCGAACATTCTCTGGTCCGAAATCTCGGTCCGTTCCGCCTGCGTGAGGCGACCTTCGCTTGCGGTAGTGGCGATGCTCATTGGAAAATTGCTGTGTTTAGTGGTGACATTATTAGTTATAGCACTATTATTTATAGCACTAGGCGAACATGGTTTTATCCAGCTTGGCGCCGATTTGTCCACCTTCGGTGATGGCCAGGCCATAGGCCGAGGCGCGCGGCAACATCTGCCCGATAAAAAATTCTGCGGCGGCCACTTTATTGCGATAAAACGACTGGTCGCCGTGATTGTTTGCAATATTTTTCTGAGCAATGGTGACACTACGCAAGTGATACCAGGCACCACACACGGTGCCCATTTGCATCATAAAGTTAAATGCCACCGCCCCTTCAAACTTTGCACTACTGCTGGCGTTCTCGAGGATAAAATCTGCCGCCAGCTGCAAATTGTTTTGTGCGAGTTCAAAACGCTCGGCCAACACGGCGAGCTCCTCAATTTCTCTTGCCGCTTGTATTGAGGCAGACATTTCGTCCATCAGTGCTCGGAATCCTGCACCACTGTCGCGAATCAGTTTGCGACCGACCAAATCGTTTGACTGGATGCCACTGGTGCCTTCGTAGATCGAGGTGATTCTTGCATCTCGGTAGTGCTGCGCAACCCCGGTTTCCTCGATAAATCCCATGCCACCGTGAACCTGGATACCCAGCGACGTGACTTCGTTCACAACTTCGGTGCACCAGGCCTTGGTAACAGGCGTCAGTAAGGCAAAACGCGTGCTGTAATAGGCGCGTTCTTCTTCGGTGTTGGCGTGACTACGCAAATCATGAGACAGCGAAGCGTCATAGCACAGAGCGCGCATGGCATCAGTTATAGACTTCATTTGCATCAGCATACGCTGTACATCAGCGTGCTCGATGATCGTGGCGGGCTCACCGGTTTCAGGGTGACGACCTTGTACGCGTTGCAGAGCGTAATCGAGAGCATCCTGGTACGCGCGTTCTGACAGGCCGACACCTTCCAGGCCAACTTCAAGGCGGGCATGATTCATCAAGGTGAACATGCAACTCAAACCCTGGCCAGGTTCGCCAATCATGTACCCTATCGCCCCTTCCGTCTCGCCGAAGGACATCACGCAGGTGGGACTGCCGTGAATGCCCAGCTTATGTTCAGTGGACACCACTTTGACATCATTGCGCTCGCCCAGGCTGCCATCCTCATTAACTAGGTACTTGGGAACCACAAACAATGACAGTCCTTTCACCCCTGCTGGCGCGTCTACTAATGGCGCGAGAACAATGTGGATAATGTTCTCCGCCATGTCATGCTCGCCCCAGGTAATGAATATTTTTTGCCCTCGCAAACGGAAATGATCGCCCTCGGGTGTCGCCTTGGTTTTCAGATTGCTGAGATCAGAACCGGCGTGCGATTCGGTGAGATTCATGGTGCCGGTCCACTCACCGCTAATCAATTTTTCTGCATAAGTGTTCTTCAACTGTTCGCTACCGTGCGCCATGAACGCATCAATCGCACCCGCCGTTAACATTGGGCACAAAGCCATCGCAGTATTCGCACTGTTCCAGAACTCACTGGCCACCATATGTACAGTGAAAGGCAAACCTTGCCCGCCGAAATCAGGATTTTGTGCCAGGCTCATCCAGCCGTTTTCCACGAAGAGCTGATACGCTTCTTTAAAACCTTCAGGAGTGGTGACTTCCCCGTCGGCGGCACGGCTTCCTACCAGGTCACCGGTCCGATTGATGGGCGCAAACACCTCCGCAGCGAATTTGCCCGCCTCTTCAACCACTGCTTCCAGCAAATCAGGTGTCGTCTCCGCAAAATACGGAATCTCGTTTAATTGTGCGATGTTTAACAACTCGTTGATCGCAAATGCGACTTCCTGGGTGGGCGCTTTGTATTCGGCCATTACTAATCTCTTCTACTTTAAAACAGGTTTGTGTGGAGTGAGGCCTCACTGAGTGGGCGTCGTTGAGTACCGGGTTTGACAGTGTGCTGGGATGATTACGGATATTTACCGACTGCGTAAGATCGATATCTGACCCGCTGCCGCCCGTATTACCATCATTTCGCGGGCATAATTTTACTTGTTTGCAACAAGCAAGTCAATTGATAGCAGAGGTTTGCCGATAACTCAGACTTTCAACGTTCTGTAAGATTGCAGTACTTTTGTATACACATTTTCGCAAAACAACGCATTTTCAGTGGAATACTCGTGCAAATAAGATGTATTGTTGACAATCCTTGCGTTGCAGCGCATTATCAGCGCCCCACCAAGCAGGCACATTACGCTCAACAACCACACACTCCCGGTATGCAACTCGACCAGTCCGCCAATTCCAGCGAATCCGAAGACAAGACGCTAAGCGGGCTGACCACTACTGCCCTGCGCGAAGCGATTATCAATGGCGAAATTGCGGCTGGAGAAAAGCTCAATGAACCGCGCCTGGCAGAGCAATTTAAAGTCAGCCGTGGGCCGCTGCGCGAAGCGATTCGCCGCTTGGTGGCCATGCACCTGGTGCATCATGTACCACACCAGGGTGCAACCGTGGTTACCCTTGAACTGGACAGCGTGTTGGAGCTTTACGAAGTTCGCGAGGCCTTGGAAGGCAAAGCTGCAGCCCTGGCGGCCGAAAATATGAGCGATGAGGATATAACGAAATTACGTGAACTGCTGGAAGTGCATCGACAGCACTATGAGTCTAATGCTGGCGAATATATGCAGGCTGAAGGTGACTATGATTTTCACTACCAACTAATCAAAGGCAGCGGTAATAAAATGCTCACCGATCAGTTGTGCAATGAACTTTATCACCTGATTCGCATGTTTCGCGCACAAACCAGCCGGGTGACAGCGCGCTCCAGTCGCGCCCTCTTTGAACACGAACAACTGGTTGATGCCATTGAACAACGCGACCCGGAATTGGCTGAACTGGTGATGCGCCGCCATATTAGACGCGCCCGACAATCCATTGAATCTTTTTTGCGCGATAGCGAAGATGTCAATCAACCTGAACCTGATCACAACTCCGAGGCAATGCAGTGAGTACTCCCTCTGCAGGTAAGCGTTTTCGTGACGCTTTAGCGAACAATAAACCATTACAAATCGTCGGCACAATCAATGCCTACACCGCCCTGATGGCTACTAAAATAGGCCATCAGTCGATCTATATTTCAGGCGGAGCCTGCGCCAACGCGTCTTATGGCTTGCCAGATCTGGGTATGACGAGCATGAATGATGTGCTGGAGGATGCGCGACGTATTACTTCCGTGGTTGACACTCCCCTGCTGATTGACATCGACACCGGTTGGGGTGGCGCGTTTAATATCGCACGCACCATTAAAGAATCCATTCGTTCGGGTGTCGCAGCGGTGCATATGGAGGACCAGGTTGCGCAAAAACGTTGTGGCCATCGGCCCAATAAGGAAATCGTTTCGAAGGAAGAAATGGTTGACCGCATCAAGGCGGCAGTAGACGCCAGGACCGATGAGCAGTTTTTCGTCATGGCCCGAACCGACTCTTACGCCATTGAGGGCTTGCAGGCTTCCATTGATCGAGCAGCGGCGTATATAGAGGCTGGTGCTGATGGCATTTTTGCTGAAGCCATGGCTTCGCTGGACGAATATAAAGCCTACGACAATGCAATTGATGCACCGTTATTGGCAAACATGACTGAATTCGGCATGTCGCCCTTGTTCGACAAAGAAGAACTCGCTGGCGCGGGCGTGGACATGGTTTTATACCCCCTGACCGCGACGCGGGCAATGAACAAGGCAGCCGAGATGGTCTATCGAGATGTGTTGGACAAAGGCCATCAGAAAGACATGGTAGAACACATGCAAACGCGCATGGAGTTGTATGACTACTTGAACTACCACGACTATGAAGAGAAACTGGATGAACTTTTCTCTTCTGGGAAAAACAAATAAATAACAAACACTTAAGATATTTAGCTGAGGTAATTAATTGTGGCGAAAGATAATAAACTAGGTGGTGCAGGCCTGCGCGGACAGGTTGCGGGACAAACATCCTTGTGTACTGTGGGGACACAGGGCTCCGGTCTCAACTATCGTGGCTACGATGTCGATGACCTGGCAGAGAACTGTATTTTTGAGGAAGTCGCCTTTCTGATTCTCAAGGGCCATTTACCGACTCAAGCTGAACTGGATAACTACCAGGAAAAGTTATTGGGTTTGCGTGCTCTTCCAGAAGCCCTTAAGACCGGCCTGGAACTGATCCCGGCGGATGCGCATCCGATGGATGTGATGCGCACTGGCGTGTCATTACTCGGCAACCTTGAGCAGGAAACTGATTTTGCCCAACAAGGCGACGCCGTTGACCGCATTCTAGCCTTGCTGCCAGCAATGGTGGTGTACTGGTATCGCTTTGCACATGATGGGGTTCGAGTCTCTACGGATACGGGCGCTAAAACCATTGGCGGCCATTTTCTGCACATGCTGCACGACAAAGCACCCAGCGCCCTGCATGAGCAGGTGATGAACGTATCGTTGATTTTATACGCCGAACACGAGTTCAATGCCTCAACCTTCAATGGGCGAGTCGCAGCATCCACGCTGACCGATATTCATTCAGTTGTCTGTGGCGCAATAGGCACTTTACGCGGCCCATTGCATGGCGGCGCCAACGAAGCAGCAATGGAAATGATCGCGCAATGGTCATCTCCTGACGAAGCCGAAGCAGCCATATTAGATAAACTCGCTAACAAGGAACTTATCATGGGCTTTGGTCATGCGGTCTATAAAGAACGGGACCCGCGTAACGCCATTATCAAGAAATGGTCCGAAAAACTCGCAGAGGAAGTCGGCGATGAGGTGCTCTACCCGGTTTCAGTGCGGGTTGAAGCGGTCATGAAACGAGAAAAAGGCATGTTCTGTAATGCCGATTTCTTCCACGCATCGGCCTACAACTTTATGGGCATTCCAACTGGTTTGTTTACCCCGATATTTGTTATGTCTCGAGTCACTGGCTGGGCAGCCCATGCCTTTGAACAACGGGCCAACAACCGAATTATTCGCCCCAGCGCCGAATACACTGGCCCGGAACACCGCAAAGTGTTACCCATTGCGGAACGATCTTAAATCCAATCATAAAAAAGGCTGAATTTATTCAGCCTTTTTTATTGCAATTGCAGACAGAGAGCCAAGAACAATAAACACCGTGATCAAGCAATTTCGTATTTCAATGGTATTGCTGGTTTCACTCGTGTTTGTGCAGAGTGCTCGAACCGCAGACCCAGAGCCGATACAGGCATTCGTCGCACCTCAATATATTCCTGGCTCTATCCGTCGCGCTTATTACCCAGGTGGTGAGGCTGGTATGGCTCGCACGGCCAGGGTATTGGTTTCCATGATGGTGGATACCGAGGGCAAGGTGTTTGCGCCCATGATAGAACAGGCCAATAACCCCAGGTTTATTGACTCTGCGCTGAAGCGTGTCAACGATGCTCGGTACGAACCTGCCCGGTTGAATGGCAAACCGATCGAAAGTTGGCAGCGATTCACTGCACGCTTTAACATTGACGAGGACTCGGACCCGCGCCGGGTATCGACCAATTCTTTTAAAAAGTACTACAAGCGTTTTAATACAGCACTTGGAGAAGCAGAACCCGATCAGCAAGCTTTGCAAGAACTGCTGCGCAAAATGAGCAACACTCGCCACGGCAATGCGCAAATCCATGAACAATTGTCCTATGCGCGTTATTTATATGCGGAACAGTATGGTAATCGCGACGAGCAAATCCTGGCATTGCGAGAAATGATTTTGTCGAATGACCAGGGCTTGGCAAGGGTACGCGAGCAAGCCGCTGATATTCCGTTGATTCAGTTGTTGCTGGAATCTAGCCTTTTGATCGAGGCGCTAGAGGCCTATCAATATGCGAAATACAAATACCAGAGTGACGATTTGACATCAATCACTGGTTTGTTCGAAGAACGCATGAAAGAGATTCGACAAATGCTGGCCGTGGAAAAGGAGTATCAGAGACCCGTGAAACTCAATGCCGAAGGCTATGGTTTTCTCACCCTCGTCAAACGCAGTGTCAGACTAAGTGATATCTCGGGTAGTGTGGAGAGCTTTAAAATTCGTTGCACGCAAAAATTCCACCAGCAGGAGTTTGCTTCTCAACTCGAGGTGCCGGCAGAGTGGGGAACCTGCCAGCTACAAATTATTGGCACGCCGGAAACCACCATGGTTTTGAGTCAGTCGTGACTCGCGCTACTTGGCAAACAGCTCCGACTCTATGTCTTTAAACGCCTTGAACTCCAGGGCATTGCCACTTGGATCTGCAAAAAACATGGTCGCCTGCTCGCCTGCTTGCCCGGCAAACCGAACGTAAGGCTCGACAATGAACTCATCAATAAAATCAGGGACACGCGCTGCCAGGCTGCGCCAGTCTTGCATGGTTAGAACCACACCAAAATGTGGCACCGGCACACCATGACTATCAACAGAATTGGCGGCCGAGGCCAGCTTGCCCTCACGGCCGAGCGCCGGGTTCAGGTGCGTCACCAATTGATGCCCAAACATATTGAAGTCGATCCATTCAGTGGAACTTCGCCCCTCCGGAAAACCCATTTTACTACCGTAAAAATCCCTGGCTTCGTCAATATCCCGGACCTGTATGGCGAGATGAAAAGGAGTAAGCATTGTCATGATATGGAGATTAGCGGCGTTGATTTAAACTGTACCTGGCGCGGCATTCCTATTTCAGAAGCTTTAGTTAATAACCCTGCCCTGCATATTGAGCGATGACTCTTCCGCCAGCAAGCTCAAATAGTCATTGAAAGCTTCAATATCAGCCTGCGGTACAGCCTGTCTTGGGACGTCCAGCTTGGTTACCACCTTGAGTTTACCCGGTTTTCTGAAATCAACTTCGCGGGTCATACTGCCGAACCTTCCCTCGATTTCGAGTGACGCGGGCAACCTCGTCAACTTCCATACCGCAGACGTATCGATCACCACCGTGGAACTGGCACGCAAGCCTTCAAATTCAGTATCGTAGTGCTCGGTAACGAGCTTGGAGTTCACCAACTCGTAGTACATCCAGTGATCCGGTTCGGTGTAACTCAAATCGTCGCTTATCTCCATGAACGGTTCATACTCAGTAGTTGAAACAATCTCCAGGTAGTTCTCCAGTGATTCGAGCTCTACAAAGTTAAACTCTGGTTCCACCCGCGAAGAGACATTTTTCTGATATTGATCAACCATGGTTTCGGTCCGCTCAGCCTCGTCACTGTGCCGCAAAGAACCGCGCATATCCCCTGCATAGCTGGACAAATAACGACGAATTTGACGTTCTGTCTGCTTGCCGTCGGCTTCAAACTTCAGCTCCAATCGCGTTGCCAGATGCCAACGTGGATAAGGGACATTCAAGGTGTGGGGCGTCTGGTCTTTAACTAATGGCAAAATAACCCGGTCCTGGATCCAGCTGGGGATGGCACTCCAATGCGTGTCGGAGACTGTTCCATCCAGACAATAGCGCTTATCGTCATAGGTAAAACAGGCAATCATATGATCAAAATAACCTGCACTGGGGGTAAGCAATCGCTCGGGATCTTTGCGTTCGGTCGCTACCAAAACCGGATAGGCCAGGAGACCCAGCCTGGCAAGCATGGCAACCGCAGCAGCAGTCTTGTCCTTGCAGTCACCAAAACGATTTTCATCCATGGAGGCGATCGTATGCGGTGTCACTCGATGCCCAAGCTCTGACAGCGACAGGTAGCGAATATCACGCGCCACGTAGTTTTGGATCGCGTTGATCTTGTCAGGCAGTTCGCTCGCCGAGCCGGTTACCCGTTCAAACAGCGCATCGACCGTTGGTGAGTTTAACTCTGCTTTCGCGAATGCTGACAGCGAATTGGTAATAACCTGGTTCCAGTCGGATAACTCGCTCAAGTAAATTTGCTCAATTACGTCGCGCCAGATGACGCCGTAATCGCTTTTGTAACCCTTGAGATTTCTGCCCGTGCAACGCACTTCGAAATCACTGGTATCACATTGGACCCGATCACCAATCACCGAGGAATTAAATTTAATCGAATTGCTTTGCGCTGATAATTCAAAGCGTAGAGTGTCGCTAGTCACCACGGGGTAGGAAGAATACGACCAGTTGGATTCAAGCTTTGAGAGTGGGTACCGAATCTCGTATTCGAGGATTGTAGTGTCACCCGGTTTTAATCCTGAATATGGCAGCACCACTTTTTTATGATTGGTAAAGGTGTTGTAGCTGTCATCATCGACCACCCGGACATTGTCCGAATTGATTCTCTGGTAAGCACCGCTTTTACTGACCACGGCAGCCTCTTTCAAGGTAAGAGACTCAATCTCTTCATCCCAGTACACTTCACCATTCACATTGTCTTCGATGTCGCTTTGCCGCGGATAAAACCACACGCTCTTTACCAGCTGCGTTACCTGGTCACCTCTGATGTAGATAGCCGTGATATAGGCGACTCGTGTAGCCTCCTCCGGCAGATTCGCCTGCTGATAAAATTCTCGAGCGATATCACGTGTTTCGCTGTTACCTAGCGCCTGCCAGACGTACTTGGGGGCGGCATTCACAGCAGCACAGGACAATAAGGCCGAAAACACCAGTACGCAGCGCATCATATGGATCGTTCTGGTCATTGTGCCTCTCCTGCAGGCAATGCGACAAAAGACTCCGCTGCGGCCAGCAAGGTCGTTTTAATGTCGCTGTATGCGCGTTTGGTATCGGCACCAAAACTGAATAGCTCGTAATAGACATCTCCCACCTTGACCAATGTGCTCACGCTGATCTCGCCCTGGTTCCGTGACTCGAGGAAGCACACGCTATTCGACCTCACGGATTTCCCATCGGCACTCAAGCGACGGTTTTCACTGCACTGCGGGGTAGAATCAAAATCCAGTTGAACATTTTGAAAACGAAAGCTGGCGATTGAATTCAATGTGTCGTCCAGGCCGTGCCGAAATACCAGGATGTAAGACGTCAAGGACGCGTTGGCAAATTCAACATCGGCGCTACCATCTGAATAGGTGCCAATTTCAACCTGGCGCCAGTCCTCACCATCCAACTGCAACTGGTACCCTGCCTCCTCAGACAAATGCAAATAGGAATTGGGCAAGCTTTTAACGACCGACTGTCGATCGTCCCACTCTGCAAACATTACCAATGCCCAAAATAACAGGGCGAATACCAGGAGCATCCATTCCCACCAATAGTAACCGGCATTTTTGCCGTAGAACTCCCACTGCTCAGCGGTGTTCTGCTTAAATGCGTTAAAACGCATGTGCAAATAAGTGAACAGACAGCAGATAAACGGCACGGAGATAAACAAAGTCCAGACCGGCATGTATTCGAGTTCTGCCAGAGTCCCGACGAGGTTTGCCAGCATCAACAAGCCAATCCAGGCACCCCCCCAGTAAAGCCAAAATCGAGAGGTGCTCTCGCCTTCCAGATCTTTAAGGTCACTGAACAGTTTGCTGAAAGCAAAGGGTTGAGCAAACAGTACGCCTGGTACAAAAAACCACAACCAGGGTGTGTAGTCCGCTGAGCGCATATTTTTTACGTCCCTTGCACGCCCTACCAGCCAAAAAGAGAAAGAGACAGAAAAGGTCAGCAGCCCCAATAACAGCTCCATCCAAACCGGGCGAGGTGCATGAACAAGCGGCCTGCCCTGTGCCTGTTCAACCCCCTGATCCGAGTTGCTGGCCGATTCCGTGGGTTGCTCATCCAAACTCTGGTCGTTATCACCAGCGCTCGATCTCGGGCTATCCTTCATAAATGCGGTACGTTTTTTTGTGTCTTGAATAAACGAGCAATCAATTTTAACCAATTAAACATCATATAACTACGTTGCGGCATAGTTGGAATATTGATCTCGAAACTAGTCGACCACCTTACCACCTTTCATCACGAAAACGACCTCTTCCATCAGCCGAATATCCTCCAGCGGATTGCCGTTCACGGCGATGATGTCCGCCAGCAAGCCAGGCTTGATCTGTCCGCGGTCTTCAACGCCGAGTAGTTTGGCTGCGTTTATCGTTGCCGTCTGTAAGGCCTGCTTCTCGGACATGCCACGCTTAACCATGGCATAGAATTCCAACCGGGCATCCGCATGCGGCATCACTCCTGCATCACTGCCCAGCGCGATGTTAACGCCCTGCTCTACCGCCATGCGAAAACTGTTTTCAACATGAGGCTTTAAAAACTCGTTTTTCTTAACTGTCCAGATTGGCGTTTCCGGTGGCAACGGCAGATCATTTAGATGGATCGTCGGAATGTAAAACGTGCCACGGCGTTTCATCTCGCGGATAATTTCCGGGGTGAGCATTGAGCCATGCTCGATCGAGGCTACACCTGCTTTGACCGCGGCCAAAATACCTTCGCTACCATGCGCATGCGCCATCACCTTTAGCCCATGCCGCGCGCTTTCCTCAACAATCACCTGCAGTTCTTCATCGGAGTATTGTTGTGCGCCCGGGCTGTCACCCTTGGAGAACACCCCGGCAGTGGCACACACTTTGATCACCTTCACACCGTGTTTAGCCTGGTAGCGTATTGCTTTCAGTAACTCAGCCTTGCCATCCGCGATGCCCTGTTTGGCGCCCATTTCCATAATGCCAGGTGCAAAACCAGTGATATCGCAATGTCCACCAGTGATTGACAGGTAGTGCCCAGCTGGGAACATTCTCGGCCCTGGCACGCCACCGCGATCGATCGCCCGCATCAATGCCACGTCTGGAAAGCCTGGGAAGGCACCAGCGTCCCTTACGGTAGTAAATCCTACTTCTAACATATTTCGACCAAACTCAACGCCGTGTAAGGCCCAGTCGGCGGGGGTCTCCATCACGGGAGCGGTGGTCCAGTGATCGCCCGTGTAATAATCGAGAGTCACGTGGCTATGCATATCCATGACACCGGGCAAAATCACTTTGTCGCCGAGATCGATGACAGGCGCATCACTCGGCACGCTGTCAGGATTCACTTCCGAAATCGTTTCGCCAGTGATCACAATGACCGCGGGGCGGACCAACTCACCTTTGGCCACGTCGACATATGCCGCTGCCTTGAGTATCTGTGTTTGTTCGCTGGCAGAGACACCGTGTGTCCAAAACAACCCTATTGCCAGGCCAAGTAGCACCTTTATCTTCACCGTTGAAACCCCACTCGTTATTGTTTTGCTTAATAGATCAAACAAACCATACCGACTAATCCAGGAAAGTGCACGCGTTGCATTAATTGGGGCGCCGGTCAGCAGAACCGTTTTACTTGAAATTTGCCCACGGACCACCAGTTAATGAATGTGTAGAACTGACACTGCGAACGACTCATGTTTGACATCGACACATGCGCTCACCCCCCGGAAGCCCTGCTTCTTCGCTACAAAGAGAGTGGTGACTACACCGATTGCTACTACACTGATCTTGATCAGGCTGTGACTCTTGAAGAGTTCGTAGTCAATTTTTATACCACCCGCCTGTTCAAGCTGGAAAGGGTGATTCTAAAAGCAGCAATCAATCGACCTTCCACGGACGCACAGGCGCGTCAATTGGTAAACAATGAAATTCAGGAGTTCGCCGCCTGGACGGTTGAAGACCGTGCGCCGGGGCAGTTACTCATGTGTGATGTCAGAGAGCGCACACGCTCCTGGTTTATGACCCAGCCAATCACTAATGGTACCCGCCTCTACTTTGGCTCTGCCGTGGTAAAACAGGACGACCCTTCAACAGAACAGCCATCCATGGGTTGGCTGTTTTCGGGCTTACTCGGATTTCACAAGCTGTATTCGATTGCCTTGCTGGGATCGGCGCGCAAAAGCTTGAGGCGCTCACAAACCACTGGTGAATCCAACTAATCTGAAAAAGCATCTTATTCTGTAACGATAATGCACTATAGTGGTGCAATCAAAACAGACACGGATCGCAAGCCATGGCTAATCATGCACTCGCTGTATTCTCCTTCCTTTGTATTACCTTAATCTTCTCCGGTTCTGCCGCAGCCGGGTCTCTTGAAACTGAAGCCGCTATTCGCAGCTATCTGGACACGTTGCAGGGCGACGCCCTGGCGCGCTCCAACGCCTACTTCGAAGGCGGTTACTGGATACTGCTGTGGGGTACCCTGGTTGCTGTCCTGGTGGATTGGTTATTTCTCAAATTTCGCTGGTCAGCACGTTTTCGTGATCGCGCTGAACGCTTTTCCAAAAAACGCTGGTTGCAACCTGCCATCTATGTGATCCCTTATACGTTGCTCAGCACCCTCCTGCTGTTACCCTGGTTAAGCTATACCGGGTTCTTTCGAGAAAAGCACTATGACCTGATGAACCTGTCACTGGGCGAATGGCTCACCGAGCAGGCTATTGGTGTTGTAGTCAGTCTCGTTCTGGTCTCAATATTCGTCATTGTGTTCTTCGCCGTAATCCGGCGTTTTCCTAAGAACTGGTGGGTATTGGGCACGGCAGTGACCGCAACGTTTCTACTGTTGGTGATCACCATAGCACCGGTGTATATCGCGCCCTTGTTCAATGACTACAAACAAATGGAAGCGGGTGACTTGCGTGATCAGATCGTGGCGATGGCAGATGCCGAAGGCGTGCCATCGGAAAACATTTACGTGTTTGATCAATCCAAGCAACACGACCGTATTTCGGCCAATGTATCCGGTTTTGCCAACACCATGCGCATCTCACTGAACGACAACTTGCTGCTGCGTTCCACACCGGCGGAGGTTAAAGCCGTCATGGGCCACGAATTGGGGCACTATGTCTTGGGTCATGTATGGCGGCTGGTAATAGTGCTTTCGCTGGTATTTGGATTGGGGTTCTTCGTGCTGGCAAAACTCACGCCCAAACTCATCGATCGCTATGGGCAACATTGGGGTATTCGCTCGCTCTCCGACCCGGCGGTTATTCCCCTGTTTGGGATTATTCTCTCGCTGTTTTTCCTGCTGATGACGCCGGTTACTAACTCAATCATTCGCATTAACGAGGTCGAAGCAGACGCCTATGGCCTGGAAGTAGCCAAGGAGCCGGAAGGCTTCGCCAGTATTGCCATGAAGCTGAGTGAATATCGCAAGATCGAA
>JBCCFY010000032.1:0-46946 GCA_039110515.1 Pseudomonadota bacterium
ATCGGCTGAACAGGGATATGGGCCAGCAGAGTGGAATGTTGGTACGGCTCATGAAAATGGTTTTGCAGTTGAGAAGAGCCTCGAAAAGGCAGCACATTTCTTTGCCAATGCGGCAAATAAGGGGGTTCCGTCAGCGAAATACGATATTGGACGACTTTATATGCAGGGTACAGGCGTAAAAAGGAATGTCAAAACAGCGGTTCGGTGGATTCGCGAAGCTGCCAAGGAAAATGACCCACGGGCTCAAACGCATTTTGCCTATTTGTATGGTGCAGGTAAGGGGCTGCCCTTTTCCCCCAGGAAATGCTACATATGGGCCACCATCGCAGCTACCAATGGCAACGAGCAGGCTGATGAGTTACGCGAAGAGTGCGCTTCATTTATGGACTCAGATGAGATAACAGATGCGCAAAAGAGCGCGAAATGGGAGCGCGAGGCCATAACCAAACGAGACGTCGTCATCCGCGAATAAAACGTGATAGTGGGTTCACTTAGCGCGCTCTTGACAGCTCCTTATCCGCTAACCCTGTCCTTCTAGAAAAAATTGATTCATAAGCTTAAAAAAATGGAAGGGTGCAAGTGGTGCCTCTAGGTGTCCAGCCGTAGTCTTACCCATCATCCTCCGACGTAATTTTTTATCCTTAATCATAATCGGGTGGTACAGGTACACATCCGGAAAAATAATATGGTTCGTGGCGCCTCCATTTTCAGCTACCTTTACGATAAAAGGTGCGAAACTTGGAACCTGAAAATTGTTCTCTGGGTCTTTCTTATAGAGTTCACGCATTCTCTTGTGTTCGAGCATAATTATCTGTGCATTGCTACTGCTCTCTCTTAATTTTTCATGCGCCATCAACCGCCTGACATGGCGGCAATGTGAATCGTCTGCATAAACGTAAAGATAAAGCTGTTTTCCAACCTGTGGATAATTCTCAATCTGTCTCTGCAGGTAAACAAAAACATTTTCTTTGTAATCGTAGTCATTGATCCAACCAGGAGGGACGACCGGTTCAGTTTCAGCGCCAACGTGTGCAGCGTACAGAATCAGCGCAAAACAGTTCACGACGACTAAGTTTGGCCATTTTGTTCTATTCATAAGTTCCTTTTGATCTAACTTTGGTTGTGGCTACTACTTATCGTCTGTTTCAGAAAACTAGTAGAAATTCAGCATGTAGGTCAGGGTTTATTTCTTAAACAGACGAGGTAAAAAAACAGAGGGCCCTCATAAGCCAGTTTAAACTGCTGAGTTCGGAAGTCAAAACCTAGTGAGTCAGATTGTCGTCAATGTTGATTTGTTGATCTTCCACCAGATTCCATACGCGGTCTGATTGACAGGTAGCGGCAAATTCAGCGGATGGCTAAAGGGTCATGCAAAGAAATGGTTTTTAGCGCGAGTTGATATCGCGTTCCAGCAGTCAGTCATTCCTGGCTTGGCTACCTGGTGATTTAATCAACGCCAAAATTCCGCGCCGCACAAATTGATAAATTAAAAATCCAAGCAGGGCGAAGACAATCGCAAAGGCCAGCGGCAACACGGCCCCAAAGGAATAGCTGAGCGCCAACACAAAGCCAAGGAAATACTCAGCCTGGAAAATTGGCACAAACAATGCGATCACCAACAACGCTGGTGCCATCATTGAACTTAGCTGTTCCCAGCTGAATACATACGAAAGGGACAGCACAATGCCATAGCCTAAACCGGCCAGGAAACCGACATAAATGATCGCAGGCCAATCGTCTCCCACGCGGCGATTGATGCGGCCAATAGCATGCCAGGTCAAAGCCGGTAATATTAACGCTCCCCACCAGTTGGAAACTGAGGGCATGTCTGCCCGACGCAAAATGTAATGACGCGGCACACCGTCATGCAAAAACTGCCATAGCAGCAAGGCCGAGATCGCCAATGCTACAACCAGTGTGCAATAAAGCTGTTTTTGCTGCATTTTTATTCTCCAGTATTAGAGCTTCAGCATTGCTCTAATTATCAAAATTAATGGGCTTGAACTTCTTATATAATTATTTGTTATAACGTTAGAATTTTTTTCTATTACACTAAACGCTTCACTGTTTTTCCCCAAGAGTTTACATCAATGAGTTCAGGCAAGCTGCCGAATCAGTCACTCCCTGTGTTTGAAGATCATGAAGCGCAGGAAGTTGCCTACACAACTTGTTACATGTGTGCTTGCCGATGTGGCATCAAGGTCACCACGGAAGACAACCAGATTCGCTTTATCCAGGGGAATAAAAACCACCCGGTAAACAAGGGGGTGCTGTGCGGCAAAGGGAACGCCGGCATCATGAAACAAAACTCACCGGCCAAGCTTCGCAACCCCCTGCGGCGTAAAGCCGGCACTGAGCGCGGCGCAGCTGAATTCGAAGAAATAAGCTGGGACGAAGCGCTCGCCATGCTGACCGAACGCCTGCGCCATATTCGCGCTACCGATCCGAAAAAGCTGGCCTTTTTCACCGGTCGTGACCAGATGCAAGCGCTCACCGGTTTATGGGCTAGCCAATTCGGCACCATCAACTGGGCCGCGCATGGGGGCTTTTGTTCAGTGAACATGGCGGCCGCTGGCCTGTATACCACCGGGCATTCATTCTGGGAATTTGGCGATCCAGACTGGGACAACACCAAGTATTTTATGCTCTGGGGCGTGGCCGAAGATCATGCTTCCAACCCGATCAAGATCGGCCTGGAAAAACTCAAGCGCCGCGGTGCCAAGTTTGTCGCGGTGAACCCGGTGCGCACTGGCTACCAGGCCATCGCCGATGAGTGGGTGGCCATCAAACCTGGCACTGATGGCATGTTCGCGCTGGCCATGGTGCATGCACTGCTGAAGCATCGCCTTATCGATGAAGAGTTTTTGGTGCGCTATACCAATGCGCCGCAATTAATCATCGACACCCCTGGGCATGCTGGGCATGGTTTGATGCTGCGCAGTGAAGCGGGCACGCCAGTGATCTGGTGCCAACAGCGCGACGGCTTTGCCGAAGCAACGGATCCGGATACCGCACCGGCCCTGGTTGGCGAGTATGAAACCAGCGAGGGCGTGCGTGTGCGCACGGCCATGAGCCTGATGCTCGAGAAATACCTGGCAGATGAATACAGTCCAGAGGTAGCAGCAAAGGTCTGCGGGGTAGCCGCTGCAGACATTGAGCGGTTCGCGCTGGAGATGGCGAATATTGCCTTTAAGGAGACCATCCGTATCGATACCAAATGGGTCGATTGGGCTGGCCGCGAACACGACCACTTTATCGGTCGTCCTGTTTCCATGCATGCCATGCGTGGCATTTCGGCTCACTCCAACGGCTTTCAAACCTGTCGTGCTATCCACCTGCTGCAAGCGCTGTTGGGCACCATCGACTGCCCCGGCGGGCACCTGGCCAAACCGCCGTATCCCAAACATATCGTGCCGCCCCTAAAACCGGCTCGTGATATGGCTCCAAACACGCCGCTAAATTCGGTACCGTTGGGGTTTCCCACCTGTCCGGAAGACCTGGTGATCGATGAAGAAGGAGCGCCCCTGAGAATTGACAAAGCATTTTCCTGGGATGCACCGATTTCAAATCACGGCATGATGCACATGGTGATACACAACGCGGTAAAGGGCGATCCATACCCGATCGATACGCTGATGTTGTTTATGGCCAATATGGCCTGGAACTCCAGCATGAACACTGCCCAGACCATGGACATGTTGCGCGAGAAGGATGACACCGGTGAATACAAGATCCCCTTTATCGTGACCTGCGATGCGTTTCATTCGGAAACCGTGAATTACTCGGACCTGGTCCTGCCAGACACCACATACCTGGAGCGCTATGACACCATCTCCATGCTAGATCGGCCGATCTCAGAACCGCATGTTGCTTGTGATGCGATTCGCCATCCGATTCTGTCGCCGGACCGAAATGTCCGATCCTGGCAAGAAGTACTGGTCGACCTGGCGACCCGGCTTGAGTTTCCATTGTTTGTCGATGAGGACGGCAGCGCGCGCTATGCGGATTACAAAGACTTTATTGTGAACTTTGAGAAAGCTCCTGGTATTGGCTTCCTTGCTGGTTGGCGTGGAGAAAATGGCGACCAACATTTAGTCGGCGCGCCCAACCCGAATCAATGGGAGGCCTACAAAGAAAACGAGAGCTTTTTTGAATATCATTTCCCAGCGAACCAGCGTTACTTCCGGCACGCCAACCAGGATTATCTGGAATTTGCCAAGTCAGTTGGATGGGTGGGTTCCAGCGAGCAGATCGTTATCGAGTTGTACTCCGAAACCCTGCAAACTTTTCGCCTGGCAGGCGAAGGTTTATACGATGGCCCAACGCCACCCAAACCGGAACAACAGCAACGCTTGCGCGAACATTTCGACCCGCTGCCGTTTTACTACCTGCCGCTGGAACAAGCTGAACTCGCTGAAACATCAGCCGAGCAGTACCCGTTCTACGCCCTGACCCAGCGCCCCATGCATATGTACCACTCCTGGGATTCACAAAATGCCTGGTTGCGTCAGATCACCTCACACAATTACCTGTATATGAATCGTGCTCGCGCCGAAGAAATGGGCATCATGGATTTATCCTGGGTGTGGGTGGAATCACGCAATAATAAAATTCGCGTACAGGTTAAACATATGGAAGGTGTTCAGGCAGACACGGTCTGGACCTGGAATGCGATTGGCAAACAAGCAGGCGCCTGGGGATTGAGTAAAGATGCGCCGGAATCGCAGAAAGGCTTTTTGTTAAATCACCTGATTGCCGAAACCTTGCCGCAATCCAGTCAGCAAAGCAACTCGGACCCGATCACCGGCCAGGCTGCCTGGTATGACCTGCAGGTGAAAATTTCCCCCTGCCCGAGCCACGAACAAATCAGCTTGCCCAATTTTGACAGTCTTAAAGAGTTGCCAGATTGCGACCCGAGCGCCGATGAGTTGACGTACTCCAGCGGTAAAAACGTAAACCTCAAGCGTTCGTTTAAAGACACGCTTAACAGCCGATAGAGCAACAATGAAACTAGGCCTCGTTATTGATCTGGATACCTGTGTCGGCTGTCATGGCTGTGCTACCGCCTGCAAACAGTGGAACACCTCGGGCACCATCGGGCCTTTGACCGATCAGCAACCCTATGCGGAGAATCCAGATGGCCCGTGGTTAAATCGAATTCGCACCTTCGAGGTTGAGGAAGCCAGCTCCAGCAAGACCGTGCACTTCCCCATGTCATGTCTGCATTGTGAAAATGCTGACTGCGTGACGGTTTGCCCAACCGGAGCCTCCTATAAACGTGAGGAAGATGGCATCGTGTTGGTCGACCAGGACAAATGCATGGGCTGCAATCTGTGTGCCTGGGCCTGCCCCTATGGCGCGCGCGAACTCGATACCAACCAGGGCACGATGAAAAAGTGCACTCTGTGTGTCGACCGTATTTATGACCAGGCGCTGCCAGAAGAAGATCGTAAACCCGCCTGCGTGCTGACCTGCCCAACCAACTCGCGCTTGTTTGGCGACTTTGACGACCCGAACTCCGATGTCAGTCGGGCCATCCAGGGTCGCGACGGCGGCGTGGACCTGATGCCGGAACTCGGTTACCAGCCCACCAATAAATACCTGCAACCGCGACCGCGCAAACAGGTCGACGAACTAAGCATCTCCAACCAGGAACCCAAGAGCGGACTCTCTGGCTGGATTAATAAAATGATCGCCCGATAAGCTTGTAGCCATGCACCCAGCGTTTTCAGTCCTGTTTTTTACTGTCACCTCCGGTTTCGGTTACGGCTTCATGCTGTGCCTGATCGTGCTCCAGCAACTGGGCCTGCTGGACATGGGTCGCGAGGAGTTCCTGTTGTGGTCGGGCGTTGCCTTTGCGCTGTTCACCCTCGGCCTAATGTCTTCAACCTTGCATTTGGCCAATCCGAAAAACGCCTGGCGCTCGTTTGTTCGATTTCGCACTTCCTGGCTTTCACGAGAGGGTGTGTTTGCCATTGTTGGCTACCCGGTTCTTGGTGCCTATGTAGCAGCAGTGTGGTTTGGCCAAACCGGATTGTGGCTGCATGTACTGGCCCTGGTTTGCATAGCGTTGATCCTGGTTTTGCTCTACTGCACGGCGATGATCTATGCGAGTTTAAAAACCATACCGCAGTGGCACAACAAATTGGTACCACCAATCTTTTTAACGCTGGGGGTGAGCAGCGGCCTGGTGTGCGTGGGCCTGGCAAAGGGCTGGCAGCATGCCGAACTGTCAATCACTGCCTTATTCTTCCTCGGGTTGAGCGCGATTCTGAAACTGCAATACTTCAGCAGCCTGGGTAAACCCACACGGTCTTCTATTAATACCGCCACCTCCTTCAGCCAGGCCAGTGTCACCTTGTTCGATGCCGGGCACAGCTCGCAGAACTTTTTACAACGAGAGTTTGTGTATGAAGTGGGGCCAAAAACTACCGCGTTGGCGAGAAAGGCATCGCTCACCATGGCGTTCCTGGCACCGCTGGTATTAATTGCCTTGCTGTGGTCAAAGACGGTGACTGATTACACGCAGCTGGCGGCTTGGGCTATTGTAATCAGCTTGTATGTTGGTCTGTTGTTGGAGCGCTGGTTGTTTTTTGTGGAAGCCAAACACGTGGTGAGACACTATTATGACAAATCCTGAAAATCCCGAAGTAAAAGCCTTTTTTGATCACGACAGTAATACCTATTCCTACGTGGTCAAGGACCCATCCAGCAAGGCCTGTGCGGTGATTGATTCAGTCCTGGACTTCGATTACGCCGCGGGTGGCGTGCACTATCAGAGCGCCGACACCATCATCAAATACATTGAGGACCAAGACCTCGAACTTGAGTTGCTGCTGGAAACCCACATCCATGCCGACCATCTCTCAGCCGCTCCCTATATTCAACAACGCCTGGGTGGCAAGATCGCCATCAGCAAATACGTCATCACCATCCAGCAGGAATTTGGCAAATTGTTCAATGAGGGCAGCCAGTTTCAACGCGACGGCAGCCAGTTTGATAAATTGTTTTCCGACAATGAAGAATATTCCATCGGCGGATTAAGAGGACGAACGCTGCACACGCCAGGCCATACCCCTGCGTGTTTGACACATCTGATTGGTGACGCGGCATTCGTCGGTGATACCCTGTTTATGCCGGATGCGGGCACTGCCCGTGCAGATTTTCCTGGCGGGGATGCACGGACCCTGTTTCAGTCAATTCAGCGTATACTGAGTCTGCCGTCGGAAACGCGCATATATATCTGCCATGATTATGAGTGTGAGCACCGTGACTTACAGTGTCTGACCTCGGTAGAAGAACAACGCAAAGCGAACATTCACGTCAATAGTTCGATTAGTGAAGACGAGTTTGTCGCCATGCGGGAGAAACGTGACGCGACGTTGGCAATGCCACATTTGATTATGCCGTCCCTGCAGGTGAATATGCGTGCCGGACATTTCCCCAAGGCCGAAGACAATGGCAAACGCTATTTGAAAGTACCGATCAGCGGGCTGAATAAATAATTCGCCCTATTTCGAGCTATCAAGCAAAAGACCGACAAACCCAGACATATAAGCAGAGCAGGTAACAATACGAAGCAGTTTAACTATAACAATAAGACCACCACCAGAGGTCAACAGTGAGGAAACCATCATGAACAGTGAAACTACCAATTCCGGCTACGATGTCGTTATCGTGGGCGCCGGGTCGGCTGGGATTGCCACCGCCAGCAGTCTGCTGAAACGGAACGCCAACCTGAATATAGCTCTGATCGATCCCTCCGATGACCACTACTATCAACCCGGCTGGACCATGGTTGGCGGCGGTATCTTTGCCGCGGAAACCACACATCGTAAAACCTCTGATTTAATCCCGGCCGGCACCACGTGGATCAAACAATCGGTCACTTCGTTTGTGCCTGAACAAAACTCCGTCACGCTGGATGATGGATCAAGTATTTCTTACCAACAATTGGTGGTTGCGCCCGGTTTGAAGCTGGATTGGGATGCCGTGGAAGGCTTAACTGAAACGTTGGGCAAAAATGGCGTAACCTCTAATTATTGCTACGACCTGGCGCCCTACACCTGGGACCTGGTCGGCAAAACCAGCAAAGGCAAAGCCATCTTTACGCAGCCCCCGATGCCGATTAAATGCGCTGGCGCACCGCAAAAAGCTTTATACCTGTCTGCCTCGGAATGGCTAAACAAAGGCAGGTTGAGTGACATCGAGATCGAGTTCTATAATGCCGGACCGGTCCTCTTCGGGGTGGAAGCCTATGTACCCGCCCTCAACAGCTATATGGACAAGTATGGGGTTGGCCGCAAATACATGCATAACCTGGTCAAGGTGGACGGAGCTGCGCAGAGGGCCTGGTTTAAGACTGCGGACCAGGATGGAAATGAAAAAATCGTTGAGAGCTCATTTGATATGCTGCATGTCTGCCCGCCGCAGTGCGCGCCTGATTTTATCCGCAACAGCGGTTTGTCCGATGAGGTTGGCTGGCTGGACGTGGACCCAGGCACATTGCGTCACAAACAGTATGGCAATATCTGGGGCGCGGGAGATGTAATGAACACCACCAATGCCAAAACCATGGCGGCGGCACGTAAACAAGCCCCGGTAGTGGCGCAGAATATCGTCAATGCCATGGCCGGTTCCGCGGAGCAAAAAACGTATGATGGTTATGGCTCCTGCCCACTCACGGTAGAGCGTGGCAAGATTGTTCTCGCCGAATTCACTTACGGTGCCAAGGTCAATCCAACCTTTCCATCCTGGGTCAATGAAGGCACTCGACCATCAAAATTAGCGTGGATTCTTAAGGCCAATATTCTGCCGTTCGTGTATTGGCAAGGCATGCTAAAGGGTCGCGAATGGCTCACCGGGCCGAACAAACAAATTGCCGACTAGCTTGACGGGAGGCACAAATAAGCAGAAATTATCAGGGTTGTATGAAAGTTGTACAAACTGAGTCAACAAAAGCATCACCGAATGTAACTAAACCGGAGGATAAAAATGCGTATTACAAAAACCCATAGCATTATTGGTCTGCTGGCAGGCCTGTTGCTTGGCATGGCCACCACCACGCAGGCAGATGAAACTTGCATGTCACCGTACATGGCGAAGATCGTTGGGCAGGAGGACTTTGTCTATGTCTGGACCCTGGGGCGTGAAGGCCTGGGCGACGAGCAGGACAAATTGGTAACCATTGACGTCAATCCCGACTCACCCAAATACGGGAAGGTGATTAACACACTCTCGGTAGGTGGACGCAATGAGGCGCATCACTCCGGTTTTACCGACGATCGCAATTACTTATGGGCTGGCGGTCTCGACAGCAACAAGATTTTTATCTTTGATGTGCACACGGATCCCGCCAAACCAACTTTGCACAAGACCATTGATAATTTCGTGGATGCGAGTGATGGCGTAGTAGGCCCACACACGTTCTACGCATTGGCCGGAAAAATGATGATCACTGGCTTATCCAACAATGCCGATCACGGCGGTCGCACTGCGTTGGTGGAGTACTCCAACTCAGGCGATTATGTTGCGACCCACTGGCACCCGACCGATGAAGATTTACGTGGTGCAGTGAAGTCCGGCAAGTATGCGGATGGCTATGGCTATGATGTGCGGGCACTGCCGCGCCGCAATGCTATGTTCACCTCATCATTTACCGGTTGGTCGAATTACATGATGGATTTCGGTACCATGCTGGCCGACCCGGAAGCCATGAAACGTTTCGGCAGCACCGCGATCAAATGGAATCTCCACACCAGGAAGCCCGAAAAGATTTTTGATATGCCGGGAGCGCCACTGGAGATTCGTTGTGCGTGGCAGCCGAATCACAATTACTGCTTCACCACCACAGCGCTCACTTCACAAATCTGGTTGATGTATGAGGACGAAGACGGTGAATGGCAGGCCAAGGCCGTCGCTGATATCGGTGATCCAGCAGCTGTCCCGCTCCCAGTGGATATCTCCATCACGTCGGATGATAACGGGCTATGGGTACAAACCTTTATGGATGGCAAGGCTCGTTATTTCGATATTTCTGACCCCTTCAATCCCAAGCAAACCTATGAGAAGGTCATTGGTTCGCAATTGAATATGATTTCACAAAGCTGGGACGGCAAGCGTGCCTATTTCACCTCGTCGCTGCTCGCCAACTGGGACAAAAAGGGCGAAGCGGATGAGCAATTCTTCAAAGCCTATACCTGGAACGGCGAGGAGCTGAACCTCGAGTTCATGGTGGACTTCAAGGCTGAGAAACTCGGTAGCGCTCACCAGATGCGTTTTGGTGCTTATGGCTTGTACGGCATGAAGCGCCCCTACGAAAAATCAGACGACGTAGCTGCGGCTGATTAATCGTGCGCTGCAGTGCTATCTTCCTGTTGATGAGTGCCCTGGGCTTCGCCCAGGGCACCTTCGCAGCATCGGCAACAGGCCAGGAAGCAGAAGTGTTTCTGGCCCCAGGCTGGGGCAAGCTATCCTTTGAGGCTCCGGCACCAGCCACCTACGAATTACCCGCGATTCGCAAGGCCACGGGCGGCAAGGTATTGGACGCGAGTGGCGAATCCCTGGATCTGGACTCCCTGCTGGGCGACAAGATAGCTATCCTCAGTTTTATTTATCGTACTTGCGATGATGTGAATGGTTGCCCATTGTCGACCATGGTGTCCTACAAGGTCGCAGAAAAGTTGCAGGAAAAGCCCGAGTTTGCCGACCAGCTGCGCCTTTTGACACTGAGCTTTGACCCTGCCAATGACACACCGGAAGCCATGCTCGAATATGGTGAAGGCATCAAGGAAGACAGCGAGACCGACTGGCGTTTTCTGACCACTGCTTCAGAGGCAGACTTGCAACCAATTCTAGACGCCTATCAACAGAGCGTGGTTCCAGATGGCATGAGCGCCGATGGCAAGCAGCGAAAGTTCTCACATATTTTGCGCGTGTACCTGATCGATCGCCAAAAACAGATCCGAAATATTTACAGTGTTTCGTTCCTGCACCCTGATATTCTGATCAACGATGTCTTGACGCTACTTGCCGAGGAATCTGCATTGGCGGATCGACGCTGACTGCCAAATGCACGCCGCGGTTCCCGACACCCGGGGTGTCAAAGTTTCAGATTTCAAAGTCATTGCCAGCCTGCTGGCTTCCCTATACCTGCTAATTCCCAATTTCGGACCATTAGCCTCAGAGGCTGAGTCAACCAAACATCCATCCCAATCCAATCAATTACGGCTGGCACCCGGCGACTATAAACAAAACTATGCCGATGCCGACTACACCACCGACTCACTGAGCCTGGAAAATAGGGTCGGCACCCCTGCAAACCTCAAACAGGTGGCGACAGCCACTCATCTGGGACTGCCGGACCTGCCTGTACCGGATGGTAATAAACCGACAGCCGAAAAAATCGCGCTCGGCCGAAAACTGTTTTTTGATCGTCGATTATCACGCAATAAGACCATGTCTTGCGCTATGTGTCATATCCCGGAGCAAGGCTTTACCAACAACGAATTGGCGCGCCCCATCGGCTTCGAGGGCCGCGGCCTGAAGCGGAACGCCCCGACTATTCTTAATGTGGCATTCTACCGACGCTTGTTTTGGGATTCGCGCGAATTCAGCCTGGAGCAGCAAGTGTGGGCACCCTTGCTGGCCGCGAATGAAATGAACAACCCATCGATCGGCTATGTGATCGAAACCATTCGCGCTGCCAGCGACTACGATGGCTTGTTTGAGACCGCCTTTAACGCCCCCGTCAATATGCAAAGCATTGGGCAGGCGTTGGCACAATATGAACGTGCACTGATTGGCGGGAATTCCAGGTTTGACCGCTGGTACTTTGGTGGAGATAAGAGCGCTATGAGCGCGACCGAGGTGGATGGGTTCAAAGTATTTACTGGTAAAGGAAGATGCGCGCAGTGTCACTTGGTGGGCCCGGACAGCGCTCTATTTACCGATCACCAGTTGCACAATACGGGTATCGGCTATGCCGACTCAATGCTGAAGGATAACCAACCGGTACCCGTACAATTAGCACCAGGAATCAGCACCAGGATGGACCCGGCCCAAATCGCGAGTGTGTCTGAAGGTAAGCCGAATGATCTGGGTGCCTATGAAGTGAGCCAGGACCCTGTGGATCGCTGGAAGTTTCGTACACCGATTTTACGAAACGTGACCCTGACTGCCCCGTATATGCACAATGGTGATCTATTGACCTTGGAAGAAGTGGTTGAGTTCTATAACCAGGGTGGCGTTGCCAACGAATCGCTCAGCCCATTGATTCAGCCACTGGGGCTCAGCGTTGCGGAGAAGGAATCCCTGTTGGCATTTTTGAATACACTCAATAGCGACAATCTGCGTACCCTGGTCGCGGATGCCTTTGCCGCCCCGATTGGGGATACCGGGAGCGAAGAACAATAATTTGTGTGTTGCGGTGACCTAATCCGGGTCGATCTGCCAACCCAGCGCTTCCAGCCTGCTCTCGCTGCGAATTTCCTGGGGCATATCGGCCAGGGTGAGTTCTGCTTCGCAGGCAACCAGGCCGTCTGGCAAAATAATCTTTCCCTCTGCCTTGCCGATTCGCCCACGCATGCGCACTGCCTTGCCAATCGCGGTGATCTCGGTTCCCACCGGTACGGGATTTCGATATGAGACCTTCATAGTAACCGTCATCATAAAATGGTGGTGATCTCCCACCATGGCAACCCGCCCAACGACTTCGTCCAGAATGCTCGCCAGGATGCCGCCGTGAACGATGCCAGGATAACCCTCAAAGCGGACATCCGGTGTCAGCACGCTGCACACAGTGTCGGCATCGTCATCATAAAACTGCATCTTGAGGCCAACCGGGTTTTCACGACCACAGACAAAACAGTTTCGTGCATTGGGTTGTTTGTGAGTGCAATTCGAAATCATCATCGGTACCGACTAGTAGATTAGTACGTGGAGTGTCTCACAGAGTTCGCCGGTTGCGAACCTAAAAACAATGCTGCTCTGATCAGGCTTCCAGCACTGCTTTGCTGAACGGCAGTTCACAGATACTGCAGGAGGCTCCGTTGATCAACACAGATTCATTATCGGTGCAGTAATCATTTTTCATCAGCGCCATCGCCAAATGCTTCTTATAACGTGGTGACCAAACCTGTGAGCGAATCTCCCCAACAACTTGGTCACCGGCCGTGACGTCAAAGCCACCAATGCGGTTTGCGTGATTGGAGAAATCCATTTTCTCAGTAAATACCAGGCCGCGCAGTTTTTGCGTTTGCTTGTCTCGCATGGCCCGCAGCGCCGGCAAGCTCAAACTTTCAATATCGGCATCCATATTCAAATAGCTATCCAGACCACATTCGTACGGATTGTTTTCTTCGGTCATATCCGAGCCGTATGACAACAAGCTGCCCTCTACACGCTCGATACTATTAGGGCAACCGGCACGCACATTCAGATCCTGCCCTTGTTCAAACAGGGCATCCCATAATGGTTCAGCCAATTCCGTGTCATGCAGGTAAATCTCAAACCCACCCTGTTTGCTCCAGCCAGAACGCGCGACGTAGATATCCACGCCCATAAACGGCAGCATTTTGCCACGGAAAAAACCGATTGATCGCACCTCGTCGCCAAATACACGTGCAGCCAATTCATCGGATTTCGGACCTTGCACTGCCAAGGGAAACACGTCGGGTTCGAATACCTCGACATCCATCCCATAACCCTGGGCCAGGCCTTTGGCCCATAGCTTGATATCGCTATCAGCCAGAGATATCCACCAGCGATTCTCATCTCGTTTAATTACGATCGGATCATTGAGCACATTGCCCGCAGCGTCGCACATCGGGGCGTATTTGCCTTGTAATAAGTCAATCTTGCTCAAATCACGCGGCGTCATCAGTTGCACCAGCTGATCAGAGTCCGGGCCCACCACTTCAACTTGTCGTTCGCAACTCACATCCCAGACCTGTACGTGTTCGCACAAGTGCCAATAGTCGGCTTCCGGTGATTCAAAAATAGCCGGCAATAACATGTGATTGTAGACTGCGTAAGAAGTGACTCCAGCCGCTTCCACACGACGGGAAAACGGGGTGACCCGGGTACGCTTGGTATAGCTTAGGTATTTGGCTTGCATCGTGGTTCTCTTCTACTGGTAGATATGGATTACTGTTGAGACAAAATGGCACATAAAGCGCGACTGCTGTGTGCCTTTACTTGTAGTTCATCGCCAAGGACCATGACGTCGTCACCGGCCTGCAGGTAAGCAGGCCACTCAGGCAGACCTTGGGCTTCCGGCTTCCGTTGCTGCATAAATTCCAGCCAGTACTGCATTATCTGACTGCTTAGTCTGTGGTCCTGATCGGTGGTAGGCAGCCAGTCATCATGGGTATCAAAAATATACGGCAACTCGGCTCCGTGGTAGGCCCCCATTTCAGCGGCTAACTTTCCCTCACGGACCCGGGTAAAATAGTACACCCACGCTGATCCGCCTGATTCAACGACAGCGCTGGCCAATTCGAGCGACGGACAAACATAGCCATTAGCAGTGGCGAGCCGATCCAACTGCTGTCGCGATGGACTATCAGCATCCAGTTCAGCGAGGAGCTTCTCGGCCTGTGCCGAGCTGACATTAGCCGCTAGCCAACTATCCACCGTTTCATCAGCATCCAGGTACATCAGCGATTCATTCGCATTGGCGCCAACAATCATGTTGACTTTCATTAGCTCACCGCGGGCAGCAGAATCAGCGACGGATTGCTTGATACTGTAGCCATCAATAACCGGATCGTAGAAATGTTGCTGGTAAACGGGGTACGAGGCTTCAAGTAGTTGTTCCGCGGCAACACTCCGCAGGGCCGAGATATCGGCTTTGGCGTTTGGGAACAAGCTGGCGCCAAGTTCTCGTCCAAAAGATTCGTAATCCACCTTGTGCATGGCACCCGACATGGCCCAACCTGCGCTCTCAAACACCACGTTGTGGAACAAGCCGTGTGCCAGCGGTGACGCCATCAAATAGGCGATATTATTAGCGCCCGCCGATTCGCCAGCGACAGTGACATTAGCTAGATCGCCACCAACTGCCGCGATATTGTCTTGAATCCATTGCAGAGCGGCGATTTGATCTAACAACGCAAAATTCGCCTGCTCGAGGTCCGGATGAGCAAAAAAACCGAACACCCCCAGACGGTAAGCAATGGTAACGACTATAGCGCCCTGTTCGGCCAGCTGCTCGCCGATGTAGTTGGGCTCATAGGACCAGCCACCCTTATTGCTGCCACCGTGGATAAATACATAGACGGGTAGTGATGTTTTACCCTCCTCTGCTTCGATGGAAGTCGCTGGTCGCCAGATGTTCAGGTATAAACAGTCTTCGCTCACCTTTGCTAATGGAAAACTATTGGGGTCGCCGCCGAATGAACTGATCAGATCCTGGTACCAATTCGCCAGGTGTGGCCCCTGCATGCAAGCATCCCCGAATTCCTGGGCGACGAAGGTGGCCTGGTCGCTTTGCCATGGCAGGGGTGCTTGCCACCGGAGCTCCCCCACTGGTGGTTGCGCAAACGGAATGCCCAAAAACGCTTCGGTGTTGTTATTCGAGCCGGCTAAGCCCACATAGTCTATGCCACCACTGCTGAACACAGGGAAGTCATCTGCCGCTTGATAAGTTTGGGTTTTAGCGCGAACCTGTTTCTTACCGGACTCCAGCTGGCAAGCTGTGAGCAGCGATAGCATAAGTAGGAGCAGACTTAGGCCTCGGTAGGTCATCGTTGTTATTATTATTTCAGTGTTCGCGCTAAAACCAATCTAATCCTCGCAGGCCTCGGCATAAGTCGCAATTGACATTTTTCGTCAAATGCATGAATTTATCTCAAGTAAAATACGCAAATTAATCGTATCCTTTGCGTAATGACCGTACTGAGCTGAGAAATCCTAAACACTCATACAAAGATCGCTGATATGAAAATGAGCAATCCTACAACAAATCGACGTTTACCCTCGCTAAACGCGCTCCGTGTATTTGAAGCTGCTGCGCGCCACCTTAGCTTCAAAAAAGCCGCCCAGGAACTGAACGTGTCGCAATCGGCCATCAGCCACCAGATCAAAGCCATGGAAAAATCGCTTGGCATCAACTTGTTTATTCGTCGGCCGCGGGCGGTGGAACTCACTGCGCATGGCCAGTTTTATTACCCCATGATTCGTGACGCCTTTGACAGCATCGCTGAAGCCACTGAAATGATGGTTAAGGAGACATCAAAAAGCATCTTCACCCTGCAGGTTTACTCCACCTTCACGATTCGTTGGCTGCTGCCACGGTTGGAGCAGTTTCAGAGTTTGAATCCAGACATCCAGATTCGTTTACATACCTCGCAAACCAACACCGACTTTCATCAGAGTTCAGTGGATGCCGGAATACTGATTGGTCAATCTGGCGATCCTACACTGCATTATGAACACCTGTTTGATGTTGAAATGTTTCCGGTTTGCAGCCCCGACTACCTGGAAAAACACGGTGCGATCCGCGAACCAGCCGACTTATTGGGTCACCCCTTGTTGCAAGTCTACCCTTCGGCGGATGACTGGCCCAACTGGATGGCAGCCAAGGGCTTAACCCACATTAACTCCGGGGCACGTATCCAATTGCAGATGGAAAGCTATAACGACGCCCTGATCAGCGCTGCCAAGGGGTTTGGAATTGCCCTCGGACAACAACCCTACATGACCGAAGATCTTGACAGCGGTAAATTGATTGAGCTGTTTCCTGGTCAGCGCGTCCGCAATCCAAATCACTGGTATTTAACTTGTCGTCGGGAGAAAGCTCAAACGCGAAAATTTGAGCTGTTTCGAAACTGGTTATCTGAGCAAGTAAACATGGACCCCGATCTGCGGATCTCTGAGGACGCCGGATAACAGAGCCTGTTCGTCAATTCGGTTCAGGTGAGACGCACCTCAAGACCCTGTATCAGCACGTCCAGCCCAAATTCGAATTCCGTATCACAATCGACATCAGTAGTCTCGTCTATCAGCGTCATGGTAACCGGGTAATCGCCCTGTTCCAGGCTGTCGAGTAGCTCATGGCGCATCTCTGGCGTATATGGATCCAACCATTCATCAAGCTCCCAGGCACAAAAGTTCTCGGTGTAAGCAAGGACCAACCTGGAACCGCGCACAATGCCCTGCTTATCGAATCCACCGGACTCGAACGCAACATGCAAGGCTTCGATCAAACGATGTTCGCCAGGGATCCAGTCTTCGAACTCATCATAGACCTGAATAACCCCTGGATGTTCATGAGCTACCTTGCGAAAACCGCGACACACCTGCCGCACGGCCTCCTGCCAAGCCAGGCCAGCTGCAGGTAACTCACACTTGCCAACCACCTCTTCTACCACCAGCCCGATCAAAGCGGCCCGGTTGGGGATATGGTAGTAAAGTGCCATGGGATCAACACCACAATAGTTGGCCAGCCTGCGCATACTGAAGTTTTTATATCCCTGTTTGTCGAGCAGCTGTATAGCTTCTCTGACGATACCTTCAGGTGTTAACTTTTTTCGTTTGACCATATCGTGCGTAACATTGTTGACTTACTCTACGCCGTAGAGTAAATTTCCTTTCTACGGTGTAGAGATATTATCAGAGTACCAGATTAATCGTCTCATGTGGTGGTCTTGTCAATACGACGCTCTTCCCAAGACCCTGAGTCAGCCACTGGAATAAGTACATACCGTAAGAACAGAATGGGGTTTTAGTCTCTTTGGGGGGACATTCCTGGGTCGGTGTCAGATCTTGGAACTCGATAGATATGCCAACGGTTTGAACTGTTCCTACCAGGATAAGCCGGTCTAACGGGTGCAAGATCTGACACCAGTTTTTTAAGCTCAACTTACTCAGATTCAGAATCGGCACTTACCGGAGTCGATACTTGCGCAACTATCCTCATTAACGCCCCGGCAATTTCGGTCGGCACCTCTTCCTGCAAAAAATGCCCAGCCTCGGTTTCAGTAACCCGGGCAGCTGGGAACTTCTCCTGCATCACAGGCAAGCCTTCTCCAAGAATGGGATCATTCATACCCCAAACCAACTCGACAGGGACATCCAAGCCGTCCACATAGCTTTCGATTTCTCGCATCGCAGGCACCGTTGGATGACTTGGCCCATCAGGCACCATCCGCATTAATGCCAGCACCGCCTTTTCATTTCCAGAATCAAGCACCGGCTGGCCGTACAAGTTTGCCACTTCAGCAGGAATGGACGCGGGATCGCCTTGCATACCATGCAAACGATCGAAAATTGACATTAAAACCTCGATCATAAATTCGCCGAGTAGCGGATTTTTAACCAGCATGTGGGGTACTGACAGATCGCGCTGTTCGGTTGGCGCACTAAACAAGGTGTTCATGGCTACCATGCCCTTGAGTAAATCGGGCGACCTGACCAATGCGCCCATTCCGACTGGGCCGCCCCAATCCTGGCCAACATAGATTAATTCGGTCAGCCCAAGCCGGACCAACACCTGGTTGATCCAGCGCGAATGATTCTCCAGGGTGTGTTGGCTGGCCGGAATTTTGCTTGAAAAACCAAGGCCAGCGAGAGTCGGCATTATCACCCTGACCCGGTCAAGTGGCAGCACTGCCGCTACCTTGCGATAGAGAAAGCCGCTGGTTGGATTGCCGTGTTGCATAAACAAGGGATAGCCAGAGCCCACTTCCAACACGTGAATCTTGATGCCAGGCTCAACTTCCACAAAGTAACTGCGGTAATCCTCGTTGACAAACTCGGCTGCGTAAGCGGGTAAGGGAAATGCCTCATAGGTGGCGCCATCGATGGTGACCGTGCCCTCACCTATCGGTGTCACCAACTCGCCATCGGAAGTCTTGCTGTAAGCCAACAACAGGCAAACTGAAATCAGTAAAACCAGTGCGATTAAAATGGTTTTTTTCATAATCCTATGCTCTTAGTTCTTATTGGATTGGGCTGTTGAACAGGAATTCCGCAGCTGCCTGGGCCATTTTCCGATGATCATGACCGGTATCCCTTATCGTTTGTATCTGCCAGTTAAACGGCAAGTTCATTGCCTCGGCGATGTCCTTACTCTGTCGGAAAAAATACTGACCTCGTTCCAGCCTTCCCAGGCCTTGTTGATCGGCGATTGGTGTGTGTAACATCGTACCGCGGGTTTCATCTTTGTTGTCCAATTCGCCGACCATGAGCACTAAGCGAGTGGCAAAGGCAGCGGGCATGTCCAGCAACTTGCTGTCCAGACCTTTTAAGCCAAAGGGCGGATCGAGGCTGGTTACAGGTATGGTGTACTGCCCGGAATTGGCAGCGACGATTGTTCTGGCCCTGGTGCCTGGTTTAAATACCGCCAGGCGATGCAGTATCTGTCCGCCGGCAGAATGACCAAAAATATCATAGTCCTTTTGCGCTGAACCCGTGGCAGCCACCACTCGCTCAAAGACGTGGTCAAAATCGTTAAACAGCCAGGTGCCTGGGTCCTGGTTAAGATCAAAAACGATATCCTCGTCCCGCAGGTGATACTTGTTTGGAGATTTTGCGGGACCCGAGGTTCTGAGGTTATTGAACTGCAAGTTTTCGATAACGCCACCCATATGATAATCAGCAAAGCTGTACTCAGCTTCGGCGTAAGCAAGCGACAGGATTAGCAAATCATGCCGTTCCGAGGCTTCAATCCAACTATCTCGATAATCCCAGGCATTGCGACCACCGCCAGGGATTACCAATAGAATGCGAGATTGTGGGCTGAACTCAGATGGTGCCTGGTAGAACACCGTGACTGACTTACCAGCGCGTGCCGAGCCTCCTGCCAGGGTGAAGTTGCCGGAACCAGTATGCAGGTCAATTTCGCTCTTCCAGGCGTGCCGCGGATTCTCGATCAAGGCCATTCCACAAATAGGGCACTGTCCGTCCTGCTTATAGACTTCCTGGTCCTCATCCGTGTGATAGCAAGGCGGACAAATATAGTCGTTAGTGCGCAGCACCTGTTTGTAGAGTTGTGCTGGCTCTGCGCCTTGCCCTTGAGCTGGACCCAAAAGCAAGAAGGCCAGTAGGATAAGATACTTCGCTTTCATTTCACCTGACACGGTGTACTCCTGTGTTTGATCGCGACAAACGGCCGCAAAATTTTTTCTCGCAAGGTTCGTATGAACAATTCTTAAGGTCTTGGCGACGAACAACCGCTCCAGGCTCACGATAACCTCGGAGCGCACATTGTTCACCCTTGCTTTAGTGGTCTGCTTCGATACCGTCGTAACTAGCGATCTGGATACCATAAACGCAATCACAATTAACAATTTAGTGTTTGTAAAAAAAGTTGCTCTGCGGTTAATCTAGCGAAAAGTATAAGTGATCGAGCCAACAAATTGAAAAGTGACCTTGATATAAAAAACTTCAGCATGGATTTCTTCTCGCTGGCCGGAAAGAATGCCATTGTCAGTGGTGGCAACACGGGGCTGGGAAAAGCATTCACTGTGGCTCTTGCCAAAGCTGGAGCAAACATCCTGGTGCCCAGTATTTTGCCGGATGATGGCGAAGCCCGGCAATTGGTAGAGGCTGAAGGAGTCAACTACGAATACCTGCAAACGGACATTACCGCCGATGGCGCGGCGCCGGAGATCGTTGATACATGTCATCAGCGATTTGGCTCCGTTGATATCCTGGTCAATAGCGCCGGAATCTCCCTGCTTGCCGATGTCGCAGACTTTGATCGCGAGCCCTGGGACAAGATGCTTAGCGTCAATCTTACGGCAGCTTTTGAACTCGCTCATCACGCTGCCAAAATCATGCGGCAACAAGGCAGCGGCAAAATAATCAATATCTGCTCCATGTTCTCCTTCCTGGGGGGCCAACAATCACCCGCCTATGCCGCCACCAAACATGGGCTGGCGGGTTTCACTAAAGCCTATTGTGATGAGCTGGCGCAGTTCAATATCCAGGTCAACGGCATTGCGCCCGGCTACTACGCCACCGCGCTGACAGAGCAGACGCGCAGCAACCCTGAAACAAACCAACGGGTGCTTGAACATATTCCAGCAGGGCGCTGGGGTGAAACCATGGATCTGATGGGCACGGTCGTATTCCTTGCCAGCCGCGCGTCAGACTATGTTAACGGTCATATCCTGGCGGTCGACGGCGGCTACCTGGTTCGTTAGCCTACCCGCTCCCTGCACCCGACACATCAACGCAATGAAATACCTGGTTGGCATTGACGGCGGCACGCAAAGCACCAAGGTGGTGATCTTTGATCTGCTCGGCAACATTGTGTGCCAGGCCCGTCAAGCGCTGCAGCCAATGCATATGCCGAAGCCAGGCGTGGCAGAGCACCCGAATGACGACCTGTGGCAATCACTCAGAGTTGCCTGTGCCCGCGTCATGCAGGAATTCCCGCATGATCCGAAGGACATTTTGGGGGTTGGCCTCTGCACTATTCGTTGTTGCCGGGCGGAACTTGATGCGACTGGTCGCTTGACTTCGCCAGTATTGAGTTGGATGGATGAACGCCTGTCTCGCCCCTATGAAGCAACTAACACAGCGACTCACTTCGTTACCACCAGCTCAGGCTATATCACCCATCGGCTCACTGGCCAGTTTCGCGACACCGCTGCAAATTACGAGGGTCCCTGGCCGATTGATAAGGACAACGGGTGTTGGAGCAAAGACCCTGAGGTTCTGACACACTTTAATATCCCACGCGAGCAACTGTTCGAACTTTGCGATCCTGGCGACATTCTCGGACAAATCACTGCCGAGGCCGCCGCAGAGACCGGTCTGCTTGAAGGCTTGCCAGTTGTAGCAACAGCCAATGATAAAGCGGTTGAGGCGCTGGGTTCGGGTCTTAGGAACGATCAAACCGCCCTGCTCTCGTTGGGCACCTATATTGGCGGTATGGTTTGTGGTGACACCAATAAAACGGATGCCAGGTCATTCTTCGCCAACATGGCCGCCATCCCTGGGCAGTATCTCTACGAGTGCCAGGGAATTCGACACGGTATGGGCACTATTAGCTGGTTTGTCAGTCTGCTCGGTCAAGAATTTGCCGAAACACTTGCCCAAAAAGGCGAAAAGGCTGAAGAGATTCTTGGCAAAGAAGCCACAGCAATCCTGCCAGGCAGTGATGGCCTGGTTTGCCTGCCTGAGTGGCTAGCCCCCACTGATCAACCATATAAACGTGGTGTCATGCTGGGATTTCATGGTGGGCATACGCGGGCGCATATTTTCAGAGCCCTGTTAGAAGCCACCGCAATGTCAATGCACAACAATTTCCGTGCCATGTGCGACGAACTGGACCTCGAACTCCAGGCCCTGTTGGTTTCCGGGGGCGGCTCACAAAGTGATCTGATGATGCAAATCCTGGCGGATGTCACGGGCATACCAACCAGGCGCAACCAGTTGACCGACGCTGCAGCATTGGGTGCAGCCATCTGCACGGCAGTGGCGCTGGAACAATACAGTTCGTATACAGACGCCATCGAAGCCATGGTCAAACCCGGTGATGAATTTAATCCTGATCCACGCAATACCGATTTTTATCGGCGCTTGAACCAGGAAGTGTTTGCCACCATCGGCGGCCAGACCGACCCCATTCTAAGCCGTTCGCATGAACTGTTTGAACAAACAACCAACTCATAAACACACTCTCAGCAGGAGAAAGAAATGCCATTAACCCGTGAGCAAATTGTTGCTGAACTGCAAAGCATCGTAGGTCAGGACCAGGTGATCACTGACAAACAAATTTTGCGCGACAGCAGCGTGGACCGGTTTCGTAAGTTTGAAGCCTTTCATGGCGTCTATACCCAGCCAATGCCTGCCGCCATCGTCTGTGCGCAATCTACCGATGAAGTTGCGGCTATTATTCAATTGGCGCAAGACCACGGGATTAACGTGGTGCCTCGTACCGGAGGATCGGCAACCGAGGGTGGACTGGAAACGGCAGTCGAAAACTCCATTATTCTGGATGGATCGAAGATGAATAAAATCATCAACATCGATCCCTACAATATGCAGGCCACTGCTCAATGCGGCGTGTCGTTGCAAGAGCTGGATGATGCACTCAGGGCCCAAGGCTACACCACTGGGCATTCACCGCAATCCAAACCCCTGGCCCAAATGGGCGGGCTGGTCGCTACGCGCAGTATTGGTCAGTTCTCCACCCTGTATGGTGGCATCGAAGATATGGTGGTAGGCCTGGAGGCAGTGTTCCCAGAGGGCGGAGTGACTCGCATTAAAAATGTTCCGCGACGAGCAGCTGGGCCAGATATTCGCCACCTGGTGATTGGTAACGAAGGCGCTTTATGTTTCATCACCGAAGTCACCGTAAAAATTTTCCGCTACTACCCTGAGAACAATCGCTTTCTTGGGTATACGCTGGATAACATGAAAACCGGCTTTGAAATTTTGCGTCAGGTGATGGTGGATGGCTACCGCCCCTCGGTGGCCAGGCTCTACGATGTGGAAGATGGGGCCTACCATTTCTCCCATTTTGCTGAAGACAAGTGTGTGCTCATTTTCGTGGCGGAAGGTGCCAAACCTATTGCCGACGCGACCGCCAGTGCGATCGAAGAGATTGTTGCAGGCTTCGCGGAGTGCGAAGCAGTAGACGTGTCACTAATCGAAACCTGGTTTAACCACCTGAACTGGGATCCGGAGAGCATTGCGGAAGAAAAACGCGAAATCATGGAAACCAAGAACGTATGCAGCACCACCGAGATTGCCGCTGACTGGTCGACGGTGAATGAAATCTATGAAGTGTGCCTGGAACGCTTGCGTAGCGAGATTCCAGACTTGACCCTGGTGGGCGGTCATTCATCGCACAGCTACATCAACGGCACTAATATGTATTTTGTGTATTTCTACGATGTGAAGGATTGTGAGCCAGAGGAGGAAATCACCAAGTATCACCTGCCGATCAAGAAAATCATTGTGGAAGAAACCATAAAGGCGGGCGGGTCTATGTGTCACCATCATGGGGTTGGCAAACACCGCAGCGAGTGGATTGAAGACGAATACGGATCGTCCTACTACCTGTTGGAAAAACTCAAGAGCAGTTATGATCCCAAGGGAATTATGAATATGGGCACCATCATTCCCCTGCACTCAGACTAGCCTGAAGCCACCAATGAAGACAATCAACGAACAAGCCCGGGAGACACCAGTCGTCCACGAAACCGATGTGTTGGTGGTGGGCAGCGGCCCCGGTGGCTTAGCGGCAGCCCTCGCGGCGGCACGTGCTGGCGCTGAAACCACGCTGCTGGAGCGCTACGGCTGTTTTGGTGGCAATATCACCGCAGTGGGTGTTGAAGGATTTGCCTGGTACCGCCACGAACAAACGGTCGACAGCGAAGGCATTGGCATCGAGTTCGAAGAACGCGCCAAGTCTATGGGTGCCGCTACACCCGAGCCACAGTCAGACAGTCACGCGCTGGACGGCGAAGCATTTAAATATGTCGCGGATGTGCTGGTCCAGGAAGCCAACATCACGCCCATGTTACATCGCATGATGGTGGCGCCCATCGTAGAGGCCGGCATCATCAAAGGCGTGATCGTCGAGAGCAAATCCGGCCGAGAAGCCATTCTGGCCAAACGCGTGATTGATGCCACTGGTGATGCAGATGTCGCCCATCGAGCTGGCGCCACCGTGCATAAAACCCCTCCTGAAAACATGATGGCGGCGTCAGTCATGTTTTCCATGACTGGGGTGGACAAACAGCGGTTTATCGACAACATCAAGGCAGACCCGCAAACCTATGCTGACTGGGCCGGGGGCGAGTGGACCATCGAAACCTCTGGAAAAGAAGACGAGATGTTTTCGCCGTTCCTGCGTAAGCCGTTCGAGAAAGCCATGGAAGCTGGTCTGATCCCGGAAAATCTGAACACCATCTGCGGCACCTGGGGGGCTATCTACGACCAGGGCGATCTGACCTATTTAAACCTGGTGCACCTGGCAGAGGTGGATGGCACCAATGCCGACGACCTCACCGCCGGCGAAATTGAAGGGCGCCGCCAGGCTATGATGGCCATTGAAGCATTGCAGCGTTATACGCCCGGGTGTGAAAACGCCAAGCTGCGTAACTTTGGTCTCACCATCGGCATTCGCGACACCCGCAAGATTGATGCGCACTACAATATGACCGCGCACGACGTTCGTGAACAAGGCCGGTTTGATGACAGCATCGGCATCTTCCCGGAATTTATTGATGGCTACGGCATCTTGATCCTGCCGACCACTGGGCGCTATTTCCAGGTGCCCTATCGCGCCCTGCTGCCCAAGGGGGTCGGGCATCTGATTGTAGCCGGGCGCAGTGTCGGTGGAGACCGGGATTCGCACGCGGCTGTTCGCAATATGATGTGCTGCGCCGTGAGTGGCCAGGGAGCTGGCGTGGCCGCTGCTTTGTCCATCGAGAACGACACCGATTTTGCTGATATAGATATCAAACAGCTGCAACAATCACTGGTCGCCCAGGGGGCGCGCATTCACTAATCCACAACCGGCCATGAGACTGCTACCATGCAAAAAACATTCCGCTTTCCGATACTGTCACTGTTCACCTTCGTTTTAGGTTTTTTGTTGATTACCAACCCGGTTTTGGCAGATAACGCGGAGGGGTCGGATCGACTCCCCTACGCAGTCGGCTCTAGCACCTTTTTTATTTATGACCAATCACGACCCTATGATCTCGTGGCGGGGGTCGATGTTGGCGCTCGGGCACTGATTACCGAAATTTGGTACCCGGTTGCACACCAGGCAGACCTGAAGGCTAACTATCGCGTCGCGACCTATGGTGACTATGTATTTGGTGACCAGGAAGTGCATCGTCTGATGATGACGCAAACTACCTTTTTTCACCTGACACCGGACTCGGTGGTTGAAGGGACCAGCCAGGCAGACATCGATTCAGCCATCGCGGAACTATTCAAGCGTCAACGCAATAGCTATGTCGATGCGCCGCTTGCCGATGGCAAACAGGCCTTCCCGGTGGTAGTGATGAGCCATGGTGATGCCGGCAGCCGCTACAACATGGAGACCGCCTGCGAATACCTGGCCGCGCATGGCTATGTGGTCATCGCACCAGAGCACACGGGGAATTCACCCTTTTCTCAGACCGGCCAAAGTCCGGAGATTGATTCGCTCCTCTCAGAGGTAAAACCATTCCTCAATGCGGATGGCACATACGGCAGCAAAGAAAAGTATGGCCAGACCTATACACCGTTGATTCAAAATCGCGAAGATCCCCAGGCGCTAACCAACCTGGATAACGCCTTGCTGGAGCGGGTCAACGATCTGCGCGCCACCATTAACGAACTTGAATTGATGAACAAGACTGGACGCTTTGCCGGACGGCTTGATCTAAGCAAAATAGGCTTGATGGGTCGCTCGTTTGGCGGAACCACTACGCTGGCTGCGCTAGGGCTGGAGCCACGATTTACTGCAGGCGTATCCGTGGTGCCACTGGTGATGCCGGATATGCGACCCGGATTGCCCAAGGAAATGTTGAAACCGGCAGGTGAGGTATCGGTGATTCTGAGCTCCGGACCAGGTTCAGTATTGAACAAAATCAGTAAGCCAACCCTGTTACTCAGTGGCGCAGAAGATGCCCTGATTATTGGCGTTGGTGCTGGCATGGCAAAATCCGCTGGCGGTGTGACCCCCTCTGCTGAAAACCCACTGCCCGCATTGCGCCAGGCCTACGAGGACAGCGACCAACCAGTTATCTGGGGACTGCTGGAAAACTCCAATCACGGCAGTTTCGGGGTATCCGGTGGCTATTGGTGGCCTGCATTAAAGCCGAGTACGCAAGAACGCTTCTTTGCCCCAGGCGAAACGTTTTCTCTAATCAAGCCGAGCATTGCGCACAACATCCAGCGCAGCAAGGTGCTGCAGTTCTTTGATGTAATGATTGCTGGAAAAGCCGCCCAGGCTTCGTTACTCAATAATGAATTCTCTGACCAGGGCCTTCAATACGAATGGCGAAATTTTCCGTGATCTTGGTCATCTGTTCAGCGCAGCCAACTTGATTACTGAAGGAGCAACGTAAGGAAACAAAAAAGACTAAATGCTTTCTTTGTTCTGAGGATCCGCATCCTGAACTCGTTCGCTGTCTAGACTCGAAGACTCGGGTTTACCGCGTAATATTCGGCTTATTTCCTTGAATGGTGTCAGCAAGTTGTCACCGAGTGTGGTGTATCTCTTCTGCTCGTCTTCCTGCAATCCCCATGGCGTCGCTTCATATCGATCAGCGATGTACAGGGTTCCGAACATGCGGTCCCAAATACTGGTTACCAGGCCAAGGTTAGTATCCCAATGTTTTTCCAGGTAGCTGTGATGCGTATGGTGCATGCCCGGGCTCTGCAGCCAGTATTCCAACCAGCGCGGGTAACGGAACGAAATGTGGTAGTGACGGAAATTCCCATTCAAGGCGTAGAGCAAGGAGAAAATGCCAATATTCATTATCGTGATGCCGGTGATATTGCCATTAAACACCCAAGTGAATATCCCGCCGGACAAAGACAAGCCGATGGCTGGACCCAGCGCCCAGATCGGCGCAGCGATAAAGTGTTCCCGAGAGCGGGTTAGTGGGGTTAATACCTGGGCTGAGTGGTGCACTTTGTGAATTGCCCAGCCGATTTCAGTCTTGTGCATCATCAGGTGCGTGAAGAAAAAGATCATATCGGCCACAAGGATGGTTACCAGGCCATAGATCAATCGCCAGGTCACCGTGGGTTCCAGCGCCGGGCTGGCACCGAACAGGAATTGCATCGCGGCAATCGTGTTCTGTTCCACCAGGGGTGCCACCGCGCCGAGAAAGGCCACGACCCACACTGGCATCAAACCGCGATCCAGCAGGTACAGACCAATATCCACTCTGGCGCTTAGATGAGTGTAAATCTCTTTGGGCGCCAGGTACTCCCAAAAGGTCATTGGGCGTTCATGTCCATCGGCGCCCTTACCGCCACGGCCATCACGCAGATACCAGAAGGCAATGGCAATCAATAAAGTTAGCAGGAGAAGTGGCCACCAGAAGGAACTGGGTGGTTTGGCGATAATGGCATTAACCAAGGCATCACCGATTTGCCCGACTATGTCGGTGAATGGCCCTAGCAGGGCTTCTTCGGTCTGTACCTGGTTTGCGTCCACGGATTTATCTTACTCCTAATTCGGGGGAGAAGTGGAAAAACCGCACTCTACTCAAATCGCAAGATTGCAATATCGCTGCATTAGACCGAAGTCAGCTAACGACTCTAATCCCCATAGAGTTCAGTAAGTGCCTGGTAAGTGGCGGTCTTCAAATCCGACCTTAGTTGCCACGGTGCCTGGTAGAGCTGCACCATGGCAATGCCAATCAATTCTTCCTCCGGGTCAATCCAGAACTTGGTGCCAGCCACCCCACCCCAGGATAACTCGCCCCGGGAAGACATATCTGGCATCAGATCGGGGTTAGTGACAACGCCATAGGCAAACGCCATACTTTGCCCGGCATAGAGATCCAATGCCGGGTATTGCCCGACACCCTCAGCGCGCACCTTGTCAGTCAAATGGTTGGCGCTGAGAAACTGAACGGTTTTTGGGCCCAGCACACGGACGCCATCGAGACTGCCGCCATTTAATACCATTTGACTAAAGCGCATGTAGTCGCCAATCGTCGACACCAGGCCACCACCGCCAACGAAGAGATTCACATCGGTAAAATTGCGGCTCTGTTCTGCTGGCACCACCGCTATTTTACTATTCTCATAATCCCAGCCTTGGTCACTCGCGAGGCGATCCAACTTGTCGGCTGGTACCTCGAAAAACGTATCCTCCATGTTTAAAGGATCAAAAATACGTTTTTGGAAAAACTCGTCCAGTGGCATGCCACCGACACGCTCTATTAAGGCACCCAGCACGTCGAACGAGACACTGTAGTGATACCGCGTGCCAGGTTCAAACCGCAGCGGTAGTTCGGCGAGCTTTGCAACAAACTCTTTTAGATTCGCGGCTTCAAACAGCTTCGCTTCCGCGTACTGGACATCCACCGGGTTATCTTGTGTCCAGCCGTAACTCAGTCCGGCGGTATGCGTCATCAATTGGCGTATCGTCATCGGTGATTTAGGTGCACGCAACTCGCCGTCTATCAGGATCTTTTGTTCCGCAAACTCGGGCAGATATTTGCTAACCGGGTCGTTTACATGAAACTTTCCTTCTTCGTACAAGATCATGGCGGCGATCGCGGTGACCGGCTTGGTCATGGAATAAATCCGGAACAGCGTATCGGGCGCCATCGGTTTCTCATTATCTACGCCATAGTTCCCGGCCGCATGCAAATGGATGACCTTTCCCTTGCGTGCCACCATGGTCACGATGCCGGAATACTTGCCTTCGGCTACATAGCGTTCGGCTAACTGATCAATGAGCGCCAGGCGGTTTGAAGAAACATCGACTGATTCCGGACGCCCCTGCTCCAGCTCGGTGGCCTGCAATGGTCCACTGCCAGTGAAAAAAGTAAGCAACAAAATCAGAACAATTCGAGAAGGGGCAATCGCATTCATTAACGTTGTCAGGCCAGGTAGAAAGTTTAATGCTCGCCACTTTCTGTTACCCTAGGATAAATGTCAACTCCCTCTATTCGCCACTAAACCGCTCTCTATGAACAGCCTGCCCAATGTTGACATCAGCGCGCTCTATGAGAGCTACGACACAGCGGCCCGCAATGCGACATTGTCCAGCCTGGAGCAGGCTTATCACGACACGGGTTTTGCGGCTCTGGTGGGTCACCCAATCCCGGCCACGCTGATCACCGAGATGCGTGAGCAAGTGCGATTATTGTTTCAGCGGCCTCTGGCCGAAAAGCGATCGCTCTGTATTAGCCAGGACAACTATCGTGGTTATATTCCCATTGGATTTTTCACGCCCAATGCCGGGAGCGATGAAGCGGACTATTACGAGGGTTACAAACTTCATGAAGAGATTTCCCTCGGCCACCCACTGCGCACCGAGTGCAGCCTCTACGGCCCAAACAAGTGGCCTGAAAATTCCGACGCACTACAAAGCGCGGTCTCGGCGTACTGGCAGCATTGTGATCAGCTCAGAGATGTTCTGCTGTCCGCATTTGCTGAAATTGTCGGGCAAAAACCCAACTACTTTCAAAACTGGTTTGATGTATCGCTCAGCAATATGACCCTGCTCCACTACCCAGCTAGCGAGCGCTCGGGTGATCACTACGGCATTCATCCACACAAGGATACTGACATGCTGACTATTCTGGCCCCGGATCCGGTCGGTGGCTTAATGTTACGACCCAAACAGAGTGGTGAGTGGATAAACGCCGATGCCCTTGAAAACACGCTGATTGTGAATGTCGGTGATATGCTGGAAATCTGGTCGAACGAGTATTTCACCTCCACACCACATAAAGTGGTTAATACCAGTGGGCTGGAACGATACAGCTTCCCCTATTTTGCCGTGCCAGGATACGATACATTGATTCGTCCCGAGCCCACGGCTAATAAGAGCAAAGATAAGGCAGTAGATCGAGAAATGCACTGTGGCGAGGTGTCTGCAAAAATCTGGTCGAGTAACTGGCCGGATGCGGCCGCGATTGAAAACCGCTACGATCCATATATAAATTAAAAACAATAAAGCGAGAACGAATTTGGAAAACACCCTGCAACAAAGCGACGGTCACTCGATGGAATCCGCGCGTACGCGTTACCTCAAGCTGGCTGTGCTGGTGATTATCGCCGGTAATATTTATCCGCTTATCTACCTGCGACAAAACTTTGAAGTCAGCATCCTGGAATCGTTCGGAATTACTGCAACTCAGTTAGGGCAAAACTACGCCATGCTGGGCCTGCTGTACATGGTCACCTATCTGCCAAGTGGCTGGTTGGCCGACCGCGTATCACCACGCTTGCTGATGTCTTTCTCACTGGCTTTTGCGGGGCTACTCGGCGTCTGGTTTTCCACCATACCCTCGTTTGAAGCCACACAAATTATATTTGCCGGCTGGGGTCTGGCCGCCGGACTGACGTTCTGGTCGGCCTTGATCAAGGCAACCAACCTGTTGGCCAAGCCGGATGAGCAAGGGCGTTTTTTCGGCATCCTGGATGGAGGGCGTGGCCTGGTCGAGGCCATCCTCGCGACCATTGCCGTGGCCATGTTTGCCTATTTCACTCAGAACCTGGGCCAGGATACGCCAGAGGCATTGCGCAAAGTGATTTGGCTGTACGTGACCATGATGCTGGTGTTGGCACCGATCGCATTTTTCGTGTTGCAGGATCATACGGGCTCGGAAGATGCCAGCAGTGATGCGACTGATCAAGCAGATAATGATCTCTGGCGCGACCTGAAAATAATCGCCACACGAAAGGAAATCTGGTTGTGCGGGATCTGCATACTGACCGGCTATCAGCTGTTTTGGGCCACCTATTCCTTCTCGGCGTATATGCAGATACATTATGGTCTCACCGCGGTCGCTGTCGGATACATCACCGTTGCAAAACTCTGGATGCGCCCAATTGGTGCTGCGGCCGCAGGCTTCGCTGGCGATTTCCTGGATCGCGAAAAGGTCCTGGGCGTCCTGCTGTTACTGGCTTCCATTGCCCTGGCTGGCCTGGTGGTCTTGCCGGTCACCAGTGGCTCTATTGCCCTGCTCGGTATCGTGCTGGTGATCGGATTTTTGACCTATGCAGTCCGGGGCATTTTCTGGTCGACGCTGGAGAGCTGTAATATCTCCAACAAGATTAAAGGCCTTGCTATCGGGGTGATCTCGCTGGTGGGCTATTCACCGGATATTTATCTTCCGCTGATTAATGGCTATCTGCTGGAACAATACCCCGGCAAACTCGGCTACAGCATTTACTTTACCGGGATCGCCCTGATGGGCGTACTGGGTGCCTGGGCCGCCTGGCAGCTAAAGCGAATTGTTGCTCAACGGGACGCAGCTGCTCAATAACGCCCCCAGCAAACTCAGGAAATCGTATCCCAGAAAGCGGCCAGCCGTTTCTCGGACACCGGCATGCGTGTTTTCAGATGTTGGGCGAATATCGACACGCGCCATTCTTCCAACATAATGGCAAACTCGTGCAGGGCTGGCTGAATCGCATATACAAAGTCCAGTTCCAGCCCCTCCTCTCGTAAGTCAGCAACTGCCTGATCATAACGACTTTGCATTACCACCAAAGCATTTTCCTCAGGGTGAGGTTTACCCAGTTTCTCCAGGCGAAACTCGATAGCACGCAAATACTTCTTATATTGCTTCAATTGAGTTCTATCGGTGTAACGTAAAAACCCTCGGTCAAACAACCGATAAAGTTGTGACTTGATGTCCTCAAGCCTGCGATCAATATTGATGTCACTGACATCAAACTCATTTATTTGTTGCAACAATCGATCTCGTTCCCGCAGGCCACTTATCAGGTCTGATTCATAATCCATGGCGTTAGGCACCCACTCGGAAGCACCGGCTTTAATCGTCTTATTAAACTCTTCTGAGGTGCGGACCTGGTTTAAGCCCTTGGGAAAACAGGCATCACACAAACCGGCATCAATCAGTTCTTTGCGCCACCAGTTGCGCTCCTCGTCATTAGGCTTGAAGACCTGGAGTTGTGTTGCCAGCGAACTCAAACCTCCGGCCTTTTGTTGCTTACTCGCCATTAGTTCTTTCTGTAAATACTTGGGCGTTTGTTTATTGGTGGTTTCCGACAAGGTTTTTCGCGCGAGGGCCAGCACTGCTCGTTGCGTATGATAGGCGGCTGTTTGCTGCTGGTCATGAATCAACAGTGAAATGCTGCCGTCCTCCATGGTCTTCAACATGGGATAAGCGCGCACGGTCATGCCCTCGTGCTGGTATTCAATCGCATCAGCCAAATCACCAAAATCCCAGCGTTGCACATCGTGTTTTTCCAGCTTGGTGCGTTCGGGTGCAAAACTGGCGTGCACGCTTTGCTGGACGGCATCGGCATAGTGTTGTTTTAGCACGGCCAGGTCGCGTCCTTCATCGATCACCGATCCATCGGTATCAACAACGCGGTAGTTCATCCGGTAGTAATCATCGAGTTTATCGAGGGAAAAATCCTCACCAGCAACGGCTACCCCACGCGTGCGAGTCAGTAACTCTGCCAGTTGGTGATGAAGCGGCTCATTACGTGCCTGCAAACGCTTAAACACGCGATCCACCGCATCCCCCGCCGGGGCATAATTGCGCCGAATGGGTTTGGGCAAGGTCTTGATTAGTGCCACGCATTTCTCGCGCAACAACCCCGGCACCAACCAATCACCAATATAATCCGGAAATGGCGATAACACGGATACCGGCACCACCAGGGTCACGCCATCTTGCTGCGAGCCAGGGTCAAACTTGTAGCGGATGGCAATTGATTTGTTGGCCACTTCGAAGTGATCAGGAAACTGCGCAACTTCATCAGCATCGATTTCGGTTAACAACAGCCGCGCTCGGTCCAGCTTCAGGACCTCCTCCTTGCCTTGCTTCAGCCATTGTTCCAGCGCACTGCGACTGGCGATGTTTTCCGGCAGGCGCTCGGCGTAAAACTCATAGATGATTTCATCATTCACCAGTAAATTTCGCCGCCTGGTTTTAATCTCGACTTTTTCAATATCAGTTATCAGGCGTTGATTATACGCAACAAATTCAGCTACTTTGCCGCGCGGCTGATACTGCGCATTCACCAGCGCCTGCTGGATAAACACCTGGCGCGCTTCCACTGGATTGATCGGCGCATAGTTCACGCTCTCTCGGTCACGCAATGTGAGCCCGTAGAGCAGGGTTTTTCGATTCGCTTTTACGCCGCCCGAGCGACGGTGATAATGGGGTGCACTGTAACTGTAGCGGCACAAATGGCTGGCAGCCTGGACACACCATTCTGGTTTGATTTCAGCCACCGTGACAGCAAACAATCGCGACGTCTCCAGGAACTCGGCCGCCATCAACCATTTGGGAGCCCGTTTGGCCTGAGAGGAATTTGGAAACAAGCGGATCTTGCGATTACGAGTGGCCATATATTCCGAATCGATATCCTTGTTGGCAATATGGCTTGCCAACCCATGTAACAACGCCAGGTGCAGGTGTTCATAGCGTTGGTCGTACTGGCTGCGGCGAGCTGCTTTTTTATTGCCTGGTTCCGGCAGCGTTAACGGAGACCAGGCGTCAATTTTCCAGCCCAGGGCCTTACACTGAGCAGCAAGTTGTCGCACTAACTCTCGCCATTCGAACACGCGCGCAATAGACCAATAGTTGTCGAGGCAGTGCTGTTTAAACTTGGTATTACTTAATTCAGCGCGCGCATCAAGAATGGCCTGCCACAGATAGAGGTAGGAGAAAAAGTCCGACTGTGTATGTTGTATTAACGCATGATGTTGCTCTGCCGCCTGGCGTTTTTCAGCCGGTCGCTCGCGTGGGTCCTGGATACTAAGCACCGCCACCAGGATCAGAACGTCCCGCAAACACCCCAATTCATTGGCCGCTATCAGTATGCGCGCATAGCGTGGATCCACCATCATGTCGCTCATTTGACGACCGATTTTGGTTAGCCGTCGATGCTGATTGATCGCACTCAGCTCTTCGAGCAACTTGTAGCCATCATTCAGCAGGCGTTTGTCAGGTTTGTCGACAAACTCAAAGCGGTTGATATCACGAATACCCAGGCGCAGCATCTTGAGAATGACGGATGCCAGGTTGCTGCGCAGAATTTCGGCCTGGGTAAATTCAGGTCGCTGATCATAATCCTGCTCGGAATACAGCCTGATACACACACCATTGGCTACCCGCCCGCAACGGCCCTGGCGTTGATTAGCGCTGGCCTGGGAAATAGCTTCGATGGGCAGACGCTGTACTTTGGATCGGAAGCTATAGCGAGAAATACGCGCTAATCCCGGATCAATCACATAGGCGATACCCGGCACGGTAATGGAGGTTTCCGCCACATTGGTCGCCAATACTACCTTGCGCTGAGGTGACTTCTGAAAAACCCGGTTTTGTTCAGCGATGCTTAGCCGTGAGTACAACGGCAGAATGGTGATTGGTAACTGAGCACGTCGCAAGGCATCAGCCGCATCGCGGATGTCACGCTCACCAGCGCAAAACACCAGGATGTCACCGCTGGCCTTATACCTGCCTTTGGCTTCATTGCGGATAATGTCCTTAACCGTGCCGCTGATGACTTCCGGCAGGCTGGTGTTATCTTCGCCAGCGGGTTGATAAATCGTTTCAACCGGGTAGGTTCGCCCTGACACTTCGATAATCGGCGCAGGTTTGTCTTTAGTTGCGAAGTGACGGGCGAACTTTTCCAGGTCGATGGTCGCCGAAGTAATAATGAGTTTCAGCTCAGGTCGTTTTTTGCACAGGTTTTTTAGAAGCCCCAGCAAAAAATCGATGTTCAGGCTTCGCTCATGCGCCTCATCAATAATGATAGCCTCGTATTTCTTTAATAAACGATCATGCTGAAATTCAGCGAGTAGTACGCCATCTGTCATCAGTTTGACCCGGCTCTCATCGCTGGAGACATCCTTGAAACGCACCTGGTAACCTACCTCTCTACCCAAAGGAGTATTGAGCTCACTGGCGATGCGGTCAGCCACGGTGCGGGCTGCTATGCGCCGCGGCTGGGTGTGACCAATCAAGCCCTTGTCGCCGTAGCCCAGCGACAGGCAAATCTTGGGGATCTGAGTGGTTTTCCCCGAGCCGGTCTCGCCTGCCACAATCACCACCTGGTGCTGCTTGATTAGCTCCGCTATTTCTTCGCGGCGCTGGCTGATTGGCAGCTGATCTGGGAAACTGATTTTCATGCCGCCGATTGTAGTGCTTTTGCTGTCATAATTTCAGTGCAAGAAAGGAATCATTTACGTTGCTGAACATTCACGCAAATTGATTGATATTCTTGTATAAGCGATTGACTCTGCGCTTGAGCTAAACCGAAAATAGCTGGACAGACCCTACAGAAGTGACGTGAATAAGTTCCATCAAACAATTGTTATTGTCTACCAATCCCTAACTGGCTATGGATGAACACCCGGACAACCGCTACATCGTGATTTTTGACGGCATCTGCAATGTCTGCAACGGCGCGGTGAACTTTATTATCAAGCGCGACCCCGATGGTATTTTTGCGTTCACTCCAATGCAGACCGATCTTGCCAAACAATTGGCGAATGAGTACGACCTGCACACGGAAGGCATGGACACTTTCATTTTGATCAAAGAGAAACGCGGCTACGTGTTTTCAACCGCGGCATTGGAAATAAGCCGAGATTTGAAGGGCTATTGGTATTTATTCAATGTGTTCCGAATTATCCCTGCACCCATTCGCGACTTTTTTTACAAGCTGTTTGCGCGCAATCGCTACCGATTGTTTGGCAAACGAGATGAATGCATGGTACCCACGCCAGAGGTCCGTTCACGCTTTCTGGGAATTTAAAAACCATCGAACTCAAAGGACCACATTGTGAACAGGATTATTCAACTTCTACTTTTGTTATTAATCATCATCGGTGTCGGAGAATTTTTTACCTCTGGAGCAAATTTTCCGCTCGGGCTATTCGACTCCAACCCTGCGCAAGAAAAATGTACCACCAGGAGCGGTGCAGTGATTTATGGCCAGAATCTTAATACAGACGAATGCGAGAAAATTGAACCGGTTACCAATTCAGTAACGGTGTTTAATTCAAGCTCCAAAAATAGTTCGAATAGGCATACTGACACCACACCATCAAGTAGCAGGTTTCGTTGCGATGGTCGCCAACATTGTTCGCAAATGACTTCTTGTGACGAAGCCGTCTTCTTTTTAAATAACTGTCCGGATCCTTTGATGGACGGCGACTACGATGGCATCCCTTGCGAAAATCAATGGTGCTGAAAAAAAACCTGCGACCAACCTGCAGGAATGATTACAAATCAATCGGATCAATAAGCTCTGGATAGTCGTTCCTGGTATTACCAACCGCATTGTCTATTGGATAGAGAATCAAGGACTCCAGTTTACAACCGTAGAGAAACTGTTTGGCTTCTTGCTCCTCTACCTCCATCCATTCGCGAGCCGTCTCCGGTGTGAGTAGCACCGGGGTGCGAGAATGAATGTTCACCAGGGGCTCGTCTGCGGGTTTAGTGATCATGGTGCAGGAGAACTGATCGTCGCCCCAGGCCTCGTACAACCCAGCTACCACCAGACCGCCAGTATCCCGATCCGTAACGTAGTGAAACTGGCGATCACCCTGCGGCGGGCGTTCATAAAAACCCGCCATTGGGATCAGGCAACGTTGTGAGTTTCGCCACGCATTACGAAACGCCGGTTTCGCTTCTACTGTCTCTATTCGAGCATTGTGGGTTGCATACTTGCTGTCGAAGGTTTTCGCCCACCCTGGCACCATGCCCCAACGCATTGCCTGGCCTGCGGGTGAAGCAAACGCCGCAATTTGATAACTTGGGTAGACGTTGTACCGGGGAACAACATCATCCGGCCATTCACTGAGAAGCTCAGTCCAGCCGATCATTTTTTGTCTGTGATTATTGAATCTTCCGCACACACAAATCATTCTATCCACTCGACTTCCCCTTGTCGATTCCTGGCAATCGAACCAAAGAACAGGTGGTCGCTATTTCACCCAACGGAGCGCCTGGTCTATTATCAACTGCTGAGACAATCAATTTTTAAACCGTATGTCTGATAATTTCATATCCAGCTCCAAACTCAGTCTACTGAAGTATCTGCTGGCCGGCGTGTTGCTATTGCTGTCACTGGGAGTGCTGATACTAAACTGGATGTTTGAAGAGGAGTCGCCAACATTTATTACGTCCATCAGTCATCACACCGGGGCGAAAAGTATGTTGGCCGTTTTGGCACATCCAGACGATGAGCTGCTGGTCACGGGTTTGTTGATTCAGGCGGCTGAAGATCCAGGTATACGCACCGCGGTAATCACAGCTACCAAAGGCGAAGCCGGAAACCCGCTACCACAGATTTCACGGATGCAAGATCTTGGCTGGGTGAGAAAAGCAGAAGCACTGAAAAACACCTGGGCGCTTGGGGTTGAACATCACACGGTTTTGGATTTTCCTGATGGAGGCCTGATCCAGACGCCCAGATCTGCAATTACGGACGTGATCAGATCCGCCATGCTCGAACATAAGCCTGATCTTCTGGTTACGTTTTGGCCAGAAAGTGGTTTCTCCGACCATGCTGATCACAAGCGCATTGGTCTGATCGCTGAAACACTTGCCAATGAATTCAAAAATTCTCCCGTTGACGGCTACGCAGGGCCGCACAAAATTGCCTACCCACTGGCCCCACGCCGTATGATGAACTATTTTGCCGGAGACACAGGTAAGGAAGTGGTTGCCAATCAACCCTTAGCTAATTATTCGCAAGATGGTGAGGCCTGGGCAAAATTGCGTGGCTGGGAAATCCACGCCTCACAGTCCGACTATGTCTGGAACGCCTATGGATTTCCGGCCTGGTTTGTCCATGCGCTTTACGATAAGGAATATTACCTGGTACTCGAGAGTGACGAGATTCCGATTCGCTATTGCTTTGACAAGGTACAGCTTATTGACGGTTTTTAATCCTGCTTAACGCCACCGGCGTGATTCCCAAATAGCGCGCGATATCATTTTGCGTGACCTGTTCGAGCAACTGTGGCTCGCGCTCGACTAATAGCTGGTAACGTTGTTCGGGGCTCAAACAGAGAAATTCATATTCTCGACGTTCCTTTTTCATTGATAACTCCAGTAAACCATTAAGCATAAATCCGGCTACCTGATGATTTTCGAGGGCGAGCTGTTTCAATTGGTCGGCGCTGATCTTTACTAATTCGGAATCTTGCAAACAGCGCAAACTGAATGAGCATGACTGTTTGGCATGGCAAGCAGTCATACTGCCAATCAAACTTCCGGGCATAATGAATGACTTCACAAACTCCTTGCCATCTAGTGTCAGGTAATAAGCCTTCAGTAAGCCGCTTTTGAGTACGTAGAGAGAGTCATCCGAATCTCCCTGCCTGAACACATGCTCGAATTTGGGTTTTCGCATGGTTTCGCCCATGCTGAATAGAAACTCACTGTTTTGCATATTTTTAACCTGGGTTAATGGCGCAGAGGCAGTTTAGCATTACGCTCTTGTTCACCACTTTCACGTTTTGGGCAACTAATGATGAAACTAACAAACAAACGAATTCTTATTACCGGCGGCACTGCGGGTATCGGCCTCGAAATGGCAAAACAACTTGCTGAGCAAAATGAAGTGCTGGTGTTGTCACGTAGCGGGGCTCTTCCTGAACAGGTAGCCCAGGCCCATCCGCGTATTCAATGCATGTCTGTGGATATTGCGAACAAGGTCGCGCTTGAGGAAAGCGTAGATCGAATCGCTCGCCGATATCGAACACTGGATATATTGATAAATAATGCTGCGGTGCAGTACACCCCGCACTTTAATGCCGATGACTTCGAGTTTGACAGCATTCAACACGAGATCGACGTTAACTTTACCGCTGTTTGCCACTTAAGCTATCTATGTCTGCCATTGCTGAGCAAAGAAAGCCGCTCGATTATTCTCAATATAAATTCTGGCCTGGCACTCGCTCCGAAAACTTCCTCGGCGATTTATTGTGCCGGCAAGAGTGCGATGGATGCCTATTCCCGCGCCCTCTCCTATCAATTGGAGGACAGCAACATTAAAGTACTACAGGCGTTCTTACCGATGGTGGATACCGCCATGACGCAGGGGCGCGGTAGCGGAAAACTCTCGGCCGAATTCGCTGCGAAAAAAATCCTGGATGGCATTTCCGCTGAGCGAGCTATTAATGACATCGGCAAAGTCCGGCTACTACGAGCGTTAATGCGTTGGGTACCCGGGATCGGACGCTCAATAATGCGCCAGGCCTAAATCGTGCAAACTTCGCGATAAAAAGGTGTGACATCAGGGAAAATCACCGACTACACTATGACCTAACCCTGGTCGGCAAAACTATCAGTAACGGAGAACTCCATGGAATTTATCGTCTACACCGATTTAAAAAGTCCTTATGCCTACTTGGCCAAAGACGACATTTACGCGCTCGAGGACGAATTAGGAATGGCCGCTGAATGGCGTCATTTTACCCTCGATATTCCCTCTTACCTGGGTGCCGCGAAAGTGGATGACCAGGGCAATGTGCTGGAATCCACCCGGACTGAGCATCAATGGAAAAAAGTAAAATACGCCTATATGGACATTCGCCGCCGGGCAAACCTGCGCGGCTTAACCATCCGGGGAACTCAGAAAATTTGGGATTCTTCCCTGGCCGGTATCGCGCTCTATAGAGCACAGGAATCAGGTCAGCAGGTACTGCGGAACTTTCTCGATGACGCCTTTCCTCGGTTTTGGAACCGAGAGCTGGATATCGAGGATATTTCCGTTATTACCGACTGTCTGCAGGGTGCGGGCGCGGATATCAGCGATTTCCCTGACTATGCCGACAGCCAGGGACGTGAGTTGCACGACACATTGCGTCAGGAAGCCTGGGATTTCGGCATTTTTGGCGTACCAACCTTTCGCATTGATGATGAGCTGTTTTTTGGTAGCGAACAAATTCCCCTGGTGCGTTGGCGGCTGCAGGGTAGCCCCGAAGGTGGTCCCAGCTAACAATCAGATCAGCCAAAATCCCAATGCTGCCTGACAGAGATAAAATATCGCACACCTTGTGCCAATAACTGCTAGTATCTGACCCGGAGATTCCAGCTCCCTGAGCATATAACGATCAAAGTTGGGGTATCCACCATGGGCATTCACCGACAGCGCAGCTGGTGCCGATAGGTTTGAGGCGATCAGGACTTCACACTTTCGTCTCAAGACCGGCATCCATGCGACTGATAACAATTATATGTACAGCCGCCGGAGAGAGAATACGATGAACTTTTTACGTAAAGCAGAGTTTAATTTTTGGCGATTTGCCGAGGCCCGCTCGCTTCTCGAGATTCAAAGTTTCTACCTGCTGCGTCCGTTGATGAATCGGTTGCCCAAGTCCGATGGACACCCGGTGCTGGTGCTGCCTGGTTTTATGGCCAGCGATGTTTCCACTGCACCCCTGCGTGGTTTGTTAGCAGACCTCGGCTACAAAACCTACGGATGGGGCCTGGGCCGGAACATTATTGTTGATCGCCATCGTGAGGCAGACCTGCAACAGTTGCTGCGAGCGATTCATGAAAAACATGGGCAAAAAGTTTCCGTTATCGGCTGGAGTTTGGGCGGTTTGTTTGCGCGCGAGATTGCTAAAGTCCATCCTGAGTGTGTGCGTACCGTCATCACACTTGGGTCACCGATCTCTGGCCAACCCAAGCATTCCAACGTGAATCGCTTGTTTGGCTTCTTCAACCGCGCACGGTCTGCCGAACATACGGAGCGCCGCAAGGAACTGAACCAGGCGCCACCCGTGCCAACCACATCTATTTTTTCGAAATCCGATGGGATTGTGGCCTGGGAAGGGTCGCTGCAACATGATGGCGCCGAACTTGAAAACATCCGTGTACCAGCCAGCCATATTGGTATGGGCGCCAATCCATTAGTGATGTATGTCATTGCGGAACGACTCGCACAAGCGGAAGGCGAATGGCAGCGTTTTAATCCGTCTCCACTTGAGAAATTGATTTTTTCAAGGGTACGAAATCGGCGCGCCGATACCAGGCCTGGTTTCGCCTAGATCGGGATACTGCACTGAGCAAGCATTTCTGGCAGTACGACATCGCTGATCCCTTTTCAGCCAAAATATTCAGTCGGCTTTCGAACCATGGGTGAGCGCGGTTTCGACGCACATCATGGATCAATGTCCAACAAGGTAGACAGGGCTTCGCCAGAACGAATTTCTATGGCCCCATAGCGACGCTTGATCAAGCCGCGTGTCTCCCAGTCACTTAATATTTTATTTGCCGTTTGTCTCGAGACACCGATCAAACCACCTAATTCCGCCTGGCTCAGTTTAACCAACGAGTTGGATTCTGCATTATTTGCCAGGCCCAATAAAGTTTTTGCCAATCGCTGTGCAGGGGTGAATAACAAAAAGTCATCGATTGCTGCAAAAGCTTGCCGACAATGCGAACACAGTAGGCGCACCAAGGCGGTGTAGACCGCTGGCTCAGTTTTTATCAGCTTACTGATTGCGTGGTTTGGTATCACCGCTAACTCGCTGTCCTCTACAGCATACGAATCATGGGTTCTCGGTTCACCATCCAGCAGAGATATTTCGCCAAACCACTCGCCCGGCAGTACTGAGGTGAAAACCAACTCCTCCCCTGAGAATGTAGCCGCGCAAACCCGAACCCGCCCAGATATTACGCCAAACAGCGAGCCTGGCGGATCACCCTTGTGTAGAACAACCTGCCCGGATTCAAACTGTTTGACCCTTGATGAGCCAATCAATTCCTTGCGTGCACTCTCTGGCAAGCTGTTGAGCCAGTTGTTATCAATCAATTTGTGCGGCATTGATGCTGACATTGCGACTCCGCTGCGGGTCTATGGTGAGGACGGAATTCAATTGTAATTTGCTTTACATTTCTGACTCAAGTATTGCATCCCTTGTGAGCCATGTGAACAGCCGGTAGAACCGATACTGCATGGTTCTACCGACCGCCCAACAAAAACTGGAACCGGATACTCCGTTAGCAAGGTGCCATATTACCGAAGCAAGCTCTCCGTGATCTCCGCCCTCGTTTCCGTAAGAGGGCGACATTGGGATGGTTGCGAATACTGCTACAACCACTCACCCCCCAACACCAACGTAAGCGAAGTAATCGCTAGTCAGAGTTCTTGCCTGCACATCCATGTTGTGCGTTCCAGCCCCCTCGGCCAAATCATCTCTTTCTGTACCTCCAAACTGAAGCCAGGGGAAGCATCATCACGTCCGAAAGTTCGAAACCTGCCTGCGACCACAATCCCTGCCTGATCCGTGTGGGGACGGCAGCAAACAGTGATACACAGTAGCAGCCGATTTGTGGTTCGCCTCACTCGCTAGTGGCAAATCCGTAATGGGAAGGGATAAAATTCACCACCACAAGTTGTATTAACCAGCTTAGTTCTGTATAAAACTGCCTGCCGAGAGGTTAAAAAAGCTCAGTGCGGCCAAATGAGGGCAGACCGCACCGAGCTCAAACGAACCAAGACGTTCTCTGAACGGGCGGGGAACACAAACCAAGTTTCACCAAATGTCATCGCAGTCAATTCAGTCGCCAGCACTGCAAATCAAGCAGCTGAATCGAACTCCACATCCCTCTCCTTAAGAGAGCAACCCTACCGTCTAGGTTCGCTTACTAAGTGTTGCCAAACACACAAAAGGTTCAAAAAAAGTTTTAATAAATTTTTTTCTGGTTTATTTGAACCTTTTGCTACTTAGTCGACACTTACCTATTGCCAGGCCTCTGCAATCGTTTATAGACGGTAATCCGGCCTGCGAATGTTTGGATTACGATATAAACGCATTAGACCTATGAACCTCGCATCAGAAGCACAGCATCAACATCTCCCACTACCAGAGTTGGAAGATTCCGCTTTGCTGGAGAAAATTGCCAAGCAACAAAGCCGGGATGCACTAGCCGTTTTATATGAACGCTATCGTCTCTCTGTCAGTAGCTTTTTGCGACGTAAGCTCATCGCTGAGAAATTGGTGGAAGAGATCTACAACGATGTGATGTATACCGTGTGGTCTAGAGCGAGTGAGTTTCGTCACGATTCCAAGGTCTCTACCTGGATCTACGGAATAGCTTATCGTCATTGCATGGCACAGAGCAGAAAAGAAACGCGCCATTCGCGTCAGCGCGCTACGCTGGATTTTGACCAGGAGATTGACCCCGCGACAAGCTCCGCAAAATTCGAGCTGCAGCAACTGCTGCAAAAAGCGATCGCGGGTTTATCCGAAGAGCACCGAACGGTTATCGAGCTGGCCTATTTTTATGGTCACAATATTGAGGATATCAGTAAGATTGTCGATTGCCCGACGAATACCGTTAAAACACGGCTATACCATGCGCGACAAAAACTCAAAACACTGATTCGAACTCAGAATCCAACTGTGAATACAGTTTCTCTGGGGGGTAGCTGAAACCATGACTCCGGAACACATTAAAAAAGCCCAAGTCCAATCCGATTTATTGCGTGAAACCGCGGTTCACGAATATGTTGCCAATCAACAGACTGCTGAGGCACGAGAAGAATTTGAGCGCATGCTGGAAAGTGATGCTCACTTACAGTTAGCAGTAGGCGAAGAGAGAACGCTCAGGGAATTACTATCAAACAGTCATTCTGATGGCCTACCTGAGGTAGGGTCTGACGTTGTTAAAATGGACAACTTTGCCCAATTGCTGGATCGCATCGAGGCCCATGAGGAGCCAGCAACAACTGGGAGCGGCATTGCAGTCGGCGCAGTCGGGACATTCGGCTCGTTTGACAAACTGTCTGACAATGCTCCGACTAATTCAATTGCTGCAAACAGTAAACAATCTCCGAAGATTCCACAGAATTTATTGAACTTTAACGAAGCTACGCGAAAGACTAACCGCAAACCGACAACAGGTCGTCGTTGGACGTGTTGGGATTACTCGGTAGCCGCCAGCGTCGCTTCCATTGCGCTTGCTGCAAGTCTGTTAATGAATGACCAATACCTGAATGAACCAAGGTATACCACGCTTAGTAGCACACCCGAAGAGCAAACCGGGCAAATTGACAACCAGATCAATTTTGGCGCACTGGTTGCACAACAAAAGGTTGTAAGAATAGTCACGACAGAGTTACTCTCGGCGGTCGAAACCGAGCAACTGCTACAGAAGTATCGGTTACGCTTAATCAGTGGGAATGCCATCACAAAGTCCCTGGTTGTGAGCTCCACCACAGCTTTTAGTTCTGAAGTGTTGGATCAACTGCGCCAGGAACCTTCCTTCAAGAGAGCCGATATCGTGGCTTTTGACCAGGATTAAACTGTCGGCTTAAAACCACGTTCTTAACCACATGCGAACTTTGCTCCGATCCGCCCACCTGCTACTCCAGTTGTGTTGTGCGAGTGTTTTGATGCTTACACCCCTGGCTGTGCACGCCGATGCAGCTCAGACTGCAGATTCGTCGCAAAAACGTTGGATAATCGGGCTCAAGGACCCCAGACCGTCTCGATTGCAGGGTTGGCAACGCGGGTCCTATGGCAAGACGCGCAGTTACCAGGCCTCATTGGAACTCAAACGTTTCGGTCAGAGGGTCGCCAAGGACTATCAGCTCGAACTGGATCATGAGTGGTTTATAGAAAGCCTGGGAGTCTACTGCCTGGTAGTCAATATCGGAGAAGACGTCGAGGACACCTTGGCACGATTGATCGATGATGACCGAATAGAGGCAGTGCAGAAGTCACAAGAGTTCTACTTGTTGAATAATCCATCCGCACCACGGAAGGGGGAAAACGCCACCTTACTCAATACTGATCTGGCTACTCTGCCCGAACATATCGATGGCTCTGGGAGTGTGGTGGCACTGATAGACTCGGCGGTCGATCAAAACCACCCGGACCTTAAATCGGCGGTAAAAACGGTTCGCAACCATGTCGAACTTGGTAAAGGAAGTTTCGACGATGGCGAAGCCCATGGCACGGCCATGGCCGGCGTGATTAGCGCCCGACGCGACAGTAAGCTCGGGATCGCTGGGGTGGCTCCCGGCGCAAGTCTGCGCGCCTATCGTGGATGCTGGGAGGAGGCATCCGGTGCTACGCGATGCAGCACCCTAACGCTGGCCAGAGCACTTGATGCGGTTGCTCGAAGCGATGCAGATATTCTTAATCTCAGTCTCAGCGGTCCCGCAGATCACTTGTTGAACCAGCTGTTAGTGAAAATTATCGAACTGGGCAAGGTGGTAGTTACCGCCCATGACCCAAGTCGCTCGACGCTTGACCGTTTCCCCATGCAAACCAACGGCGTATTGGTCGTCAGAGCGCTGGAACAGGACGACATCGCCAGCAGAAACAAAAAGAGTGAACAGGTAATGTTTACAGCGCCGGGGGCGCAATTGGTGGTTGCTCCTGGTAATCGATATAACTACCTGCAAGGACACTCGATCGCGTCCGCCTACACATCAGGAGTGCTCGCGCTGTACAAACAGGTTTATGATTTAGACACTCAGTCAGATCCTCAGCCAGACTCTCAATCGGCTAAGGGCTCTCAATCAGCTAAGGGCTCTCAACCAGCTAAGGGCTCCATAGATTGGTCTGGTGCCCTTAATTCGAAGCACGCGAGTGACCTGGTTTACCGTATAGCCAATTTGTATCAGTAAAGCTGATACGAAACACTCAGGCCAAGCTGAAAATCGCTTTCCTCCAACTTTGTTGCGCGGTTCAGCTGAGAGTCGCTGAAAACCAGTCTTAATTCTGTCGTCCAGCGTTGACGGTTATATCCCAATCCTAGCTGCCCGAATTCAACCGTATCAAGTTTGTCTCTCGCTGCACCACTTGGGAAGGCGACTCCGGCCTGCCAGGACAATGCCCACGACTCACGTAGCGGGTGTCGACCAATGGCTTGCACCGCCAGTAACTCACCACTAATTCCCAGGAAATCAACTTTACCACTGAAGGACAACGACAGCTGCTTGCTGGCATGCCAGGTAAACTCCAATTCAGAGTAATCACCGTTGTCAAAACCACTAACCCTTGAATACGCATTATGTTTGGCCGCGAACGACCATGCGCGCGTTTCACTAACCGGTTTGAACACACCCAGATAGACCGTACAGGCCTGCCGCAGACCACTCGCACCACCTTCGCTGGCGAAGCAATCCAGGCCTGAGAACAGACTATTGTCACCGCTCCAATCAATGGTTAGTCCGATTGAAGGACCGTCGGTATTTTTCTACTGATATTGCATAGCAATGTGGAAGCGGCGGTCCAGGCAGTGGTTGATGTGGATACAGCTCGCTTACAGCAGGGACTCAATTTGACTACCGACGATCCTTCAATCGGACTAACCATTGATTGG
>JBCCFY010000033.1:0-46916 GCA_039110515.1 Pseudomonadota bacterium
ATTTGCGGCATTTGGCGTGAGCGACGAAGAGTTTGATCAAGCGTACGATTCATTCCCTGTGAAAACGAACCTGCGTAATGCCAAGCGGCTAACTGACAAGGCGAAATTTCCGAGCGTTCCCATGCTGCTCGTGAATGGTAAATTCATGACGCCCGGTCCAGCGGTTAAGAATTTTGGTGAGATGTTGCGCGTGGCGGATGAGCTTATCGCGAGGGAACGAGCGGCCCTGTAGCGGCCGGGCGCGCCCCGGCGAAGTGTTTAGCCGGATGGCTCGCTGCGGCTTTATTCCTCCTCCAGACTTCCCCGGACCACGCCCTGAGGCGCCGCCAGCCTGGACCATGACTTAACCGGCCTTTAGGTCGTGGTGGTGGCCGGCGCAGCGCTCGCAGTTCACCCAGCCGGAATCGCCGTTCAGGTAGTGCTCTTTTTTCCAGATCGGCACGCGCTGTTTTACTTCGTCGATAATGTATCGGCAGGCAGCGAAGGCTTCATCTCGATGCGCGGCGCTGACACCTACCCACACCGCCATGTCACCCAGCTCCAGTGAGGGCAGACCAAACAACGTCATTGTCAGCCCAGAGAGTGTTGCTGCAAACAGAGCAGGGGGCAGTTCAATTCCTGGAGTTGGAACACTTGTACTCAGGCTGATCGGAGAAAACGATGGCGGTGTCGTGATAGGAAGGCTTGGCTGAGGGGTAGCTTGAATGGCAGGGCCACTAGTAGTTGGGGGGCTTTCAGTGGGGGTGGTACTTGTGGGCCCCCTGGTATTAGTCACACGTGATGCACTGCCACCTGGGCATGTCGGTATTATTCAAGCCGCACCTGGATCTGCAAAAAAAAACCGCGCGCGTGAAACATTTACTCGATTGTGACGCCAGCAACCCAGGCTGTAAGCTGGACCTGGACATTTACGTCAATGGTAACTTTACCGAGCAAACCTTAAAGGAGTTACCACGGCAAATTATGGCCCAGGGATTGTGGGGCAGCAGTTTCGCGGAAACGCAGACCATTCCCAATCTGCTGGCGGAGATGGATGCCATGCGCGTGGAGCAGGCGATGATCTTACCGATCAAGCTCGGCTTACCATTTGGCGATGATCAAACCGAATCCTGGCGTGGCGCAATTAGCTCTGCCAGTGCTAGTGATCGACTCAAACCAGGATTCTCGATTAATCCGGATGACGAAGATTGTTTAAAGCAACTCCGACTGCACGCAGAGTCTGGTCTGAAGCTGATGAAGCTTCATCCACCTCTACAAAAATTCTATCCAGACGAAGACAAGTTAATGCCAGTTTACGAGTTGGCGCAGGACCTGGGCGTTGTTATCTTTTTTCATGGCGGTCGTGCCGGTATCGAACCACAAACTTCGCATCCCTACGCCATGCCCAGGCACTATGAAGGTGCATTATCCAATTTCCCAAAATTGCAGTTTATCCTCGGTCATGCCGGCGCCCGGGATGGGGCGGCCATGCTGGAGTTAGCCCAGCGTTATGACAATGCCTGGCTGGGGATTCATGGTCAGGGCGTTACCTGGCTGGATGAAATGATCAATAGGACGGGCGGGCAACGCTTGTTATTTGGAACCGACTGGCCGTTCTACCACATCGGGGCTTCTCTGGCGAAGGTTTTGATTGTGACTGCCGATCAGAGGCGAGCCAGTATTAGAAACAGCGTTCTTAGAGAAAATTCCATTGAGCTATTTGGAAGAAATTAGGTGATTTTCAACTAAGCCTGAAGCTTGTTTACGAGCGATGGTTGTTATTGAAATTAACTTTCTCATTGAACATACTGTACGGAGATTACAAATAACAAATAAGGGGTTGAAATGGGTTTCTTATCCAATACTAAAACGGTTTATAGCCTAATGATGGCGGCATTGTTGGCTGGCATATCTACCCAGGCCATGAGTCAGACTAAAGTTGTTGTAGTCCCATTAATGAGTGACCCGGTACCTTTGGCCAATGTCGTTACCGTCGCCAAGAAAAACGGCGATTTTACAGACCCGATTTCTGCCATTGAATCTATAACTGACGCTCTAGCGAGCAATCCATATTTGATTGTAATAGGGCCCGGAATCTATGATATTGGCTCTCAGCGCATGAGTATGAAGGATCATGTGCACTTGGCAGGAAGTGGTAGACAGGTAACGGTGATCAAAGGGGCGGTTAACAACCCTGACGATAATGGAGAGGGAGCGATGGTGACCGCCGCTAATAATTCCAGTATTCGCGATTTGACATTGGAAAATTTTAGCGCAGGAGGCTTTTCCACAATAATACGTTCATCTATTTCAACGGTTTTGGAGATATTAAATGTTGATTTGAATAGCACAGGATTGGGTGATCAGACAGCCATAAGAAATTTATCGGGTCCTTTTTCTACCCCTGTTAAGCTAAGCAATGTAAACATTTCTGTTACTACCAAGGCAACCGGTTCGCCTGTAAACGGGTATGGTGTGCGAAATAATATAAGTTCAGATGCTGAACTAGATAATGTTTCAATAGTGATAGATGGCGGCTCGAATAACTCGTATGGTGTGCTTAACGACAACGGGACGGCGAATATTTCCAACTCAGATATCAAAATTGTTAACTCAACAGGATCGAGAATCGGTGTTGCGAACTCAGGAAACAGTTTTTCGACAATTTCTAATTCCAATATTGAGGCAGACGGGCCAGTCGCCGCTCTAGCCGCGGGCGCCATGAATTTCTCAAGCTTTGGTAGGCTAAGAATTTTCAATAGCACTCTCACAGGAGCGGTGAATGCGGTGCGTGCCGATTCTGGCAGTGGTGTTAACGAATCAATTATCCTTAATAGTATTCTGGATGGAAGTGTTACCGGAGATCCAGTGTGTTCCAGCACATTCTCTCCCACAGGCGCAGCAGTTACGTGTTAACAGTAGCGAATAGACAAGACAACGGTTATGAATATCTTGGAAAACACAGAAGACCGATTGGTCATTGAAGACACCCACGAAGACAAAAAGCTTGCCTTGAAGATTTTCATTGTCTTTATGTTGGGTATGGCGATTTACTTGTTTGTGACTGAACTGGATGGGACGATTGCCGCATTTCCTGGTGTGTTGGCGATCGCTGCCTATATTGCGCTAAAGTTGACCAAGGGTGGCAACACCCTGACCCTCGACCGGAAAGCAAACCAAATTCATTTCGTTATGGATGACGGAAAAGAGGTCACCGAGTTCAACCGTCCTTTCTCAGAACTGGTTCGAGCGTTTGTCAGCGAAAAGCGGTCTTCCAGTGACTCAACCAGCGGTACAGTGAAGTGTCCCATCCTGGTATTTGAGGGTGGGGAGGAATTCAAGCTGCGTAAACACCACTCCGCAGGCACCCAGAGTCGGGACATAGTGGATGTGATAACGGAGTTTCTGGAAAAGTCATGATTTAACTGCGTCCTGACTGGCAGGGCTCAAAATTCGCTGCATTCTCACACGCGCGTCTCGATAAAACTGAAGCAGTTTTAATCGCCATCAGTCTGGATAGCTCCATTTGTTGTGTCTACGCGATCGGATCATGCGAGGTTTCTAAATCACTGATACACTTGGCGCGACCAAACCGGAGACCCAAATGAACAATCCACGTTACCTGATATCTTCCGTATCGCTATTAGCCAGCTTGTTGATCGCGTCGCCCGCATATTCCGAGCAAGATGTTGAACAAGTAGACCCGAGAAAATTCACTTCCGACAAGGTGTTCGAGCTAGAGTATGCCGCTGCACCGCAAGTGAGTCCTGATGGTAGTAAGGTGATTTACAGTCGACGCCACATGGACAAGTACAAAGACTCGGTTGCCAGCACTGCGTGGATGCTGGATTTACGCAGTGCCAAGGATCGCCCGCTATTTGGGCCTGGGGAATCAGGCAGCTCGATCAAATGGTCGCCCTCAGGTGACCGCATTTTGTTTGTGTCCTCAAACGATGGTAAACCAACGCTGAATGTTCGCTTTATGGATTCTCAGAACAGTTTTACTTTGGCTACCTTTGAGCAAAGCCCCGGTTCACCAAGCTGGTCTCCGGACGGAGAGAACATCGCGTTTTCCATGTTCGTGCCAAGCGAAGGCGAGTCGTTTGCGACTGCTCCCAGAGCGCCCGCGGGCGCGGCCTGGGCTGACCCGGCAAAGGTGATAGACGACCTGGTGTTTCGCTTCGATGGACAGGGCTATCTCAAACGAGGGGCAGATCACCTGTTTGTAATCAGCGCAGATGGCGGCACAGCAACCCAGGTGACAGAGGGCGATAATGGATTTGGCGCGCCTAACTGGCTCGATAACAGTACCCTGTTAACAGGGGGCAATGAAGGGGAATCGCCCGAGCTGGACCCGATTGAATCTGAAATTTATAAAGTCGATATTGGCACAAAATCCGTTGAGGCGCTGACTACGCGTGATGGCCCCGACCACACCGCTAAAGCATCGCCGAATGGCAAACTTGTCGCCTACCTGGGATACAACGACGAACTCAAAGCCTACCAGCAGACTGATCTCTACGTGATGAACGCCGACGGGAGTAATGTCCGTAATCTAACTGGCGACTACGACAAATCAATCGGTGATATATCCTGGAACAATCGTGGTAATGCTGTTTATGCTCGCGTTAATGTGGATGGCAATGCGCACATTATCTCGGTGAGTTTGTCAGGCACGGTTAGAACCCTGGTGACGGATGTGGGCGGTACCACTTTGGGTCGGCCTTATTCCTCCGGTAATTACTCAGCAGCAAACGGGGTGCTTGCCTACACCAAAGCCGACGCCAGCAAGCCTGCTGATCTCGCCGTGGTGAAATCGGGCAGTGTAAAAACCTGGACTAATTTACATGCTGACCTGGCGGCGCAAATCGATTTTGCCCCGATCGAAGAGTTCACTGTGAAATCCAGCCACGATGATCGTGACATCGAAGCCTGGGTGGCGCTGCCGAAAGGATTCAAAGCGGATGGTTCCTTCCCCATGATTCTGGAGATCCATGGCGGGCCATTTGCCATGTATGGACCGTTCTTCTCAGCTGAGATACAGCGTTATGCTGCGGAGGGCTACGTCACCGTTTACGCGAACCCGCGCGGTTCAACTGGCTATGGTGAAGAGTTTGCGCAGACCATAGATAAAGCTTATCCGAGCTTTGATCATGACGATTTGATGTCGGTAGTCGATAACCTCGTAGAACGAAAATACGTAGATAAGGATCGCCTCTATATCACCGGGGGTAGCGGTGGTGGTGTGCTGACCTCCTGGGCCGTGGGCAAGACTGATCAATTCCGGGCTGCTGCCACCATCAAGCCGGTCATTAACTGGATCACCATGGCATTGGCTGCTGATATTTCCAAGTTTGTCAGCCGTCACTGGATGGGCATGCAGCCTTGGGAAGACCCCCAGTTCTACTGGAAGCAGTCGCCGATCTCCCTGGTGGGCAATGTGACTACACCGACCATGGTTATGGTAGGTGAGGAAGATTGGCGTACTCCGGCCTGGGAAGCAGAGCAGTACTACACTGCCTTGAAAGTGCAGGGTGTAGACACTGTGCTGGTAAGAATCCCTGGCGCATCACACTCGATTGCCGCCAGGCCAAGCCAGCTAATTGCCAAAGTGGATAATATTTTGGGTTGGTTTAAGAAGTACGACGAAGAGCAACCTAAACCGGCGAGTAGCGATTCTGATGCTGATGAGTGACGCCTCACAGTCAGACCAATTGGCTCTAACGTGTAAAAATTAGTTTGTCGACAAAGACACTTCGTCTGTGAATACACCAGGATGTTTCAGATCGAGCATGAGAAATTCTGTTTCTGACTGTTTCTGCAACATAAAGGAAACAACTGGGTCAGCAGAGAACTAAGGCACAAACCGTTAAGCTCAACGATCCATCCAGCCGTTATTGGGTTTTTCCAGATCCAACTCAAATTTTCTCGGTGGCGTACAATCCTTTCCCAGAATTGCAGGAGCGGCCGTTGCGTCCAACATGTTATGCATCAGCGCATAGCAGGTTCGATTTCCTTTTTCATCTTCCGTCATGCCCACGCCAGTTCTGCTCAAATGCCTCACCAGCGTACGCCGACTAGTTGGCTCTGCTGGAGCTCGAATTCCAGGTGATGCAAAACTCTGGTCAAACATCTGCAGTTGCTCTTGGTTTCGTTCTATTTGTGCTTGTGTCTCTTGCTGTAAAAAATTTTCGAACGCCTGGCTGTGGACTGAGGGAATGCGAACAGAGCTGGTTGACTTATCGTAGGGTTGGGCGACCACAACTGGCTGGTTGACTTTCGGTTGAGTGATTTCCCGCTGGTTCTCTGAGTCGGAGACCGGGGTTTCTGCTTCTGCGGACTGTTCTCTTATTCGCGCGGGTTGGATGATCACGCGCAAAAATTTTAAATTATCCTGCGAGTAGTCGCTTGGTATCAGGTCCATTTCCATAAGCAACAGGCTGAGGTGTAACAAGACAGCCAAGCTTCCTGCCACCCTTAAGTTCCAGCCTTGATCCGCCACCCTTTTTAACATCGAGGCATTTTAAAGAGGACATGCCCTATAGTTTCTTTAATGAGGGATTGGTAATGCCGAGTTAATAATTTGTTTTATGCAGAAAACTGCTATTGCGCACAAACTCCATCAACAGACCTTAAATCAATGCCTACCGAATTAGCTGGGCAGCCGGAAGAGCACCAACAGAGTCCGGGAGAGTTTTATTCTGAACTCCGGGCCAGGGTTTTCCTCAGCTCATACCCTTCAACTCGTGCCATCTGAGCTGCTTATCTTCTGGTAAAAGTCATTAAATTGCTTCAGCGTTCGCACATCTTGGTAACTTTGTTCTGCATAGTCGGAACCCTGGAATGATATCGCCAGGCTGTAGACAATTCCACGCTGAAGGCTGGTGAGGGGTGCGTCTGGCTCGGCTACGACAGGATCGTCATCACCGGCGGGAGGCTGCAAGGTGACATTCGGAGTGCTGCCGTCGCCGGTTATAACATGTGCCAGGCTACAGGCTGCCTGCACACGTTTACTGGGTAGCTTGCTTCGATCAATAGATTTCCAATCCAGAATGGTCGCTAAGATCGAAGTGTGATCCAGCACTGGTTTTTCAGCCTGGCTCCTGAACACCACGCCGGTATCGACCCAGGGTGAAATCATCATCATCGGTACGCGCACGCCAAAACGATCAAATCTAAAGCCTTGTGCATCCGGATAGGTGCTCGGATCGCTGGCACTATCAGGAGGAGTAGCGCCCCAAGGTGGAGGTTGGTGGTCGTAACATCCCCCGTGCTCGTCGTAGTTGATGATGAGCAAGGTATCCTGCCAAAACTCTGAACCAGAGAGAGCATTGTAGACGTCATAGACCAACTTTTCGCCTGAGCTGATAAAGCCAGGTGGGTGATTTGAGTTTGCTCCCTTTATGTCGAAGAGTACTGGTAAATAGTGAGGCTCGAGAAAGCTATAGGCGGGCAATTTTCCAGGCTTGTCAGGATCGCAGGCATCGTAGAAGCTGTTGATCGATTGAAACGCTGAGCCATGATAATCCTTAGGCAGGTTATAAAGCAGACCGGTATGTTCTTTGGTCAGGGAAAAATCCGAGTGATAAATGCACCAACTATAATCCTCATCGTCAGAGTTGGATTCCAGTTGCGCGTCGAGTAACACATTGAAAATAGTTGGATCGGTGGGTTCGTGGTGAAAATCAGGATTATTTACTCTGCCACCTGAGGTGCCTGCAGCCATAAAGGCACGATTAGGATAGGTTTGTGTGGGGCAAGAGGCGTAGTAGTCATCAGAAATCGCGTAGGCTTTGGCCAGCTGCGCAGTGATATTTGCCTGATCCGGCGAATAACATTCCATGATCTCCGCAGCATTGTGTTTTTCACCAATAGTGGTAGCGTAATCAATGGCAAAACCCTGCATGGTGGCTGGTGTGCCGTAGGGTGGCTGCTCCGTTACCGGGTCTGGCAGGGGCGAATCGCAATGTGGATCATAGCTCTGAGGTCCAAAAACCTGGTAGGTCATGTGATTGAACTCCTCGTGCGGATCCATAGCCGGCAGGCGGTACTGAGAATGAAATGTGCTCTTGGTCGTTCCGTATTGCGCGTAGAGCTTTTTGGCTCCCGCCTGATTGTTCTCCGGGCACCATTTGGTGTTGTCATAGCCCTGATTATTCTGATTGAGCAGGCCGTTGTAGGTCGGCTCACTGCCTGGTGGAATCACCTTGCCTGGGTCGATTTTGTTTTGCTGATCAGCGTAAATCCATCCAGCCATATTATCGAATCCGCGATTCTCTAACATCAGTACGACAATATGTTTGATCTTGTTCAGATTATTTGTCACTTGCAGTTCTCCTTTTTTACTCCTGATGGTTAAGGTTTTGTGAATCCAGCCCGGCACGGTTCACGATCTGCCAACATTGAATCAGTATAGTCACAATCCACCGAAAATTTGCATTCTTTGGTTTGTGGTATCGATGCACATCCTCGTAAATGGCGATTTTTTCACCACAGTTGTATGGGAACTCACCGAGAACTTTTTGATCTACTCGGCAAATTTTATTTTCAAGACAATATGTCTAGTATTTTTGAAGCAAACTGAGTAAATTAAGCCCCGAAATCAGAAATTAGGAGTTATGTGAATGACCGCAGCCTTGAAATCCATTCCAGGTGAATCGGGCATGCCCATTGTGGGGCATACCCTGAGGTATATGAAAAACTGTAACCAGCTATACGATGAGATGTATCAAAAGTATGGCGGGGTGTATTACAACAAGTTTTTAATGTCACGGGTTGTTCACCTGCTAAGTCCTGAGGCAAACGAGTTCGTACTACTGGATCGTGAACAGAATTTCTCCAGCGGCCTGGCCTGGAAGTTATCCCTCAAAGCACTGTTTCCCAATGGGTTGATGCTGCGTGATGGCGAAGACCATCGCTACCACCGCCGTTTGATGGGTGCGCCGTTCAAGAGTGCGTCTTTGAAGCTCTACGTGGATTTGATGAGTCGCGATATCAAAACCGAAGCCGATGCCTGGCGGCAGCAGCAAGACTTCCTCTATTACCCGGCCATTAAACAGTTAACGCTGGATCTGGCCACCAAGATTTTCGTCGGAGAAACTCTCAATGACGAGGCTGCTGAGGTCAATAAAGCCTTTGTAGACCTGGTGGCGGCGTCGCTGGTAATGGTGCGCTACCCGATGTTTGGAAATACCTATCAAAAAGGCCTGGAGGGGCGAAAGCTGTTGGAGGAGTATTTTCGCGTGCGCATCCCTGCCAAGCAACAATCGAGCGACAGCGACATGCTGGCTGAAATCAGTCGTGTGCAAGCCGAAGATGGCAGTTCTTTCAGCAGCGAGGAAATCATCGATCACATGATCTTCCTGATGATGGCTGCGCACGACACCACTACCAGTTCCCTTTCAAGCGTGTGTTACGCTCTGGCACGGAACCCGCACTGGCAGTCCCGGATACGCGCGGAAATCGAATCCCTGGATAGCGAGCATATGACCTATGAACAGGCGCCTGATTTGCCATCGATTGACCTGGTTCTCAAAGAGGCACTGCGGCTGTATCCACCGTTACCAACGATACCGCGTACTGCCATCAAGGATTGTCAGTTTGAGGGCTATGAAATCAAACGGGGTGACGTGATTAATGTCAGCCCCTATGTGACGCATCGCTTGCCTGAAATATGGAGTAATCCTGATGAGTTCGATCCTGAGCGATTCTCGGCGGAGAGAGCAGAGCACCTGCGGCATCGCCATGCCTGGATTCCTTTTGGTGGCGGTGTGCATAAATGCTTGGGGCTCAAGTTCGCGGAACTGCAAATCAAGTTGGTGCTGTTCCACATGTTAAAAAAGTACCAATTGGTCGTGGAGCCGGATTATGAAATGCCCTACAAGCCTACGCCTATTGGCAAGCCTGAAGATGAATTGCCACTTCGCTTAGAACCGTTGTAGCAACCAGAATCATGTAAACGCCTGCTGGCAGGCGTCTATCATCCATTGCTTAACCAGTTTGATATCCCGCATGTTTTTCATGTCGCGGTGATACACCAGCCAGGGCTTGCGAGTAGGTATAGGTGCTGCGGTAATCTTGACCAGACCGCGACGTTGCGCCATAAAATCTGGCAGCATGGTGATGCCGGCACCAGCCCGAGTAGAATTTAGCAGGGAGTAGCTGCTGCTGGAAACCGCTGCAAGGTTTTGGCTAAGACCTTGATCCTTGATCCAGACAACCTCGGGGATGTCGCCAAAACTACTGTCGTAACCCAGGATTCTTTCTTGGCGCAAATCAATGTCCTCGGGGGAGCGGTTGTTGAGGTATTGCTCTGAGGCATACATCCCCAGCCTGATTGTGCCGACACGGCGCGCAATTAATCCCGGCGTTTTCGGTTGACCTAGGCGTAGCGCTAGATCGGCTTCCCGCTTGGTCAAATCCACATTCTCATTAGATACCACCAAATCGACCTGGATCTGATTGTCCGTTGCCAGCAGAGCAGGGAGTGCTGGCGCCAACACCTCAGACAGAACACTTTCGGTGGACGAAATGCGAATGGGCGAATCACGCCGACCGGTTTTGATAGCGGTTGCAATACGCTCTAACTGATAAAAATGTTCGCTACCCGCTCGCGCGCTGTTCAGGATAGATTGCCCGTGCTCAGACAGCACCACACCGTTTGGACCTCGGTGTAATAGCTTCAAACCCAGTTGCTGTTCCAGCGCATCGATGCGGCGCCCTAGCGTTGCTACCGATGTGCCAAGTTTGCTAGCTGCAGCCGTTAATGAACGACTTTGTGCAGCCTCCAAAAAGTAACGTAAATCATCCCAGTTAGTATTCATGCTTTGCTTTTGGTATTTCATTAATGAAAAATAGATTTTCAGTAATAGATATAGCCGTAATTGCAGACTCTGGCAATACTGGCCACTCAAATTCCATTGAGAGTAGTCATGATGCAAATTTTCAAACCCGTAATACCTTCGCTGCTATTAGTTCTCGTGGGCATAACTTTTCTAGTGGGATGCTCAGCGATTGATGAAAGTACGCCACTAGCGGTGGTCGTTGAGGTTCCCAGACCTGCGGGGCTAAATAACGAGCAACTGATAAACGAGTTCGAGCGCGCGGTACCTCTGTATGCAACCATCCAGGGTCTCACGCGAAAGTACTTTGTCTACAATGATGAGGCTTTCGGCGGAGTGTATCTTTGGCAATCCCGTGCCGCCGCAGAAGCATTCTTCAACCAGGCATGGCATAGCCGTATAGAACAACAATATGGGCAGGCGGCAACGCTCCGTTACTTCGCCGCGCCTGTAGTTACGCCGGGTAGTAATGCCGCGAACGTTTCGCGAGAAAATATTGTTGCAATCGTGAATGTCACCGCCCCATGGTATGCGCCAGAGCCGATGATTGTCAGTCGCATGCAAGATGCGATACCTCTCTATGCAAACCAGGGTGGGCTGATCCACAAATATTTTACGATCACGGATTCCAGAAAGGTGGGCGGGATTTATCTTTGGCAGGATCAGCAGAGTGCCGACAATTTTTATAACCAGTCTTGGCGAGACCGGATCCTGGACTCGTATGGCGAGGCCGCTGAACTGGAGTTTCTTAACGCACCGGTACTGATGACCAAAAACACCAACAGCCAATAGGAGGTTCCAGAATGAGCAGCATGCAACAACTGACGTTTGTCCAAGCAGACAAATTTGAGTGGCGTGAGGTAGCGGCCCCACAAGTGGACAGCGACCGTTCAGCCATCGTCAAACCGTTAGCGGTAACCCGTTGTGACCTCGACCTGTACATTGCTACCGGCGCATTCGCCATGCCCGGACCCTTCGCCTTTGGCCATGAGATAGCTGGCGAAGTAGTGGATGTGGGCGACTCAGTGAGCCATGTAGTCCCCGGGGACCGGGTCATTGTGCCGTTCCAAATCAATTGCGGCGAATGTGATATGTGTCAGCTCGGCTTTACCAACAGCTGCAGGCAGGTTCCAGCTTTTTCGGCTTATGGATTGGCCCCAAGCAGTGGCCATGATTGGGGAGGTGGATTAAGTGATTTCGTTCATGTGCCCTATGCAGATGCGATGCTGGTGAAAATTCCTCTAACAATGAATATCCAGGCAGCAGCTGCTATGTCGGACAATGCTGTTGATGGATATCGCACAGTTGCAGAACCACTACAAGAACGACCAGGGGCAGATGTATTGGTCGTGGGTGGTCTGGCACAGAGTGTTGGATTGTATGCTACCCAAATGGCCATTGCCCTCGGCGCAGGCCGCGTGGTTTATCGTGACTTCGATGAGCGCAGACTTGTTAGCGCGCGCGGTTTGGGGGCTGAAGTCCAGCCCTTAATCCCTGGGGAAAACCACGAGGTCAGCGAAATGTTTCCGATTGTGGTGGAAGCAGCAGGCACACCAGCTGCGCTGGACTTTGCCATTCGCTCCACGGAACCGTGTGGAATCTGCACAGGTGTGTCAGCAGGGTTGGAGACCTCGGCGAAAATACCATTGCGACTGATGTATATGAAAGGAATTCACTATACGGCCAGCCGCGTGCACGCTCGCGCGGCTATCGACCATGTTATGCAGTGTTCCAAATGTCAGCAGATAGATACTGCAGCGCTAATTACCAGAGCCATCCCATTCTCGGATGCGGCCGATGCAATGTGTGATCCAGATTTGAAATTGGTGTTTACGCGCGACGATAGAGAACCTTAATGACTGCTTCAATGGACGAGAATTTTACCGCTGCTAAATTCGAATTGTTGTTCTGGCACTGAAAAATACCGGGCGCCGCTAGCTTTCAATTCGGGTGGCACATCGACTGGGACATGGATGCCGATATTGGTCTCCGCGGCGATGCGTTCACTTAATACCAATGGGCCTGATCGGCTGATAAAAAACCAATACGGCGGAAAAGCCGTATTTACAGCCTGGCTTTGCCAATGACTCATCAGTGGCTTGTAGTGCGCATCATCAGTATCTGCATCGCCCATATGCACCACCGTAAGTTCGCCCCCCAGCGTCACCCGGTAAACGATATTTGATACGTCAGCACGTTGTGGCCATCCAGCGTGCGGTATGCGCACGGCATCAAATTTTATCTTGCCCAGATCATGGGCAACCGGGGCGTCCTGATATTCAAGGTCGATGGCTATAATGTTCACCTTGGAATCGTCTAGTTTTGCGGCTTGTTTCACCTGGTCTATCGCCTGCGACGGGGCGACGAGCGTAACGCCGGGAAATGCCTCTAAAAACTGTTCTACGTCAGTCGCAGAAAAGTGATCAGCATGGGCATGGCTGATAAAAATAGCGTCGATATTGTCATATGGCGTCATGCCCTCAAAGATTGCCTTACGAATGTGCTCCGGCACCAGCTGGTAGTAGCCAAACGCATTGTGGAAGAAGGGGTCAAACAAAATCTTTGCTGATCCATGTTCCACCATCACCGCCTCGTTACCAAGATAGGTGGCGACTGATTTCTGTGGCGCGCGAGATTGATCGGCCTGCGCGGTCAAAAACAGGAACAACAGGGTGACGTTGATTGAGAACCTGAAAGCCGAATGGATCGAAGTAGTCATAGTGTGCGTATCTGGCAAGTGTCGAGTAGTGCTAATCTATCATTGCAAGCCCTGGCAGCGAAAGTCGCGGATTAAAGTATCGCTCCTCTGGCTGAAAATTGGACTCCTGGCTATGCACTTGGCTATTATGCTCAGTCAGTATAATGCGAAAAAAAGCGCTGGCACCGCTACTGAGGCCCGCCCATAAAAACTAATATAAGCATCAGCTATATCATGAACGACTTTTTACAGGATAATTTTTCATTGCAGGGCAAAACTGCGCTCGTCACCGGCGGCGCGAAAGGTATTGGGGCAATGATTACCCAGGCATTTTTACAGGCGGGAGCACGCGTAATCATTTCATCGCGTTCGTCTGAAGATTGCGAGGCAGCGGCAAGTGAATTTTCTGCCCTGGGTGAGTGCATCGCTTTGCCACAGGATTTGTCCACCGTCGCGAACATCAGTGCGCTTGCCGATGACATCGCTGGCCTTGGCCATGGCTTGAATATCCTGGTGAACAACTCTGGTCGGACCTGGGGTGCACCACTGGATGACTTCCCGGAATCGGGTTGGGACAGTGTCATGGACCTCAACGTAAAATCGCCGTTCTTCCTGGTGCAAAAATGTCTACCTCTTCTGGAGAAAAGTGCCAGCCCAGAAGATCGTGGGCGCATCATCAATATCGGTTCGATTGCTGGCTTAAGTAATGAGACGCTGATGGCGTACTCCTACGGCCCCAGTAAGGCGGCCATCTTACATATGACAGGTGCATTGGCACGTGATCTAGCGGCACGGAATATCAATGTGAATGCTATTGCGCCCGGTTTGTTTGACACCAGGATGGTCAGCCATATCAAACGCGACGAAGCATTGCAGAAAGAGGTGTTGAAAACCATTCCTATGGGCCGGGCAGGGCAGGCAGAAGATATTGGCGGACTCGCCGTGTTTTTGTGCAGCCGAGCCTCAGCCTTTATGACCGGCACCATAGTTCCCGTAGACGGCGGTCAATTGGTAGCTCGCTAAGCGAGGTGAATATGACGGATAACAGGCAGCCACTCCCACACCAACACCTGATGACCCTAAAGCTGGATGTTGATGTAAAAAATGCCACGGCGATTGGCCAGGTGCCGGGCGGCATGCGGCGCATTGTGCCGATTAACGGCGGCGAATTCAGTGGCGATCAACTCAATGGCAAGGTGCTCCCGGGCGGTGCGGATTGGGTGATGCATCGAGTGGATGGCGTAATGCGCATTGACGTGCGTATTTGCCTGCAAACCGAGGACGATGTGCTGATCTATCTGAATTACCAGGGCCGCTTCATTCTGAAAGAAGAGGCCGGAGAACGACTGGCAGCAGGAGAAACACTGGCCGAGGACGAGTTTTCTTTGGCCATGGTGGCCAACTTCGAGTGCAGTGACAAACGATATCGTTGGCTAAACGATGTGATTGCGGTGGGAGTGGGGGCTCAACTAGGCTGGAATCCGGTGTATGACATTTACCAGATTGGCAACGACGTCGCCTGAATTTAACTCGATATGACTGATCTCACCATATTGAATGGGGATTTACGCCTTGCTGTGTCCGTGCATGGGCCAAAGGAAGCGCCCAATATTTTGTGCCTGCATGGCATCAGTAATAGTCGGGACACCTGGCAGGAAACCGTTATCCATCTGCAAGACCGATACCGGGTTTGGACACTGGATTTTCGTGGTCATGGTCATAGTGACCGTGCTGATAGCTACCTCGTGGGAGACTATGCCAGCGATGCTGCGGCGGTGTTGGAAATTATCAATCGGCCCACCATTGTGGTGGGTCACTCGCTGGGTGGGATTGTCGCGGTTTTCCTGGCCCAACAACCCCATCACCTCGTGAAAGCGGTGTTCCTGGAAGATCCACCCATGTACTTAAACGAAGAGGTCGAGTGGAATAAAACCCTGCTATCCAAGGTATTTCCGACTTTGCGCGATCAACAAGTTGCCATGCAACAGGCGGGCGCCAGTTTTACCGAGTTTGTTGAGTTTGCTGCCAACAACCCGGCGGTGCAGGGTGGCGTGATCGCTGATCATCAAACCCAGCGTCATGTGGACAGTAATGGTGCGGCGCTGCAAAGACACGATCCATCCACCTGGGAACCGGCGTTGAATATGACCATGTTGGCGGCCATCGATAATTCCGATCCGCTAAAAGTACCAAGCCTGCTAATTCGCGCTGATGAAACCCTGGGCCCGGCTTTCCTGGCTGGTCACGACGAGCGATTCTTGGCCTCCAATCCAAAATCAGAGGTTCGCATGTATGAAGGCGCGCCGCACAGAATTCATGCCACCCTGGCAAGCGAGGCCCGGTTACTGGCCGACCTGGCCGTATTTATCGACGAGCACAGCGTAGAGTAAGAATTGGAAATTTTTGATAAACATTAATTTTGTAAGCCCTGAAGAACTAACCAAGAATTAACAAGACTCGGGGGTGAGCCTGCTACAATCATTGTGCAATGCGAGAATAGGAGTCAAGAATGAGAATAACGCGCCGGTCTTTATTCAAATCCGCTGCAGTTATCGCAGCAGCACCCACAGGGCTGATGGCCGAATCCAGTGTCCTGCCTACCCGGAAAATTCCCTCCAGCGGAGCCGCCATCCCGGTGGTTGGAATTGGTACTAACCGTTACGGTGTGGGAGATGATGTTGAGAAACTCCTACCATTAAGGGAAACGCTGGCAAAATATGCCGAGTTAGGCGGCGGCTTGATTGATACCGCTCCCAGTTACCGAAACTCTGAAACGGTATTAGGCAGGTTGATCGCTGAGTTGGAACTGGGAGATCAGTTTTTCATGGCCACCAAGTGCGATGAAAAAGGCGGTAATGCCACGCGCGCGCAGGTCGCGTCGTCCGAGCAAAAGCTTCAGTCGGGAACCCTAGACCTTGTAGCGATACATAATTTGCGCTCGTGGCAGGAGCAATTGTCTGTTTTGCGGGAACTGCAGCAAGACCAGAAGATTAATCATATTGGGATCACCACATCACGACATAGCCAATTCGAAGCGCTGGCAGACATACTTAAAAATGAGCCACTGGATTTTGTGCAACTGAATTATTCCATCGCAGATCGAATGGCTGAGGAGCAACTCCTGAAGTTGGCCTCCGACAAAGGCGTGGCAGTGATGATTAACCTACCATTCGGTCATGGCCGATTATTCAAAGCAGTAAAAGGTAAAACCTTGCCCAAATGGACTGCAGAGCATGGCATCAGTTCCTGGGCGCAGTATTTTCTGAAGTTTGTGATCTCACACCCGGCCGTTACCTGCGTGATTCCAGGCACCACTAAAGTTCGACATTTAGTCGACAACCTCGGTGCTTCCTACGGGCCCATGCCTGACGCGAAACAACGCCAGGTCATGCTGAGCGCTTTTGAAAGCTTGTAGGCGCACACCAATGCTGTACTTAATCTATTAACGCGAGGACGCACACTATGAACCGACGCGATTTTATCAAGACCACAGCCGCCACTTCAGCGCTAGGCCTTGTGGGTACTGCGCATTCCAACAGCTCCAAAACAGCTGCCATCGCTACCCGGGCTATCCCCAGCAGCGGTGAACCGCTGCCGATAATTGGTTTGGGCACGTGGCAGACCTTCGACGTGGGCAGTAACAACACCGCTCGAACGGCACTGAAACCGGTGCTGACAAACATGGTTGCTGCCGGCGCCACAGTAGTGGACTCCTCACCCATGTACGGAAGTTCTGAAACGGTGGTGGGTGATCTGGCGGCTGAGTTGGGGTTGACCGACAAACTGTTTATGGCGACCAAGGTATGGACGACTGGCGAAAATGCCGGAATCCGGCAGATGGAACAGTCCATGCAGAAAATGCGTGCGCCTAAAATGGATTTGATGCAGGTGCATAATTTGCTAGATGTCGAAACTCACCTGAAAACCCTGGCGGCCTGGAAACGCGAGGGGCGAGTGCGCTATGGTGGCCTCACTCATTATCATTCAGGCGGCTATGCCGATATGAAGCGGCTGATGCTGAATCACGATATCGACTTCATGCAGATTAACTACTCGATGTTTAGCCGCGAAGCTGAAGAAGAGTTATTGCCGTTAGCTGCCGACCGCGGAATTGCTACACTCATTAATCGTCCATTTGAGGCTGGTAGAGCTTTCCAGCATTTTCGCGGCAAGGAACTGCCCGAATGGGCTGGTGAATTTGATTGCCACAGCTGGGGCCAGTTTGCCCTGAAATTTATCTTGTCGAATCCAGCGGTCACTTGCGTGATTCCGGGTACATCCAAGGTCAAACATATGCTGGATAATCTGCAAGCTGGTCGCGGCAAGCTGCCTTCAGCAGAACATCGTAAACGCATGCTGGCACTTATCAGCTGAGCAAGGGATTGGCAGAATCGTTCAAGTTTGCTGGATTCTTGAGCAAAGTCGTTCTATCTTCAAGAACAGGACACGGCAGCCTGTAGGTTCTTAACTTAGCGGGTTTGCCGTTTTGGGTTTAAACCGAGACTTCTGCGAGCAATGCAATGCTGCAGGAATAGTCGCTGGATCGACCAGCTTAATCAGATAAAGGGGGATTTATTAATGATTAGCCATACCAACCATATCAATTCACTGCGCAAACCTGCGCAATCCGTTTTTCAACGAAGCCGAATCCGTGGGAGCCTAAGCCTTTTCATGGTGTTGTTCTTGACATCATGCGCGCACCCCATTTTTGAAGCCGTGGAGACCACTACCTCGGCGGGTTCTGGGTCAATCACCTTGGGGATACCCGCCAGTACACGGGGTACCAGTGCTGGAGACTTGTTAGTAGCCACTGTTGGTGTGCGAGGTAATCCCGCTACATCGTTTCCTTCTGGCTGGACCGCGGTTGATGACCATGCCGGGTTTAACAATGCGATATGTTCATCCGACGATGATGGGATTGCCTGTCAGTTAAGTGTTTATTGGAAATTTGCGTCAGGCAGTGAAACCTCGGTCAACGTTGGTCTGACACCAGCTAATACTCCGCAGGCTGCGGGCGCAGTATTTCGATTTTCAAAAACGCATACGGTTAACCCCATCGGGCAGGTGGCAACGCAAAACGGTAACAACAATACGCCAACCGCCCCAAACCTGGTGACCAATGAAAAAAAGGTGCGCGTGATCCAATTGGTAGTTTCCGACACCAATGGCGGTAGCTTCCCGGCATTACCATTAACTTCTGAACCGGCAAATGCTGTGTTTAACCTCAACTCCGCAACACCGCTGACGCGCGACTCGATTGTGATGGGAGGCGCTCAGTTTCGCAAAGCCACCGCGGGGTCGAGCACTGGCGCTGGCGTTTGGACAGGTGGAGAGAATAACTGGCGTGGGTCGACGATAACCATTCGAGCAAAGCAACCGTCCACCGCAGTGGTGACACCCGCCAGCCCTTAGCATACCGCATATATTTTGCATGGATTAATGTATCAGCTGAAGTTCGATGGCATAAAGCGATTTGTTGTAATAACAATCGCCCCATTGAGGGTCAAACCCTCACAGTCCTTGCAGTACCTGCCAGTCTAATAGTTCAGTTGTTTGGCTGAGTCGGAAATCCATCGTCCTGATCATGCGATGCCAAATAGTCATGCGGCGGAAACTTCGTGAAGTGCCAGTATGTGCCTGACTCTCGGTGCCGTTTTAGATCGTCAACGGAATTCGCAATTGGGTTTTCCCTGTTAACATTATCGGTTATTGATATCTTCAGTTGAGATCCAGAGAAGTTTGAACCAAATGACAGAGAGTGTTAAACAGAAGCTTGTACCGTTGGTGGTTTTTGCTATCGTATTCTTTCTAATGTTTGGTTCGCGAAGCGACAGGGAGCACACGAAGCCACGTTTTCACGACAAACCTTATAGTTTCAAGAAGACTGTATATCCTGGCGCGGTATGGCCCAAGGAACTTTCGGATGCCGAAATTAACGAAATGGCTTTTCATCAGGGTGATCTCTACCTGGCCACCGAAAAAGGACTTGTCAGATTTGATTTTGATAGTGACCAGGCTATACGCTACCAGTTGCATGCGGATATGCCATTCGAGTGGTGGCGATCAATGACGATATCAGAAAGTAAAGTTGTGGCCACCACCTCGGTAGCCCAGGGAAGTACGGGTGGGACATACGCCGGAAGCCACGTTATAGATTTAGACACGCTGGAGTTACGTGCCCTTGAAAGGCGAATCACTGGTCAAGTCTTTCACAAGGGGCGGCTCTATCAGCTCTACAAAAAGAAATTGTTGATCAGGGAACCAACTCAAGACTTCGTGGTGACCGATTCAGTTGAACTGACTGATTACGTCCACAAGGGTTGTTTAACTGGGGCACCACTCGCCACTAATGAGGCTGTCTGGGTACCAACCTGGGGGCGTGCAACGAGTTCAGGTACGCTCTACAGTGCAACAAGCGGAGAATGCGGGCTGATAAAGTTACCAAGTGAGGGAGAGGGAGTGGCCGTTATAAAAAAAGGTGAGGCTATGTCGTATCACACGACACAATCTTCATTCAGCGATGACGAAGGACTACTGTTACTGCACCCGACGAAGACCCGATCCGTAAGCTACTTTCACGAACCTGACCAGTCATGGCAAAGAGTAGATTCGTCGAGTTTGGCCGGCGCCCTGAGTAAGAACTATTTCTGGCTTAGCTACAGAGGGGCTATTGGTTATCTGAGAAATTCTTCCGCTTCAAGACGAATCACAGTGGAAACTGAGTATTTGGAAAACAGGTATGTGTCGGCGATAGCCGCAAGAGAGGCTAGCCCGGTTAACATTGAAGTTTGGATAGCCTACAGAGTTAAAAACTATGACGGAAAAGGGCACTACTCAGTCGAATCGACTCTCGAAAAACATGTGGTCGATCTATTGAAAAAACGAAGCGGTTAGAATTCGAAAAGATCAATAACCGGGTAAGACGAAACCGACAATTTGCAGAATTGCGAAAATTGTGGTTATCTGAGCGCAGAAGCTTTACAACCGTAAAGTAACAGGCTTACCTGAAAAAGGGCAATCGGGTAGCAATTTTTTAGCAGACCAAGAAATGGGGATCGAAATCAGCGACGCATAGGTGGGTGGCTGATAAACATGACTAACCGAGAGAGTTTGCTCTCCGATGCATAAGGCAGGTTTTTATGGACTACATCAGAGTTTATCGCGGAAACGAATTAAAGAAGCAGTTTGAGCTTGGCGAAGGCCGAGTAACAATTGGCAGGACAGACGATAACAGTGTCGTGTTGGCTGACCCGGGCGTATCCCGCCAACACGCGGCTATTGAATATGACGATGGTGATTACTATGTGGTTGACCTGGGCAGTAGTAATGGGGTGTTCCTCAATAGCCAGAGGGTTGAAAAGGGCAAGTTGAAATACTGGGATGAAATCCAGATCCACAATTTTGTTATCAAGTTTATGGCCAAACCCGGACTGGGCGCAGCTGATGACGATGTGGCCGCGGTTGACGCAGAATCGGACAAAACGGAATTTATTAATATTACCGATGAAAAACAGCTTGAGAAGTTGCGGCAGAAGACCAAGCAGTGTTTTCTTAACTACGAGGATGCAACGGGAGCCACGCAAAAAATGATGCTTAAAAAGCCACGCATCATTATTGGCAAGGCAAAGCATGCAGACATCAAACTATCGGGTTGGTTCACACCGGCGGTAGCCGCAACGATTGAACGCCAGGGCAACACCTATGAACTGGTGCCCACCAAGCGAGGCAAGGTGATCTTCCAGAACAAGGCGATTGAAAAACCAGCTCAACTCACCGATGGCAGCGGTTTCATTGTGCGTGACATGGAATTTGAGTTTTATAATCGACTCACGCAGACAGAAGAGTAAGATGCATTGGGTAACCGCAGCCGATTCCAATATCGGTGGTCGGGAGGATCAACAGGATCGCTACCTGCTCGCGCAGAGCGATGATGGGAGCAATCACTTGTTGGTGGTCGCGGATGGTGCAGGTGGACATAAAACTGGTGGCCTTGCAGCACAAGCTGCGATTGATTGCATTGACGACAATATAGAGGAATTGTGGGCCAGCACTGACCCTGACGCTTTCATCAAACAACTTATTATTGAGTGCCATACACGTGTATTGGCAGTGGGGGGTGAAGATCTGGCCTGTACCACGCTGGTCATGGCCTTAATCCGGGGAGATGAGGTTTTTTGGGGTCATGTCGGTGATAGTCGATTTTACCTGGTGCGAGATGGGGAAACGGTGGTCAAGACCAGGGACCACTCGCTGCCCGAGCTCCAATTGCAGGCCAGCGCCGACACGGATCACATTGTCAGCATGGAAACGAACAAACTTTATATGTGCCTGGGGGCACCGGTTGATATCTTGCCGGAAGTAGCGAGTAGCGTGGTTCGAGAGGGCGATACCCTCCTGCTATGCAGTGATGGGCTGTGGAGTCAAATTGATATGGTGGCACTACTTGCAGATATCGGTGATAGCCCGGTAGCGGCTAAAAACCTGGATAGCTGGATCAATCAAGCCAGGCTTGCGGACAAAGAGAATAGTGACAATATTACGTTGCTTGTAGCAAAGTTTGTTGGCCAGCCGTCGTTGCTACAAACAGTATTGCGCCGCATTTATAGAGTCCTGGGGAAAAAAAGGAAATCGCGAATGAACTTTTAGGCTTGTTCAAGACACTCAGTAGTATGGCTACTGTTTTTTTAAAACTGGTTGAAGAGTTTCAATAAGTCTATCAACCTAGTACATAAACGAGCCAGTACTAAAAAAGAGCACAAACCGAAACCGTATGTATCACACTTGGGAGCTGGTATAGGAAACGATGAACTGCAAACGACAAAACGATAGTCAGTCATACCCGAATCTTAGCGGGGGGCGTCGATGGTTACTTCCGCTGCTACAGCGCAATTGCTTAGCGCTACTCGTGCTGTTTTCATCCTCAGTGTCGGGCCAGACGCTCGACCTTAGAGTTGAGGCAAAAGCAAACTACCGAGACAGTCAGCAGGCGAAGTTTCCGGTTGGCTTTCCTTTTGCTCCTGTGGCTTTGCCGCCTGGCGCAAGTAACGCATTTATTGAGACTGTGGAGCAGGGGGAGCATGGTGAAGTTTCCCTGATTAGCGTGGCGGGAAAATGGCGATTGGCTAAATCCTGGCAAGTACAATTCAAAGTGGACGCAGTTGATTTGTATGATCGGAATCCAACCTCCGGAGATAATAAAATCGATCTGGACGCCTTTTTTGTACGCTATGGAGAGGCGTTTGGGGCAACTAAAATCCCGGCCCAGAACAGTTTTTATGGGCAAATAGGAAAATTCAAAAAGTTTGAACAGCAACGGGAGCGGCGAACCGAGAGCTATGGCGTGGTCTCCACCGCGTTTAATCGGTTCGAAGACAGTGGCCTGGAAGCCGGCTTTGACCTGGCTTCCGGTTTTTATGGTCGCTTGACTTATACCACGGGCAACCCGGTATTCATACGTGACGCCAATGCGCTGGCCGGAGACAACGGCACCGAAGAATTTAGAGTGCCGCCTAATGCCAACCCCAACCCGGATCTTAAGAGCGGCATTGTCATGCTGTACGATGCAGAGATCGAAGACTTCGACCTGTCCAGCGATCCTGAACTTGGCGTAGGTTTCGGCTACCGATGGAATTCAGCTGATCAAAAACACAAACTGGATGTTTTGGCTTACCACTACCAACGGGACCTTGCAGAAACCAGGGAATTGACAGGTACCTTTTATGGTGGAGACCTGGATTTGTTTGATCTCAGTGAGGTGCCAGGTGGTGAAAATGTTCGCTTGCCTTTCTCTGGAAATGACAAAACTGAAAGCGGTCTGACAGCCTGGTATTACGCGGGTGATTTTTCCCTTTTTGCCCAATACGTGGAACAGGATCTTGCCAACCTCGACCGAGATGGTTTCGAAGTTGAACTTAGCTACGTATTTGATTGGCCAGTGGTTGTTACGCCCGTAGTCCGCTACTCAAAGTTGAACAACAACTTTTCCAGCCCCCGCGCATTCCCCACGCCCAGCTTGCAGTGGGATTGGCGCAGAGTTGACTATGCGGTTAACCTTGATTTTACGGATAACATCCGGCTGATATTGGAGTACGCCAACAACGAAGTCTTGCGCGCCGGGCGCTGGGAAGATCAGAACGAATTGTTGCTTACGCTTCGCTGGCAGTTTGATTACCAGCGCTAAGCAGGCTGTTGATCCACCTCAACCCGCTTTCGATCAGCCGCGAGTTCCTAGACACTGCTTAACTGTTCCAGCATTTCCCTGACCGTCTGAAAGCGGTCAGCTGGCTTCTTGGCAGTGGCCTTGCGAATGATTTGCTCCAGCGGCCCAGTCACAACCCCATCTACGCCATTGATTTCCGGCAAGTCGTCCCTCACTTGCATCAAGGCTAATTTCATAACGTCTGGGTCTGAAAATGGCGGTGAACCGTTTAGCAGCGTGTACAAAATGATACCTATAGAGTAGATGTCGGTGCGTTGGTCCAGGTCTTCGCGCATAAACTGTTCTGGAGCCATATAGCGCGGCGTGCCCATGATGGTATTGCTTTCTTCCGCCAACTGCTGTCGTTCCTGGTTCGCGATGCTTCGAGCGAGACCAAAATCCATGATCTTGAGTATGCCCTGGCGGTTTACCATCATATTACCGGGCTTTAAATCGAGGTGGATGACCCCCTCCTCGTGCGCAGCATTCATCGCCGAACAAATCTGGCGCCCCATCAGCAGGGCAATGTACATGTCCTGAGCACCCCGCTTTTTCAGCAACACATCAAGGTCATAGCCAGGCACATATTCCATGCTGATATAGGTGTAGTCCTGCCAGTTGCCCATATCGAAGGTTCTGAGAATGTTGCGGTGCGAAACTCGTCGCGCCAGACGGATTTCTTCCTTGATGCTAATGGTATCGTCGTCCTGAAACAGGTCATTGGGTAATAGCTTCAGAGCGGTTCTTTCATCCAGTTCGCGATCCTGCACCAGGAATACCAGTCCCACCGCGCCGCGTCCAATCAGCCTGAGCACTTCGTACCGGTCCGCAACCACCGTACCTGGAGCAATTGGTGAATCACCTGTCACTTCATTCCCCTGACCAGTTGCGACCAGGGTCGCATCGGGATCAGACTGTGGAGATCGCAGGTTATCGATTGTGCCATCCATGCTCAATGTGCCGTCGAAAGTGGAACCCATGAGCGTGCTATCGATGTTTATTTCGTTGGAGATTTGCGCCAGGTAGTTCTCCAGTTCGGCCTTCTCTTTCAAGGTGTTTCCCATGTCCACCACCACGCGATAGAGCATGCCAATCTCATCCTGGGTCGTTGGTGCAGCATCCTTGGCAGGAAACTTGCCATCGCGAATATCGTTGGTAACCGATACCAATTCGATGATCGGCCGACTTATTCGCACGGACATGAAACCGGCTAGAATTATGGTGACTAAAAGACAGATGCCGCCGATGATCAGCACTGTTCTCTGGATGCTGGTGAATGGAGCCAGTAGATCGGCGCTGGACCGCAAAATTAATATGAACCCCAGCGGATTGCTGCCAGCATTTCCTATTTGTCTGGCGACCGCGAAATACTCCTGCTGGTTCAGTGTGGTTTGAAAGTTAACCACATTTTCTTCGCCACTGAACATGGGTTGCCAGCGCTCTGGCGCCGTCTCAAAGTAATCGTTCAGGGCATCCTTAAGCTGTTCATCGGTCACATAAATATTGCTGACTCCGTTTACCTGTCGATCTGCATCGCGAGTGAAATTGAAAAAGCCGATGTCGCTCTGGGTGAGCGATACGATTTCGTTAGCCATTTCTCCACTGAATGCATAGGCTACAGCCACGGTGCCACGGACCAAATCGGTGGCGACGTTATCGAATACAGGTTCCGTAACAATCTGCATCAGTCGACCCTGACTCAGGAAGTAACCCTGTCCGCTTCTACCGGCCAAGGCTTCGTCAAAAAAAGGCGCCCTGCCAGCCATGTTCTGACCAACCGCTTCCGGGCGGTCTGAACGGGCGAGGATATTTCCTGAACCATCGGTGAAAAAGAGGATGTCAAAGTCCAGTTGTTTTTGAAATTCCTGGCTCTGGTCCTGCAGCGACAACATCTCGCTTTCGTACACCAGCGGCAATATACGACCATCCCGGGCAATGCTTCTGGCGACTTCATTGATCGAATTAAAACGACTCTCGATATTTGTATCGAGCACGGAACTGGATTGCCTTAAAGACTCACCTATGGTCGCAGAGGAAACCTGCTGCGCCTGAATTCCAATTTGCCAAAAAGTCGCGAGGATGACCGCGCTGAATGCAGCGAGAATAAGGAAGAAAAGTTTCTCGCGAATACCAAATCGGATGGTTGCTTTAGACATTAATAGAACTCGTCTTCAAACAACGTGGCATTTTTTGAGTAGTTTTCGCCAAACTTGTTTTTATGTGGCTCAATTTTGAACGCGGTTGTGTCGATGCGATCAACCAGTTTCAACGTTTCGTTGGCGGTTACTTCGACGATGCGTTTGGTTTCACCGCGGATATTCCAGATGGCAAGTTCGTAGGTACCAGGCAGTACCTCATCAACGTGATAGCGACCCCGATCATCGGCCCGCACACTGAGTCCCTGGTTGCCAACCGCTACAAAGGTCGCCATTTCAGGATGAATATTGCAGTAGATTTTTACTACCCCAGGTTCCTTCAAGGTTACCGCTCGTTTCAAGCCAGCTCCATATGTACCCAGGTCAAAGGCATTGTTTTCGGAGAGTGAGAAGACATTGTGACGGATATTATCCTTGTTCACAAAAACCACTCGATCCCCAGCATGGATTGTTGAGTAGCGGGGCAGATAGGTTTTGTCTTCCATATCGATGACGTGTACCTGCGCTGATCTGTTCTGCACCTCATTGACCATTGCTTTGGGCGTGAGAGTAATCATGGTGCCGGCAGCCGTCGGCAAGATACCGTCTTCCCCGGTTAACACCACGTTCCCGCTGACTTTTCCGTATTCAATGGCTATCTCAATGCTTTCTTTATCCACCACGGATTCCTTGGGTTCCGATGCTGGTGAGCTGGTAGTCGTGGCGGGCACTGCTTCATCAACTGCAATAGCTTCAACAGACTCAGCTTTGATGTCGTTTTTTGGTTCCTCTTCTGAGATAGGTACAGCAACTTCTTGGGCTGGAGGCTTGGTGCTGGCATCTGATGTGCTAGCGTCAGAATCGGTTGCACTGAGCGCCTGCTCCTCAGTCCGCGTCGCATCATCAACGACTTGCTCCTTGGGAAGTGCCTCATCAGCGGTGATTACCGGGCCGACCTCCGCGGTACTGTCCGGGAACTCAGTGCGGTCCATGCCTGGAATAAACGTAGCGCACGACGCCATCATGAACAGGAGCGGGAGTCCTGCTAGCAGGCGAATTCCCTGACGGAAGATTGAGTGGTCTCGACTTAATCTTTTTTTAAACTGCATTTGAAGATTACTCCAATGTTGAGAACGACCACCTAACTGTAACCAGAATACAGAAAATAATCCAAACCCTTTGAGGAAATCTGCCAGGCTAGAGAAAGAACCTGTCAGACTTTATGTGCTTCATGAGTAAGCCGAAGGAACTGCAGAGAGTACTAGTACTGGAAGTTACTACAGAGGAGGGGCATGGCGTAGCAGCGGGCACGGCTCGGACAGTCCTGGACCGCCCACTGGTTGATATCAGCGGTGTCTGCCGTGTTTAAAGTGCAACCACTTCAAATTGCTCCTCAATAAACGCTTCTCCGTTCATCAAGACAGTAAACGTCCAGGTTCCGGGCACCACTTCCCATTCCTGGCCCAATTGGAATAGGAGCGAATCCACCGGATCGTTGCCGTTAACTACAACATCGGCTTCAAACTTCTTTTCGTAGGCGGTGTCGCCCGTGTTTGGGTTGGTCAATCCTTCTGGCGGGAATGAAAAGGTCCCGTTGATTTTGACGGTTGTACCATAGGTGGATTCAGGGAATTGATATAGAACACCAAAAATCGTATTCAGTTTTGCCGGAATCGTTTTAGTAGGGGTTACAAACAGCGGGTCTTTGAGCGCGGACTTTTGCGCGGTGCCATACTTTGCTGCAGCCTCGTCGCTCTCTTCACTGGTTTGAAAAATCCCATATTCATACTTGTTGCCCTCTGCAACCATATTGTTTTGTTCGCTACAGGCAAACAAGGTTAGTAGCAAGGTGGCGAAAGCCAGGCGGTAGGGTCGTTGCAACATGCCGATCTCCAGTCTCTACAAAGTGTTGGTGGTAAATCAATTCAAGCGTAAATTCTAAAGCAATTGGTGGGTGTCAGGGGAGTCCTTACAAGAAATAAAGAAAGAAGGTTTCAATAAAAGTAAATTTGTTTGTTCTTCGTCACTAAGCTAGATTTAGCACACAAATATTTTTAACTATTCAGAGGTTCCCAAGATGGCGCAAGATATTCTCCAACCAGTGATCGTTTTATTGTTGCTCAACTGTGTGATGTGGTTCTGGATGTATGCCACCCGTCTGCCAGCGCTAAGCAAAATGGACTATTCGCCGGACTCCGACGCGGTAAATGGCCTGCAAATGTCGCAACTGCCAGCCAAAGTTCGGTGGAAGGCGGATAACTATAATCATCTGCTGGAACAGCCAGTGATGTTTTACGCGGTTTGTCTGAGCCTGGCCGTGATTGGGTCGGTTGATTCCATGAACGTAATGCTAGCCTGGGGCTATGTTGGCCTGCGCGCGGTACACAGCGTGGTGCAGTCAGTCTGGAACAATATCCCGACCCGATTTATTTTGCATGTAGTGTCAACATTGGTGTTGGTGGCCTTAATCGTGCGTACGGCTATGGTGTTATTCGCCTGATAAATAAGTGTGCATTACGAGGTTTAATAGCAAAGCAAATAGTTTTGCTTTCCCCGGATAGGTTCCTGCATCTACAATAAGCCGTTTTTAATTATTTAGCAGGTGAAGTAAGTGAGCCAGTTTGAAAATAAGACCGCGGTGATCAGCGGTGGGGCGGAAGGTATTGGGCTTAGTATTGCCCGGGCAGTCGGTCAACAAGGCATGAACGTGGTGTTGGGCGATATTGATGCGAATCAACTCGAGCAGGCCCAAAAACTCCTTGAGCAGGAAGGGGTGGCGGTGTTAACCGTGCCGATGGATGTGACCAGCCTCGAGCAATGGCAAAATCTTGCTGACCAGGCGATTGAACGCTTCGGCAAGATTCATATGATGGTGAACAATGCCGGTGTGGCTTCCGCCGGTGGACCAGTTGAGACCACGAATCACTCTGATTGGAACTGGGTGGTGGACGTTAACCTGATGGGCGTGCTGCGCGGCACCCAGGTCGTGGTTCCGAAAATCAAAGAACATGGCGAAGGTGGTTGGGTAGTCAATGTTGCTTCAATGGCTGGTATGGCGGGCATTCCATACGCGGGCGCCTACACCGCCACTAAGGTTGCGGTAGTTGGCATGTCGGAATCCTGGCAGGTCGAGCTTGCCGAATTTGGTATCAAGGTTTCCGTATTATGTCCTGCATTTGTGCAAACCCGAATTCACCTGTCACACCGCAATCGCCAGGCAGCGCATCAGGACCCCAACGCAGGCATGAACGCCGACTCGGACAATCCCGCTAGTAACGCGGCCAAAGAGTTGGTAGAAAACGGCATCCCGGTTGAAATCGTGGGCAAGCGCGTGGTGGAAGCCCTGCAAGCCGGTGAATTCTACATATTTACCCACCCCAACCATCGGGCGCAAATGCGTCAACGCTTCGAAGCCATTGACCAGGCCTTTGCCAGGGCCGCGGAAAGTCCATTGTTAGCTGATATTGTCGACCAGGAAGTAGTCAGCCTTGGTACGACCTTTGGCGACTAAACCGAAGGCGTTCAATTCTCATGCTGCAAGTTAGCCGCTACCTGGCGCTCCTGTTTGCCATTGTCCTGGCCGTCGCGGAATTCATGATTAACCAGGCTCGTCCTGAGTGGCAGTATGCGCCACTGTGGATTATTGACTACATCATCGTTCTGACCCTGTTAGGTAGTTTTGCGATGACTCGGGCCGGCAAACATATCGGGCTGTTATTGTCTGCCTGGAGCCTGTGCGGAGGCGTTATGTACATGGCTTACTTTGTCAGCGTGGAGCCTGACAACCTGGCCACCATTCCAATGGATGACCGGGGTCTTATTCAACTAATTGGGCTGGCCCTGGTGGTATCGGTTATCGGAATCGTTACTGCCAAGCTGGCCTTGCTAAAGCAAGATGGGTTTGCTTCTGGTGCCTGAAACCGGGTTTCAGGTGATTGTTTCATCTCTCAAAAGTGAGTACTGATTATGAGTGCTAGTTACCATATTTTGTATTGGCGTGATATTCCTTCCATGGTGAAGGCGAAAATCGGTCGCAAACGCTATTCCAGGCCTTTGCCGGATCGTTTCATGGAGTTTATTGACGCTGCGGCAATGAAAACCGGTGATGTTGATACCGATGATTACCTCGAACACTGGCGCTCATCCGATCCCATTCCCATTGAAGGTGATCCAGATGAATGTCTGGACCGGGCAGCAGCTGAACTTGATGAACAGTATCCACGTGAGCGGCTGGTTGCGTTAGCCAAGAATGGTGGGTCTGAGCCTGACGCATGAAAGATCAGCTGATTCTGCATCATTACGACCTGTCTCCGTTTTCGGAGAAGGTTCGATTGATGCTCGGTCATTGCGGATTGTCGTGGCAATCGCTTATCTCACCTGCCATGCCACCGCGACCAAATGTAGACCCGCTGGCTGGTGGTTATCGGCGCATACCTGTCGCGCAGATTGGTGCCGATATCTTTTGCGATACGCGCGTGATCACCACCGAGATTGCCCGCTTGAGTAGCAAGCCAGATATGGCGATGGAAAACTGCTCGCAAGAGATTTTCGATTTCGTTGAGTATACCGATGGCACTATCTTTATGGCCGCAGTCCGCAGTGGCTCACCGCTACGTTCTATCGGCTTATTATTGCGCCACTTCTCACCATGGCAGGCCTATCGTTTTATTAAGGATCGAGCTGGCATCAGTCAGACCTCTTCCTTGCCGGGCATGTCGCAAGGGCGAGCGATTAAAACCATGGAAGCGCACAAAGAGGATATGAATCAGCGATTGCAGGATAGTGAATTTTTATTTGGCGATTCTCCAACTATTGCCGATTTCTCTGCCTACCACCTGCTGTGGTTTTCTCATAATATCCGCGGCGGCAATCTACTGGGTGCTTATCCAAAACTGCAGACCTGGTTTGATAATATGACCGCATTCGGTGAGGGTGACAGGACTGAAATTACCCAGGCCGACGCTTTTGCCATTGCCATGGATGCTAAACCCAGACCCATCGCCAGTGCTGATCAGGATCATGAACTGGTTGGCCAGCGGGTTGAAATCAAGCCAACGGATTACGCCAAGGATGCGGTAACCGGCGAGTTAGTGGGTAGCTGTGAAGACCGCTGGATACTCGCTCGTGGCACAGCAGACTTTGGCACCGTTCACGTGCACTTCCCTAAGACTGGGTTCAAAGTAACGGGCGAAAGCTGAGTCGTCCGCACTTTCAGCGCGCAGAGTTGGTGATTTATTAAAGCCAGCTCGTTAAAGCCAACTCTTTAAATCCAGCTCGGACCCGCTAATGCCAGTTTAATAAAGCGTCCGAACAGGTCTGGATTCATCAGACCAGTAAAAACAAACCCCCAAACAGCGCCAGTTAAATGTGCGCTGTGGCCAATATTGTCATTGCCATGCTTGTCCTGGTACCAGGAATAATACAGATAGGCTCCACCAGCAAGGATTTGCGGAATGGCGATCACACCATACAGGTACAGATTTTGCCAAGGAGCGAAGATTATGACAGCGAATACTACGGCAGACACGCCACCTGACGCCCCTAGCGCCGCATAGCGTGGATTGTTCTTATGACGAAAATAATCAGGTAACGAAGCGACTGCAATGCCGCCAAAATACAGCATCAGATACATGCTCAAGGTATTGCCGCCCAGAAACGATGGATAGTAGTAGCGCTCGATCGCATTCCCGAACGACCATAAGACAAACATATTGATGGCCAAATGTAGAAAATCAGCGTGAATCAGACCTGAACTGACAAAGCGATGCCACTGTCCGGTTTTGCTAATGGTCTGGGGGTGAAAGAGTAACGCTGATTTACCTGCCTGGTTTTGCATCAGCATCAGCGATACCAGGCAGGTTATTCCAACAATAATATTGGTCACACTCATCTTCTTGGATTCCTTTTTCTAGTTTGTCTGAAATGTCAGTGGGGTATTCTGCCAGTAAAACCAGTTCTCAACCATCTCTGCTTGCTCTCGCATACCGCAAGAGAATTCCATACCCAAAACCGGACATCCATGTGATATCTTTTTCACCTAGCTAAATTCTCACCCACACCCTATGAAACAGATTATCTTGCTGGCAATTGTTGCGCTTTATTCACTGCCAGGTGTTGCAGAAACAGGCCGTGATAGTGCCCACGCCCAGAAGTCCCTTGAAATCTACAGCAAACTGATTTCAATCCCGACCGTGGCAGGTCAAGGCAAAGTGCCTGAGATGGCAGAATACCTGGCTGAGCAGCTGAGTGCGGTGGGCTTTGCTGAAGAAGACATCACCATCATTCCATCCGGTGAAACCGTGGCCATGATAGTGCGCTTCCGTGGTGACGGATCATCGGGTAAGAAGCCCATTCTGCTGCTTGGTCATATGGATGTGGTTGAGGCCTTGCCTGAAGATTGGGAGCGCCCGCCCTTTGAACTCACTCAGGATGACACCTTTTTCTATGGTCGCGGCACAATTGATAACAAGTACGGCATCACTATGTTGGTATCCACCTTTATCCATCTGAAGCAAGAAGGGTTTATACCGCATCGTGACCTGTTCCTGGTATTCACCGGCGACGAAGAAACCGAGATGATTACCACACGCATGCTGGCGAACGAGCGACCCGAACTGGCGGATGCAGAGTTTGCCCTGAACTCGGATGCGGGTGGCGGCAGTTTGCGGGCAGATGGCAAACCGCTGGTCTACGCGGTTCAGGCAGCCGAAAAAACCTATGCTTCCTTTGAGCTAACCGTCCGTAATCCGGGCGGGCACAGTTCACGGCCTAGAGCGGATAACGCGATCTACGAATTAGCCCTTGCGCTCGGCAAGATTCAGAATCATCAATTCCCGGTGATGGCAACAGCGATGACGCGTGACTTCTTTCGCGCATCCGGCCAGCAACGCGGTGGTGAACTGGGTGAGGCAATGATTCGTTTTGCTGATGATCCTGAAGATCGATCAGCCTCAGATCGTTTGGCCCAGGATCCGGCCTATGTAGGTGCTACGCGCACTACCTGTGTCGCTACCATGATTGAAGGTGGGCATGCTGAAAATGCCTTGCCGCAATCCGCTACAGCCACGGTCAATTGTCGTATTTTTCCTGGCGTTGCGGTGGCTGACGTAGAAACCAGGTTGAAGGAGGTAGTCGAGAACGAAGCGATTGAATTTGTCTTGTTGGATGAACCTGTCGCCAGCCCGATTTCAGAACCGCGAGAAGATGTGATGGCGGCGATCGCTAAGGCTGTGCACCCGCGGTATCCTGGTTTAACGATCATGCCGTACATGGAGTCCGGTGGCACAGATGGCATGCATTTCCGCAAAGCAGGGATTCCAACCTGGGCAGTGTCCGGCGTGTTCATGAACCCCGCCAATGTATTTGCTCATGGCTTGAATGAACGCCTACCCAAAAAGGCGTTTTACGATGGCCTGGAGCATTGGATTATCCTGCTAGAGGAACTAGCCGGGCGGCCGGGCGACGAATAAGGCGCCGCCAACACTAATTTGTAATCAGGCCGCCAGCTGATCGTAGTATTTAACGCGGATTTTATAGTCGTTGTAGGTTTCGACCGGAACGCGACGAGAATCGTCATGGCCGCGCTCCAGGTGGCGCTCAGAGATGGCGGTGCGATCGGAGATTTCAATTTTCAACTTGATCAGGGTCCGCAACAGGTGCAACTCACCCGCATACCGTAAACACTTCTCCAGATTCTGGAACAGGTTGTTGTCGCGCAATGACACATTAATCCCGGTCCGTGCTTTGGCATAACGTGCAATGATGGCAATGCTCTTTAACTCGAACGGCAGCAGCTCATCAATCTGAATGTCATCTCTAATCATTTTCTTGGCCCTCTAAAATTCCCTGAAATAGCGATTGAGAGTAATTTTAGAGAAGCACAGAAAATAAAAAATCACCCAAACAGGTGATTTTTCAATATGGGTTCGAAGTGAGTGCCGCGTGCGTCGGCACTCAAGCGGCTAAGCGGTTCCCATATGATGTAAATCGGCACCGGTGGGCTTTTGGAATACGCGCAGGTCAAATTCCCTGGCCACGGCAAACAGATGGTCAAAGATGTCCGCCTGGATGGTTTCGTATTGAGCCCATTCCTTGATTGCACTAAAGGCATAAATTTCAATGGGCAAGCCGGATTCTGTAGCCGCAAGCTGGCGGACCATAATGGTCATCTCTTTATGGATATGCGGATGATGTTGCAGATACGCCAACATATAGGCCCTGAATGTCCCGACATTAGTCAGGCGACGACCGTTGGCCATGGCTTCATGATCAACTACGTGTTCCTTATTGTGCGCCTCCAGTTCATCTGATTTGCTGGCAATGTAATCCTTGATGTAATCAATTTTGCTGTAGCGTGCCAGATCGTCCTGATCGCAAAATTTGACTGAGTTGAGGTCAATGGTAATGGCGCGTTTGATGCGGCGGCCGCCTGACTCCTGCATGCCACGCCAGTTTTTGAACGAATCAGTGATCAGGTTTTGCGTGGGAACGGTAGTAATGGTGTTGTCGAAGTTACGAACTTTTACCGTGGTAAGCCCAATCTCCATAATGTCGCCACTGGCCTGGTGTTGCGGAATTTCAACCCAGTCGCCCAACCCCACCATACGGTTGTAGCTGAGTTGCAATCCAGCTACGAAACCCAGGATGGGGTCTTTAAATACCAGCATGAGAACCGCGGTCATCGCACCCAGACCAGCAAATAACTTCAATGGTGATTCGCCGACCACCAGGGAGACCAATACGATCATGGCCAGGAAATAGGTGACTAACTTGGCAACCTGGCCAAAACTCTGGATTGGCACTTGTCGGGAAACTGGGAAGGTGTGATAGATGTCCAGCAGGGAATCAATCAGAGCCACCACCAGGCTTGCAATTGCGAGCACAAAGTAGATCGCTACCAGGGTGGTGAACAGGGCACTCAGATCGGGGTAATTCTCCAATGCTTCGGGTGCCAGGCGATAAATTAACAGGGCCGGGACCAGGTAGGCAGCGCGATTGAATACGCGCCGTTTCACCAGTATGTCGTCCAGGTCAGACTCGGTTTTATCAATAAACGAGTTAATCAGCTTCACCAGTATCCGCTTGACCACCAGGTAGCCCAGACCGGCAATAAAGAATACGCCCAGCAATGCAATGCCAGCCGTGGCGAGGTCTTCGAAGCCCGAGATGCCAGGTAGTTTGCTGACCCAGTCGGAAATGAGTTCATTCATTGGTGATCTAGTCCTGCGTTTGATTGGTTGCCATATATGTTCGCTGATTTTAGGTTGGTCGCCTGGATTTTCAAGCAATTTAGAACCATGAACATGCTGAGGCCTGCGCAATCCTTTGGTGAAACCATCAGACAGAGTATGATCACAGACAGATCTTCCTGAAACTGGAGGCATAACATGCCCTATACAGCAGAAATTGTGGCCGAGCTTAGACTACTGACTCACTATAACCTGGATACCAGCCAGGAAGGTATTAAGGTGCATTCCTCAGCCGATCCAGAGATGATTGCTGCCGCCCAGCGTTTGTACGATAAGGGATTGGTATCGCAGGCAGACGGCGGATACCTGACTAACCTGGGGCGAACAGCCGCCGAGCATGCTCAGAATGCGCTGCGAATTCTTGATGTCGAACTGCCCAACCAATAATGTGTTCGTTTAGTCCCAAATGCCGCGTTCGGTGCTACCCTGTATCGGGCAGTCACCGGTTCGGTAACTGACTTCTTCTCCACGCTCCAACTTACTTCGGTAGTGCCGTGAGACGGCAACGATGGTTGGGGTCAGTAAGACGATGGCAATCACATTGACGACCGTCATCAGCCCTAAGGCCATGTCGGCGGCGGCCCAGACCTGCTGCAGTTCCACGCCCGTTCCCCAAAACATGGCGAGTAAAAATATCACTGTGAAAATACTTCGACCGACAATATTGTCGAGCTTAAAGAAGTGGAGATTAGCTTCTGCATACGCATAGTTGGCCACAATCGAAGTGAAGGCAAAGAGGCTGATCGCAGTGGCAACAAAATGACCTCCTGCAGCGCCAATATGGTATTCCATGGCTATCTGCGTCATGCGGATGCCCTCCATTTCTCCCGTATAACCCCGTTGGGCCAGCAAGATGATCACCGCCGTGCACGTACACATCACCATGGTGTCCAGAAACACGCCGAGCATTTGTACATAGCCCTGGGATGCCGGGTGATTGGGGTGAGGAGCCGCGGCGGCAGCAGCTTGGGGCACACTGCCGGATCCAGCCTCATTTGAGTACAGCCCGCGTTGGATTCCATTTTTGATTGCCGCTCCAAACGCACCAGCGCCGGCTTCCTGCAGCCCGAATGCCGAGGTAATAATGTCGTACAGCATGGCAGGCACCGCCGAAATATTCAGCAGCGTGATGAGTATGGCTGCCAGCAGATAGCCCAGGCCCATGATGGGCACTACCAGTTCGGAGAAACGGGCAATGGCACGCAGGCCTCCGATCACGACCAGGCCAGCCAGCAAGGTGATCCCCAGGCCTGAGTAAAATACCGGGAAATCGTAGCTGTGATTCAGCGCGTCAACGATGGTGTTCGCCTGGGTCGCACTAAAGATCAGACCGTAACCAAACATCAGGCATAACGAGAAGATGACCGCCAACCAGCGTTTGTTGAGTCCTTGCCGAATATAGTAGGCCGGGCCTCCACGAAATTCGTTATTGCTGTCTCGTACTTTATATACCTGACCAAGCAAGCTCTCAGCATAGCCCGTGGCCATGCCCAGCAAAGCGATTACCCACATCCAGAAAATGGCCCCGGCGCCACCCAGCGATATGGCGATCGCCACGCCCGCCAGGTTTCCGGTACCCACTCGAGCAGAAAGACTGGTACACAAGGCCTGAAATGAGCTGATGCCCGATTTGTTTGCATTGGTGCTGTTCTTTAACAGGCTGAACATGTGGGAAAAATGGCGAATCTGGATTAGGCCCAGTCGGGCGCTGAACCAGATGCCGGCGAACAGCAGCATATAGATCAATAGCTGGCCTTGTCCCCAGAGGACGTTGTTTACATTGCATACTAGTTGCTCAAACATTTTTTATCAGTCGTTTAGTTCGCTATCGCAGCTGGAGGTAGCCATGAATCTTCGCGGTAACCGAAGCGCTCAAAATCGGCTTTAAATCGTTGGTAGACTGCCGAGGCGCACCGCTGGTTATACGCAGACTGGAATGAGCCAGCAGCCCGGGAATGATTCACATGCGGAAGTTCATGGGGTGGCAAGTTCGATTCTTCACAGAGAGCCATCCAATCATCTGCCAAATTCGTAAACCGCAACCAATGCGTAACCAAGTCAGTGTTGACCATTTCGGAAATCGGTATATCAGTCATGGCCTCACCCAAATCGGGTTGGGATGCCGGGTCTACCGCCCAAGCAAGGTAATCGGGCCAGCTTGTCTGTTTAAAAATATCTGGGTTGCCGTACTGGTTCCGATACTTCCAAAACGACCACAAGCGGTCATATGGATTACGATGTGTCGCTATGATGGGATAGTTGATTGCCTGCTCTGGCACACTGAAGCGGTGATAATCTGCCGCTTTGTCTTGCTGCCTTTGGATTGCCGTGGTTGACGACGGATCCAGCACCGCCAGCGCCTTGCTGATTGATCGCGAGCCGGTTCTTGGTATCTCAAAATAGATCAACCGGTAGGTGTCAGAAACAAACATGGGAGATAGAATCTCTTGGCAGGTAAGGGCAGCTTTCAGCACGGATGGACGTGCATTGTAGCGCTTTTCCTCGTCGTGTGCCGAAGGGTGAGTAGAGTGTGGCAAAAATAATTCAAAAATTACCCAAGGATTTTGCTCGTGGTATCGTCTAACCAGCAAGAGGTAATGAAAGTGTGCACAGAATACCTTGAGATCCAGGTGTTAATACCAGGCTAATATGACAGACGAAGAACTGATAAATCTATGTCGGGAGGGTGACGGAGCAGCGTTTGAAACGTTGTTGGGGCGCTATTACGACACGATTTATCGCATCGCCTATCGCTGGTGTCAGAACCAGGAAAATGCACAGGACATCACCCAAGTAGTGTGTATGAAGCTGGTGAAATCTATCCGCCAGTACCGAGCGCAATCATCTTTCACATCCTGGCTCTACACCGTGGTGATCAATTGCGCCAAAGATTTTTACAAGAGTCCCAGTCAGCACAATACGCGTGAAGAGCAGCAAGACGAACTGGAAACGCATGCAGGCAGTAATGGAGATGTAGCACCCAGACAGCTTTATGCGCAACAGATACTTGAGCATATTGAGCAGCTGCCTGCTGAATTGAGTGAGACATTGGTGCTGGTGTTTGCTACTGGATTGAATCACCAGCATGCGGCGCAGCGCCTGAATATCAAAGAGAGCACGGTTTCCTGGCGAATACATGAAGCCCGCAAACGTTTGAAACAGACATTTGAGTCTTCCGAATTGGGAGCAAAAGACGCCGTCCAGAAGGCAGGAGGGTTGGCATGAACGACAAACAGATCGATAAAATGCTGGATGATCTGCTGGATACTCCAGTCCCCGATGCTGACGCAAAAGCCAGGCAACAGGCCATTGATATGGCTAAATCACACTTTGAGGAGGAATTTCACCAAGGAACTCAAACTTCGACTCGTCCTATTGGTAATCGAGAGGCAAGCGCTGCTGAAGGCGTGCTCTCAAGACTAACCCAACCAATACGGAGTCTGATCATGAACCTGTTAGAAAACCGCGTTGCCTATAACGCCTTTGCCACCATTGCTATTGCCTTTGTCGCTTTGTCGCTGGTATTTGTTATGCCATCGATGCAAACCAATACTGCACCTGGCGAGTTGAGTGGCGCAAATAGTGAAATCTCAATTATTCGCAAGCAGACTCAGCTGGCTAAAGAGAATAAGGATAAAGAGCGGCGGCAGGAACTCGATCAGCAAGCCATCGCGGCGAATAATGGTGCAAACGGAAGATCACCGCAGCAAGCTGTCGACTCAATCGCGGAGCGAGATGCCGAACGAGAGCCAGGCTCTCCAAGTGACGCGCCTGCCGTGGGTATCAAAAAGCCAATAGTTGTGCAGGACCAGTTGCAAGCACCAACCGCGACTCCAGCACCTGAGCGTGCAGCCAGCCCCGTTGTGACAGAGAGCAATCGTCAGCTTCGTGCAAGCTCACAGAAGACTGAAGAAATTCTAGAGGAAGTGGTGGCCACTGGCGCACTCAATACTCCCCAATCTACGCCTGCAAAGCGAGAGCGAAAAATGGATGGCATGTCAGAGTCTTATGAACTTCAGGAGATAATTGTCACAGCACACAATTCGGCAGACCTCTACACACCACCTCAACAAGAGAATCGCGAAGAATACGCTGACTACACGGCAAATCCTGTGCAGCTGGTGTCCGAACAACCCGTTTCCACATTCTCCATTGATGTGGATACCGCTTCCTATAGCTTGGTGCGTGACGAACTGCGGGCAGGTTATTTGCCAGACCCCCAGGCTGTGCGCGCGGAAGAGTTGATCAACTACTTCAACTATAACTACCCGCTGCCAAAATCCAGGAAGAGACCCTTTGAACCGTCCATCAGTGTGCTTCCATCTCCATGGAACGCCGATCGAAAGCTGGTGCATATCGGTATCAAGGGCTATGACATCCCAGCCCGCAAGATGCCAGACAGCAATATTGTGTTTCTGCTGGATGTGTCGGGTTCGATGTCATCTGCTAACAAGCTGCCGCTGGTAAAGCAGTCCGTCAGCCTGCTGCTCAGCCGCTTAAAGCCAACCGACAAAGTCAGCATTGTGGTCTACGCTGGCGCGGCTGGAACAGTCTTGGAGCCTACCGAGGCGAGCGAAAAGGGTAAAATCCTGGCAGCATTGAAACGACTGCAAGCAGGTGGATCAACTGCAGGCGGGGCAGGTATCGAGTTGGCCTACCAGCTGGCTGAGCAGAACTTCGATAAGGACGGGGTAAACCGCATTATCCTGGCCACCGATGGTGATTTTAATGTCGGCATGCAGTCTAACGAAGCACTGAAAACCCTGGTTGAGCGCAAACGTGAAACAGGCATATTCCTGTCGGTGCTGGGTTTTGGTCGCAATAATTACCAGGACGATATGATGCAAACCCTGGCGCAGAATGGAAATGGCGTGGCCGCCTATATTGATACGCTCAGCGAGGCAAAGAAGGTGTTGGTTGATGAAGCCACCTCAACCCTGTTCCCGATTGCGAAAGACGTAAAGCTGCAGGTTGAGTTTAATCCAGCTACTGTCAGCGAATACCGTTTGATCGGATATGAGACGCGCCATCTGAATCGTGAGGACTTTAATAACGACAAAGTAGACGCCGGTGATATCGGCGCGGGACATACGGTAACGGCGATCTATGAGATCACTCCGGTAAATGCCGAGAACAAGTCGGTGGATGAACCTCGATATGCGCAGAATCGTTCGACGATTGAATCCGGCAGCGAAAATGAGTATGGCTTCCTGAAGATACGTTACAAGCTGCCGAATGGTAGTAAGTCCAAACTGATTCAGCAGGCGATACCGGTACAAACCGAGATCGAGTCAACCCATCAGCAAGATGCAGAATTTTCTATCGCGGTAGCAGGCTTTGCGCAGCTGCTGACCGGCGGTAAATACTTGGGAGATTTTAGTTACGCCGAGGTGCGTAAGTTAGCCAGTGCCAATAAGGGAGAAGACCCCTACGGTTATCGCGCCGAGTTTATTCAGTTAGTTGATATGGCGCAGATAGCACAAGACTAACTTTCTAAACTTGCAACGTATTACTACTTAGTCCAGCGTGACAGGTCGACATTCAAGGCCTTGTCACGCTGGGTTGGTATAAACAGATCAGCGCTTGTCGGTGCTTCTAATTCTGCTAGTCAGCGATTCAATCTACGGATCGATAGAACAAGGTTTCACCCCGCAGTAAACTATCGATAACTCAGCTGGCGTTCATCGGATGTTGGCGGATGCGGCGGCCACCGGCACTGCGAATCGCATTGGCCACAGCCGGTGCTAATGGGGGTAGACCCATTTCACCAACCCCGGATGGATCGGCAGAGCTGGGCATGATGTGCACATCTATTTCAGTGACCGAATCACCAATACGCAGCATGGGGTAGGTGTCAAAGTTTTCAGTGATGACACGACCACCTTCCACCAGGATTTGTTGACCCGCTGCCGCACTCAGCCCATCGTTAATTCCGCCTTCCACCTGGGCGATTACGCCCTCAGGATTCACCACGATGCCGACATCTATTGCAGCAAACACCTTATGAACTTTGAACTTCCCGTCTTCCAGTAGTTCTACTTCAGCCACCTGTGCGCAATAACCACCAAAGGTGAAATGACCAGCCAGGCCGAGTGCGCGTCCCGCAGGCAGCTCTCTGCCCCAGTCTGCCATCTCAGCTGCTTGCTTAAGTACCCCCGCCATACGGCCGGTGTCGTACACCGGACCACCATGTTGACCATACTCCAGTTCCCTGGCTTCACCGAGCATGTCCAGTCGAAGTTGCAGTGGATCCTGCCCAATTTCCTCGGCCAGTTCATCCATAAAACTTTGAATAACAAAGGCGTTGGCCGTATGCGCTGGAGCGCGCCAGCTACCTTGCGGCATGCCGGATTTTGCCAGGTGGTATTCGGTACGCAAATTGGCTACCAGGCCGGCCGGGAAATCATCAACGTATAGATCGGCATCAAACAGTTCCTCTGGCTTGCGGCCGCGGCGGTAATGCTTCGGTGTGCCGGCCAGGCGGTGCGACCAGGCGCTAACCTTGCCCTTGTCATCCACTGCCGCAATCACTTGGTGATGCCCCATCGGGCGATAAAAATCATGCGCCAAATCGTCTTCCCGAGTCCAGATCAGCTTGACCGGATAGCCGCTCACTTTTGAAATAGTCACCGCTTCTGCAACGTGATCACTGGTCAGCCGGCGACCAAAGCCGCCGCCCAGCCTGGTGTAGTGAATTTCGATCTCTGTACGATCAAATCCGGTTACTTTGGCGGCCTGCACCGAGGCACCGCCAGGACTTTGCGTTGGGCCGATAATGACGCATTTTTCCTCGGTCACATGCGCTATACAGTTTTGTGGCTCTAATTGCGCATGTGATACCAGTGGTAGACGATAGTCGCGGGTAATGACTTTGTTGGCTGACTTGATAGCACCGTCAAAATCTCCGTCGTCCCTGACTATTTGTCCCTTCGTTTTTAAAAGGTCTGCACATTGCTGATACAAGCTTGCACTGCTTTCGTTGCTATGTGGCCCCTTATCCCATTCAATTTTTAACGAGTCTCGCGCTTTTTTGGCGGTCCAAAAATCATCGGCGATGACTGCCACGCCGCCTGCCAGGTAAGTGTAATTCTCATCTAGTGGTGGACGTGGTAATTCCACCACCGCATGTACACCCGGCAGTTTCTTCGCGGCGCTGGCATCCAGTTTCTTTACCTGCCCATCCAGGTAGGGGGATCGAGCCATCAGCGCTACCTTGGCGCCAGGGTAGTCCATATCCATGCCGTAAAGCGGTTGCCCGGTGACAATTTTCTCGACTTGGGTGGAAAATCGCTTCACGCCGATGGTTTGCCAGTCTTTGCGATTTTTTAAAACCGGCTCGAATTCATCGGGCAGTGACTCCTGCGCCGCAGTCTCGATCAGATCGGCGAAGCGAATTTTCTTACCGTCCTCGCTGTGTACCCAGGATTTTTCCGCATTAAGGCTGGCGATGGGCTGCTGCAGCTTTGTTGCCGCTGCCTGCAATAACAGCTGGCGAGCATTGGCGCCTGCGGTTCTGAGCAATCCGTAATTGCGGCTAATGCTGGTAGAGCCCCCGGCGAACTGTGGCACGCTGAGCGGTGTGACCTTGCCTTCGGCATCGCGCTTTATTCTATAGGGCATGGGCTCTACTGACACCAGGTCCATATCGCCGCCCATTTCTTCAATAAACAACAGCGCCAAAGACGTGTCGACGCCCTGGCCCATTTCTGGTGAAGGGTAGTAAAAGGTGATGGTGTTGTCCGGATGAATCTTGGCCAGCAGACTGAGGTTCTTCTCAGCATCGTCGCTGATGGCCCCAAGTTCAGGTCGGCTGGGCGTTTTCGCCAATATGGCTGGCGTGGTGAACAGCAAGGCACCGCCATACAGTGAGGTGGTGAGAAAGTTGCGACGGGTTATCTCGTTGCTCATGCTGCACCCCCTGCACTCTGCTTTGCTAATTTGGCCGCATGGTGGATCGCCTGACGCATTCGGGTATAGGTACCACAGCGACACAGGTTGCTGAGATTCGCGTCTATGTCAGCATCCGTAGGCTCAGGAAATGCTTTTAAAAACTCGACCACCGCCATGACCTGCCCGGCCTGGCAGTAGCCGCATTGTGGTACGTTTAAGTCTATCCAGGCCTGTTGCACCGGGTGCAGCGGTCCATCTGCTGCTGCCAATGCTTCAATGGTGGTTATTTTGCGTCCTTCCAGTGCGCCAACCGGCACCGAACAGGAACGTACGGCCTTGCCATCAAGGTGTACGGTGCATGCCCCACAGGAACCAATTCCACAGCCAAACTTGGTACCCGTTAACCTCGCCGTATCCCGCAAGTACCAGAGTAAGGGCATTTCTCTATCACCCACGAATTCGACTTCTTTATTATTCACCTCGAACTTCATTGCTTGCTCCTCGTTGTGTACCTGGCTCTTGTGCCGGGTTTTGTTATGTCTGACTGAGTTCCAAGTCTGCTTCCCTGTTCAAACCCACGCCGCTTGTACTCAATACTGCAAAGACGTTTTTATCGGGAAAAAAGTTGCAGTGATACGGTCCGCTGATGTGCCAGGCGGATTGAAATAGCCACTCCTGTTGTTGACCGGACGTAATTTGTAGTTTGCGATCAATTTGCTGTTGGTCACTGGGTTGCAGACGGTATAAACTCTCCCTCCCGAGTAAGGCACGACTAGAAAACGGAATGAACGATTACAAGTTGAGGCGATCCTCTCTCACTATCCTGTGTTTAATACTGATCGGCGTGAGTCCACCGGTACTGGCGTGGGGGGAGCGCGGGCATGACCTGATAACCCGGGTCGCAGTACATAACCTGGCAAAAATCAGTGCCAACGATGCTGCGCTGGTGCGGCCATTTCAATTGCGTAATCACATGCTATCGCACCTTTCTAATGTGCCCGATATCGTTTGGCGCGCACCCTATATGAGTAAGCAGGATCGACAGGTTAATGATGCGACGCACTATATCAACCTGGAGTTGGTGTATCCGCCGGATGTGTCCCTGGCGCAACTGGAACGAGACTATGCCAGTTTTGCGGAACTGGCGCGCAGTAAGGGCATCAGCCCTCCGGAGAAAGCCGGAACTGCTCCCTGGCGAGTAGTGCAATTACACGGATTGATGGTTGAAAACCTGAAGCTGGCGGCGGGCGCTGAAGATCGCGATGAAAAAGTAAAGTTGATCAATCGTGCCCTGTTTTATGGCGGCATTATGGCGCACTTTGTTGGTGACCTGGCCAATCCACATCACACCACAGCCGACTACGATGGCCGCTCAACTGGCAACGGTGGCCTGCACGCTTATTTTGAGAGCGATGTAATTCGTCACCTGCCAGTCAGCCTGGAGCAATCCGTGAGCAGTCGAGCCAGTGCTGGGTTGCTGGCAAAAACGGTGTTAAAGGGCGTGGCGAAAGAAGATCGCGAAGCGACTTTGAATGACGCAAGCAAACTGGTTTTTGCATTGGTTGCAGAAAGTTTTGGTCAGGTTCCTCGCCTGGTGAAGCTGGATGATAAGCACTCATTGCTGGAACGCAGCGATGAAGAAAACCGCCGCGCCAAACGCAAACCAGTTGAAAAGGTAGCGCGGCGCTATCAGAAGTTTGCTACCGAGCGCCTGGCAATAGGTGCTGCTACGCTGTCAAGACTATGGATGCTGGCCTGGGAACAGGCCGGGAAGCCGGACATGTCCGATTTTCATAGTTACAGCTACCCGGTGCGTCCCGAATTTGTTGATCCCGACTATCTGAACTAGTTGCTGGCTAATAGCTGGCAGCTACTTCTTCGACGTCGCGCCAGACTCGCAAGGTATTACCACCAAGAATTTTCTTGATATCGGCTTCGCTGTACTCAAGATCGAGCAGGCCCTGGATCAGGTTGGGAAAGGTCGACACATCTTTAAGACCCACCGGCAAAGAATCACCAACCCCATCATAGTCAGAGCCTAAGGCGACATGATCGACGCCGACCAGCTTAACTGCGTAATCGATATGCTCGATCGCATGTTTTAAAACCGCAAACGGTAGTGGATTCTCTTCGCGGTATTGCTTGTTAAAGTCCTTGTATTCCTGGCTGTCACTGCCGTACTTTTCCTCAATAGGCTTACGTAGTTCGCTACGAGTATCGCTCCATTTTCTTGCTTCAGCAGTTAAAAACGTGGAGCCGAAGTTAATCATGATGACGCCACCATTTTTGGCCAGCGCCTTAACCATGTCATCGCTCATATTGCGCTCGAACCCGGGGGTGAAATGACGCAGCGAGGAATGCGAGGCTATCATGGGCGCTTTGCTGATCTTCACGGCATCATAAAACGCATCATCGGACACGTGTGAAATATCCACCATGATGCCCATTTTATTCATCTCCAAGACCAACTCCTTGCCGAAAGGACTCAGGCCACCCCATTGCTTGTTGTCATCATAGGATGAATCAGAAATATGGTTGCTCTTGGAGTGGGTGAGGGTGATATAGCGAATCCCTCGATCATAAAAATCTTTTAGATTTGCCAGATCGCCACGGATCGGCGAGCCATTCTCCATGCCCATTGGTAAGGAGATCAGGCCCTTGGCAAAATGTGCCTCGATGTCGTCTGGTGACGTGGCGATGGCAAACTTATCCGGCGCCCGCCCAACAATAGCTTCAACATAGTCAATCAACTTATGCGCGGTTGAAGTGGATGCGATTGTCTCCGCGAGGATGGCGGGCACGTAAATCGACATGAATGGGCCATTCAGGCCGCCCGCTTTGGCGCGCGGATAATCAAAGTCTCCCTTCTCGGTTTTTCTGCTTACGTCTGCCCATTTGATGTTAACGCGGTAGGGTACATCGATATGACCATCCATGATGATGGATTCCTGAGCTAACTTGATGGCAGCGTCGCTGGCGCCTACCGCGTCATCTTCGGCATGGGCGTTGCCGAAACAAAAACCAGCCGCAAGCATGGTTGTCAGGAGAATTATTTTTGAGTTGCTGGTGTTCATATCGATATGACTCGTTGTGAGTGAAGTGGAATGGGTAAACAATTAGCAGATTGTAGAACCTTGTCAGTTCAATTAAAAGACAACAGGGTGTGGCTGGTGATCGCCTCCTGACAGAATAGACAACAGATCAATGGGTAGTAATCGTACCAGCGATAAAAAAGGCCCGCTGCTGTGAAGCTTTGAAAGCTATCTGCCCTCCTGGAAAGTGTCTGCGGCGCGGACCTTGCTTGTCGTTATATAGCGCGACTCTCTCTCTCTCTTTAACAAGATGCGTGCGTAGCTATGTACGTACGTAGGCGGCAGAATGAACGGACAACGCTTTTGTCCCTTCTGCCAGCATCTTTTTTTTCTTGCCCATGCCTTGGCACGGGAACAATTTTCACCCGCTTTCCGCTTGCGCACTTGGCCGATATTTTTCCACACACACCGGAAGCGTGTCACGGGCGACGCTTTTCCGCCATCATCAGCTGATTATAGCGAGACTGATTTGACGCTCTATCTCTATCTATCTTGGCATTATGGCCGATAGCCGGAAAGATCAATTTCACTACTACGGGCACGGGGACCACCTCAAGCCATCTCATGCACTGCCTCCGCGAAGCCCGATCATGGCCAGGCTCTCGCTGGCGAGGTCCACCACCAGCGGCTACCGGGAGGACGAGGACCTGGTGTGCCCGCTTGGGTTCAGCCCGCAGGTCAGGTTCGCCACATTCTGCCGGCACTGTTTCCGGTCGCGGGCCGACCACCGTCCTGCAGACGAGGGGGTTAATTCTAAAATGGGCAGGATTTACGACAGTCTACGGCGGAGTAAAGCCAAGAGCAAGAAGAAGGCAGCCAGTAGGTGGGTGCACGA
>JBCCFY010000034.1:0-45052 GCA_039110515.1 Pseudomonadota bacterium
AAAAAAAAAAAAAAAAAAAAAAAAAAATTGATTATTAACAAGCATACGGGCTATGGGACCTATTCGACCCTTAACTTCGAGCGACTGGGTTAGAATACACCCGTTATATAAAATTAGTAGCAAAGTACCCGGAAAATTCCGAAGGGATCATCTTGTATGGCTCAGCGCCATCGCCCTGCGCTCGTCGGGTGCGAATCACACTGCTGGAGAAAAAGGTGCCCTTTGATGAGGTGGAGGTGGATTTGGTCAACATGGAACAACGCTCAGAAGCGTACCTGCGATTGAATCCCAATGGCTTCGTACCAACCCTGGCACATGGTTCATTCACAATATTTGAGTCAGCCGCCATTGTTGATTATCTGGAAGAACAATTTCCGCAATCTCCGCTGGTGCCAGCCGATCCCTGGGGTAAGGCCCAGGTGCGCATGTGGCAGTCTGCTGAGGGCGCGATGGCAAAAATTTTCCGACCGCTGATGTACCAACGCCTGATGGGGCCAGTTCAACACCTCGGTCGCACTCATGATGAAGCAATGGCCTTAGCGCGTCCGTCAACCAACGACCCGCAAGATCTGTTATGGGAAGACAGGGTTTGGAAATTGAATGTGTTAACCCCTGAACAAGAGGCAGATCATGAGCGGCGCTTGTTTGAGTGGTTGGCGATTGTTGAGCAAGCTTTGCAGGACCAGACGTATATGGTCGGCGGAGAGTTCAGCCAGGCAGACATAGCCTTGTTCCCACGCATTCTTATGTACCCGGCCATCGGCTTGCCAATCAGTCCGACACAATTTCCAAATACCTGTCGGTGGATGACTAACTTGCAGGATCGACCCTCATTTGTAGAGTCCGAGCCTGAGCAGAGTAAAAAGATCCGTAAACTAGCGAGCGCTCCAATATTCACTAAAATTCGCCTGGCTTTGGCAACATCCAGCCAACAGCGAACTCTGGGTCAGAGGGGTCTGTTATGGCTGAGTAGCAAGTTGTTTCGCAAACTATCACGTACTGATCAGTTATTGCGTGATACAGGTAGGCAGCGTGTAATGCCAATGCCAGTCGAAACAAAACCAGAATCACGAACGCTGAGTGTCACGTCTCATAGCACAGAATTAGCCGCACTAGAGCTATTTGGAGATCGCCGTTCGCCTCATTCAAGGCGTATTGGCTTATTGCTGAATCAACTGGGAATCGAGTACCAATGGCAGTTGATTGATCTGGCAGCAAGTGAGCACAAGCGAGCAGCTTTTCGGACAGTCAATCCACTGGGCGAAGTACCCGCGTTACGTCATCAATGCCGTTCAGCAGATCAATCCAGGGCCCGGACACTCTACGACTCCCTGGCTATCGCCGAATATGTAACGAGCGCTGCGGGCAGTTACGCTGCCTGGTTTGGTGACAACAGCGAGCAGGCTGCGCGCAGTCGAATGTGGCTGGCGCTGGAAGCTGGCAGTCATAAGGAATTTAAGCCCCTATGGCAAAAATACGTTCTTAAGCAGGGTGGCGACCCGGATTTTATCGGTGATGAATCTACGGCTTTAAACCGTTTGCACCATCAACTCGGACTTTTGGAAGAGATGCTGACTGATCAGCCGTATTTATGTGGCTCTGCCATGCGCTATGCCGATTTGGCCTGGTATACCCGTATCGAATCTCTTCTCCCGGTGCCTGGATTTGCGCTTGCGGACTTCCCGCACCTTGCTAATTGGTACCAGGGATTGGCGCAGTACTTTAATCAAGAGGTAGCAACCGCATGAACATTCAAGCACCGATTCCCCCTGCGGAGCCGATGGACTATCCAGGCGTAGAGGGACTGAGCATTAACCAGGATGCCTTACCTGGAAGCCAACCTCTGGAACGACCAGAGCCCATTATCAAGGTCGATAACCTGGAGTACTTCCTATGGGATATCCCAGACCTGGATAAACAACAGGAGTTTTTGGAAGATTTTGGTCTGAAGCTGGCCGAACGATCAGAAGACGTACTCTATATGCGTTCCTTCGGGCCTTCTCCCTATGCCTACATCGCTCGCAAAGCAAAAAAGGCGGCGTTCATTGGCACCGGTTTTTCAGTTACCTCGCGGGGTGACTTGGAAACCTTGGCGCGGCAGACCGAGTGCAAGATCGAATCGCTAGACAGGCCGGGCGGCGGTGAAGTTGTACGCCTGGTTGATCCCATGGGCTTTGTTGTTGAAGTCGTACATGGCATTGAGACAGTGGCTGAACTCGCTACACGGCGGGAGCCCTTGCCAGTGAACTATCCTAATTCGAAAACCAGGATTAACCGGGAGCAGCGTCCGGCCTATGAACCCGCTGCTATTCTCAACGCCGGACATGTGGTGCTTTCAACCCATAGCCTGCAGGACACTGCCACCTGGTATATGCGTCACATTGGGCTTATTCCCACCGATGTCGCCTGCGCTACCGATGGCTCAGTAGGGTTGGCGTTTATGCGCCTGGATCGTGGCGAGCAACCCGCCGATCATCATTCCCTGGTGTTATTACAGGGCGGCGGCGAACTCTATCTGCACAGTGCCTTCGAGGTATTCGACCTCGACAGCATTGGGCAGGGACAGCAGTACATGTTGGCCAAGCGACACAAACACTTCTGGGGGATAGGTCGTCATATTCTCGGTAGCCAATTGTTTGACTACTGGCTGGATCCGAATGGATACGAACTCGAGCATTACGCCGACGGCGATATGTATACCGCCGACAGACCAACAAACTATCACCCCATGGACCCCGGCAACATCTACGCCTGGGGCCACGATATGCCCAAAGCAGTGGTTAATCCGGGTTTCAAGCAGGTGTTAAGCGTGCTCCGTGGCGTAATCCGGAAACAAATCAGCCCAGCATGGTTGGGCATGGCAAAACGAATTATGTCGCGACCTGCAAGGCCGTGGCTATAAGCAATTAATCAAGTAAATATTTGGAGAATTAATGATGGGTGTTTCTGTCATACGTTACACATCTGACTCAGCGAAAGCCACCTGGGGAGTACTCAGGGGCGAGGCAGTGCATAAATTGGAGATTGATTCAGCTCATCACCGCGATGTGTTGGCGCTGTGGTTTGATGATCGCATAGCATTTGACCGTGCGATTGCTGAAAGCGCTGAGTCCCTGGACACAGTAACTATACTTGCCCCCTTAGCAGATGATATTCAGTTGTTTTGCCAGGGGCTGAATTACGCTAGCCACCGAGAGGAGTCGGGTGCTGCAATTGATCCCGAGGACGACGAGAACCTGTTATTTATGAAGGCGGCGTCCTCTATCTGTGGGGCCAACGACAATATCATTCGCCCTGATGGCTGTCGTCTATTGGACTATGAAATTGAGTTAGGCCTGGTATTGCGCGAATCAGTGAACCAGGCGGTGCAAGTCGATGAAGCGCATCTTAAGGACTATATCGGTGCGCTGATCCTGTGCAACGATGTCTCAGCACGTGATTTTATGTTTGGCGCACCCATGTTGCAGTGGTTTAAAGGTAAGAGCCAACGCACCTTCTGCCCAGCAGGGCCGATACTTTATCTGTTGGACGAGGGTGATATTGATCAATTGTATTCACTTGAATTAAAACTCTGGATGAATGGCGAGCTTAAGCAACAGGCGGTAACTGATCAGCTTATCCACAAGCCAGCCAAGACCCTGACTGAACTTTCAGCCATGACGGATATGGCGGCCGGCGATTGCATTCTGACCGGGACTCCCGGTGGGGTACTGGCGGGGCATAACCTGAAATCGGCCTTGGCGATCTTTCTCAATTTTGGTAATGACCGCAAACGCCGGGAAAAGTTCACCGCAGCACAACTGCAACACGCAGAATTTTTACAACCCGGCGATGTATTGGAGCTGCAGATTAAGTCCCTGGATGGTGGGATCGATCTGGGCAGACAGCGCAGCGTAATCGTTGAAGCCTAAGGCCATGATCGAAGCGGAATATCAGGTAGCCATCATTGGTGCTGGCCCTTGTGGCGCGACAACCGCAAACTTCCTTGGCCGCCAGGGTATCAAAACCCTGTTGATTGATAAGGAAGCCGCGGTGTCGCCCATCCCGAGGGCGATTGGAATTTGCGACGAGGGTACGCGCATCCTGGGTGCCGCAGGACTCTTGAATAAAATTAAGGAACAGGTTTGTCCGATTGACCGCATGTATTTCAATAATGCAGACCAGGAGCGTGTGTTATTTGCCGATACCTCGGTAGAGATTAATGGCCACCAAATGCTCAGCACATTCTATCAGCCGCAATTGGAAACCGACCTGCGTGAGGCTTTGGGGGCCTATCCAAACGTTGATTTCTTCACCGAGACAGAATTACTGGAGTTTGAGGATCGATCTGATTCGGTGCACCTGGAGTTGCGACAGGGCGATATTGTCTTCAAGACTCGCTGCCGATTCTTGCTGGCGTGCGATGGGGCACGCAGCCCGGTTCGCAAAGCGCTTGGTATTCGTTTCACCGGTAAGACATACCGTCAGGACTGGATTGTTCTGGATGCTGCAAGCAGCCCGGTGCCTGCCGACCATGCGGCCTTTACGATTAACCCGGCGCGACCGTCGATCACCTTACCCGCGCCAGGCGGCAAGCGACGCTGGGAGTTTGTTGTCAAAGAAGGGGAGAACGGAGAGGATTTGCTCCAGCGTGAGAGAATTGATGAGTTGTTGCGGCCCTGGGGTGGCCTGGAAAAAAACCAGCTGGAACGAAAAGCGGTTTATACGTTTCACGCGCGCGTGGCAGAGAAGTTTCGCCAGGGAAATGTGTTTTTACTGGGTGATGCCGCGCATATTACCCCACCTTTTGCCGGACAAGGCATGATGGCCGGCTTACGTGACAGTCAAAATCTGTGCTGGAAAATAGCCGCGGTACTCAATCAACAAGTATCAGAAGCCATCCTGGACACTTATGACACCGAGCGCATTCCCCAGGCACGCCAGGTAATCGGTTTCGCGCAACGCATGGGCGACATAATCCTGCCTCAACGACGCTGGTTGGCGGCTTTGCGCGATTGGTTAATCAAGTCGCTCGAGCTGTTGAATGTGCACTCGGAAGACAAGGGTTTCCCGATGCATAAGATCCCCGACCATATTAACGGCGGACTACTGCGTCATTTTTGGATAAACCGGGTCTTTCGACGCGGCATCTCGTTGCCGCAGCATCGGGTATGCAAGCCGGGCGGGGAACTGGCACTGATTGACGAGTTTCTTGATTCAAAATTCTACTTGCTGGGTTGGAATGTTGACCCTCTGCAAAGCTTGAGCCAATTCAATCGTGAGCGCTGGCGAGATTTTGGCGGTGAATCGCTGATCTTGAAAGCTGGTTCAGCGGCCGTAGCGGCTGACTCGGGCCTGATTGATCGACAAGACAGTTACGGTGATCTTTTCCGCGGAGGGAAACACGTGTTACTTATCCGCCCTGACAAAATGATTGCGGTGAATTGCAGCAAGTCGAAGATAAACAAATATTTGTCGGATTATATGCAGCATCTCGGTGCCACCGGGAGTGATCAGGGCGTTGCTACCGAGGTGATTCATGCTGGTTAACACAGATTCATTACTCACGATGTCCACAGCTATTGCTGAAATTGGAGCGAAATTATGATTGTACTAATTACGGGTGTATCAGGCGGACTGGGCCAGGTGCTGGCACGTACTTTGCTGGACAAAGGCGCCACTGTTTACGGCACCATGCGCAACCCCGGCGGCCGCGAACAGGACTTTCCCTGCATCGTTCTGCCGCTGGAAGCCACCAGTGAAGAGTCAGTGCAAAGCTGCATCGACACTGTCGTGGAGCGCGAGGGCCGCATCGATGCGGTAGTCAATTGCGTAAACCAGATGTTTATCGGTTCGGTGGAAGAAGCCAGCGTGGAGGAGGTTGAGCAGTTGTATCGCACCAATGTGTTTGGCGTGTTACGAATCTGTAGAGCGGTGCTGCCACAAATGCGTGAACAAGGTGGCGGAACAATTATTAATATGAGCTCACTGGGTGGCCTGATACCCGTTCCGTATATGAGCGCCTACACCTCGGCCAAGTTTGCGCTGGAGGCCATGTCGGAGTCTATGTATCGCGAAGTAAAGGGCGACAATATCCGCGTGGTGATCATGCAGCCGGTTGCCATGTATATGGAGCGTTCTGCCACCGGTGCGCATCTGCGGCTGGTGGACAATGTCGGCGATAACTCGATGAGCCGCCGCTTGCTGGACAAGATGACGGAGGATACTGCTGCCAGCAAGTTAACACCTGAAATGGTGGCTGAAAAGATTTACGCGACTCTCAAACAGAGCAATCCTCCGCTTCGAGTTCCCATGGATAAGGCGAAAGCGATTGGCATCATTAAACGCCTGGCGCCGCAGTCGATGATGGACAAATTGGTAAGTGGCTTGCTTAAATAAGCTCCTCTCCAGGCCTCGGAGTTCAAAATAGCTAGCGGAGCTGATTTTCAAAAAAATAACTAGATTGTCAACAAGTTGACAATCTAGGTTCAAGTGTTTCGCCATAATCGCCGCATCTTAATAGGAGAACGATTATGACTACTGAACAAATGAAACAACTTGGTGAAGAAGTAAAGAACCGAGTAACTGTTGAAGAATGGCAAACCCGGGTCAATCTGGCAGCCGCCTATCGTCTGATCGCCAGCTACGGCTGGGACGATATGATCTACACCCACATTTCAGCCCGCGTGCCCGGCACCGAAGATGAGTTCCTGATCAACCCATTTGGCTTGATGTTTGACGAAGTTACCGCGTCCAGCCTGGTGAAAATCAATGGCAAGGGTGAGAAAGTCGACGATTCACCGTTCCCGGTTAACCCAGCGGGTTTCACGATTCACTCCGCCGTGCACCAGGTACGACATGATGCGGCCTGCGTTATCCATTTACACACCATAGCTGGCACCGCTGTTGCCACCGATCCACGTGGCTTGTTGCCATTGAATCAAACTGCCATGCTGGTCCGTGACGATATTGCCTACCATGATTTTGAAGGCGTGGCGGTTGACCTGGATGAGCGTCCGCGCTTGCAACAGGATCTTGGCGAGAAAAACATCATGTTGTTGCGCAATCACGGAACCCTGACTCTGGGTGCAACGATTGCCGAGGCGTTTATGCGTATTTACTTTATCGAACGCGCAGCCGAAATGCAGGTTGCCACCTTGAGTTCCACCGGTGGCGAGTTCTACCCGGCGACCGAAGAAGTACAAGACAAGGTTGCTGATCAGGGTCGTGATGAAGAAATTGCCCGTCAAAGTGCTAATATGTTGGCATGGCCAGCGCTGTTGCGACGCCTGGATCGTCTTGATCCGTCGTATAAAACATAAAATTCGAGGAGCCCACATGACAACCAGTAGCGAGCAGTCCGTTGCGGAATACAAAACGTTTAAGGAGTTTTACCCGTTCTATTTGTCTCAGCACGACGATGCCGTCTGTCGCCGGTTGCATTTTATCGGCTCGTGGATAGTGCTCGCGATCCTGGCGGCAGCGATAGTAAGTGCTAATTACTGGTTGTTACTGGGACTGCCAATTGCGGGCTACGGCTTTGCCTGGGTAGGGCATTTTGTCTACGAGAAGAACAAGCCTGCCACCTTCACCTATCCGTTTTACAGCCTGATGGGTGACTGGGTCATGTTCTGGGAAATCCTCACTGGTAAACTGTCCACCAAGTAAACAATCAGTAAGGGCCGGCATTCTGGAAATGCCGGCATGCAGTCTACGTCGCTCATGTCCGTAATCAAACGAGTGTTGAAATATTTGCTGGCGGTGTTGATCATCGCCAGCATTGTTATGGGTGTTTGGGTAGTCATCCCTATTTCGGTTGATCGGGCCTCGCCCGATCCAGCGGTGGTGTATGCCAATGCTCGCAATGGAGAAGCTGAAAGTTACCAGGAAAATTACTTCGAATTTGCTGGTCAAACGCTCCACTACGTCGAGGCCGGGCAGGGTGAGACGGTCGTCTTTCTGCATGGCTTTCCCTCGTTCTGGTACTCGCTTATCCGGCAAATGGATGACCTGAAGCTGGATCACCACGTGGTCGCTATTGATGGCCTGGGAGCAGGGCGATCAGACGCGCCAGGCGAGGTTGCGCTCTATAAGTTGGAAGCCATGACCAGGCATTTACTGGCCCTGATCGATCACCTCGGCAAACAGCGTGTGCACCTGGTGGGCCATGATTGGGGCTCCGGTTTGGCATTCGCTTTCGCGCAGCAATACCCTGAGCGCGTACTCAGTGTAACTGGCATTGCGGCGGCACCGCAGAGCGTGATGTTGGAACTGATTAGAACTGATGCGCGGCACCAGGAAATTTCCGCCTACGTAGAGCGCTTTAAAGGTGCCAACCCACCGTTGCTATTTACCTTGCGCGTCGGACAGCGTATTTATGATGGTGCTTATGGGCCCCTGGTCGAAGCGGGCAAGTTATCTGCTGAGGAAGGCGAACTGTTTCGCAATGCCACCAGTGATCCAAAACGCATGAACGCGTTTATCAACTGGTACCGCGCCAATATCCCAGCACCAGACGAGATTGACGATGATGATTTTTTCCCCACCAGGAAAGCGCAAATTACACCGCCAGCCTTATTTATCTGGGGCAGTGAGGACCCAATCGTAACCAGGGAGGCCGTCGCTCAAATCACGGCAGCGAGCAGCAATCTGCAAACGCTTGAGATCGAAGGCTTGGGTCACTGGCCACACGTGCATGAACATGCACGTGTGACCGCCAAGATCCGCCGATTAATCGAATCCAATTCGGCACAACGCCTGCGACCGTAATCTTTAAACGTACTCTTTCGACACGATTAAATATTGTGGTCAATTAGGACATCAAATTTCCACAACCACCTTACCGATAGCCTGCCCACTGCTGAGTCTTGCATAAGCATTGCCAACTTCAGTCAGCTTAAATCCTGGTTCATCCAACAGCGGTTGCAAACTACCCGCATCCACAATCTTGGCAATATCGGTGAGAATTTCTCCGTGTGCCGCCCGATTGTAGTCGTGCAACATGGGTATCAACATAAACACCACGTGCAAAGACAGCCCTTTGAAATGGGCCGGAGTTAAATCCAACTCCAGCATGGAGACGGTTGTAGCAATACTCCCATTTAAGGCTGCGGCCTCGAACGAATTGCTCATATTAGCGCCACCCACGGAATCAAACACCACGTCGAATCCTGCATCGTTGGTATGTTGTGCCACATAATCAGCAACGCTCTGCGTTTTATAGTTGATAGCCGTCGCACCATACCTTTCAACAATCGGGTTTTGGGCATCTTCAGAAACGGTGGTGAACACCTCGGCACCCCAGTGCCTGGCAAGCTGCACAGCCACATGTCCTACTCCGCCAGTGCCACCATGTACCAGCACCTTCTGTTCGGCTGAGATACCAGCACGCTGTAATCCTTCGTAGGCGGTAATGCCCACCAATGGCAGCGCTGCTGCTTCGCGCATTGAAAGCGAGGTAGGTTTATGGGCGATCAAGCGTGCATCCGCCAGCATGGTTTCGGCCAAGGCACCGTGCAAATTCGCAAGCCCACCCGCACAACCATAGACCTCGTCTCCCACCTTGAAGTTATCGACGTCGTCGCCGACTGCGGTCACCACACCGGCAAAATCCATGCCCAGAATGGCGGGCAGGTCCGGGGCGAGCGGCAGATTTTCCTGCCCCAGTTGGCGGATCATGGTGTCTACTGTGTTCACACTGGTAGCGGCAACGCGCACCAGCACATGGCCCGGGGAGACTTTGGGTTGGTTTACTTCGGCTTGTTTAAATTCGGCGTGATCGCCGTACTCTTCAAGAATCATTGCTTGCATGACTTTCTCTTCTGATCTGGTTAACTGTAATAACCGCAGGATATGGATCAGGGAAAAGAATAAACAGCGGCGATTCCTTAAATCAGTATTCGTGTTTTCAATAAAGTCCGGTGATCAAACTCATCGTTCCCACAGGGGCGGATCGCCGATCTTCTCCAGCAGGAAATCAATGAGCACCCGAACCTTGGCGCTTAATACATTGGATTTTGGATAGACCAGCCAGATCGCTGATTGATCGGCAATTTTGTAACTCGGTAATACATGCACCAGCGAGCCCTGGCGAAGTTCGTTATGCACGCTCCAGAGCGAGCTCATCGAGATACCTGCACCCGCCGCCATAGCAATGCGCATGCTGGCACCATCATCACAACTGACCCGAGACAGAGCGCCGGGAGGTGGAAAGCTGCTTTGATCCTCGCCATCGTATGCCACCAGTTTGCGTGCACCACTATTGGCAAACACCAATAAGCGATGTTCTGCCAGGTCTTCGGTTTGTTCCGGTGTGCCGTGGCGCGTGAGGTAATTCGGCGAGGCACACAGGATGCGTTTATCATCGGCAAGCTTTCGTGCCCGCAGGCCACTGTCACCGATGGCGTAGTTGCGCAGGGCCAGGTCGAAGCCACCCTCTATCAGGTTGGCCTGCAAATCCGAGAGCTTGAGTTCGAGCTTCACATCGGGATAGCGCTCTAAAAACTCGGGTATCAACGGGGCGATATAGAGCTGCGCAAAGGTAGACGACGCGGCAAAGCGAATGGTTCCCTTGATTTCAGCGCCGCCATGGCCAAGCGCTGCTCGCGCCGCGTCTTCCTGGGCCAGGATTTCTCGCGCGAACGGTAAAAATTCTTCGCCTTCCAATGACAAAGACACTTTGCGGGTAGAACGGTGTAGCAGGTCTGCTCCTACCTGTGTTTCCAACTTGGACAGGCGTGCGCTCGCAACCGCTGGCGCCAGGCCCAACTGGCGACCGGCCGCGCTGATATTCAGCATATCGGCGGCCATTACAAACAGACGAAGCCCTTCGGTATCCACGTCATTATCTCCAAAGTATATAAAATGGATGATTAAAGATGATTATTTAATAGCTAAATGACAATAATCACAAGCCTATTATCCTTTATTTCAGAATTCTGTTATCAGATTCACCCCGTTTTATATTGTTATCACATGTAATAAGCTTTCCACCATCAGAACCAATATCAAACTCTTTCCTTGAACATGAGCAAAACCATACTCGTTACCGGAGCCACCGATGGCATTGGGCTTGAAACCGTCAAAATCCTTGCTGGCAAGGGCCATAATCTGTTGATTCACGGCCGTAGCAGAGAAAAACTCGTCGCAACGCGGGACTTGCTGTTGCAAATACCGGGCGCTGGCACAGTGGACACGTTACAGGCAGATTTCACCAGGCTAACTGACGTCCGAGCGATGGTCGACACGCTCCTGGCCAAACGCACAGGCATAGATGTATTGATCAATAATGCCGGGGTGTTTAAGTTGGCGCAGCCACGGTTAGAGAACGGTTTCGATGCTCGGTTTGTTGTTAATCTGTTAGCGCCCGCAGTGCTGGCTAATCGGCTACTGGGGCAAATGCCGAACGATGGCCGAATTATTAATCTAAGCTCGGCGGCCCAGGCGCCGGTAGAGCTCGATGCGGTGGCAGGGAACCGTCCATTGGATGACAACGCGGCCTATGCACAAAGCAAATTGGCTCTCACCATGTGGTCATTCGCGCTGGCACAGCGAGTGGGGAATGATGGTCCGGTTGTCATCGCTATAAATCCAGCCTCTTTCCTTGCCAGCAATATGGTGAAGGACGCCTATGGGGTAGAGGGCAACGACCTGTCTATTGGTGCGGATATCCTGGTACGAGCTTCACTCGACGACGAGTTTTCGCAGGCTTCCGGCCGCTACTTCGACAATGATATCGGCCGTTTTGCCGATCCGCACCCGGATGCATTAAATAGCGAGAAGGTGCGTCAGGTGTTCGAACTGGTCGAACAGCTGTCCTCTGAACTAGCCTGAGGAACTAGCCTGAAGAACTAGGCAGAGGCGAATTCCGAGACGTTAGCCCAGGTGCCGTGAAAACCCAATGGGATGCGCTGTGGAATACGTACTTCCGCCACTGGTTTGTCGGCCAGGTTTTGCGCATCCAGGATCAGTGCTTTTGAGCCGCCATTTTCCACGTCGGTGACAAAACTGATCACATAACCATCATCCTCGGATTGCGCATTCAGGCGCGGTGCAAAGGCTGGCTCGGATCCACGCCAGTTGCCGGCAAAGGCGTGGCGCACATAGCTGCCGCTATCAAGATCGTATTTGAGGATGCCATCAAATACCTGTGTTTGCGTATCCGGGATCGAGGCGTGATAGGAAAACCGGGTTTTATGTCCAACCATGCCTAGGTTCACCGTTGGAAATTCATTGATCGCGTCATCGATCTGCTCTTCCTTGCAGGCACCGGTCTTCATATTCATGGTCCACTTGGTGACCACTGCGCGCAGGGCTAATACGTCTACCATCGGCGCATAGGGGCCAAACTGTTTTGGCATGTCACGGCCGTTATCAATCATCTTGCAGCAGTACAGCACCACGTTATCGCCTTCCTCCCAGGCATTGATCACGTGATAGATATAACAACCTGGGAAGTCGAACCACTTTATTTGATCACCAGTGCCGTGGCGCGGAATTACCCCAAAGCGGGTTGGCAAGGATTCATCATTATGGATCGACCAGACTCGATGTTTAATCCCTTGATCGGTGAATACGATTGGAAGATCCATTAGGATGGAATAGTTTTCAGTAATCGCCATGTCGTGCGGAAGACGCGGCCCGGGCATCTCGATCTGGGTGAAATGCGTAAGCTGATTGCTGGCATCCACCACCCCATAGCTGTAGAACGGTTCGTAAAGCTGGTAATCGAAGAAGATAAATTCGCCGGTGTTTAGATCCACCTTGGAGTGAGCCGACACATTCTTTGGCAGTTCGCCATTGAAGGTTTCCGTGCGTACCGTTTCCAGTGTTCGCGCATCCAGTCGCACCGGTTGCCCGCTGATATACCACAACGCCAACAGCTCGCCATTGTGTACCACGATATCGGTATTGGCCGTGTCCTTGTAAACAGTGGTACTTCCATCATCATTCGACGGGTAGAAAATCCCACCTTTGCTTAGCTCGCCAGACTTCTCAAGATCGAAATCGCGGCTGCGCACATAGCGGTTACGATATTCGGCCTTGCCATTTTCAAAATGAATGGCGTGCAACATGCCATCGCCATCGAACCAGTGGTGCATGCCTTCCGGATGTTGGCGTGGATTAGGGCCGTTGCGATAGTAGGCGCCGGCAAAATCTTTTGGAATCTCGCCAGTTACTTGTAAATCGACAGCGGTGATTTCCTCGGCAACCGGTGCATAAGCACCGTGCAGATAGGGATTCAGGTCATTCAGATTGGTGTCTTCACGCGACATGTTGTGTTACTCCCATTGATGAATTCTTGTCTCGAGCGAGGTTTCGGGCTTGCTCATACTCGCTTTTCAGTTGCTTGATAATCTCAGCCAGTGGGGCGATCTCGCGCACCGAACCAACGCCGTGACCCGCCGACCAGATATCCTTCCAGGCTTTGATCTGGTTTTGTGAATTACTCAGGTCAACGCCGGAACCCGCGCCGGGGTTGTCCGGATCCAGTCCCATACGCTCCAGAGATTGTCTTAAATACCAGGCCTTGGCCCCAGTCAGACGATCACTTAAAACCAGGTCCTCATATTGCGCGGCCACCACCATGCGTTTGTATTCTTGTGAAGCGATACTCTCTTCGCTGGCGATAAACCGCGTACCCATATAACAGAGGTCGGCACCGGCTACCTCGGTGGCATGAATGGCCGCGCCGTTGGCGATGCCACCAGCGAGGATGATGGTGCCGTCAAAAAACTCCCGAACTGCAGCTACAAACGCCGGCCCAGCCATATGCCCAGTGTGACCACCTGCACCAGTGGCAATCAGGGCCAGGCCGTCTACCCCGGCCTCTGCTGCCTTGCGTGCATACGCAACTGAGTTGACATCGGCGATCACTGTGCCACCGTACTCGTGCACCACTTCCAGTACAGGTTGCGGCCCACCGAGGGCCGTGATGACGATAGGTGGCTGATGTTTTTTAATCAGAGCGATTTCGTCGGCAAGCCGATCGTAGCTGCGATGGGTAGTGAGATTAGCTGCATAGGGTGCAGATAAATTCTCTTCTAACAAGGTTGTGCTTATTTCCGTCAACCATTGGTCGAGATCATCAATCGTGCGCGCATTCGGGAACGGGAAGGCACCAACCACGCCAGCGCGGCAAGCGGCCTTCACGATTTCCGGGCCGGACACCAGGAACATTGGTGCCACCACCACGGGTAAGCTCAAGTTGCGAGAATGTATGCTTATGATAATATCCGTAATTGAAAAATTACTTTCATAAACATACTAACCTCTGCGTGCGGTTTTCGCAATCAATGTGGCGTTGAGAACCGCTGGCAAAAGACCTCAACAGGGTCTGGAGTGTGCTGGTGACAAAAATATATATCCTGGGTGGAGCGCAAACCGATTTCTCGGAGAACTGGACGCGTGCCAACCGTTCATTGTTTGATCTGTTTTCCCATGCGGTGCTGGCAGGATTAGAAGATGCGCAGCTCGAGCCCGCCGATATCGAAGTTGGCCATGTGGGTAACTTTGTCGCCGAATTGTTTACCCGGCAGGGCATGCTTGGTGGCTTTTTTGGTCATGTGCATCCGGATTTTTCCGGGATGCCAGCCTCGCGTCATGAGGGTGCGTGTGCCTCCGGTTCCTTAGCGATTCTCTCAGCCATGGCTGACCTGGAAAGCGGGCGCTACCAGACCGCCTGCGTGGCCGGGGTGGAAATGATGCGCAATGTCAGTGGCGAGATCGCGGCCCAAAACCTGGGTGCGGCGGCCTGGGAAGGAAAAGAAGCGCTGGACGCTACCTATTTGTGGCCTTCCATGTTCTCGGATCTGTGTGACGTTTACGAACAGCGCTTTGGCCTGGAGTACGATCACCTGGCCGCGATCTCGCAGACTAATTTTACTAATGCCAAACGAAACCCCAATGCGCAGACTCGTAACTGGTCGTTCACTGAGGCCAGCTTCAGCCAAGACGACACCGCCAACCCGGTAATAGAAGGTTGGATGCGCAAACAGGATTGCGGCCAGGTGACTGATGGTGCTGCTGTGCTTGTATTAGCAACTGAGTCTTGGGCGGCCGACTATGCGCAGCAACGTGGTATCGAACTGGAGTCATTGCCCTACATCAAGGGTTGGGGCCACACCACTGCACCATTGTTGATGCAAACCAAGCTGGATGAAAGTCGCCAGGGAGGTTACGTGTTCCCGGCGACGCGTAAAGCAATCACCGACGCCTATCAACGCGCGGGCCTGAGTGGCCCGCAGCAGCTGGATGCCATTGAAACCCACGACTGTTTTTCCATCACCGAGTATATGGCGATAGAGCATTTTGGCCTGGCCGCCCCGGGCGAGGCCTGGAAAGTGGTGGAAAGTGGCGCATTCGAACACGGTGGGTCTTTGCCAATTAATCCTTCAGGTGGCCTGATCGGCCTCGGCCATCCGGTGGGCGCGACGGGTGTTCGCATGATGTTGGATGCCAGTCGACAAACCACTGGACGAGCTGGAGATATGCAAGTTGAGGGGGCTAAAACCATGGCCACCTATAATGTGGGTGGATCCGGCACCACCAATGTCTCGTTTGTTATCGGGGTGGCCTGAAACGATGCGCGACGATATTTATATCTACGATGCAGTAAGAACGCCACGCGGGCGAGGGCAAGCGGCCAGGGATGATAAGCCTGGCGGCAGCCTGGCTGAGGTGCCCCCGCAGCAACTGGTAACTGGCCTGGTGCAGGCGCTGCGACGGCGATGCCCCGGATTTGAGGAATCACTGTCTGGTCTCAACCTCGGATGTGTCGGACAGGTTGGCGCGCAAGGCGGGCATATTGCCCTGGTAAGCCGTATCGCTGCCAGCTTGCCGGATAAGGTCGCAGTACAGAGTATCAACAATTATTGTGTCTCAGGCTTAACCGCGATTGGCAACAGCGCAGGCTCGGCAGGCGAGGGCGAGTTGCAACTCGCCGGTGGCGTGGAATGCCTGTCGCAGGTGGGGTTTCTCGCCGATAAGGCCAGCTACTATACCGACCCGGCAATGATCAAACGTTTGAACTGGGTGCCACCGATTATGGGCGCCGAGTTGATTGCTAGCCTCGAGGGGTACGAGAAGTCTGATCTAGATGAGATTACCCTGATGTCTCACCAGCGTGCCGCCAAGGCCTGGCGTGAACGTGGCTTTGCTGCCAGTGTAGAAGCGGTGCTGGATAAGCAAGGCGACGCTCTCTTGGAACAGGATGAACTGGTACGCCCCAATATGACCATTGCTGACCTGGAGAACATGCAACCGGCATTTGCTGCCCAGGGCGAAATGGGTTTTGATGACATGATGCTTAAACGGCATCCCCAGCTCGATAGAATCGATCACGTGCATTCCTTCGCTAATTGCCCAGGCATGGCCGACGGCGCCGCGCTGGCATTAATTGGCGACCAGCTCGGCGGTGATAAAATTGGCTTAGTGCCGAAGGCAAGGATCGTCAGCAAGGCTGAGACTGCAGGCGACCCGGTGTTGCAGTTTGGCGCTGGCTTTGCAGCCATGGAACAAGCAATGGCTGCCGCTAATTTACAGATTGGTGATTTTGATCGCATTGAATTTATGGAGGCCTTTGCCGCGGTTCCGCTTAAATTTGTGCGCGATTACCAGCCAGATATGGACAAGGTGAACGTGAACGGCGGGCATTTGGCCATGGGGCACCCGATGGGCGCAACCGGCGCAATATTGCTCACCCAACTGGTACATGAGTTGGAGCGATGCGATGGCGAACTTGGCCTGGTTGTTGCCCTTGCAGGTGGTGGCCTCGGCTCAGCCATGGTGATAGAACGCGCGGCCTGAGCGAAGCGGAGAACAATCAATGCACTATTACAAACAACACCAGGCAACCATCGATCAGGCATTGGCCGCTTGTGCCAGCCGCAAGTATTGGAGCCCGTTTACTGAATCCCCCAGTGCCGCGCTCCATGAGCCAGGCGCGCATGAGCGAGGTAAGGCGGCGTTTGAAGCCAGGCTGGGAAAACCCTTTGAATTAACGCAACCCGGAGAAATTGGCCGCACCGGTCATGAAGTGTCACCCTACTGGCAACGCCCATTGGGTATTGATTACCCCCGGGTAGACGTTGAAACCGTAATGCAGGCGGCCGACGAGGCCAAACGCGGCTGGAATAAAGTTGACCCGGCGGAACGCGCGGGGCTCTGCATGGAAATGGCGACCCAGCTGGAGAAACACTGTTTTGAGAATGCTTATGCCACCATGCACACCGCTGGCCAGGCGTTCTTGATGGCTTACTCAGGCAGTGGACCCAATGCTTTAGACCGCGGCGTTGAAGCCCTTGCTTATGCCCATAAAGCCATGCAGGACGTACCTGGGTCGGCCACCTGGACCAAGCCGTTTGGTCGGGCTGGCGATGTGTCACTGGATAAGAGTTATCGCTTGATGCCGCGCGGTGTGGCCGTGGTGGTCTGTTGTGCTACCTTCCCGATGTGGAATGCTTACCCTGCTATCTTCGCCAATTTAGCTACCGGCAACCCGGTGGTAGTGAAACCGCATCCGAATGGCATTTTGCCCGTCGCCATGGCGGTCGCCACAATGCGCGATATTCTGCAGGAAAGCGGTCATGATCCCAACCTGGTCATCCTGGCTGCGGATACCCGCGAAGAACCCATCACCATCGAACTGTTGGAGCATCCAAAAACCGCGATTATTGATTACACCGGCAGCCAACGCTTTGGCTTGTGGATTGAAGAGCATTGCGCCAACAAACTGGTATTTACTGAAACGGCCGGTTGCAATGCGGTGGTGATTCATTCAACCGATAAGCTGGCTGGGTTAATCTCCGGCCTGGCCAATGGTTTGTGCGGCTTCTCAGCGCAGATGTGCACTAGCCCGCAAAATATTCACATCCCGACCGCTGGCTTCGCCAGCGATGAAGGCCATATTTCGTTCGATGATTTTGCCAGGCGCTTAAGCGAGACCATTTCTGAACGACTCGCCGAGCCCAAACGCGCCGCTGCCATGTGCGGGGCCATCCAGGCTGATGAATCCTTGCAAATCCTGGATCGTTTGCGCGCGGAGCAGTCCGCTCAACTGGTCCTGGACAGTAGGCCGTATGCGCACCCCGATTTCCCAGATGCCCGCACTGCCACGCCAATGATGCTTGCCGTTGATAATGATCAGAGAGCGTTGTATAGCGAAGAACATTTTGCGCCGGTATCATTTTTAATCCGTGAGGAGAGCTCGGAAGCCGCGCTCACCAATGCCTGTGAGCTGGCACAGAGTTGTGGAGCTATCTCATCCTATTTGTACAGTACTGATGCAGACTTTACTGAGTTAGCTAAAGACAGCTTTGCAGAAGCTGGCGCCTCGCTGTGGTGCAATATGACGGTACCGATGCCGATTAACTTTGCCGCAGCGTACAGCGACTACCACGTGACTGGTTTGAATCCCGCCGGCAATGCCTGCCTGGCTGACCTCGCTTTTGTGGCCAGCCGATTTCGGATTGTGCAGTTCAGAGAGCCGGCCGCATGACGGATACCAAGCTTCGTGAATACCTGGTCGGCGCCTGGCAGCTGCGGGGCTGGCGTATTGAATACGATTCCGGAGAAGCGACCTATCCTTTTGGTGAGGATGCGCTCGGGCAGATTATGTATACCGCCAATGGTGGTATGTCAGCGACTATTTCAGCCGCTAACCGGCAAGCCCTGAGCGCAGCCAATGTGCGCGAAGCTCCCTCGGTTGAGCAGGCCGAGGCTTTCCGTAGCTACTTTCACTATGCTGGCCGGTGGCACATAGATGGGCAAAGCGTGGTGCATAGCGTGAGCCTATCCCTGAATCCAGCGATGGTGGGAAACGAGCTGGTACGACTGGTGGAAGTGATCAACGATCAGCAAATGATCTTGTCGGCCAGCGAACCAATAGCCGATGGCCAACGCCACCATATAATAGAATGGCAGAGGTTAGCGCCGCCTTCCTGAAGCTAGTTGTTTAGCTTAATTGGGATCGCATCACCTTGTTCATGGCGTTGCGTGGTAGTGCCTCCAACACGGTCAGTTGCTCCGGCCATTTGAACTTGGCCACTTTTTTCTCAGCAAGATAGGCGGTGAGATCATCCAGCGTCATTGACTTGCCTTCGGCCAGCACCACGAACGCGGCCACTTTTTCACCCATCACCTCATCAGCGTAACCATTGACGGCGGCTTCGATAACATCTGGATTAGCTTCAATTACCTCGTCCAGTTCTTCCGGTGAGATATTCATGCCACCACGCACAATCAGTGATTTGCAGCGCCCCACAAACCGGTAATACTGATTATTGTCGCCTGCTATTTCAAACAGGTCACCACTGCGAAAATAGCCATCATCGGTAAACGCGCTGGCATTGTCTTCCGGCGCTTGGTAGTAGCCATCAAACACCGTGGTGCCGCGGATCAGGCATTCGCCCGGCTGGCCGGGTTCGGTGATCTCTGCCCCTGTTTCGGTATCAACCAGTTTGGTTTCAACCTGGGTAGCGATGCGATTTCCCCATTGATGTTCCGCGCGGCCAAAACGCGGGAAGAACCAGGCCCGGTCCGAGGTATCGACCACGTCCTCCGGACCACTCAGGAACGCCATACCTTCATTGGAGCCGAAAATATTAACCACATCGATCCCGAACTCGTCTTTAAAGCCACTGATCATATGCGGGCTGAGCGGCGCACTGCCCGAGCCAATGATGCGCAGGGCAGACAGGTCGAAACCAGCCTTGATCTGATCCTTGGTTTGCAGCAGACGGGTGAGCACCGCGGGCGGGGCAATGGTGTATTCTACTTTTTCGTTTTGTAACTGCGACAGGAACACCATGGGGTCAAAGGGGTGATGCAGAATCATTGTGGCGCGCACCTTTAACCAGTAAAACAGGAAGCCACCAATCGCCGCCATATTCACAAACGGGAAGGGGTTGAGCATGATGGCATTCTCAGCCAAGCGGATTGCGTCTTCGCTGGCCAGTGTGGAGGAGCGCCAGTGATTGTGGCTGCGCGGCACACCCTTCGAGCGGCCAGTGGTGCCCGAAGTCCAGCAAATGGTAAAGATGTCATTAGCATCATGCGACAGGCCGGCCATGTAGGACTGGTAGTCACCCTTGTCGACCGCTTCGGCCTGCTCCGAACCGCTGATGGAAACCATGGCGCAGCCCTCGGGCAGTCCATCCGCTTGTTCAGCCGCAAAAGGCTGACCCATAAACGACTCGATACCGATATAGGCTTTCGGTGCCACGGTGTCGGCGAACTGTTTCAACTCATGTTGACCGTACTGCATGGCCAACGGGCTTACGATCAAACCTAAACGGGCGGCCGCCAGGTAGGCGAGCACGATTTCCACCACGTTCGGCATTTGCAGCAAAACGATATCGCCCTGTCTTAAGCCAGCGGCGAAGAGTCTTGCGGCCAGGTCATCCGCATGCGTTTCCAGCTCTGAATAGGTTAATCGCTTTGGGTCACCGCCTACAAGGTCGCCACGATTTTGGGGATCGGCAAGTGCCAACTGATCCGGCGAGAGGCTAACGGCATTTTGCAACAGCGTATGCAAGGTATCGTCACCCCACCAACCTTGTGCGGTGTAGTTATCGATTAATGATTTAGGAGTGGTTTGCATGTGGCGACTCTTTTAAAATGGTAATTACTTTCATAATCATACCTAATCATGCCGCCCTCGAAAGAAAAACTTATTCGCAGTTGTTCCATCTGGCGAGCGCTGGAATTGCTGGGTGATAAGCCAACCCTGTTGCTGCTCGAGAGCTATTGGGTCGGCACACGTCGATTTGCGGATTTCTGCCGAGATACCGGATTGCTGAAAACAGTGGTCAGTAATCGCCTGCAAAAACTGGTCGAGGCGGAATGCCTGAAGAAGGTGGAATATTCGGCCAAGCCTCTGCGTTATGAATACCACGGCACCGAAAAACTGCATTCAGTCTATCCCACTGCCCTGAGCATGTTGTTCTGGGAACGAAAATGGAACAAGCAGAGTAATAAGTTAGCGCTGGAACTGAGGCATCGTCAGTGTGGTGCCGTCACCTCTCCCATACCCATCTGTGGTGAATGCGCGTCACCGATTGATGCGCGTGAAGTGGAGTGGCAGGAGGGGCCTGGCGTCGGGCAGATGGCTGCGCATTACAGTCGCCGGCGTAAAAGTCGCTCTGCACGGCAGGAGCAAAAGACTACCCAGTTGTTTGATACCCTGGCTGGCATACTCGGCGACCGATCATCCATGTTGATCATCCGCGCGCTGTTCACCGGTCACTCCAGCTTTGGCGATATTCAGGCCGATTCACAACTTGCCACTAATATGCTCACGGAACGGCTTGGTTTTCTGATTGAAGAAAAAATCCTGCAAAAAATCAGTCACAAGAACGGACTTCGCCAGCGTTATAAACTCACGCCACGCGGTTTGGACCTGTATCCAACTCTGCTCACGCTGATGGCCTGGGGAGATCAGTGGTGCGCGGATGAGAACGGCCCCCCTGTGCTGTTGAAGCACAACACATGTGGGCACGGACTCAACCTGGTGATGGATTGTTCTGCGTGTAAGGAGGCGGTCAACTATACCGATATCGAGTTCACCGTCAGGCAGCCTTCAGCCGCCTGACCAGCCTTACTCGGCAATACCACCCATATTGATGTATTTAATCTCGAGGTAGTCTTCGATTCCATACTTGGATCCTTCGCGCCCCATACCGGACTCCTTCACACCACCAAAGGGCGCCATTTCATTGGAAATGATCCCTTCGTTGACGCCCACCATGCCGTACTCTAATTGTTCAGCCACGCGCCAGACACGACCGATATCGCGTGTATATACATAGGAGGCCAGGCCGACATTGGTGTCGTTGGCCATGGCAATGGCTTCTTCCTCGGAGTCAAAACGAATCAGCGGCGCAATCGGGCCAAAGATTTCTTCACGGGCAATATCCATATCTGGTGTCACACCGGTCAGCACCGTGGGCGGTACAAATCGTATGCCAAGGTCACTGGTGCCACCACCAACCGTGGCCGAGGCACCCGCGTCTAATGCTGCTAGTAATAGCTTATTTACGTCCGCTGCTGCGCCATCATTAATCAGTGGGCCAATATCGGTACCGTCCTCCAGGCCAGAGCCCATCGACAGTTCTGATACTTTCTCGGTGAGTCGTCTAGCAAATTCATCGTACACGCCTTTTTGCACCAACACGCGATTGGTGCAGACGCAGGTTTGTCCGGCGTTGCGAAACTTGGAGAGCATCGCGCCGTTAAGCGCACTGTCCAGGTCGGCATCGTCAAAGACGATAAAAGGCGCATTGCCGCCTAATTCCATGGAAGTCTTTTTCACCGTAGTCGCGCATTGTGCCAGCAGGATTTTCCCAACCTCGGTAGAGCCGGTGAAGGAGAACTTGGCGATACGCGGGTCCTGGGTCAGTACCTTGCCGATGGTTCTGGAATCGGTGCTAACCAACACATTAAACACACCAGCAGGAATGCCCGCCTGTTCGGCAAAGTGTGCCAGGGCCAGCGCCGAGAGAGGTGTTTCCTGCGCGGCCTTGACGATAAATGTGCAACCCGCTGCCATCGCCGGAGCGGCTTTGCGGGTAATCATCGCATTGGGGAAGTTCCACGGGGTAATCGCGGATACCACACCCACCGGTTGCTTGAGAACGACAATACGGTTGTTTGCGCCCGGCCCCGGGATGGTATCGCCATAGATGCGCTTGGCTTCTTCGGCAAACCATTCAATGTAGTTAGCGCCATAGGCAATTTCGGCCCGTGCTTCGTCCAGCGGTTTGCCTTGTTCGGTAGTTAACAGAACAGCCAGGGCTTCCTCGTTCTCCTTGATCAACTCAAACCAGCGACGCAGGATGGCGGAACGTTCCTTGGCAGTTCTGGCGCGCCACGCAGGGAGGGCATCATGCGCTGCCGTCACCGTTTGTTCTGCATCAGCTTGATGAGCCGACGCCAGCGTGGCAATCACATCGCCATTTGCCGGATTGCTTACATCAAAAGAGCTGTTGCTGTCATCGGTTTGCCAGCTGCCGTTGATATAGCTGCCTGTTTGATAAAACTCGCTAAAGTCTGCCACGTTGATTCTCTCTAATAAGTTGTGTTGGGATCGTCCAAAATGGTTGTTATAAAATGTTGAGTTGCTCGTTATTGCCAAATAAAGACCGCCGAATATTTGTTATATTTCCGGTCAATCAGCCGGGAATAATAGCATTCATTCCGCCACTCTTGAGTGATTCTCTGGCGAGATTCCTGGCACTGCATTCGCTCTTTTTCACGGTCGTGAAATCGTAGCGCGGAAGCTGACCAAAAATATTGTTGCATATGTTATGCTATTTTATTCCAGAACAAGAATAGTCCGGTATAACAATGAAAAAAACAGCCGATGCAGAAGTGGTGGATGGACGTCGACTGCGCAGTGAGCGCAGTAAACAAGCCATTCTCAAAGCCTGCGAAGTCCTGCTGAGAGAAGGGCAGCTGGTGCCCACTGCGCAAATGATTTCGGATAAGGCGGGTGTGCCGATTCGTTCATTCTTTCGACACTTTCCGGATATGGAAACCCTGTTCAGAACCGTTGATGCTACGCTGCAAACCGAGTTTGATCGCATTTTTGCAGAGCGCCCACCAGCAGGTAGTTTGCGTGAGCGCATAGCAAGCGCTATTAACTTACGTGCAGACACCTACGATACCTGGAATCCCGTCTTTCGTTCTACCAAGGCGCAGTTATGGCGCTACACTATTTTGCAAGAAAACTATGCACGTGGCCAAAAACGATTTCGGAAGGAGTTTGAGAAACGCGTACCGGAGCTCAAAGGGCTGGATACAGATGCCAGGGAACTCATTGACGGGTTGGCATCCTTCGAGATGTGGACACGCTTGCGCGATCATCAGAAGCTTTCTAAGTCGCGTTGTGTGGACATGTTGCAGAACATGATTGAATCAATTATTCGTGACCAGGGTCACGCTAGCTAAGCACCAACGAGGTTCGCTATGAGTCAACAGTTCAAGGAACAAGGCGGCGCGGCCACCATGGATCCGGGTCTGATACGACGCTGGCTAACCTCAAAAATGATGTCGACCATGTCGAGTGAAGCACGTCAGCAGAAAGCCCGCGACAAGGCTGAGCAGACACGCGCCAAGCTCAAGCAACCACATACGGTTGAATATTTTCACCAGGTGGACGATGGATACAGTCATCTCGCTGTGCAAGTTCTCGACAAGTTAGCCAAACGGTACAAGGTGCAACTGCGCTGTCACTTGGTGGGTGAGGCAACCGGCGCCAACGCTCCTGAGCCGGATTTGTTGTTAAAGCTGGCTTGTAAAGATGCCAGCCTGATCGCTGAACAGTATGGTGTGGCACCACCGGTTGCATCACCTGGTGATGACTATTCATTGCAAACCGTGGAAGTAAAACAGGCTTCAGCAATCCTGGCGGGCATGGACGACAAGGCGTTTATCCAACACGCTGTAACAGTGAGCATGGCTCTGTGGTCGGGCAAGGCCGACGGTCTTCTGGCATTGGCAGGGCAATTCAGTTCAGTCAGTGACGCAGAGGCAGACGCCGCCTTGGCGGCCGGTAACGCTCGGCGTACTGAGCTTAAACACTATTCAGGCGGAATGTTCTACTACGGTGATGAGTGGTATTGGGGGGTTGATCGCTTGCATCACCTGGAACAAAGATTGATCGCCTTGGGTTTGGACAATACGCCCGGTGAACCCCTGATCGCACCGCGCCCGGATGAGCCACATGGTCCCTTGCAGGATGATGGCCGAATCACTTTGGAGATCTACCCATCATTGCGTAGCCCGTATACGGCCATCGCCTTTGATCGCACGGTGGAGCTAGCCGAGCAAACTGGTGTGACTCTTAAGGTACTACCGGTTTTGCCCATGGTGATGCGCGGCGTGCCTGCCACCATGGAGAAGGGCAAGTACATATTGTTTGATACCGGGCGCGAGGCACGCGCTGCCGGGGCGCCGTTCGGGCCCTGTGCGGACCCCATCGGTGAACCCGTTCGTCGAGCATACTCACTCTGGGCCTGGGCCAGAGAGCAGGGCAAGGCGATCGAGTTCTTTTCAAATTTCTTACGCTGTGCTTGGGTGGAGGCAATCAATACCAACACCGACAAAGGCATGCGAGAGGTCGTTACGCGCACCGGGCTAAGCTGGGATGACGCCAAGTCTCGGATTGGTCAGCCAGGCTGGGAAGAAGAGATCGAAACCAATCGTCTGGCCATGTACGACATGGGTTTATGGGGTGTGCCAAGCTACCGGGTGTTGAACGAGCAGGGCGAGGAGGTCCTCGGCCTGTGGGGGCAGGACCGCCTGTGGTTGGTGGCGCAAACAATTCAGAAGTTGCTGCAGAACAGGGCCACGTCTGCTTGAGCCACTTCAGGCCGAGCTACAACCGATTCATTATCTACTCAATACTCTGCAGAGAGCGAGGTATAACAAATGAAAAAGATATTAGTAATTCTTCTAGCAGTGTTGGTCGTACTCGGGCTGGTGTTTGCCAGCAAAAAAGATGACATTCTCAGTGGATTAATGGCCAGGGGCATCGAGTCCAGACTTCTCGGGGATTTAGTCGGTGAACTGGATGATGGTTTGCACCTGGCATTGTGTGGGGCCGGTGGACCGCTGCCAGCGCCTAATGCATCTGGCCCTTGTGTCGCGGTGGTCGCGGGCAAGCAATTGTACGTGGTGGATGCGGGTACCGACGGATTACGCAATCTAGGTCGTATGGGGTTCCAGCCAGGTGATATCGAAGCAGTGTTCATTACCCACTATCACTCGGATCATATTGATGGTCTGGGTGAAATGGCTACCATACGCTGGGTGGGCACCGCAAACACGTCGCCATTGCCCGTGTACGGACCAACCGGTCTTAGCAAAGTGGTGGATGGCTTCAACGCGGTTTACCAGTTTGACAAGGTTTATCGTCATGAACACCACGGTGATACTGTCGCTCCGTTAAGTGGGGCCGGCATGGAAGCGCGGGAATTCAATACACCGTTTTTGGGCAAACTGGAAACGCTGTTAGAGGAAAACGGGGTAACCATTGAAGCACTGGCTGTTGGTCACGCCCCGGTTGTTCCAGCAGTCGGTTACCGCTTCAGTTACAAAGGGCGAACTTTGCTTATTACCGGTGACACCATTGCCATGAACAATGTTCGCGAATTCTCAAAGGGCATCGATCTGCTGGTGCATGAAGCGCTGGCGCCAAATCTGGTGATGCAGATGAACGCCGCTGCGAAGAAGGTCGGCAATAAGGTGCTGGAAAAGGTCACCATCGATATTCTTGATTACCACGCTTCGCCAATGGAAGCTGCACAAATCGCCAAGGAAGCTGAGGTTGGGCATCTGCTCTACTACCATATTGTGCCGCCCATGGTAATTCCTGGCCAGGAGAGCTTGTTCCTGGACGGAGCAGGCGAGGTGTTCCCGGAATACACCATCGGCCAGGACGGCGTGATGTTCAGCCTGCCAGCGAATTCCGATGAAATTATCCTGGCCCGCAAAGGTCTCTGATTATTCCGACTTTAGTTGAAAGACAATTATGAACACACAGGACTTTAAAGATATCTCATACCAGCGCGACGAACAGGGCATCGCCACGCTCACCTTTAATACGCCCAAGCGCAAAAATGCCCTGAGTATTTACTCGTTTTACGAGGTGCAGTTAGCATTCGACGCTTTTCAGCAAGATGACGCCGCGCATGCGCTGATCATGACGGGTGCGCCAGACCCGGAATCAGATGATCCAGCGAAGCAGGCGTATAGCAGTGGTGGGTATTTCAGCCCGGATGCTTACGAAGGGGTCGCCCCAGAGATCATGGCCACACTCGATTTCAAAGACATAGCCCAGAAAACCACCACCCTGAAAATCTTTCAATGCGAAAAACCGATCCTGGCTGCCATCAATGGCCTGGCAATTGGTGGGGCGGTAACCCTTACCCTGGCGGGTGCCGACCAGGTCTACATGGCGGAGCATGCCTGGCTGCAACTGCCGTTTGCCAAGCTCGGTATATGTCCAGAGTTGGCATCCTCGTTTTTATTGCCAAGGCTATTGGGCATGCAAAAAGCCAAGGAGATTATGTTTTTTGCCGAACCAATCAATGCGCAGCGTGCCAAGGAACTAAACCTGGCCAACGAGGTTGTGCCTGCGGAAAAGCTCTTGGAGCACACGTATGAGAAAGCGCTGCAGTTGGTTCCGCCCAGAGGCGCGCCTCGCGCGGTCAGCGAAATCAAGAAATTGCTTCACACACCGCTGGTAGACCAGCTTGCCGAGGCCCTCGATCGTGAAAACCTGGCCCTGGGACAACTATTCGAATCGGCTGATTTTGCTGAAGCCCTCGCAGCCCGGAAAGAGCGCCGCGCCCCGGCATTTACCGGAGCTTGATTTAACCGAGTCTGCTTAGACGCCGCAACTAGTGTCCATGCCGAGTACATGAGTGGCACGGCCCATGGCGATCCAACTGCCGATGCTGAAGGTGAGATCGGTAATTTCTTCATCGCTGAATGCTGCCTTAAAGCGGGTCCAGAAATCCTCGTTGGCGGCAATGCCCTGTGGGTCCTGTCCCAGTCCTTCGGCATACTCAATAATCAGTTTTTCACGGTCAGTGAAAATTGATGACTCTCGCCAACCTTCCACGGCTTCATAAAAATCTTCGTCGGGCGCGGGCCCATTCATGATGAAGGAAGTCTCGGCATCACCCCCGGCAAACTCAAAAAAACTGGGCAGGTCGCGTTTTGATCGCCAGTTCTTGCAAATCAGGCAACCGTTAATCTGAGCGGTGCGCATGCGTGCGGCTTCTGCTTCGCGTAGTGATAAGCTGCAATGTTGATAGACTGCCCTGGAAAAATTGTAGCCGGCAGCCAGGATATCGGGTGCGTAGTTCTCGGCAACGTAGCTGGTTGGATTGTCGTATAGCTCATCGGGTACGTAGATTCGCATGCATGGCCTCCGGTGTTGTTTATTATGGACTTGTGACAGGTAGCGGATGATCGCTCACCTGCCCCCCCAGGCTGATAATCATTTTAGACCATATTCTAGTCCATTCAACAGGGGGCACCTTTCACATCCCAGTATTAGCATCCGCTGAAAACAAAACGAGGAATATATTTTTGAGCTGATATGGCGAATTTGAAGCCTGTGAAGTAATCTTGAACTGTGGAAGTGTTATTTGCCAATCGGCTGTTGAAGCACGGTATTGAGTAACTTTATCCACGATTAACAAGGCCGGTATTTGAACCGCTTATCGAACGAACACATGACTTCTGATATTTCACTACGGGAAAGGCCGAAACAACAACGGTCACAAAAAACCTTCGACACCATTCTTCACGAAGCGGCGTTGTTGTTGGAGGAGGTTGGCTGGGACGGGTTTAATACGAACCTGCTCGCGGAAAGAGCCGGGTATCGCATTTCAGCGGTGTATCGCTACTTTCCAAATAAACTTTCGATCGTTTCTACACTGGCGCAGCAGATGGTGGCCGAATGGGATGCCTGGTTTGATGATTTTGCAGAAACCCTAATGCAAGAGCGTGACTTTCAGAAAGTCTGGTCCCAATACATCGATTTGTATCTTGATTCACTCAAACAGGTTCCGGGCGGTGCGGCAATTCGGCGTGCCATGCACTCAGAGCCTTCCCTTTATGCGCTTGATCAGGCCGATAATAAACGCCTGATCGAAAAACTGGCGAAGGCATTGCGACAGTACGAGCCCAGTATTTCAACAGCTAAAGCGCGAGTCCTTTCTCGTGTGTTGATTGAAAGTGTCGTGCCTCTGACCGACGCAGTACTGGAATCCGATGCCAAGACCGCCAAGCCGCTATTAGAAGAAGTAAAGCGCATGCACGCTGTCTATATGCACAGCCATGGAGTGCGATGATAGCCAGGGTTTAACTAGCCAACGCGGCCTTAGCCGCACTTTCACCAGACCGAATTGCACCCTCGATGTAGCCAGTCCAAACCGGTGATGTTTCGGTGCCAGCCCAGTGAAACGGCCCAAACGATTTTTTCAGCCACTCGCCATAGCGGTGATACACGCCAGGCCCCGCAAAAGCGCCATAACATCCTTCTGACCATTCTTCCGTGGTCCAATCATTGTCTACATAATCGACAGGCTCGAGTGCCTGGGGCCCGTAGAATTTTGCAATGGTCTCAGTAACCACCCGCTTTCGGGAATCGCTACTCTCACCAGAAAACTGTAAGGCGTGATCACCATCAAAAAAACCAGCCATGACGCCTAGGTCTTGCCCTGTGGGTGACACGTCATAGATCGGCGTGCAAGGCATATCATCAATCAATATAGAGCCACTGTAACCCTGATCACGCCAAAACGGCGTCTCGTATAAAACCCAAAACTTGATCGCTGAGCCCATTACCAAGCGCTTATGCAATGCGTTCTTTTTCCTGGGCAGTGTGGGTTGAAACTGGATTTTCGGGATAATTGTCGGGGGCAGGGCGATGATGACCTGTGAGGCCGCATAGCTGCCGTCAATTGTATCCACCTGGGCCCCAGAGTCGGTCCAGCTAATTTTAGTGACGGCAGAATTCAGCCTGATCTTGCCGGCCAGATCATGCCCCATCTGATCGGCAACCTGGTGCACGCCGCCATGGAACAGAAAATTCTGGCCACCACCGGCATCGGCTGAAATCATGACATCAAGACCATCGCCAGACTTGATGTAATGCAAAAAGAACAACATCGAAATTTGGTCTGACTCAGCGCAGAACAGAGAAAAGCATAACAGCCGATACAAGGTTCTGATTCTTTTCGACTTCACCGATTTCTGTAGCCAATATTCGACGGTAACTGCGTCAAGAGCCTTTGCCTCGGGATGGTTCCAGGGCTGGGAGCAGTCGATCCCGCTGAGCATCTTGTCGATCTTCTTGCGCGAATTCAGATAGTCCACACCCTCCAAAATATTAAACAGACCATCGATTTCCTCTCGTTCGCCCAGATGCATTTTGCCATTGACAGAAAAAATCGACTTTCCGGCCAGCGGGGTTGGATAGGTTGCTACCTGGTAGTGAGCGGCCAACTCTTTAAGCCTGGTTTGGGTGGGCCCCAACCACATCCCGCCCAGGTCAATGCTGAGTGGGCCGAGCATGCCTGGCTTGACTCTGCCGCCAATCCGATCGCGAGCTTCCAGGATAATAAAGTCCTCCTGCGCGTTTCGTAACAATTCCTTCCCGGCGGCCAGACCGGAAAAACCGGCTCCGATAATCACAATTTTTTTGTTTTCGGCATTCATTTCACTGAGGCTCTGGAATTAGATTTAAAATAAGAGTATATACTCTTGAAAATGTCTAGTCCAAGGCCGGATAACTTTTCGAACAATGCACAAGAGGGTTCAAGCAATCGCTTGCTAACCTCAGCACAGGTTAACAAGTTCATTCCACTACGCTTTGCTTTTTATATATTGACACAATATATGTCATTTATTAGACTGGGCACAGTTTCTAACTCAGTACCGGTTCAGCAGAACCATTTTTAGTTTCACTTTCAACAAGAGGTCAATCATGTCGCTAGGTGTCATCGCCACAATCACTGTACGAGAAGGTAAGAACGAAGAATTTGAAGCCTTGTTCACACAATTAACGGAACAAGTGCTGGCGAACGAGCCAGGTTGCACGTTCTATGCGTTGCACCGCAGCAAGAGTGATCCGCAGGTTTACAAAGTGTTAGAGCAATACAAAACGGCTGACGATATCAAAGCACATGGTGTGACCGACTATTTCCAGGCCGCCGGTGCAGCGATGGCTGGCCTGGTAACCGCGGCGCCGGATATCGAGGTATTGGACGGCGTTTAATTACAGTATCAAGTAGAGGTCACCATGGAATTTTTACGTACCCCAGACGAACGATTTGAAAACCTGCCGGACTATCCGTTTGCGCCTAACTATTTGCAGGTCGACGATACCGAGGGCGGACAGTTACGGGTTCACTACCTGGACGAGGGACCCAAAGATGGTCAAATAGTGTTGCTCATGCATGGTCAGCCAGTGTGGTCATACCTGTATCGCTATATGATTCCCATGTTGGTGGGTGCAGGGTTTCGTGTTGTCGTCCCCGACCTGGTTGGTTTTGGTCGATCGGATAAACCTACCAAGCGAGAAGATTATACCTATGCACGTCACGTCACTTGGATGAGTGATTGGCTGACCCAAATGGATATCAATAATGTGACCCTGTTTTGTCAGGACTGGGGTAGCCTCATCGGTTTGCGCCTGGTCACGAGTTTTCCCGAACGATTCAGCCACGTGGTATTGGCAAATGGTGGACTACCAGCCGGTATGGTGCCCAGCTTGCCGGGTAAGATCTTGCAGTGGATTTATCCGCATATTGAAGTAGTGGATGCCGAGCAGCTTCCCGCCAAGTTCCGCGTCAAGATTGGTATACCTGGGTTTCTGTATTGGCGTAAATACGCAGCAGAAAACCCGAATTTCACCATTGGTGATGTGATGCGGCTATCCACTCGTGATGAGTTATCCGAATCCGAGGTCGCTGCTTATGAAGCACCCTTTCCTGGCAAAGAGTTTATGTCTGGTGCTCGCCAGTTTCCAACCCTGGTACCGGTATTCAAGAACGAGGCAGAGGTGGATGAAAACAACGCAGCCTGGGAAGTACTGAGAAAATTTGATAAACCCTTTATGACGGCTTTTTCAGACAACGATCCGGTTACCGCAGGCGGCGATCGACGGTTCCTGGCAGAAGTCCCTGGTTGCCAAGGTGTGGATCATCGCACCATTACTGATGCCGGACATTTTCTACAACAGGATCAACCAGAGAAATGCGTGCAGGCTATCCTCGATGTTACCGGGCACAAGTAGATTAGATGTTCTAAACTGTAGCGCGTGACTGCAAAACACGAACCCTACACGCTGTACAAATCCGACATTTCCTATTTCAGCGGAAAGCTTGAAGCCTATCTGCGCTACAAGCAAATTCCTCACCAGCCGGTTGATCTAAATCGCCAACTGATGGAACGCATCGGCGCGGCCACCGGGGTTCTAAAGATGCCTGCAGTAGAAACTGCAGACGGACTCTGGTTGTTCGACACCACGCCGATGATTCAGTGGTTTGAGGCTGAGTATCCTGAGCCACCCATCTTTCCAACCGATCCCGCCTTGAGCTTTCTCGCTCTGTTAGTTGAGGACTATGCTGATGAATGGTTATGGCGGCCAGCCATGTGGTGGCGCTGGTTTCCCCGTGCTTCGCGTTGGGCGCTCGGCTGGCGAATAGCCAATGAGTTTATGCCACGCGTGGTTGCCAGGCCGTTTGGCTGGTACTTCGGACGGCGGCAGCTCAATGAGTGGCTCTGGGATGATGGCGTAGGCAAGGGCAATGCTGAGCAGGTTCGGGATATGCTGTACCGGGAGTTTGAGTTTCTCGAACCGCTCCTTGAATCACAGCCGTACCTACTGGGCAGCCATCCATCCATCGCGGACTTTGGTTATTTTGCCTCGATGTTTCGTCACTTTGGTAATGATGTTGAGTCAGCTGAAGTGATGCGACGCCAGGCACCCAATACCTATGAATGGTTGGCGCGCTTATGGAATGCCAGGCCCGGTAAGCTTTCAGCACAACAACAATGGATTTGGCCACAAGCAACTTTCTGGCAGCCGCTGTTGCAGCGCATCTGCAAGGACTATTTACCGTATCTACATCAGAATGCGTTGGCCCATCAGGCCAGATCTAAGCGTTTTGATTACGAAGGAGAGACCCTCAGCTTTAGTCAGACCAAGACTACGACGTATCGGGTCTGGTGTCGGGAGAATCTGCAGCAGGCTTTTGCTAACCTGTCGGCTGCGGATCAGCGCAGAGTTGAGGACCTGTTGGCAGACAGTGGAGGGCTGACTGCATTACATCAGGATGGCAATATTTCCTCAGGCCTGGCGGAAATGTATGAACTGCCGCTTGATCCTGCCACCAGCACACCGCCACCCATCAGCCTGCGGACGAGACTGTTCGGTCAGGCTCGCAATTAACCTGGTCTAGTTTCGCCTGGCGAACACCAGGCTATCCAGCAGGGCGACAATCGCCAGTAATGCCAGACCGAGTAACAAGCGCAGATCGCCAAGGTAGATGCTGGTCTCAATTGGGTAGGCAATGGTTTTCTCCAGCGCGGCTAACTTGAAATCGTGTCGTTCAAGGGTAGCCGGGTTGGCGATGATCTGCATAAATGCACGGCGACTTTTATACCGAAAGATAGCGCCCGCGTCCCAGTCACGGCCTTCCTCAATCCGCAGTAAATCCAATGCCGGGTATACAGCTGAGCCTAGGATAACCGGGTGGCTGGCGCGGATAAACTGTTCTCTGAGCATGTGTTCCAAGTAACGGTCCATCAGTTGAGTGGCTGTCTCGCCAGGTTCGGCGCCTTCAACGTCGGGTGGGTTCTCATTCATATCAATGGCGTTAACCATCAAGAATTGCCGCCCGCTGTCATTACGAAAGAAGTCTTCAAAATATTCCACACGTTCCGGCATGGTACCGTTGGTCGTCATGGTTTGTTTCCATTCCTCAATTTCAGCATCACTGAGTGGGCCACCGAAGTCGGTGTACCAGAACACAAACGCGCCGTAGAGTAAGGCGCTTATTATCCAAAGTTTGCTGCGACCAGACATGGGAATCTCCTGTAGTATGTGCAACTTGTAATAACAAATGTTATGACACTATTTATGCCATTATATCAGCAAAAGAAATGCGTGCAAGCTTCTATGGCAGATCGCTCTGCAATACAATGCCTGTCGTGACCATGAGGATGTCGATGAAAAAAGCAGTTTTGCCATTGTTGGTTATTGGTTTGGCCGCATTACTCGGCGCCTGCCAGAATGAATCCCCAGCAGGGAAAACCTGCGAAAACACGCTCGTAGCCTTTGGGACCTATGTGCAGCTTCCAGCGGGCGAGTTTAATCCTGATTTTGCCCAACTCTATCCTGAGGAATCCCGTCGCAATGCTGTCAGCGTTGCGGCTTTCAAGCTGCTCGCGCATGAAGTGACCAATAAGGAATTTGCTGAATTTGTAGAAGCGACGGGCTATGTCAGCGATGCGGAGAAAGTCGGGGCAGATCCAGCTGCGGCCGGTTCGGCCTTATTCAGCCAGCGTGCAGACCAGGATGGAAAATGGGAATTGATGCAGGGTGCTACCTGGCGTCAGCCAGACGGACCCGGCAGTGATCTCATTGGGCGAGACTATCATCCGGTGATACATGTCAGTCACAACGATGCGACCAATTATGCGCGGTGGCGAGGTGGTCGCTTGCCCAGCGAAGTGGAGTGGGAGTATGCTGCGAGCCTGGGCCTGGCGGGCAATCAGAATCGGGCGGCAGGAGCGTATGATGAACAGGGCATGCCAATCGCCAATACATGGCAAGGATTGTTCCCCGTGGTTGATAGCGGAGACGATGGTTATACCTCGACAGCACCGGTGGCCTGTTACGCCGCAAACTCGATTGGTCTTTATGACATGATAGGAAATGTCTGGGAGTGGACGGATACGGTTTATGCCCCACAGCGGCACACCATCAAAGGAGGATCCTTCTTATGCGCGAGAAACTATTGCCGACGCTACCGTCCTGAAGCCCGACAAGGGCACGAAAGCGATTTTTCAACCAATCACATCGGTTTTCGAATAATCAAAGACTAGTGATCCACGGAGTATGTTTTTACCACATTAGCAACTCAGAGCATTTATTCTACACCGTAGAAAATTTCCCGTCCCTATAGGAAGAGATTCCTCAAAAATCAGGATAAGTTATTGTATTAGTTGACCAAAACAGATTTCCTTTGGGGGGACATTATGTTGCGCTCAGCAAAAGTAATTATCGCGTTTTTTTTTCTTACTTGCTCTGTGCTGGCCACTGCCAGCGAGCGAGTTATTGTTGTTGGTGCCGGGGTTGCTGGATTAAAGGCAGCGAGGGTACTTGATCGAGAGGGTTTCGATGTGACCGTGCTCGAGGCACGAGACCGGATTGGTGGACGGGTACACAGCTATGTTGACCCCGCTACCGGTACAATCCTTGATCTCGGGGCCAGTTGGATTGTTGGAAAGCGGGATAGCCGCTTATTCGCCCTTGCCGAGCGGATCGGTGTTAATACCAGCGACCCTACGGACTTTGACAATGGCTCAAACTGGGATGCCGATGGGGTCGCTGACCGCATAACCCTGGCTGAAGAAGAGGCCTTCCTGCAGATTGTTAATCGCGAAGCCCGGCGAGCCTTTAACAATCGTCGAACCGGTTCCCTTGAAGATGCAGTAGAAGTTAAGTACCAGGAAGGTGCGTTTGATGACATTGTCGACAATCGCCGTGAGTTCGACTACCTGATGCACACCTATTTTGAGCTTGAATACGCTGGGGCACTGGATGTGTTGTCGGCCCAGGCACCCTGGGAGGGAGAGGATTTACGCGGGGGTGATGTGATTGTGCCGGATGGGTTTGTGCAACTTGCTGACCACCTGGCAAACAATCTGGATATTCGCTTTAACAAGGTGGTCAATAAGATTCGCTATGGTGGCAGTACGGTCAGGGTGTTTACCACAAACGGGCAGCGATACACGGCCGATCGAGTGGTGGTGACGGTTCCCATTGGGGTTTTGAAGGCAGGAGATATTGAGTTTATACCCGACTTACCCCAAAACAAGCGTCGAGCGATTAATCGATTTGGCTCGGGTACGCTAAACAAGACCTGGATGTTCTTTCCTCATGCGTTTTGGAATACCAGTGAAGAAATTATTGGTTATGTGAACCCACAGTCTGGGCGTTACTCGGAGTACTACTATTTTGATGAAGTAGGGGACGGGCGCGTTTTGGTGAGCTTTAACGGTGGCAGTTTCGGTGACAGCATGGAAGCCAAATCCGATGCGCAAATTACCAACGAGACAATGGCGGCGTTACGTAATATCTACGGTGCCGGAATTCCTGATCCAACGCATATCGTGCAAACACGCTGGGGATCGGACCCTTTTTCCAAGGGTGCTTATTCACATATGGGTGTGCGTTCGCAGGCCAATCACCGCGAAAACCTGCGGCAACCCGTGAATAACAAATTGTTCTTCGCCGGGGAGGCGACCAGCTCAAGCTACCCGGCAACAGTCGAAGGTGCATTTCGCACAGGGCGCCAGGCCGCCCAGGAAATTATTGCTTTGCAATAATCGACCAGAGCAATAACTGCAGTGGGGCAGCAGCGCACGCGTGGTTGATACTGCGCGTGCGTTTTTGCGTTCTGCAGCCTGCTCGCTTTTTACCATGCCGCTGCCTGGTGCGGTTTTTCAGCGTCACGACATCCTGCGTTTCCTTTGCCGGGCGATAAGTTTGAACACAATCCGCCTGAGCTACGCTATCATGCGTCTAAACCGGAGAACAACAAGAAGAATCCATCCATAGAATTACATGGCACTCAGACTGGAAAACGTATCACGGACAGTGCAGGGAGAGTGCTACCTGGACGGTATCAATATTGCCTTTGAGCGGGGATCCTTTAACGTGCTACTTGGTAGAACCCTGGCCGGCAAGACCTCACTAATGCGGGTGATGGCGGGGCTGGATCAGCCCAATACTGGAAAGATCTATATGGATGAAGTTGATGTGACGGGTGTACCGGTGCAGAAGCGCAAAATCTCCATGGTCTACCAGCAATTTATTAATTATCCTAACCTCAGTGTGTTTGAAAACATAGCCTCGCCTTTACGCATCGAGGGTTTGAGCCACGCTGATGTTAAAGACAAGGTGGAGTCGGTTGCTGCAATGCTGCATATAGAAGATTACTTGCAGCGCATGCCACTGGAGTTGTCTGGCGGACAGCAACAACGCACCGCCATGGCCCGCGCCCTGGTGAAGGACAGCCAGCTTATCCTGTTTGATGAGCCGCTGGTAAATCTCGACTATAAATTACGCGAAGAGCTGCGTTTTGAGCTGCGCGAGTTGTTCAAAAAGCAGAACACTATTGCCATCTACGCGAGCACCGAACCCAGCGAGGCCTTGGCCCTGGGTGGCACTACCACTCTCATGCATGAGGGCCGAATTATCCAGTCCGGGCCAGTTAATGATGTTTATAGTAAGCCGGAGCAGGTAACAGCGGCAGAACTGTTTAGCGAACCACCCATCAATATCATTAGTGGTCAATTGAGTGATCGCACTGTGACCTTTGACACAGGAATAAGCTTTGGTCTGTCGCAGTCGGGTGAATTGCAGGATGGCGATTACCAGTTCGGTTTGCGGCCGCATCACCTTTCAATGAGCCCATTGGCTGAGGACGCCGTGAGCATGGAGTTACAGGTGGACGTAGCCGAGATCAGCGGCTCGGAAACGTTCCTCCACCTGGCAACACAACGTGCGGGCGATGGAAGAACTATTAACCTCGTTGCGCAGATCACTGGCGTGCACAGTTTTCACACAGACGTCTCGGTGCCGGTCTATTTCTCTCCGGCGGATTTGTATGTGTTTGACCAAGCGGGTGAGACGGTACTGCTGCCCCATGGAGCGACACAGGGGCGCGCAGCATGACCGAGATACGCCTGCAATCACTCGCTCACAGTTACCTGGATACACCAGGTACTGACGCCGACTATGCGATCCGTGAAATGGATCACGTCTGGGAGCAGGGCGGTGCGTATGCACTATTAGGCCCGTCAGGCTGCGGCAAGAGTACCTTGCTGAATATTATTTCAGGCTTGCTCACTCCATCGCAGGGCAAGGTGTTGTTTGACAATCAGCAGGTTAATCACCTGGCGCCGGAACAGCGAAATATCGCCCAGGTGTTTCAGTTTCCTGTTGTTTACGATTCGATGACGGTGTTCGACAACCTGGCCTTCCCGCTGCGGAACCTGAAATACCCAAAGGCGCGGATCACGGAGAAGGTGCTTGAGGTTGCTGAAGTACTGGAGCTAGGCGAAGTGCTTTATCGGCGGGCAAATAATCTAACTGCCGATGAAAAACAAAAGATATCGATGGGGCGCGGCCTAGTGCGCGATGATGTCTCGGCCATCCTGTTCGACGAGCCCTTGACGGTGATCGATCCACATCTAAAGTGGAAGTTGCGTCGCAAACTGAAACAGATTCATGAGCAGTTCAATATCACCATGGTCTATGTGACGCATGATCAACTGGAGGCTTCAACCTTTGCCGACAAAATCGCCTTGATGTACGAAGGCCAGATCGTGCAATTTGGCACTCCGCAGGAGTTGTTCGAAAATCCTCGGCACACCTTTGTAGGATATTTTATTGGCAGCCCCGGGATGAACTTTATCGAGGTCAGTGCCAGCGCCAAGGGAGTCAGTTTCGATGGAATCGAAATTCCTTTAAGCGCCGAACTACAAAATAGCCTCCGCCAACCAAATTCTGACAATATTAAAATTGGCATACGCCCTGAGTTCGTGAAAATTCATGATGCATCGGCGGAAAACACTTATCGTAGCCATTTGCTCGATGTTGAAAACCTGGGTTCGTATAAGATCCTGACCTTTCAACTGGGTCAGCAAGTGATCAGGGTGCGGACGGATGAATCCGCCCCCGCGCCAGCAGCCGAGGCCTACCTGGAATTCCCCGAGGCGTGGCTAAAACTCTACGTGGATGAACTATTGCTCGGTGAGGATCGGCCATGAGCCTGAAAGTGCAAAATCATCGTGCCTGGTGGTTGGTCTTACCGGTATTTCTGCTGGTGGGTTTTACTGCCATCGTGCCGTTGATGACGGTGGTTAACTATTCGATCCAGGATATCTTTGACCAGGACAATGCCTTCTTTGTGGGTGCAGAGTGGTATCGAGAAATACTCAATGATCCCCGCCTGCAGGGTGCGCTGGTGAGGCAATTTATCTTCTCCGGCGTGGTGCTTCTGATCGAGATTCCACTCGGCATCCTGGTGGCATTGATGATGCCGACCAAGGGGCGCATGGCTGCAGTGGTCCTGGTGCTGATGGCGATGCCACTGTTAATTCCCTGGAACGTGGTCGGCACTATCTGGCAAATCTATGGTCGAGCTGATATCGGGCTGTTGGGCTCATTCCTGAATGGTATGGGCTTTGACTACAACTATGCGTCCGACCCCACTGATGCCTGGTTGACGGTGGTCGCGATGGACGTCTGGCACTGGACCTCGCTGGTGGCACTGCTGTGCTATTCAGGATTACGTGCGATTCCTGAAGATTACTACCAGGCGGCCAAAATAGACCGGGCTTCTTCGTGGGCTATCTTCAGATATATCCAGTTGCCGAAGCTGCGCAATGTCTTGGTCATCGCAGTACTGTTGCGGTTTATGGATAGCTTTATGATCTACGCCGAACCGTTTGTGCTCACCGGCGGAGGCCCTGGTAACGCGACTTCCTTCCTCAGTCAAACCCTGACCAAGATGGCGGTTGGGCAGTTTGACCTCGGCCCGGCCGCGGCGTTCTCGATCGTGTACTTCCTGATTGTGTTGCTGGTTTCCTGGCTGTTCTTTACCACCATCACCCACCTGGATAAGCAGAGGTAGGGGTTCGGTATGAATAAGCGCAAAATTATCGGCATAACGATCTACCTGGTGTTTATCCTGCTGCCAATATATTGGTTGATCCTGATGTCGCTGAAAAGCAACGAGGAGATACTCGGTCAACTCAGTTACTGGCCACAAAACCTGTCATTCGATAACTACCGATCGATCTTCTCCGACCCAAGCTGGTACATGGGCTATTTGAACTCGATGGTCTACGTGGTGATGAACGTCATCATTACCTTGTTGACCGCGCTGCCCGCAGCCTATGCATTCAGTCGCTATCACTTCCTGGGCGACAAGCAATTATTCTTCTGGTTGCTGACGAATAAGATGGCACCGCCAGCAGTATTCCTGTTGCCATTTTTCCAGCTCTATTCATCGATTGGTTTGTTTGATACCCACATCGCGGTGGCGCTGGCGCATTGCCTTTTCAGCGTGCCGTTGGCGGTTTGGATTCTTGAAGGGTTTATGTCCGGTGTGCCGCGCGAGATAGACGAAACTGCCTATATTGACGGCTACAGTTTTCCACGCTTTTTTATCAAGATATTTTTACCAATGATTCGATCCGGGATTGGCGTCACCGCGTTCTTCTCCTTCATGTTTTCCTGGGTAGAATTGTTGATGGCGCGTACCTTGACCTCGGTCGAAGCCAAGCCCATCGGAGCCATCATGACGCGTACCGTCGGTGCAGCTGGGGTGGACTGGGGCCTGTTGGCCGCAGCTGGCGTACTCACTATTGTGCCAGGTTGTTTGGTAATTTGGTTTGTGCGCAATCATATAGCCAAGGGTTTTGCGCTTGGCCGTGTATGAGTGAGTTTATGAGCCCGAAATTGTTAGACTGCGAGAGACTAGAACTATGATGAAATGGATGGCCTGGCACCCGACCAGTGCGGCATTTTTTATCGGTATCGGCGTGATTCTGCTCTGCATGACGCTGGCTGAAATCAAATGGCCCTGCGTGGAGCGTAAGGGCTTTTTACCCATTGCTACTACGCGTGGTGATAGACTGTTCATCGGTCTGTTAAGCAGCGCCTACCTGCACCTGGCGTTTGTAGCCTTCAGCCAACTATCATTATTCATTGCCCTGGGTATTTCGGCGCTGTGGGTGCTGGTGCTGTTACGCTGGGGTTAGGTGCACATTACAAATACAACTTACTACTACAGGTTTAACTATGCGGAGACGTAATCAAACATTAACCACAACATTGGCATTCTGTGCCCTGGTGATCAGCAATGTGAGCTTTGCTGATCAGTATTCCGATGCCGCTGAGAAATGGCTGACATCTGAGTTCAATGTTTCCACCCTGAGCAAAGAAGAACAGCTCGCTGAGATGGCCTGGTTCACCCAGGCTGCTGCGGATTTTCGTGGCATGGAAATTAATGTGGTTTCAGAGACCATCACCACCCATGAATACGAATCCAAGGTATTGGCTAAGGCCTTTACCGAGATTACTGGCATCAAGATCAATCACGATCTGATCCAGGAAGGCGACGTAGTAGAGAAGCTGCAAACGCAAATGCAGTCTGACCGCAATATCTACGATGGCTGGATCAATGACTCTGACCTGATCGGCACCCACTTCCGTTATGGCAAGGTAGTGCCGGTCTCAGACATGATGGCCAATGAGGCCAAGGACCTTACGTTGCCGACCCTGGACCTGGACGATTTTATTGGCCTTAGCTTTACCACCGGCCCGGATGGTAAGCTTTATCAGCTGCCCGATCAGCAATTTGCAAACCTGTACTGGTTCCGTGCCGATTGGTTTGAGCGAGCCGAGTTAAAAGAGCAGTTTAAGGCCAAGTATGGTTATGAGTTGGGCGTGCCGGTGAATTGGTCGGCTTATGAAGACATTGCCAAGTTCTTCTCTGAAGACGTAAAGGAAATAGATGGTAAGCGCGTCTATGGTCATATGGACTATGGTAAGAAAGATCCGTCACTGGGCTGGCGTTTCACCGACGCGTGGTTTTCCATGGCGGGAGCTGGTGATAAGGGCATTCCCAATGGCTTGCCGGTAGACGAGTGGGGTATTCGCGTGGACGGTTGTCGTCCAGTGGGATCCAGTGTTACCCGCGGCGGTGCCACCAATGGTCCGGCCGCCGTTTATGCCACCAGTAAATATGTCGACTGGTTGGGTAAATACGCACCGCCTGAGGCCCAAGGCATGACTTTTGGCGAGGCTGGTCCGGTTCCAGGCCAGGGCAATATCGCTCAACAGATTTTCTGGTATACGGCGTTTACCGCTGCCTTGTCAGAACCCACGCTCCCGGTGGTAAATGAAGACGGCACTCCGAAATGGCGCATGGCTCCATCACCCAAAGGCCCTTACTGGGAAGAGGGTATGAAGCTGGGCTACCAGGATGTTGGTTCCTGGACCTTCCTGAAGTCCACCCCGGAAAAACGTCGCCTTGCCGCGTGGTTGTATGCGCAGTTTACCGTCTCGAAAACCGTGTCACTTAAAAAAACCCTGGTTGGACTGACGCCAATCCGTGAGTCGGATGTGAATTCGCAAGCCATGACGGATGCCGCACCCAAGCTGGGTGGCCTGGTAGAGTTTTACCGCAGCCCGGCGCGCTTACAATGGTCACCCACCGGCACCAATGTGCCCGACTATCCCAAGATCGCGCAACTCTGGTGGCAGTACATTGCCGAAGCGGCCAGCGGTGAATCCACTGCCCAGGAAGCCTTGGATGGACTGGCCAAAGCGCAAGACCGCATCCTGATGCGCCTGCAACGTGCGAATGTGCAAGGCGAATGCGGGCCGAAGCTGAACCCTGAAACCAGCGCTGAAGAGTGGCTGAATAAAAGTGGCGCACCAAAGGCAAAACTGGCGAACGAAAAGCCTGCAGGTCAAACCATCAGCTACGAGGAGTTGCTAAAAAGCTGGCAGCAGTAATCGCTTCCCTCAGCATAACCACAGCATAACCACAGCATAAGCGATATGAGTGACGATCAGAGTAACCAGGTGCCCATGGATGACCTGTCCATGTTTGCCAATGTCTACAGCTACCTCGGCCTGCCGCTAAGCCGCGATGTGGACAATGACGCGTTCGATGCCATGGTTATGGGCGTGCCGTACGATCTCGGCACCACAGGTCGGGCTGGTACACGCTCAGGCCCGGTCGCAATTCGACGGGCCAGCAGTAACTTGCGCTGGGAAGAGCAGCGTTGGCCCTGGGATTTTGTGCTGGGTGATCGCATCGGTGTGGCCGATTATGGTGACCTCGACCTGATCTGCGGCGACAGTGATGACATGCTGGAGCAGGTGGTTGAGCATGCGGGCCGGATTATCAATGCTGGAAAGCTATTACTCACACTGGGAGGTGACCACTTCGTAACCTTGCCTTTGCTGCGCGCGCATGCAAAGTATCATGGCTGCCTGTCGTTGATACATTTCGATGCACACACCGACACCTACGAAGAAGCCGAACAAAAGTACAACCATGGTTGTATGTTTTTCCGGGCACCGCAGGAAGGAATTATTGACCCTTCGCGGTCTATCCAGATCGGGATTCGCACGGAGTATGATTCACCCACGCATGAGTTCGAGGTCATTGATGCCCACCAGGTTTATGAGCGCAGCGTAGCAGATATTGTTGCCGCGATTCGTGACCGGGTTGGCAATAATCCTGCGTATTTGACGTTCGATATTGATGCCCTGGATCCGGCGTTTGCACCAGGCACTGGCACGCCAGTAGCGGGTGGTTTGAGCACCAATCGGGCACAGCGGATTTTGCAGGGCATTGCGGATTTGAATATTGTCGGTTTCGATTTGGTGGAGGTGTCGCCAGCCTATGATCACGCAGAAATTACCGCACTGGCGGGCGCAACCTTGGCACAACAATTTTTATATATGTACGCTTCTCGTCGGGCGTAATTGCATTTATAATCCGAAGCCACGAGCATTCTGTAAAGAACGCTCTTACTCGAAGGCGCCGATTTGTCTCAGATTGCGGGCGCAGAAAAATTCAGCTAAAGCGAGCCTGTACGAAGCTCTTAAGATCGACATTGCGTTGTCTGCGAGTCATATCTAGCGTACTTGCCTTCCTGATTTTTCTTTATTAGCACCTTCACGTTTGAAATGACCAAACTGATATTGAAAGATGACTAACAGAAAAACAATCGTTTTAAAATTTGGCGGATCGGTACTCCATAGCCAGGCCGATTTCCCCACCATTGCGCATGAGATTCAGCGCTTCTCAAACCAGGGGTACAGCGTTATCGCTGTTTTATCCGCCTACTATGGGAAGACCGAACGCCTGATAGCGCAGGCTACTGAACAACAAATTGCCACAGACAGCGTAGCCTATGCGGAAATGGTTGCCAGGGGCGAATACCAATCCACCGCGGACCTGGTTGCCTACCTGGTGCTTCACGACATACCTGCCGCGTTGAGAACGCCTGCTGACTTTGATTTTTTTGCCAGCGGCAGCCGTACTTCCGCGGCGCCTGTTTCAATATGTGCCGACAAAATACGCCAGGCCACCGACGCTCATCCGGTGATTGTTATGCCGGGTTTCTCTGCGGTCGATGAGTTGGGAGAATGTGTATTGCTTGGCCGTGGTGGCAGCGATATCAGCGCGGTCTGCCTGGCAGATGCGCTAGGCCTTGAGAGTGTGCGCCTGTTAAAGGATGTTGACGGGCTCTATGATCGTGATCCGAATAAGAACAGTGCCGCGCAGCGCTACGCCTGTGTGGACTATATAACCGCTATTCGAATCGGGGGAGAACTGGTGCAGGAAGAAGCGGTGCGATTCGCCCAAAATAAAGATATCGGCATCGACATTGCGGGTATTTCAAGAACCTATTCAACCCGGGTGGGAACAAATGCCTCGCAATTGGTAGACGAGCAAACGTCAACCCCCAGGATGGACACCGCTTATCAGGCGGCTTGCTAGAAAGTTACCATTTCACCCCGTAAGTAACCTCCGATACTTACATTGGCTTTTAAAAAACAATCGGCAAAAAAATGGCCAGTCAGTGAAACACTGACTGGCCGATTGACAGTGTAGGGCTTGGCCCGCGGCTGTCACTTACGTACTGCTTGCCTAAGTTACATTTTAACTCGCAGTGTTACACCGTAAGTAGCTGGTTGATTAGGATAGCCACTCACGCTACCTGGTTGCGCCACGGAGGGGAACGCACTAATCAAATACTCATCATTGAACACGTTACGGCCCCAAACGGTAAACTCATAGTTTCCTTTGGCAATGCCTGCACTGATGTTCACAAGGTTGACCTCGCGAGTCGAATTACCCACCGCTTCAAGCGCAGCAGTCAGATTCGGGTCGTCTGAAATGCGGGTGTCCGCTTCGTGTTGATAATCCGCTCGGATAAAGCCGTCGTAGTCACCGGACGTCCAGTTGTACGTTGCAGACAGCGAGATGCTGGTGTCCGCAATGCCTGCCACTTCCTGACCAGACAGGTCACCTGACGCTGACAGTGGGAATGATTCGTAAACCGGATCAAGGAATGTTGCCGCAAAGCCCAATGAAAGATTGTCAGTTGGGAAATACAGCGCGTCGATTTCAACACCTTGTACATTGGTTTCACCTGCATTCGCCAGGGTGAAGGCCGCACCGGTAAATGCGTTGAATTGGAAGTCATCCAGGGTTTGATCGAAAAT
>JBCCFY010000035.1:0-44013 GCA_039110515.1 Pseudomonadota bacterium
ATATATTTCAAACCTATATAATGTAAATTCACCGAGATTTCTTGTTACTTCTAAACGCTTTAGCCTCAACCGTTATATCGATCATGAATCCAATTCTCCGCCTATTGTCTATTCCATCCTTTGTTCTGTTCGTTATGGGCGCTCTCATCAGCACGACTGCTAATAGTGCCGAGCAACTTTATAGCGAACAGCCTACCGTCATGCCTGAATTGGCGGTCTTCGGAGATCTTGCGGTTGGGGTTAGAACCGAGCAAATAAGCAACCCCTCTCAACTGAGCGCCAAGGATTTTAAAACCTTGGCAGACAGGGATCTCACGGTTGAAATCTGGTACCCAGCAACGAAAAACGAGACTTCAGTACTGGTGACCTACCGCGATGTCACACGAAGCAAGCAAGCCTTTGAGTTGCAAGGTCAGGCTTTCCGAGATGCTGAGCTACTGAAGAGTGAACAAAAGTTTCCCCTGGTGGTTATTTCCCATGGCTACACCGACTACCGAGCCCTGATGTTTTACCTTGCTGAACACCTCACCAGCCATGGCTACGTGGTGATCTCCATTGATCACACTGATTCTACTAACGCCGAGGTTGATTTTGATAAAGCGCCCTCATCAGGCTTCCCAAGCACATTGTTAAACCGGGCTCGTGATCAACAATTTGTGCTGGATCACTTTAGCCGGCAGGATGATGCACTGGCTGGTGCTATCGATTTCGACAATGCCACCATTATCGGCTACTCAATGGGCGGTTATGGCGCGATTAATACGGTTGGTGGATGCTACAGCTTCAGCAGCACAGGCCTGGAGTTGTTTGGCTTCCCAGCTGAACTGGCTGCTGCGCTGGCACCAGTATTCAGTAGCTGCAAAGCGGCGCGCGAGGATGTCGACGCGCGCTGGAAAGCCATGGTGGCATTTGCGCCCTGGGGTGGCGAATTAAACGTGCACGACCTGGATTCCCTTGCAGATATCGAAGTACCAAGCTTTTATATAGCCGGGGACCAGGACGATATTTCGGGTTACGAAGACGGCGTAAAGAAACTGTTTACTCACACGGGCTCTGACAACAAGTACATGCTGGTGTATGAAAATGCCCGACACAATATTGCCAAACATCCTGCACCGAAAGTGGCTTTTAATAATGACCTTGATATCGGCCACTATTTCGAGCCTGCCTGGAACAGCGAAACCATCAATCGTGTCAATGAACACATGGTACTGGCGTTCCTGAACTGCCATATCAAACAACAGGATCGGTATTGTGACTTCCTGCCAACTCGCGAAGACATCACCCAAACCAAATCGCCCGATGGTAAACTCACCGAAGCCTGGCCCGGGTTTAAGGAACGCTGGGGAACCGGGATCAAGTTCTATCGGCAGTAAGACTCGGTGGCCAACAATATTGAAATCAAGGCCCGGGCTGTTAATCCTGCCAGGCAGAGGCAGTTGGCGGCCGATGTCTCAGGCTCTGAGCCTGAGACCTTGCAGCAGCGTGACACTTTCTTCAATTCACCCAATGGGCGTTTGAAATTAAGGGAGTTTGCACAAGGAGCAGCCCAACTCATCTTTTATCATCGGGCAGATCAGGCTGGCCCCAAGCTCTCCGACTACCACATCACCGAAACCGATGATGCGGCAGGATTGAAGGCGATACTGGAATCGGCCTATGGTATTCGCGCAGTGGTATCCAAGGTTCGCGAGTTACACCTCTGTGGCCGTACCCGAATTCACCTGGACTCAGTCGAAGGCTTGGGAGAGTTTATCGAGCTAGAGGTTGTTTTGGAGCCAGGCGAGGATATTCACGCAGGTGAGAAAGAAGCACAGAGCCTGATGCAGCGCCTGGAGATCGAACCTGACCACCTGGTTGAACAGGCCTATGTAGATCTACTGGAAGCAGTCCGTGAAGATCCGCAAATGGTAGGCTAACGGCAAGATTCCTGAAGAAACTTAGCGGTCGCTTCTATCAACTCCAGCCGAGATGCCGAGAAACTGTGGTCATCATTGATCAATAAATACTTTAATTGATGGTTTTTATCGGTTTTGATCGCCTCAGCGAGCGGTTTGATATGCACATCGATCGGAATCACTTGAGTGTCTGCGGCTACCAATAATATCGGTCGACCATTGAGCTTGCTGGCTCGCGCAACCAGGTCCAATTGAGGGCCATAATCCTCAATCTCTTTTTCCGCCTTGGTGCCAGACCAGCCTTGCAACATAAACAGTGTATCGCCGTAGGCCTTCCACATCGCTGCCGCCTCGGGATCGGCACCCAGACCCTTGCCGCGCGCGCCCATATTTGCGCCATCGTAAGAGACCGCACATTGGACTGCGGGATTATCTAGGGTTCCAGCCACTGCCATATGGCCGCCCATGCTGTGACCCACCAGGGAAATGCGCTCGGGATCAACCCGCAGTGCACGAGCATTGTCCTCGTTTTGCAGATAGTCGATCACCACCTGCACATCTTGCTCCGCCCCTCGGTAAGAAAACTCACCTTCGCTCCCCCAGGCACCGCGATAATGAAAAAACACCACATTCCAACCCTGGCGCCGCAGGCCTTGGGCTACATCTAGGTTTTTTTCATTGCCGGGGTAACCATGTAATAGCAATACAGTGGGATGTGGGCCAACACCTTCGGCAATATAGGCCAGCCCGGGCATACGACTGCCATGTGAAAGAATGGTCAGTTCTTTGATTTGCGGCGGGTGCTCACCAATGGGCTTTGCCATTAGCTGACTGCTACCAAGACTGAGTAAGCTTGCTAGCAGGATTGGGAAGATGCGGGTCATAGCGTTAAGGTCTGGAAGTGATTGGCTTGGCGTCGATTTTTGAATGAACAAAAACTACCAGGACGCTTTTGCCTTGGTCGCTTCTAACTGAACCTGTTTGATTTTGCGGGTGCCGTCCAGTCGGTTGTTGCGCAGAATCATGGCGTTCAGTTGATAAATAGAGATTAGCATTGCGTAAATAGCTGGCAAGTAACCTTTTTGACGCAAGGCATCGAGGTCCTCCACCGACAAGGCCTGCAGTTTTTCTTCGTCAGGCGTGTATAGCCCCTTGAGAGTATTGGTATTGCCATCGTTGTAATGCACCAACACATTCATCCCTTTAATCAATCCCAGCTCGTCCAACTCTTTAGCGTATTGAAAGGTTTGGATCTGGTTCTTGATATCTTCTTCCAGCATCGTGGTGATACCACTCAGCATAATCGACGCCTTACCGCTGTCTTCGAACAAAGGTTTACCTTCAGTCTTGGAAAACGCGGTATTTTCTTCATCGATGCCGATGGTATAGCTGCCCTCTTCCCGCTCTGACTTCATAAGATAGAAAGGATAGGTCTGCATGACCGTGGGCAGATAGGTCGCATCCCAGTAGTCATTTTCAATAAACAAGTTGGTGTTCAATTCCAGCCCGGCAACCGCAGAGATTGCCCAATCACCTGTTTGTGTGTTCTTGGTAAAGAACAGCGGGAAACTTCCGGCTGCCATGCCAACTTCCGATACTTTCAATCCAATCACATGTTGGTTTTTTGCTTCCATCAGCGCGCAGTTTTCCACCAGGCGTAGATCGGAGTGAGTCTTATTACTTAGTTCAATTAATTCGGCCATTTTAGTCTTCTATGATGTTATTTTGATGATTCCACAGACCTTATCGCCTGTTGGAGGACGCAAGCCATTGCTCAATGTACTCGCGGTGCGGCGGCAAGGTGCGTAGCATTTGATCAGTGATTTGCTGGTTTTTCTGCATGATACTCTTTGCCTGCTGTTGCTCGCCATATAAATACGCTTGTTGCGAGAAATCCGGTTTAAAGCCCATGCCGTAAATCACATATTGGTAGCTGGCGGCTGGGAATAACTCCGCCGACCCTTCAAAATCACTATTGATCGGCCCGCGAGTTGACCAGATTGCCAGGTCTTCCTTCAGGCTTTCCGGAAAACTGGCGGGGTCGGTATGCGCTTGCCAATACGGCTCGGGGCGTTGACTTAACATATAGTGCAATTTCAGAAAATCAATGATCCGGCTCCAGCGATAGTCCATTTGCTGATTAAAGCGCTTGGCAACGATTTTCATAATCTCCGCATCGGGCGGCAGATTATCGGCAATATAACGGGCCGCCACTTCAACCAGCATGATGGCGGTGGCTTCGAGGGGCTCAACGAAACCACCCGACATGCCCACTGCCACACAGTTGTTCTTCCAGAATTCGGCGCGATGGCCAGACCGAAACCCAATTTTGCGCGGCTCCAGTGAACCGGGCTCAGCATTCAGGTACTTGTATAAATTTACTTCTGCTTCGTCATCGCTCAAGAACTTACTGGCATAAACATGCCCTACTCCGCGTCGATGCGGCAAGCCGATATCCCAAATCCAACCTACGTTTTGAGCAGTAGCAATGGTATGCGTGGCGATGGGTTGATGTTCGGATTCATACGGCACTTGCAGGGCCAGTGCGCTGTCATTAAATAGCACATCATCTTGCGAAACAAATGACACCCCCAGCTTCTTGCCCAACAACAGGGAACTAAAGCCAGTACAATCAACATACAAATCCGCTGCAAGCGACGTACCGTCGGTAAACTGAATGGATTCGATATCGCCAGAATCACTCAAGATTGCATCTTCCACCGTTGCAATCCGGTGTACGACCCCGAGTTCGGATTTGCAATGCCGCTTGAGAAGATCTGCAAAGGCACCAGCATCCAGGTGATAGGCGTAATTGCACGGTCCCTGGTACTCATCATCGGTGATTGAACGCGGCGCCAGCCCTGCTTCGCAGACATGATGTTGGAAATTAGCAGCAGGCGCAAAATCTTCAATCTCTTCGACGTAGGGTGCCAGGTCGATTCGACCATAGCCTAGAGGTACGGTGAACGGGTGGTAATAGAAATCGCCATTCCCATGGACCCACTCGACGAATTTGCCGCCTTGCTTAAATGCAGCATGGCACTCACTAAAAAGCGTACTCTCTTTTATGCCCATGCGCCGCACGGTGTTCTTCATGGTAGGCCAAGTTCCTTCACCCACACCGATGGTGGGTATGTCTGAGGCCTCAACCAGGGTAATTTCGAGTGACTGGGCGGTGGCATTTTTATGATGCGCTGCCAGTACGCCCGCGGTCAGCCAGCCGGCTGTTCCGCCGCCAACAATGGCAATGGTCTTGATCGCTTTTGTCATGACTTCGTGGGCAAGCTTGTGTTACGGCAATTCAGAAAGGACGATCTTATCGCATCCCTGTCAAAAAGGGTTTTGATTTGCCGAATTAGAATAAAAAAATGGCCCGCGATTAACCATCGCGAGCCATTTGAAAAGGCATAATCCGGCTGGAATTAAGATAACAAGAACTTATCCAGCCACCTTACACTCTTGGGGGTATTACCATTTACCACGAACACCAACGGCATAACGGGCACCGTTGTCTTCGATGTTGTAAGTCTGGTTGGCGAAACGACCGTTTTGAACCAATTCTTCTTCGGTAATGTTAGTACCTTCGAAGAACACGGTCAGCGTGTCACTGACGTTGTAGCTCGCAAACAGGTCTACCTGGCCAAATTCCTCAGTATTTACCGGCTCACCGTTAAAACCGTTGTCGATGCGACGCAGGAACTCTTCACGGTTGTTGTAAGCGATACGAGCAGTCCAAGTGTCATCTTCGTAGAAGAGAATCAGGTTTTGTGAATCACCCAGACCTTCCAGTGCGAAAGACTGTGACTGGTCTGCTCCCAGGCTCACGTTACTGTCAACAAAGGTGGCGTTGGCAGTAATACCGAAACCATTCTCGAACAGGTGCGTGACCGCGATCTCAAAACCATCTACATCTGCTGACTCACCATTTTGTGGACGGGTCACAGTGTATACCTCAGACTCACCATTCAACTCTTCCGTGGTACCAACAATGTCCACACCAGGAACCAAGGCACCTGGGGCACAGAGAGCATCGGCACAACGGAAACCATCGGCTGCGCTACGGTCTCCCAGCACGAATGTTTCGGCGCCGGTCAGGGTAGTTACGAAGTTGCTTATGTCTTTGTTAAAGTACGCTGCCGAGAATACATTTGAATCACCGTAGTACCATTCGAAACTCAAGTCGAAGTTGGTTGATTCAAATGGTTCCAGAGCTGGATTACCACCGGATGCCGTCAAGTTTTGTCGACGTGGCTCATTAAACACCGTAGAAGGCGACAACTGAGACAAGGTTGGACGTGTCAGCGACTCATAGACCGCAAAACGCACGACCATCTCATCGTTCAACTCCAATTTGGCATTAATGTTGGGCAGAATGTTGTCGTATTTACCACCCTCAACAATGTCAGTTGGTGCACCGAAACGATTCGAGAACAAAGTTAAGTCAGTGGTTGGAACAACGTCTGAGATAAAACTTTGAACGGCCGCAACATCAACGTCGGTTTCTGAATAGCGAACGCCGGCATTGATTGTTAACGGCATCTCACCCAGTGACAGATTGAACGTGGCATCCACATAGGCTGCATTGATGTCTTCATTAATCGTGAAACGATTGTTTTGCAGCTGCGGCGTAATACCAACGCCAATACTGGCCAGGTAATCGATATACGCATCGCCATCATAGGTGTAGAAGGTATCGATCAAGCCAGGGAAAAAGTTGTCGGCTGTAAATGGACGCAGACCGATTGCATCAATCGGGGCAACCGCACCGTAGCCACAAGTGCCACATCCACCATTATCGAACAACTGGAAGCGACTGTTTTCGCGTGACTGGTTGTAGATACCGAAGCGTACAGAATCGACAACCTCAGAGTCTGGCAGATATTCGAAATCCGCTTTTAACTCGTCGATTGAATCTTCGTTAAACCAACCGTTCACCTCGTTGTAGTGCAGGCGGTTACGATTGATATCGGCCAGCGCTCCCCCACCAAAACCGTCGTGGGCAACAACAGGTGTGTTACCTGTGCCGTCAAACGCGTAGTTATTGATGATGCCAACTACGTTAAAGCGTTGTTGAGCTGCCTGGTCATTTTCAGCTGAGGATGTAGAGGCATCGAATGAAGCCCGCAACTTCTCGTTGATATCCCACTCAACGTTCAATCCAAAACCGTCGGAAGAACTGTCACGACCGTTACGGGTGGTAGATACGAAGTCAGTCGCCGGATCACCTGAACCCTGGTTAAGACCAATTTCCTGGGTGAAGCTGGTCAGCGTGCCAGTGGACGGATCAATAGAACCAGAACCAACACGATCGGGCTCAAACCACGATGCCAGGTCGGTTACCAGTGAATCAACTTCGAAGGTAGAAGCAAATCCATCCAGGGTGACAACCACGTCTTCAGACGGAGCAAATTGCAGCGTCACAGCAGCATTGGTGCGCTCACGTGTTTGTTGATCGACGATCTGATCCCAGTTTCGTGGGATAAACGCATTGGTGAACAATACGCCATCACGATTATTGGAGATGGTTTGACCTGGGCGCCATCCAGCAGTCTGGATTCGGTTGATTTGCACATCACGTTCCTGGTGACTCACCGCCAGGCTGATACCAAAAGTATCATCAGCGAACGTATTACTAATCAACAATGATGCAGACGGCGTAGTTTCTTCAGACAGTGTTTCGTAGATTGCCTTTACTGAACCGGCGATTTGCAGGCCTGGGCTGTTAAACGGTTTAAAGGTTTGAACATCGATTGTGGCACCAATACCACCTTCCTGAACGGTGGAATTACCACTTTTATAGATGTTCGCACCGGTAATCTGTTCTGCGGCCAAGGTGTCGAAGTTAAACTCACGACCACCGTCACCACCCAGTCCAACACCGCTGGCATCGGTTGCGATTTGACGACCATTCATCAACACCATGTTGAATTGTGGGCCCAAACCGCGCACGGTTACGGCCTGACCTTCACCGCCAGAGCGATCAATCGACACACCCGGGATTCGTTGCAGGGACTCAGCAACGTTCAAATCGGGAAATTTACCCAGGTCTTCCGCGGCAATTGAATCAACCACACCCGAGGCATCACGCTTGATGTCCTGGGCACGCTTAATACTGCTGCGGATACCGGTTACTACAACTTCTTCCAAGACTGCCTCTTGAGCGCTGGCCAGGCTCGGGGCCATCATCGGAATCGCACCCGACACAGCCACCGCAATCGCGGTCCTGGTCAGGGCTTTTCGTTTACTCTTTAACTGAGTATTTTTGATGTGCATAACTAAGCTCCTTTAATGATAAAGATAGATTACGTTCGTCTTTCTCTGATGATTGATATTTTTGTTTTGAACATTTCAAGCCAATTTGCCTGTGTAGGAGTGCTACTCAATGCAAGCTTCACTTAAATCTGCCCTCTGATGATTTACCAGGCCGGGTCAAGCCCTTGCCTACTAACGTTACTGCTGTTTTTTTTGACTCTCAGCTCAAATAAACAGATCAACAACCAACAACACGAAAGCCGATGATTTTCAGACAAAAATGATGGTCTGATCACAACTTCGCATAATTGATTAAACAGTTTTATCATATAAATAATACATTAGCAAACAGATACATATGATCTTTAATTAAATTGGCAAACTGTCTAATAAAAGCGAGAAATTAACTCATCCCTGCAAAAATTTGGTTTATTGCATGAATTATCATATTTATGTACCATTCGCGTTGTTGACAGAATGTGACAAAACACGGCCGAGATTTACGCGTATAGTAGACAAGGTCTAACCAACGCCAAGTTGTAGAACTTCATGAGTGGAATTAATCGAGGGTTGAACCTAACCCAACAAGTGGCAGAAACATTGGGCAGTGCGATTATCCGCGGCACCTACGGTACGGATAATCCTGTCCCCAGCGAGGCGGTGCTTTGTGAACAGTTACAGGTCAGCCGCAGCGCCGCTCGAGAAGCGGTCAAATCGCTGGCCGCCAAAGGCCTAATTACCTCACGCGCCCGTCAGGGCATTCGCATTCTGCCGGAAACCGAGTGGAACCTGTTCGATGCCGATGTGCTGCGCTGGATGCGCGACTCTAATCCGTCCCTGGCCTTACTGAAAGAGTTTACCGAGTTGCGGGTAGCGATCGAAGCGGAAGCTGCCAAGTTAGCGGCAGAACGGCAAAACACTGCAAAGATCGAAAAAATCGCAGTGGCTCTGGAACGCATGAGACAAGCCGAGAGCGGACTGGACGACCCGCTTGAATCCGATATCGCCTTCCACTTGAGTATTTTAGATGCCAGTGAGAATCGCTTTTTTATGCAGTTGGGGAGGATCATCGACACCACGCTGCGGGTCAGTATTCGCTTCACTAATATGCGCACTGGAGTACGTGCCGGGGTGCATGCTGACCATAAAAAGATCTACGATGGAATCGTTAATAATAAGCCCGATGAAGCTGCAGCGATGTCTGCTGAGTTAATGGAGTCAGCGCTGGCAACAATCAACCAGGCACTGGAAGAACAGGAAACCCTGTAGACTCCTGACGTATCCACTACGTCGTGAGATGGGAAAAAGTTAACGCTGGAAACAATCTTTCAGCAACGTCTGCTTCAATTCCAAACTGAATTTGTTACCATTCCGCGATTGTCCCATCGTCGTGGCGCCAGATTGGATTTTTCCAATCGCACCCCTGTTTAGCCATCTCGATTACCACTTCTTCGTCGATTTCTACCCCCAGACCCGGTTTGGGCAATGGCTTCATGTAGCCATCAACCATGGCGAAATCGTCCTTGTTCTTTATGTAATCAAACAGCTCGGCCCCCTGGTTGTAATGAATGCCGGTCGACTGCTCCTGGATAACCGCATTATAGGATACAAAATCAACCGCCAAACAAGCCGCCAATGCGATCGGGCCCAACGGACAATGTGGCGCCAATGCAACATCATAGGCCTCCGCCATGGCGGCGATTTTGGTGCACTCTGTTATACCACCCGCATGCGACAAATCAGGTTGTATGATGCCAATTCCGCCGGCCTCAAACACGCGCTTGAAATCAAAGCGGCTGAACATACGCTCGCCGGCTGCAAGGACAATACTGGTGCCACAGCTCAATTCTGAATACTGTTCAGCATGCTCGGCTAACACCGGCTCTTCAACAAACAACGGCCGATATTCTTCCAACTCACGCAACAGCACTTTTGCCATGGGCACCGAAACACGCCCATGAAAATCCAGGCCAAAATCAACGTCACTGCCAAACGTTTCACGGATGGTCGCGACCCTTGAAATCACTTTATCAACGGCCTTGTGACCGTCAATCATCTTCAATCGACCACATCCATTCAACTTGAACGTGTCCCAACCCTGGGCCACTAGCGACTTTATGTGTTCACTTTCCTCGGCAGGATCATCGCCTCCAACCCAGGTATAGGTTTTCATTTTTTCCCGGCATAGTCCGCCGAGCATCTCATAGACCGGCGCGCCCAGGGCTTTGCCTTTTATATCCCACAAAGCCTGGTCAATCCCGGCAATGGCCGACATCAGAATTGGACCGCCGCGATAAAAACCGCCGCGATACAGGGTTTGCCAATGATCATTAATCTGCCTGGGATCCTTGCCCAGTAAATAGGTCGACAACTCCTCAACGGCAGCCGCAACGGAATGCGCCCTGCCTTCGATGACTGGTTCGCCCCACCCTGTAATCCCCTCATCAGTATCGATCGCCAGGAACAGCCAGCGTGGTTTTACCGAGTACAATCTAAATTTAGTTATCTTCATTAACGCAAAGCTCCTTTAGGAAGGATAGCGGTGGGGGCAGCACTTGCTGAATTATTGTTATTACGGCTCATCAAATAATACTAAATAGGCTGGGCCTATAAAATCATCCTGATTTACTCGATTAAGACGATCGTATAATTATATGATAAATATGTTTTAATGTACCTAAGTTTCTTGAAGCTGTCAAAGTAAATCCTTGAACGGCTTGGCGGCAGTCAAACCTTCTGCAGTTTGATTAGCCAGGAACTGAAATCACCGCGGGCCATATACTCCACGGATGCGCTATTTTGCATCGCATGAACATAAGGCAGATCGATGCCCATATGCATTAACGAATCACCGCCATACACTTCTTCCACCCCGCTGCGTACGTAATTGGCACTTGCATCAAGATCACGCAATCGGACGCGACGCAAGGGTAGATTGGTTGCCGACAAGATATGAAAATAACCCAGGTAGAGCGTGGACCCGTCTTCGGAATTTAACTGCCAACAAACTTCATTGTCGGTGACTCTTAATCTGTGAAAGCGACCATTGACAACATCCTCTGCACTGTCTTTATAAAGCTCAATAAAATGCTGCAATTCGCTGCAGTCCTGATCGATGTCCTCCACATTCAGGGACAGCCCGCGTGCCGCACAAAAGAACCCAACCTCGCCCCGGGTTTTTACCGAAGCCATTCTATCGTTCTGATGACTGGGCACAGGCCCGATATAAGACGCCAGGACACTTGGAGGATACAGGTATGACGCTCCGGTTATGATCGGCAATCTGCCAATTGGTTCTGACATGTCGCTGACCCACCCTTGAGACATGAAGCTCAGCATCCCCAGATCAAATCGGTTACCGCCAGATGCGCAGTTCTCGAACAGGATGTGTGGGTGGCGTTCAACCAAACGCCCTACCAACTCATACACACCCAGCATATAACGATGCGGTGTTTCCAGCTGCCGGTCAGACGGAAGCCCAGCTGAACCTATTTCGGTCATCACCCGGTTGATGTCCCACTTGACGTAGTTAATATCGCCGCAGCCAAGAATGCGATCGATATGCTCAAACAGGTACTCAATCACCTCACGGCGCGACAAATCCAGCACCAATTGCTGGCGCCCAGTTGAACACGTACGCCCTGGGATATGAATGATCCAATCTGGATGGTCCTGATAGAGCTGGCTTTGTTCGTTGACCATTTCCGGCTCAAACCACAAGCCAAACTTAAGCCCTTTTTCTCTAACCCTGGCTGCTACAGATTCGATGCCGTTAGGAAACTTTGTGGCGTCCGAGGTCCAGTCACCGAGGGAGGTGGTATCGTCATTCCGACCGGCAAACCAGCCATCGTCCACGACCAGCATTTCCAGCCCCATTCCCTTCGCTTTATCAGCCAGATCCAGGACAACCTGTTCGTTGAGGTCAAAATAGGTCGCCTCCCAGGAGTTCAGGTAGGTCGGGCGCGGCTGCCTGCTAAATTGTTGCGGGCTTACTTGCTGCTTAATAAATTGATGCCAGGTTTGGCTCATTCCGTCTAAACCATTGGGACTGAACACCTGCAAACTTTCCGGGCTGGTAAAGGATTCACCAGGTGCCAGCTTCCATTTAAAGTTGAATGGGTTTATCCCGGCCGACAACCGGACTGCCTCAAACTCACCCTGCTCTACGGTAATAGCGAAATTTCCGCTATACACCAGCGCAGCTGCATATACATCACCGCTGGTCTCGTTGGAGCCTTGCTCCATCAGGATCACAAACGGGCTGTGGGCATTACTGCTCACGCCAGATGCGGAATCAACTACGAAGCGTCCAGCGGGAAGCGGCATGCGCTGTGCATTAAATTCGCGCGCCCAGGTACCGGTGAAATGCATCATTTCGTAGTTTCCTGCGGGCAGATCCAGCGACGAACTCAGGAAGGCATTCAGCTCGATATCGGCGCTGCCTTCATTACGGATTAGCGCGCTACGCGCGATCACATCGAAGTCGCTATAAACTGTGTAGCGCAACTCGACTCTAATCTCACTAATCGTATCGACCAACTCTACTAGCAGTGTTGCGCAGTTGCCGCCTCGAGCACTGGGCAAACCGTCCAGAGCCGGTTTGTCCTCTACAACGCGGTGGCCATGATAGGTCAACGTATTGGTGCTGTTGCCCTGCGCATTAACTAAATGCATAGCAGGGTGTCGCATATCCGAAGTGCCGAAAAGCGGGTACTCCTGCGGGGTATCAGACAGGCTCAGGTTTTTGACGCCTTGATATTCAAGTGTTGTGCTCCTGAATGGTCGTCTGGGCTCAGCCGCCAACGCATCTGCGCTGACTCGGCCTCCGAAGTGCAAATGCTCCAGCAACCCTTCCGGAGAGACCCGAAACAGGTAACTGATGCGCTTATTCGCCAGGCAAAACTGTAAATCGTCCGAAACAGTAATCAGATTATTCATCTAGGGATCCCAAACTGAGACGAGATCTCAGCAATATTATTTGTATGATATATAGGATTATTGCGTAGTTTACTTGCAACAGTAAACTACGCAATCATTTTTTAAACAAATAATAGAGGATGAAAACAACGCCCCAAAAGACAAAAGACGCCCGGAGAGAGGATCAGGCTAAGCCGTCTCAACTGTGGTAAAGGATTTTCGCGTCACCGCTCTAATAATGAAGTAAAGCAGCAAGCCAGCAGGACCGGCCAAGAATGTCAGGATCAAACAAGGCACAACCAGCAAATGATTCACATTGTGACGCTGAGCATCGCGCACTTCCCAGGCACCAATAAACAAATCAAATGCGAGGTAATGAATCCAGCCTGCCAACACCAGGTAAGGCGCCTGGAAAGCGATCATCACTTCACTTAGCGAACCAAAACCACCGCCTTCCGGAAAAGGCCAGGCCACATAGAATCCGTAGACATAGCAGATACCCAACAGCACCGGAATCCAGATATGAAAAATCAAGCGACGGGTCCATTCCCACCGCGGTGCAAGAATCAGTAACAACCAGGCAGGCAGTACCAGGCGACTGCAAAAGGTGAACAGCATATCGGCGTCCATAAGGTTCTCCAGATTTTTATTAAGACACAATGTATGAAAGAAGAATCATAGCACCGCTCATGTGATTAGGCGCTTAATTAAGTCACCTGGCTGATAATTAGTTGGCACGTGAAATCTCTGTCTGGAATAGGCGAGTGACTCAGCGTAATACATGGCACTCGTTTACGCTACTCGCCCTTTAGGGCCTACGCTTATCAGTGCACAAGGTACAGGCAGCCTTGTCCGCGAACGGTCTTCAAGTACTGATCGGCCTCGGCCCCAAACTTCTTTCGAATTTTAGAAACAGTAAACTTAATTTATTTGTCTGCGGTTATAAGGTTCTAGCCAATGACAAGGATGGTCAACGAATTATTGGAGCAAATTCTTGGCCAGATACTGGGCCCGAACCACCAAGCATTATCTAAAGGAAATGCCAAACTAGACTGCAGGGTGAACTTTATTTTACGATCAAGACCAGACAAGGGAATGGAGCAAACTTTCGCCTCTGGGTTGTTACTTACTTAGAGGCACAGGATTGTAAAATTCTAGAATCGCACAAACAAACGACTCTTTTACCCTGATGACACGAATAATGTCGTTACGATCACTTCCGTGAACGATCAACGTATCGATAGAAGTGGAACCAAGTAAACGCCATGTTCACAACGGAACAATAACAACGCCATCTTCAGTCTTAATAATATAGTAATCCGCGCATTTTCGAATTTGTCCGCCTGAAACAGAAAATGAAGCACCAGATTCGAGTCGGTAATTCAAGTCTTTTACCGCTCCACCAGTTATCTGCAGTGAGCCGCCGGCTTTGACGATCACCTCAAGATCGTCACAATCGAACAATCTATCCCCACCAGAAATAGTTAGGGTAGAGCCACTATTTATGGTAATGGTAGCAGCAGATACGTTTGTAGAGAGCGCGAAAAACAATCCCAAAGCAAACATTAGTCTTGAGAAGCGCATACTAACAACTCTCACTATCGCAGAGTTTTGCAACTTTTTGGCTCAACTCATTAATAGTTCTTTGCTGTTCTTGAACTACCTTGGTGAGTACGGCGACGACGTTCATCGGGTTTATACTCTTACGATTCGGGCTTGCAACCAGTTCAGGCACGTCTTCGGCGATAAAGCCAATGGTAGTCTTATCAGGTGATTCGAGGTAGTTAAAGCTAACAGGATCGAGCTCCTTTAATGCAGCCTGAGCTGCTGTTAAACCAAGTGTATTAATATTCGCCTTGATGTCGCGACTACTGCCTAACTCCAAATTCCCGCTGATTAAAACGTCTCCTACTACATCGAGATCGGTCGTCGGATTGGAATTAAAAATTCCTACATTCCCATTTCTGGCCACTATCGAGTTTTGTGATGCCGACTCATAAAGATTTAAAGAATAGGAAGAACCAGAATAGAATCCTAGGTATGTAGTAAAGCCCACGATAAATTTTAGTGAACCATCGTCAAAACGGATAAAAGGATTACTACCGGCACCATCGAGAGCGATGTCATCAAATTCTGTAATTACGGCGAAAGCCAATCCTATGCTTCCGACCAAGCTAAGCAAGAACACAACCACCTTTGAGATTAATCTATTGTTTTTCATTTGAACCCCACATTTTGTTGAGGTTAGTCAGCGTCATAAGTTGTATTCCGTATCAAACTCTCCGGCCGCCACCAACCGTTATAGAACACCCAGCCAACAGAGTTTCTGTTCAAATTGTTCCCACTGGCTGGACCACGGTTTATGCTAACTTTGCTGCTCGGATTTTTCTTCACCCAAATGAGTGAATATGAGGAGGGAGAGGCACATCATGACATCCGGGATGCATTCGCTTTTACATTGGCTCAGCCCTTGGGCGGCATTCGGCTGTTGCAATTCTTTCCTGACGCATTACTCGAACTCGGGTTTCTGCGGTCAGAAAGAGGTGTCCTGAGTCTCTATTCAATGCGGACGTCAGTGACCAAGTTTAAATTCGTACTCTGTCACCACCTCAGAAGGGCAATAGTTGGGTAATACTTTGTATCTTTAACGCAGCCCACTTTCACCCTTGCAATGACTCACTCGAATCGCCAAACCGATATAGTCGGATCAACTCATTTGATGTTCGGTGAGTGAGACCTGATGACCTTCTCGTTTCATCATCGACAAACAAACCATGCCCAACATCATAATACCGCTCACGGCAAATAGGGCGAGGTTAAAACTGCCGCTGGTTTCAGCGATTTGGCCAGCGATAATGGGCGACAAAATTTGCGCGATACAATAACCGAGGGTTAACTGCGCCATAACCTGGGTAGCTCGATACCGGTATTTATTGCCAATGATTGAAAGAGTAAGCGAGACGATACCCATGAACGCGAAACCGAACAGCACCGAACTCATCACGATTGCAATGTAGGACTCACCCGCCGTCATCAAAAAATTGCTAGCGATATTTACTGCGAAGGCACCACGAATTGCATTAAGGTAACCAACCCGGCGAGCAATACGATCCCAAACAAAGGGAGCCGGTGCGGCGGCCAGACCCACGTACATCCACATCACGGTGCCCTGTTTTTCCAGGGGGATGTACTCGGTGATCAAGGAAGTAAAGGTAATATTAACCGTGTTACTGAAGCCAGCGCAGATATAGGCGATGGTTAACAAGGTGAGCCACCGAGTCGACGGCTCACCAACGCGGCTGATCTGTACAGACTCTTCAATTTGGTCGGCTTGCGGCTTTGGCATTAACACAAAGGCCGGGATCAACAGCAATGAGCCAAATACCGCCAAAGTTAGCCATTGACCGCGCCATCCCAGGCCACCCATAAGCGTATTTGCAGCAAATTCAACAATCAGTGCACCCACTACAATGCCGATGCCCGCTCCAGCGAAATGCAGGCCCATCTCTTCGCGTTGATTATTATGAATTAGCCATTTCAGCACCAGGCCGGTACCCAGCATGAAACCCAATGCCGTGGAAATCCCGGCAAAAAAGCGGCTCAGGTACCAGACCAATCGATGATCATGGAAGGCCATAATGGCGGTGGTGAAAACCGCGATAAACAGGCCATATCTGAAAAAGTAATCCTTCAGGCGTAAGTCACGCATTAACCAGACCATGAACAACCCACAGAGATAGCCAATGTAACTCCAACCGGCAAGCCAGCCAGCAAGACCCTCACTCATGCCAGTCTGTGCTTGCATGTAAGGGATCATCGGGGTGAAGGCATAACGCGCGATCCCCATGGTCAGCACCAGCGCACAAACGCCAGCCAACATAACTGTATAGCGATTCGGAGCAAAAAAGCGGTCTAGGAAGTTCATGGCTATCAACTCGTCTCCAGCAGTTCTTCTATCTGCGTCTTTAATTCGTTTGGTGTGGTACTGTGCCGCATGGCAGCCACCAACCTGCCCTGTTGATCAATTACATAGTAGCGCGAGGAATGCTCGATCGCGTAGTCTTCACCCGCTCGACTGATGTCAGCGAAATCGTAATAAGCACCGTATTGGTTGGTGACGGCAGTGATTGAATCCTGGCTGCCAGTCAAACCGATGATTTTGTGATGATAAAACTCGGCGTATTCGGCCAAGTTGGCCAGCGAATCACGGCTTGGATCCAGGCTTACCAGCAGTCCCTGGACCTGGTCTTGGCTTGCTTGATCCATGCGATTAAACGCCGCACTGATCACACCCATCGAATTAGGACAAACCTCCGGACAGCTGGTAAAACCAAAGTACATCACGACTACCTTATCGGTGAAATCGCTGAGGCTGACTTCGCCCTCATGATGTTGCAGGGTAAAGTCACCTCCCAACTCGCTGATCGAGCTCGGTCGATCGCCAAAACTGTTGTCCGAATTAATCGCGAACAAACCAAGAACGACCAGTAGCAAGGAGAGAGCCAGGGCAATGGTAGTAAAAATGACTTTACGGTCCATAGCTCGCTCCTAATGCCCCATCAGCATATTGTGGTTCAAATGGTTCATAATCCAGATCGAACCCAACACCACAATCGCCACAATCAGGACAATAAATACTGCGGATACCGTGTTCCAAATTTGCTCTGAGGAAGTATTCATATGTAAAAAGAACACCAACTGCACGAACACCTGGGCGATGGCACACAATAAAATGATTAGAAGAGTCAGGCCATTGTCAAAGCCACCGTTCATTACCATTGCGAAGGGAATGACCGTCAGGACAATAGAAAAAACCAATCCCCAAACATATTCTTTCACACTGCCATGGGCAGCACCGCCATGCGTTGAAGTTGCCATCACATCACTCCCATCAAATAAACAAGGCTGAACACACATATCCAGATCACATCCAAAAAGTGCCAGAACATGCTCAGGCAAGCCAAGCGCGTATGGTTAGTAACCGTGATGCCATCCTTGAGGAGATGCACCAGCAGCACGATCATCCACAACATGCCTGCGAATACGTGCAAACCATGCGTTCCGACCAGGGCATAAAAAGCCGACCAGTAAGCACTTGATGTTGGCCCAGCGCCCTCGTGACTGAAGTGATAAAACTCATACAGCTCCATGGCCAAGAATCCGCCACCCAGCGCAAAGGTAACGCCCAGCCAGCTCAACAACACCGTCATACTTTTTTGCTGAGCACCGAGCATCGCCATACCAAAGGTAAAGCTACTCAGTAATAGCAGCGCTGTTTCTACCGCAACGAAGTTCAGATCGAATAAGTCTTTGGGGGTCAATCCACCAGCAAAGCCGGTACTGAGCACTGCATAGGTCGCGAACAAGCTCGCGAACAGGATGCAGTCGCTCATGATGTAGATCCAAAACCCCAATAAAGTATCGCCGGTGTAGTCGTGATGATGTTCCTCATCGACATAGCCGGTGTAACCCGCTGGGGGCGGCTGTAGTAATGCACTGGTATTCATAGACGTCATTTGGTTAACCCCCGTTATGCCGGCATGCTCAATGGCGTGCCCGCTTCCTGCACGTCTCGAGCTTCCGATTCTGTATCGGCCATGCTGCGCTGCGCATTACGCACGCTCTGATAATGCAGGTTTTCGTCAGCGACTATTTGATCGATCTCGACGTAGTAGTCCTTGTCTTTGGAAAAGTTGTAGACCAGAAAACTGATAATCATGGCCGCGGTACTGACGATGGCCAGCCACCAGATATGCCACACCATGGCAAAACCCATCACCCCTGAGAGCACACCAATGACCAGCCCGGCCCAGGTGTTCTTCGGCATGTGAATTCGCTCGTATTTGTCGGGTTGTTTGAAGGCCAGATCATGATCTTTCAGGTACTGGAATTGATCCCGATCCATCACCACCGGTGTTCTTGCGAAGTTATAAAATGGTGGCGGCGAGGAAATCGACCATTCCAGCGTGCGCGCGTCCCAGGGGTCACCCGTATAGTCGAGGTTTTTCTTGCGGTCACGAATACTTGCGAAGATTTGGTAAAACTGCACGCAGATACCGGCCAAAACAATCAAGGCACCAAATCCTGCCACCATCAGCCAGTCATTCCACACCGGATTATCGTAGTAGTTGAGCCGGCGCGTCATTCCCATAAAGCCAAGAATGTAGAGCGGCATAAAGGCAATAAAGAAGCCGACCGTCCACAATCCACAAGCCCACTTGCCGAGCCGTTCATCGAGCATGAATCCGGTTGCTTTGGGAAACCAGTAGGTTAAGCCAGCGAAGTAACCAAACAGCGCACCACCAATAATCACGTTATGAAAATGCGCAACCAGGAACAGGCTGTTGTGTAGCACGAAGTTAGCTGCCGGTATCGCCAGCATCACGCCAGTCATGCCGCCGATCACGAAGGTGATAAAAAACGCCACCGTCCACCACATTGGTGAATCAAACCGCACCCGGCCTTTATACATAGTGAATAGCCAGTTAAATATTTTCACCCCGGTCGGTATCGAGATAATCATCGTCGCAATACCAAAAAACGCGTTAACGCTGGCACCAGCGCCCATGGTGAAAAAGTGATGCAACCAGACGATGAACGACAAGAACATGATACAGGCAGTGGCCCAGATCAATGAGGTATATCCGAAGAGCCGTTTGCGGGAGAAAGTCGCGGTGACTTCTGAAAAGATCCCAAACGCCGGCAAGATCAATATGTACACTTCCGGGTGGCCCCAGGCCCAGACAAGGTTTACATACATCATTTGATTGCCGCCCAAATCATTGGTGAAGAAGTTGGTACCAATGTATCTATCCAGGGTCAGCAGGGTAATCGTGACAGTGAGGATTGGGAAGGCCAGGATAATCAGTGCATTGGCGCACAATGAGGTCCAGGTGAAGACCGGCATTTTCATCAGCGTCATGCCTGGCGCACGCATGCGGATAATGGTGACGAAAAAGTTGATGCCGCTCAGCAGGGTACCAATTCCGGAGATCTGTAGTGCCCACAACCAGTAGTCCACCCCTACCCATGGGCTGTACTCAAGCCCGGACAGGGGCGGATAAGCCAACCAGCCAGTGGCAGCAAATTCACCCACGATGAGTGACGCGTTCACCAGCATCGCACCCACCACAAACAACCAGAAGCTCAAGGAATTTAAAAAGGGAAACGCGACGTCGCGGGCGCCAATCTGCAACGGCACCACCAGGTTCATCAGGCCCACAATCAGTGGCATCGCCACGAAGAAGATCATGATTACGCCATGCGCAGTAAAAATCTGGTCATAGTGCTCCGGTGGCAAATACCCTACCCCGGACGTTTCTGATACCGCCAGGGCCTGCTGTGAACGCATCAGCAAAGCATCTGAAAAACCGCGGATGAGCATGATAAAGGCGGCAATGATATACATGATGCCGATCTTTTTATGGTCGACCGAGGTCAGCCATTCATCCCACAGGTAGCGTACTTTTCCATAGTACAAAATGGCACCGAAAACGCCGCCGCCAACCATGATCACGACCAGCGCGGTGGTCATAATAATCGGATCATAGAACGGGATTGAGTCCCAGGTGAGTTTCCCAAAAATCGGATCTGGATCGGTGACGATGGTAGCCTTATTCGCCATTTTGCGCTCCGGTGTATCGTTCAATGATGCGGTTAAAAGCAAGTGGATTTACATAGGAAAAATATTCCACTGGGTGGTCTTTGGTTTTTATGCTCAGTTGCTGGTAGCGATCCTCGTCGAGCACTTCCGGCGCCGCCTTCACGTTGGCAACCCACGCCTCGAATTCGGCCATTGGTTGGGCATGCGCTTTAAACTTCATTCCTGAAAAGCCAAAACCGCTGTAATTTGCTGACAGGCCGCGATAAATCCCCGGCTCATCGGCAATAAGATGCAATTGGTTTTCCATGCCCGCCATGGCATAAATCATGCTGCCGAGCTGCGGTACAAAAAATGAGTTCATTACGGTGTCAGAAGTAATCAAAAACTCGACTGGCACATCGACAGGCAAGGCCACCTCGTTAACGGTAGCAATCTCCTGCTCGGGATAAATAAAAAGCCATTTCCAATCGAGCGCGACCACTTGAATCCGCAGCGTTGGTGCATCGGACGGGATAGCCTGCCGAGGATCCAGTGAGAAGGAAGTACGATAGGTGATGACACCCAGTATGATGATGATTACCAGTGGCACGGTCCAAACTACGAATTCGATCAGATTGGAGTGCTCCCAATGCGGGCGGTATTCGGCTTCCTCATTGCTGTCACGGTAACGAATCGAGAACCAGATCGTCATGATAAATACCGGGATCACAACGACCAACATCACCAGGAACGACACGATGATGAGATTCATTTGCTCCGCTGCGATCGGACCCTTAGGATCGAACAATAAATAGTCGCAACCGCCAAGTGATGGCAGAATCAAAAGAAAAACCAGTAATTTCATTAAGTTGCGCATAATCAATGTCAGTTGAAAGTTAACTATCCAACATTCCTGAGAATTAATTTCTGAACTTTCAGTAATTTCTGAAATTTTAGATATTAAATCTGATTTGGCAACAAAAATAAGTCAAAAAAACGTGATTCTCATTGATGGAAGCAATTCCTGCGGGGAATATCTGAACAGGGCAAATGACTGCTGAAATCCCTTGCAGCGTAACTGCCGGGTGTCGTCAATCAGTGCGGAATGTGGTTACCGCGACTAATCACCTCAAGCATGCCTTCGCCGAGATACTGAATTGACATCACTCCACCAAAGGCATTTTGATAGGGCAGCTCATAGGCGCATTCCAGCGCATCGTTGGAAGAAGTGTCGGGTGAGTACCGATTTAGAAGCAGGAAGCAGGTGGTGGTACCGGAATCCTCGGCGAGTTGGGTTATTTCCGTCAGTGATAGCCGGGCCACCCCAAACTGATCATGGTCTTCAGCGCTCAGAGTTTTGATTCCAATCGATCTCGCTGCCGCATTTGGCAAAGAATTTTCCCCTAACAACCAATATTGTGCGCGCCGATTCGATGGCGGTACAACAATCGCAAATCTCAGGTCTGGCGAGAGATCGAGTTTTGTTACGGATTCCGCCAGCTGAGCCAAGCTCCGTTCGCGCTGTTCCAACAATTTCTGGGCCGACTCAGTTTTATCAAATAATTTAGCCAGCTCGCGAAATCGATCAACCGACTTCTCCGCATTGTTGTAGCGTTTGCCAAAATTCTTGAAATAGATGATCGTGGCGATATTTTCCAGTGGCCGCATGATGGAACGTTGAGAGTAACCAATGATGATGATCTCAGGGTCCAGGCCGCGGATCTTTGCGAGATCCGGTTTTAAACGATCGCCTACGTCGATTACGCTTGCTGGTACCGCCGGACGATTTGCGATGCGGCGGTACCCCTCAATATCCGCCATCCCCTGGGGCACCACTCCGAGCTCCAGAAGTTGCTCCGCCAGGGCCCAATTCAATACCACGATACGCTCTGGTGGTTGATCAAACTTGTACTTGCCGTGCGAATCCGTAATCTCGATAGCGGCCAGGCAAAAGGCACTATGCACAAACAGAAAAACTGCGATCAAACAACGCAGAAATTTAGTCATCGATTTCTTCGTGCTGGTGCGTTGGATCTTGCTGGCGCGGCGAGCGCCCCACCATGCGATCCTTGAGATTCATGACCGACACCACACCAGAGCCGAGCTTCATCATTTTGCGGAGGTCTTTGGTGCTTAGCCGAGAAAAGTCGTCTACCATCTGAGAGACCGAATCGATAAGATCATAAATCTCTTCCATCCGCGCCTGGGCATAACGCCCCTCTTCCGATACCGGTTCACGCATCAGCTCGGTGCGCAACATACTCAAGGTTGGTGCGACTTCACGCTTATGCCGCTCTTCCAGCACAATGCGAGCGACTTCAATAATATCGTCGGGTGTTTTGTAGTATTCCTTCCGGTCCCCTGGATAATGCGTGAGCTTTAGCAAACGCCAGGATTGCAGCTCCTTCAAGCCCATGCTCACATTAGAGCGCGAGATGCTTAATAAATCTGAAATTTCATCGGCATTCAGTGGACGGTCATACACCATGAGCAAGGCGTACATCTGCCCCACGGTTCGATTGAAACCCCAACGGCTGCCCATCTCGCCAAAATGCGCGACGAAAGCTTCAATTTTTGTAGTCAATTTCACAACAGATTATTCATTAGTGCCAACGAAGGTCGCAGTCTACTTTAATATAGATCGAAGTCCAGTTCATTAATCTCCGAGATGGATTCGGCTGTTCTGTGGGTCAACACCGCAGCTTCGCATCGCCTTTTGGGTGACAAAAAAAGCCCTGCTCTGCGAGCAAGGCGACGGAGTTCTATCGCACTAAACTGGGATTCGTGCGAGGGATTACTCGCCTCTTGCCCGAGACTCGCCCTTAGGGCTGTCTGCGGCAGTTCAAAATCGTTCCTGACGATTGTACTCAGCGCATCCATGCGCTTCGCCGCAATGCGGCAGCAAAGCTGTGCAAAATCGCTCCTGGCGATTTTGTGTCGAACCCTCCGGGTTCGCATCGCCTTTGGAGTGGCAAATAAAAAAGCCCTAGCGCGTTGCACTAAGGCTTTTTTATTTGGCGTCCCCAAGGGGATTCGAACCCCTGTTACCGCCGTGAAAGGGCGGTGTCCTAGGCCTCTAGACGATGGGGACGTCAGTGACTTAGTAATAAAGTCGGGCTCCTTCACTTTCACCTGTGGTCTTGTCCAAGTCGCTCGTGGATGCTTTCCATCCAGAGCCCTCAGCGCGGGAAGCTCGGCTTCCGTTCGCGCAGCGAACTCCGCGAATCGACTGGTGGAGCTAGGCGGGATCGAACCGCCGACCTCTACACTGCCAGTGTAGCGCTCTCCCAGCTGAGCTATAGCCCCAGACCTCGAAGGAGCGCGTAATTTACGTGCTTGGGGCGTGTTGGTCAAGTGCTAATTCTGGATTTTTAATAAATTTCTTGCAGTCCTTTTTTGGTAATTTTTATGACGCTTTTTGATAGCAAATTTTGCCCGTATAGAGCAATATCACCAGCACCTTGTATAGTCTGAAGCCACGATATTCATTGTCGCGCGATAATCTCGTTGTTATCATGACTCCAGCTAGTCCAAAAACCGCGTAAGGGAGGGAGGATCAGCTGTTTTCCAAACATCTAATAAATAATAAATACTATGTCTACAATGGTTTTTAACTCCTTCCGAGAAAACTTTCTCGGTAACTCAGCGGATTGGTACAAAAACACCATCATCGCGTTTCTGATTATTAATCCTATCCTGTGGTTTTCTGGCTTTCATTTCTTCACGGGATGGCTGCTCGTCCTGCAGTTTATTTTCACGCTGGCCATGGCCCTAAAATGTTATCCGCTGCAGCCTGGTGGACTGTTAGCACTGCAGGCCATACTAATCGGGATGACCACGCCAGAGGCGCTCTACCATGAGATCGAACAGCAGCTCAAAGTGATCTTGCTACTGGTATTTATGGTAGCTGGCATTCACTTTATGCGTGACCTGCTGCTGTACACCTTCACGAAGATTCTGATCAAGGTCAGGAATAAGATTGTTCTGTCCTTTATGTTCTGTTTTGCAGGCGCTGTGTTATCAGCCTTCCTTGATGCGCTCACCGTAACTGCAGTTCTAATCAGCGTGGGTGTGGGATTCTATGGCGTTTACCACCGAGTCGCATCCGGCAAGAAGTTCAATGAAGATCACGATGCTTCTGGCGATGACGGCGTGCATGAGTATCGTCGCGAAGACCTGGACAAGTTCCGCGAATTTCTACGCAGCTTAATTATGCACGGCGCAGTTGGTACAGCGCTGGGTGGTGTATGCACCTTGGTAGGCGAGCCGCAAAACCTGTTGATCGCCGAAAAAGCCGGCTGGGAATTCATGGAGTTCTTCTGGCGTATGGCGCCAGTCACCATGCCAACTTTTGTGGCCGGTCTGATCACATGTGTGCTCCTGGAGTTGTCAGGAAAGTTTGGTTATGGCTCCAAGCTGCCATCCGAAGTGGCATCGGTCCTCTCGGAATTTGATGCCGAACAGGAACAACGTCGATCAGGACGTGACAAGGCTGCCCTGGTTACTCAAGCGGTTGTTGGTCTGATTTTGGTAGTTGCCCTGGCTCAGCACGTTGCGGAAGTCGGCGTCATCGGCTTGATGATTATCGTGTTGTTGACTGCCTTCAACGGCGTTGTGGAAGAGCATCAAATCGGTCATGCCTTTGAAGAGGCCTTACCATTTACAGCCCTGCTTGTTGTGTTTTTCGCCATCGTGGCGGTAATCCATGAACAACACCTGTTCGCACCAGTAACCGAAATGGTTTTCGCAATGTCAACGGATGTGCAGCCAATCGTGATGTTTATCGCCAACGGCTTGCTGTCGATGATCAGCGACAACGTATTCGTGGCAACCGTTTACATTAATGAGATGGTGACAGCGCTTAATAATGGCACCATCACGCGTGAGCATTTTGATGTTATGGCAGTAGCGATCAATACCGGCACCAACCTGCCGAGTGTAGCGACACCGAATGGTCAGGCAGCATTCCTGTTCTTGCTGACCTCGGCGCTGGCGCCACTGATCAGGCTGTCGTATATGAAGATGGTGTTCATGGCGTTGCCCTACACCATTGTGCTGAGTATCGTTGGCGGTGCAGCCATAATGATTAACTTTTAAAGGGTTTATTAATAAGAAAAAAGGCCGGTGGATACCGGCCTTTTTTATGTCTATTTGCAACTGGTGATATTCATCCAGCTTGCTTCTCTTCGTTTCGAGTCTTTTCGAGTCTTGTTTGAGATCTATCGCTTGCCAAAAATCCGTGAGAAAAAACTGCGTTTCGCCGCCTCTGTTTCAATTGACTGTCGATGCGCCGAGGATGAAACCGCTACCCGTTTAAAATGCGCGTCATCCCAGGTGGTTCTTTTGGAGTGTTTCACATCTGGAAATTCCGACAAGGTAAACTTTTTATTCAAGCCAGTAGCCATCAGATTGGCCGCTTTGAAATTCACCTTGGTAAATACACTGCCGGACGTTCTAGAGGCCCAGAGGTTCGACTCTTCAAATGAGGCTTCGGAAAAATCCGCGCGTGATAATCGACTGTGGGCAAGATTGGCACCATCAAACACGACGTTTCGCAACATTGCTCCGCTCAGGGTGGTAGCGCGCATGGTTGCGCCCTCGAGGTTAGTACCCTGGACATTGGCATTGCTTAGATCCGCATTAAACAAATTCACATTTACCATATCTGCTTCGCGCAGATCAGAGCCACGCAATTTCGCTGCTCCGATATCCGCCCCTCGCAGGTTTGAATTGCGCAGATTCACCTTGTGCATGGAGGCGCCGAACAATTTACTGTCTGACAAATTCGCCCGGTTGAGATTGGCCTTGGTGAAAACTGCACCGGATAACTTAGCGCCACTCAGGTCCGCTGAAGACAAATCGCACTCTGTAAAGTCGGCAGCGTTCAACTGGGCATTTTGCAAGTTTGCACCAGCAAGCCTGGCGGAATAAAAGCGTGTGCCGCTGAGACGTGCATCAAGAAAGTTCGCTGAGGTACAGTCACTGTGACTCAGGTTTGTACCCACCATCCTGGCGCCGGCCAATTTTGCCTGATATAAGTGAGCACCCGATAAATCCGCCCCGCTTAGGTCTGCTTGGGTCAAATCAGCACCGGACAAGTCCGCACCGGCAAGATTGGCTCCACGCAATTTGGCCTGGGCCAGGTTTGCACCAGCCAAATCGCTTCCCACCAGGCTAAACCCGGATAGATCATAGCCGGAAAGCTTTTTGATTGCTGTGACGTCGTTCAATGCCTGTCGAGACCTGTGTTGTCAGCCTTGGACTACGGTTGTTATTGTTTTTCGTTTAACCGGGACCAAATGCATTGGCCCTGTACCTTTTCATCGAGTCGAGCCAGCCATTCTACATGATTATTCGCTTCCTCGCGCGATGGTTTTATTACCGGCAAATCCAGCGTGGCAAAATCAACTGCCTGCACACCGACTCCGGATTCTGACCCATCGCTGGCACTGGCGTCCAGCGAGAGGGCTGTTTGGCCGCCGGTCATCAATAAGTACACGTCAGCCAGAATTTCGGCGTCGAGCAATGCCCCGTGGAGTTCCCGATGACTGTTATTTATGTCATAACGTTTGCACAGGGAGTCCAAATCGTTACGCTGGCCAGGAAACATCTTACGCGCCTGCAATAAAGTGTCATGCACGGCGCAAATGTCATCAATCTGTGGCGTCTGCAGTTCGAGCTTGTCGAGTTCTGCATCGAGAAAGCCAACATCAAAGGCAGCATTGTGAATGACTAATTCGGCCCCAGTCAGATAACTCAATAGTTGCTCGGCAATTTCTGCAAAGGCTGGTTTATCTTGTAAGAACTCATTGGTAATTCCATGCACTTCGATGGCACCCTGATCGATCTCACGTTCAGGATTAATATAAACATGATAGTTGTTACCGGTGAGCTTGCGATTGATCAACTCAACACAGCCGATTTCGATAATTCGGTGGCCTTGTCGATGTTCCAGGCCAGTAGTTTCAGTGTCGAGTACAATTTGTCTGTCATTCATAGCGTCTGATTCTCTAGTCGCGTTTCGCCGCGTTTTATAACTGGGCGTCAATGCCTTCATTGGCGAGTTGATCGGCAATCTCATTCCCTTCATTGCCAGAATGACCTTTTACCCAGACCCAGTTAATATCGTGACGGCTAACCGCTTCATCCAGGCGACGCCATAAATCGGCATTCTTGACTGGTTTCTTGGCGGCCGTTTTCCAATTGCGTTTTTTCCAGTTTACGATCCACTCTGTGATGCCCTTGCGAACATACTGCGAATCGGTATACAGCGTAAGTGTGCAGCGCCTCTTTAACAATGACAAAGCCTCAATTGCGGCCATTAACTCCATACGGTTATTGGTGGTTTCAGCTTCGCCACCCGAAATTTTCTTAACCTTGTCGCCGTACACCAGCATCGCTCCCCACCCACCAATACCTGGATTGCCACGGCAGGCACCATCGGTATAAATTTCGACTTGTTGGGCTTGTTTGTTATCAGTCATAGCAACTATACGTGTGGGCTCACAGAGACGGTGGCCGGTGGTTCTATTTGCGGTTGTGGTGGTGACAAACGGGCTTTCGGGCCGTGGCAGCAGCCAGCTTTCGTCGCCTTTTTTCTGCACTAGAAAAACGAACCTTGCCCACCATTCGCATTCCGGCTTCACGTTTTTTGGCGCTTATCATATAGCCACCTCCGGTCATCGGCAACCAGCGATCACCAACAGAATTGATGAAATTCAGGGCGTTTCTCAATCCGGTCTTTTTGACCAGCGGCGCGTACTGAAACATGGCACTGGCTACCAGTTCAAACCGGAGTAACTGCATCCAATCTTTCACTCGCTTGACCGTGTAGTACTGGCCCTTATAGACCGCTGCCGGCCGCAAAAAACGTTGTACACCCATCAGGCTGGCAGGATTGAAACCCGTCAATATTAAATGTCCTTCTGGCATCAAAACGCGGTGCGCCTCCCTGAGCACCTGGTGCGGTAGCGAGTGACTCTCTAATACATGAGGTAAGATTACGCTGGACAATGAACCAGCATCAAATGGCAGGAATGCCGCATCCGCAAATACCCTTTGTGATTCACCCGACGTGGTCATGTTCTGTGAATCATGAACCAGAATCAGCTGGGGGAAATCGAGAGCCAGCAACTCCTCTGCATTGATCACGCTGCCCATCTGCAACACCCTGGGACCGGTGATTTGCCTTAGTGCACGATTTACATGAGCAGTCTCAGCTTCAATGTAGCTCTCACCATAGGGTGAGTTTAACCAGTTTAAATGGGCTGATTCCAAGATAGTATTTGAGCTTTACGAAATATTATTAGTATATCTTACCGCAAATTAAGGTCACTCTCATTGACCTCGATGATAGGCATCTTTACTATGCGCACATGATTGTTCGGATGACCATTTTGTTTTCGGCGTTGTTGACCTTGAGTGCCTGTGGGCACCTCAAATCTGAGGCTGAAATCTCACCCCACGTTCCTCCTCCTTCCGCTCAAAATGAGCAGTCAGAACCACCACTGGCAACAGACAATGATTCGGACGCCACTTCGCTCGAAGAGGTGGAGGTGGGTGACTCCGCACCGCTCGAGACCACGGAAACAGACTTGCTGGCGCGCATCAGGGCTGGCTTCAGCTTGCCTGATTTTAAGTCCAAACACGTGGCGCAGTATGAAAGATGGAGTAGCCGTCATCCCACCTACTTACAAAGTTTGTTCACGCGGGCCGAACCTTTTCTATTCCATATCGTCGAGGAAATAGAGAAACGCGGCCTGCCCATGGAACTGGTATTGTTACCTGCCATCGAGAGTGCCTATAAGCCCAATGCTGTTTCACGCTCAAAGGCCGTGGGATTGTGGCAGTTCATTTCTTCTACCGGGGAATACTATGGCTTGCGGCAAAACTGGTGGTATGACGGCCGACGAGACGCCATCGCCGCGACAGACGCAGCATTGGAATATCTGACCGCACTTAACCAGATGTTTGACGGCGATTGGTTACTCACCATGGCCGCTTACAACGGAGGTCCGGGAACTATCAACAAGGCGTTGAAAGCTAATCGCAGGAAAAATCGCGGCACCCGCTTCGAGGATCTTCGCTTGCGTTCGGAAACCGAGCGCTATGTGCCAAAGTTGTTTGCCTTGAGAAATATCATATCGAATCCTGAAAAGTTCTCCGTAACCTTACCCACCATCGCCAATCAACCCTATTTTGAAGTGATCAGTTTGCCCGGACAAATTGATATTCATGAATTCGCCGAACAAAGTGGCATCGAACTCGCCTCCTTGCAGCATATGAATGCAGGTTTTCGGCGTTGGGCAACCGCACCCGATGGACCTCACCGACTGCTGGTACCACGCAACGCATTGGAACAGGTCAGCCCGCTGCTGGAACAGCTGGCGGCCAATCCCCCGGTACAATATCGTGACCATAGAATCTCCCGAGGTGAAACCCTGTCCGGCATTGCCCGGCGTTATGGAGTGAGCGTGAGCGCCTTGAAAAGCGCCAACCAAATGCAGTCGACTTCGATCCGCGCCGGCCGAACTCTGTTGGTACCAATCGTTGATCGAATCGCAGGCCAGAACCTGGCCGCGATCAGCAATAACTCTGGCGCCGGTGTTGCGCCAAGTGCACCTACCGAAACCGGCAAACTGATTCACCGGGTAGTTGCAGGTGACACCTTGTGGTCTATCGCGCGACGCTACCAGGTAGAAGTGTCGCAGTTATTATCCTGGAACAAGCTGGCAGACAACCAGATCTTAAGTCTGGACCAGGCCTTATTGGTTATTCTGAACAACTAAGTTTATTTGATCGAGAGGCTTGTTCGCAGTTTGGTCAGGCCGGCGCGGACTCTCCGCTGAGTTTTCTGACCATCACCACTGCATGCTCGCGTTTTTTATCTCTGGTTCGATAGTAATCCTTGCGCACGGCGATTTGTTCGAATTGCCACTTATTGTACAAGCTCTGTGCCACCGAATTTCCTGCCCTGACTTCCAAAAATATGCTGTCCAGCCGCAAAGCTAGTGCCATTGCAACGATTTCCTGCATTAACACATGCCCGAGACCATTGCCCTGATGTTGCGGCGCTACCGCCAGGTTCAGGATGTGCATTTCATCCACCACCGGGCAGACAATGTAGAAGGCCACTACCGACGACTGATACTCGATAACCTGGCAACGATATTGATTGTTCAGCGATTCCTCGAATGACAATCGACTCCAGGGCATGGGCTGCGTATTTCGCTCAATCGACAATACCTGGACCAGGTCGTCGTCAACCATGTCACGGCTGACCAGATCGTCGAGAGTCAAGAGATTAAAGAAGACTCATGCATTGCTGCAAGTCTTTCCATACCTGCGCTTTTAAAGCCGGTTGTTCCAACAATTGCGAGGGGCTGTAACTCACCACCGTTGGTGCGCTACTCTGTTGGTGGACATGGTCCTGCCCACGCATCAGATCTAGAGAATCATTAGTACGCAACAGAGTCTGTGCAGAAAACTCACCAAACGCTAATACAACCTTGGGTTTGATCAAGGCGAGCTGTCGGTGCACGATGCCGTCGCACTGGGCTGAGACACTGACATTGTCTGTAGGCGGACATTTAAAAACCGAGGTAAGGTATACCATTTCACGAGTCATGCCTGCTGCGTTCAATATGGCATCAAACAATTGCCCCTCGCGACCAGAGACCAACTGCTGGTTCTTAATATCCCGAGCCCGTGGGGCATCCACCACGAACACCCACTCCGCCTCAAGATTTCCATCACCGAGTACCGGTGTACTCTGCTCGCAAGAAGGGCAGCTCCCGCCGCCCTGTAATAAATCAACAAGGTCACTCCAACTCGCCTCATCCAGTCCTGGCTTACCTGGGCTGTCGCCCAACCCCTGATTAGCGAGTTTTTCGGCAGGGACCATCTCTGGCGCAGGGTCTCGGTTACCGTCAGCCTGGTGTGGGGTGCTCGGTGGCAACATTGAGGATGAGGAATCTGCCTGTTCTACCCCAACTTCGACTGGTGCAGCGGTTGGAGCTGGCTCGTCCCTGACCACCCTGGCTTTTAAGCGCCACTGCTGGATACCCATTTTATCCAAGGTATTCATAAACAATCGTATCGAGAGGTCTGGTTCATTTGGCTTGCGCTCCTGTTCTAAAACAATAACAGCAGGGGAGCCAATAAAATAAAAAACATCATCAGGCCCATCATAACAAATGCCAGCGCTACGAATAGCGGGTTGGCCAACAGGCTGACGCTGCCTACGGTTTCAAGAATCTCGGCAAAGCCTTCTTCCCGCCGTAACGCGAGCAAGGTCTTAAACACACTACGAATCCCCACCGATTCGGTAACCCCTGTCGCCTTCAGATTTGCCATCACGCCCTGCTCATCACTGAGCATCTCTGCGGCCACTTCAGGTGCATCCTGTAATTGTCCAAAAATGAACCAGATCAGGACCCAGATTATGGCTGGTAACATGATCAGGCCGCATTTAAGCAAGTTCCACCACAGTGCGGAGTCAACTGAATAGGCCTGCCAGGCCAGTGCGGCACTGGCACTGATGCCAATAGCCAGCAGCCACATCAGGCGGGTTTGCACCGCTGCGCCGATTTCGGCCAAACGCTCAAGAAACTCGGTGATTTCATTCTGGATGCGGGCTGCGTATTGGCTCATTGGGAATCAGCGAGATAGGTATCTGAAAAGACCTGGATGAACCGGCTCAACTGATCTGCAGGCAAGGCATTAACCCCCGCTGCTGCGGCACGCCCACCGCCGGTCGGAAACTGCCGACAGACCTCGTCTGCCCGCTGTTTATTTTGCAGAGGCGCGCGTACGCTGATGAGATATTCTCCGTTGTCGCGCTCGGTCACGATGGCGTGTGCCCGATGCGGATACTGCTTGGCCAGGTTGTTACCGAACACACCACTGACGCGCCGCGCCCAGGCCTCATTCGGCAACATAAACACCGCTGCATGGTCTTTTTTATAATCTGCTGATGCCGCGGCCGCTTTTTGCATGTCGTCCTTGTAGCCTTCTTCCAGGGTCGCAAAGGTATTTGCATCCTCCTGGATAAACGCAAAGGGAGAAGCGTGTTGCGATGTACGTTTAAAGAGTTCCGCTGGCGCAAAATACAGGTCTTCAAGTTGCGCCCCATAGCCGTTGTAATTCAGGTACACACCAAGGTTTTGTAGCGTGGCCAGTTCCTTCTCGGACAGATCCAGTGGTTTTGCCAATACCGTCGCACTCTTATCCAGATTGTCGCCAAAAGTACCAACCACTGCCCAGCCAAGATACTTGCTTTTCAGGACCTGGTTGACCAGCAAGCTGGTGCAGACATCCGCTGTAGTGTTGATCAAGCTGGTTAACTTTGGATGATCGGGAATCTCACCAGCAAAATGATGGTCGCAGTAAAACACTTCTGCACCCTGGGACAAAATCCGCTCCAATCCGGCGCGGTTTTTATCCAGCGATACATCCAGGACTGTGACCACGTCATTTTCGGCTGCATCAACCCGATCGAGAAGCTTTATGTCGCGTTTTACGCCGGTCACCAAGTCTGACTCAACCGGCTGATCGAGACGCAGTTGAGTTAAGGCGCAAATCCCGTCTGCGTCTCCATTAAAACAATCGATGTGGGCCATTAGATGAACGCTTCCCACTCTGCTTGTTTGAAACCGACCAGGCCATTGCGATCGGCATCGAGAATAAACGGTCGTTTAATAAGCTTGCCATTCCCGGCCAGCAGATCAATGGCATCAGCGGCACTCATGCCAGGCAATTTTTCTTTCATATTCAGTTCGCGGTACTGCACGCCAGAGGTGTTGAAAAGTTTGCGAATATCACCGTCATAGCTGGCCAGCATCGCTTTTAACTCCACCTTTTTAGGTGGTTGCTCAGTGATGTCGATAGCACTGAATTCAACCTGGTTGTCCGTCAAAAATTTTATCGCTTTACGGCAGGTGGAACATTTGGGGTATTGATAGAGTTTCATTTATTTCTTCGCTTGGTCTGGGAAGTCTCGCCTGGCGATGAATTATACCGTTGGTGGTTAGAAATATCTTCTTCGCCAGATTGACGATTAGGTTTTCCGGGCAAGAAAAAAAGCCTCTCAATCGAGAGGCCCTTTTTATTGTTTACATATGATCGCTGAATCAAAGCGACTGATAGTAGTCCATCAGGATCTGCGCCACTTCAGGCCGAGAAAATTCCGGTGGTGGGGCAACACCACTGCCCAGCAATTCGCGCACCTTGGTGCCGGACAACAGCACAAAATCCTCCGGAGTATGATCCGGCACATCACGCATCATGACAACCTTATTCAGTTTCTTAGAATAGGCAGTATGATCGGCACGGAATATCTCTATCTCCAGAGCGCCTGCCGGTACGTCGCTATCAAAAATTGTCTGTGCGTCGAAAGCACCATAATAGTCACCTACCCCGGCATGATCGCGGCCGATAATAAAATGGGTGGCACCCATGTTTTGCCGGAATACCGCGTGCAGGACTGCTTCACGAGGGCCTGCATACAACATATCAAAGCCGTAGCCAGTGACCATAACGCTGTTCTGAGGGAAGTAGTTTGCCACCATCTCACGAATCGACGCATCGCGCACATCAGCAGGAATATCACCAGCTTTAAGCTTGCCGAGCAGCATATGAATCACACAACCGTCGGCGTCGGTTGCTTCCATGGCCATTTTGCACAGCTCTTCGTGGGCACGATGCATGGGGTTGCGAGTTTGAAATGCCACGACCTTGTTCCAGCCGCGCTCGGCAATTTCATTGCGAATCTGCACGGCGGTTCGAAACGTGTCAGCAAAATCACTGGCGAAGTAACTAAAATTCAGGACCTGGAGTTCACCACTCACCACGAAGCTGCCTTGCGCGAGGAATGCGCCAACACCGGGATGGTTTTCGTCGGTGGTTGCAAACACCGCCTGGGCGATATCCAGTAATTCCTGTTGCGTAAATTGCTCAACCGAGTCGACCGTCTGGATGGCGATAACCGGGTTGCCTTCGACATTGGGATCCCGCAAGGCAATGCGTTGGCCTTCGGTGAACTCTGCTTCGTGCAAAAGGTTTAATACCGGCACCGGGAAAAACACGCCCGCCTCGGTGTACATCGATTTGGCGACCGACAGGGCGTCAGCCTTGCTCATGTATCCGCCAAGTGGGGTGAAATAGCCGCCACCGAGCATTACCGCGTTGGCGGCCGTTGCCGAACTCACCATTACCTGCTGCAAGTTCTGGGCTTCGGTCAGCAGAGCTTGCCGTTGTTCTTCGTTATCCACAAACAGTGGGTTCAGGGCGTCTGCCCCATGTGGTTTAATCACGGGAATTCTCCAAGAATAAGTTCAGGGCTTATCTGTACAGAATCAGGTATCGATTCTCTTGCAGATAGTTGAGGATGATGTCGACCTCTTCTTCGAGGGTCATTTGGTCAGTATGCAGGGTTATCTCGGCATTCAAAGGTTCTTCATAGGGGTCATCGATACCAGTGAAATTCTTGATTTCACCGGCGCGAGCCTTTTTATACAGGCCTTTCGGGTCACGTTCTTCGGCACAAGCCAGGGCACAATCAACATGCACTTCAATAAAGTTGTAACCACTTTCTTCATGCAATTTTCGGACCTGGTCACGGTCAGCACGATAAGGGCTGATAAAACTGCTCAAGGCGATAATCCCGGTATCGCAGTACAGCTTTGATATCTCGCCAATGCGACGGATATTCTCGGTGCGGTCTTCGTGAGAAAAGCCCAGGTTCTTATTGATACCCAGGCGGATATTGTCGCCATCGAGTCGATAACTCAGTTTACCCAGCTTGTGTAGCGCTTTTTCAACGGCAACCGCAATCGTGCTTTTGCCACTGCCTGACAGGCCCGTAAACCAAAGAGTTGCGCCCTTTTGCCCGAGTCGGTTGCAGCGGTCAGCCCGCGTCACATCGCCATCATGCCAGGTCACATTAGTTGCAATTTGTTCAGCCATTTTATTAGTCTCTATTGTTTTTTCGTTACTAGTTTGTGTTCGATGGTTGCACCAGCGTGCCGTATAAAATCAATTCCACACACTGTTCAATTGTTGCGAATAAATCCAGGGACTCATCCAATACCAGGTTGGCTCCCCAGGAATTACAGATTCCAATCACCGAGTAGGCGATGAAATGCGTATCGATGTCGCCACGCACCGCACCCTGCTCAATACCTTCTCGCAATGTTGACTCGAGCAGTCGTCGATAGCGCGTACCCAACTCTTTCAAATGTACGCGCCGTTCTTTCGGCAGGTACAAACGCTGATCGTTGTGTACCTTCATGGCGTTATTTTTCTGGCGATAGTTGCTCAGATGCGAGGTAACGATCGCGAGAAATTTCGCTTCGAACGGTTGCGCCTTGGCGCAAATTTTTTCCATTCTCTGCACATAATTCTCAAAGCCGTACTCACACACTTCTTGCAAAGCCTGCTCTTTGGACTTGAAGTAGTAATACAAACTGCCCTGCTTAATCCCCATTTCGGTCGCAATGTCCTGGGTAGTGGCGCCGTGAAACCCCTTTTGGGCAAACACGGCAGCAGCCGCTTCAATCGCGGTCAGGCGTTTTTGTTCGTACTTTTTGCTCACAGTATTAATAACGGCTATTTGCCCGTAAGCGGGCGCACTCGGAGTGTCTACGCTAGTATGGCGCGGATTATACGCATTCCTTGCAATTTTTCTATAGATTTATAGAATTTTTCTTTATAACGATATTTATTTCTTTATTTACAAAGGCTTATTTCTATAAATAAATTGATTTTCACCTATCTTTGGCTATCAAATCAATCATTCTTGCCAAAACAACACCGAGGATCAGTCCACTACAGTTGGCAATGAAATCCAGCCACTCTCCATAGCGATTAACATGGGGCTGCACCAGCTCTATCAAACCACTCCAGACAGCAAACAGCAGCCCCAAGTACAACCAGCCTGGTGGTCGGCGCAGTGCGGCAGGAAAGATCAGCGCCGCATAAGCGACCAGGTGGTGGGTTTTATCAGTGCCAGGAATCTCGGGCAGAGCGGGTAACGGGGATAGAGAGGCAATCGAGATGAGGGCAAAGCAGACGAGTGTCAATGCCACCCAATAGTGCTCAATCAGCTTCAACATGGCTTGTCGACGGGCTAGTACAGTTCTGTTATTGCTGTTCGATCAACAACAACACTACCCAACAAGGGTTATTCGCCAGGTACCTACATCCGCGCTGCGATCAACTGTTCCAGCTTGACCTGGTCGGCAGCGAAGGCGCGAATTCCCTGGGCCAATTTTTCTGTAGCCATGGCGTCTTCATTTTGCTGCCAACGGAATGATTGTTCATCCAGTGACAGTTTTTCCTGTGACTCTCCTGTTTTGGCGGTGGATAGGCGCTGTGGCAGTTCACCCTGATCATTGCGCAACTCTTCCAGGAAATTGGGCCCAATCGTCAGGTAGTCACAGCCCGCCAGGGCTTCAATTTCACCCGCATTACGAAAGCTCGCTCCCATCACAATGGTGTCGTAGCCATGTTGCTTGTAGTAGTTGTAAATTCGGCTGACGGAGATAACCCCTGGATCCTCGTCGGCGGGATAACTGTCGCGCCCGGTACTGGCTTTGTACCAGTCCAAAATACGCCCAACAAAGGGAGAAATCAGAAATACTTTGGCCTCAGCGCAGGCAACCGCTTGGGCAAAGCTGAACAACAGGGTCAGATTACAGTTGATGCCCTCCTGCTCCAACTGCTCGGCCGCCTTGATCCCTTCCCAGGTCGAAGCAATTTTGATCAGGATGCCGTCTTTGGCCACACCACGTGCCTCATACAGCTTGATCAGTTTACGCGCTTTCTCAACTGTACCTTCAGTATCAAACGAAAGTCGTGCATCGACCTCGGTCGAGACCCGGCCCGGGATAATATTCAGAATCTCACAGCCCACGTCCACAGCAAAGTGATCTACCGCATCCACCAGGTCGCCCTTGGAGCTGGCAATCGCCGTATCGATATATTGTGAATAAGCGTCGTCCTGTGCCACTTTTAATAGTAGCGAGGGATTGGTCGTTGCATCTTGCGGCTTGTACTCAGCAATCGCCTGCAGTTCACCGGTGTCGGCTACTACTACTGTCATTTCGCGCAGTTGTTGGAGTTTGTTCATCGTCTACTCGCCCTTTTTTAGTCGTCTAGTTTTATATCTTCCTGGGTTGCTGAAGCAGCCTCAGTAGTAATCGCCTTAACCGCCTGGAAACCTTTAGGCAGCTTGCGCCCGCGTTTGCCGCGCTCACCCATGTAGTGCTCCAGGTCCTGGCCTTTCAGCCTCAAGTATCGTTTTCCGGAATGCACCAGTACGTGCTGCCCTTTGCGGAACGTGGTAGCGCCCAACACATATTCATCGCGCGCTTTCAGCAACTTTGATGGAATATTGATCAGCTTCACGCCTTTGCCGCGTGCCAGCTCTGGTAACTCGGTAACCGGGTAAATGGTCAGATAGCCAGAGGTGGTAACAACGGCGATAAAATCCTGCTCCAGATTGTTGATAGGGAGTGCGCCCAGCGCGTTAGCTCCTTTGGGAACGCTTAAGGTGGCCTTACCTTTTTTATTCTTGGTAACCATGTCGGCGACTGTGCAGATGAAACCATAGCCTGCGTCACTTAACATGACATAGCGATCATCATCGCCCCCCATCATCACTGATTTGAACAGCGCGCCCATGGGCGGAGTCACATTACTGGTGAGCGGTTCACCCTGCCCTCGAGCCGATGGCAGTTTGTGCGATGGCACGGCATAGGTTCGGCCAGTGGAATCCAGTGCTATCAGTGGCTGGTTGGACTTACCACGCGCCGAAGACAAATAACTGTCCCCAGACTTGTAGTTCAGATCACGTGGATTAATTTCGTGACCTTTTGCTGCACGCACCCAGCCCTGTGCGGAGATAACGGCAGTGATCGCTTCGCTCGGCACCAGCTCGCTTTGATCAATCGCCTTGGCTGCCTCGCGCTCTTTAAGCGGAGAGCGTCTGGCATCGCCAAATTCTGCTGCATCGTCTTTTATCTCGTTCTTAACCAGCGTCTTCAGACGAGCATCTGACGACAATAGTAATTCCAGGCGATCGCGCTCTTTTTCCAACTCTTCCTGTTCGCCACGGATTTTCATTTCTTCCAGCTTGGCCAATTGGCGTAACTTCAACTCCAGGATGGCTTCAGCCTGGCGCTCGGAAATATTGAAGCGCTCCATCAGGGCCGGCTTCGGTTTTTCCTCGGATCGGATTATCTCGATCACCTCATCAATATTCAGATAGGCAATCAGCAACCCTTCCAGGATATGCAGACGGTCGACGACTTTGTCGTAACGGTGCTGCAATCGACGACGAACTGTGTCGATACGAAACTTAAGCCACTGTTTCAAACACTCACGCAGATCGTACACATGTGGTCGGCCATCCAGGCCGATCATATTCATATTGACGCGGTAGCTTTTCTCGAGGTCGGTGGTAGCGAACAGGTGGCCCATCAATGACTCTATATCCACTCGATTCGAGCGTGGCTCGATCACCAGCCTGACGGGATTATCCTGATCGGATTCATCACGTAAGTCGGTTACCATCGGCAGCTTTTTGGCCTGCATCTGGGCCGCGATTTGCTCCAACACCTTGGAGCCAGAGGCCTGGTACGGCAGCGCGTGAACAACAATATTGCCGTCTTCTTTACTGAACACCGCACGTTGACGAACCGAGCCATTACCTGCCTGGTACATCTCCACGATTTGTTCGTGCGGAGTGATGATTTCTGCTTCTGTAGCAAAATCCGGCCCTTTGATAATTTCGCAAAGCTCTTCTACGCTGGCCTTGGGGTGCTCGAGCAAATGTACACAGGCGCTGGCCACTTCACGAATATTATGCGGCGGAATATCAGTCGCCATTCCTACCGCGATGCCCGAACCACCATTGAGCAAAATGTTAGGCAGCCGCGCTGGCAGGTTTACGGGTTCTTTTAGCGTGCCATCAAAGTTAGGCTGCCAATCGGTGGTGCCCTGCCCCAATTCTGACAGCAAGCTTTGCGCATACGGAGCCAGGCGAGACTCGGTGTAACGCATGGCGGCGAAGGATTTTGGGTCATCGGTTGAGCCCCAATTTCCCTGTCCATCGACGAGCGGATACCGGTAACTGAATGGCTGTGCCATCAGCACCATTGCCTCGTAGCAGGCACTGTCCCCATGAGGATGAAATTTACCCAGCACGTCACCGACGGTACGTGCTGATTTTTTGTACTTGGCCGCGTTGTGCAAACCGAGTTCCGACATGGCGTAGACGATACGACGCTGGACCGGTTTGAGGCCATCGCCGACAAACGGCAAGGCCCGGTCCAGGATCACGTACATCGAATAATTCAGGTACGCTTTCTCAGCAAACTCCGCCAACGATTGTTGTTCAACAGACTGATTCATTTTTACCTATCAGGCGGTGGGTTTGTACTTTCATCAGAAGCACAAAAAGGTCAAAGGAGTAGACTACTGAATGCACTGAATAGAGACAATCAAAAATTCTTATAATGCCTGCAAATCGCTTAAATAATTTGCGCCAAAAACCAAAATAGCCCGACATGATTAGCTACAATCGTGGCAACAGCTGTTTTAGCCATAAGCACTTCATGAGTTATCCCGCCGACATATATTTCGACATCGAAACCCTGGTTAATGTCGCCCAACCGACAAGTATCTTGGTACTGGGAGATATCGGCGTGGAGTTCCTGGAGGAATACCAACAGCAACGATCAGTTATCAGCCAGGAATGCACGGTAACACACTTGCCGAGTGCAGAAATCAGTCAAATTGAAGGGCTGCTTCAGCGATTTGATGTGGGCATTGCGGCGGGGCTATTTGAGCACCTGGACAAACACCAGGGCGCCCAGGTGCTGAGCAAGTTGCGGGACGTCTTGACTGCGCAATACTGTGTCGGTCTACCGCTCAGTACCAACCCAGATCAGGACGGCTGGCAGCTTACCGACCTATTCAGCTATGCGCTCAAGAGAGTGAATAGTTATGCACAGGTTGACAAGGAATATGGGCTGTTTAGTTACAATATCAGCGACTACAAAAAGACTCCTGACTGGCTGAATGCCGATAATTGGGCCAACCCGGAAATGTGGGGCAAATATTGGTGGTAAAAAGCTTCGTTTAAGGTGCTGAACGCATTGGCTAAAATCGGCTAGCCGACTCGATTTAAGAGTGTTAATATTCGCGAAATTGATTTGCAATATTCGCACGCGCAATGCCGAGATTTTGCTTAGAAAAACAGAAAATACTGATTAGCTCATGAAAGCTACTGACATCAGCGATCCGGAGTACTTTCACAAAGTAGTGGATTGCCAATTCGCCTGTCCTGCTCATACCCCTGTTCCATAATACATAAGACTTATCGGCAAACGCCGCTATAACGACGCCTATATGGTGAACTGGGAATCCAATGTTTTCCCTGGCATCCTTGGACGCACTTGCGACCGACCGTGCGAACCCGCTTGCCGCCGTGGTCGCGTAGAAGAAGAACCTGTAGCGATCTGTCGCCTAAAACGTGTCGCGGCTGACAACAAGGACGACGCCGAAGTGGCATCGCGCATGCCAGGCATCCCCACCAAGAAAAATGGCCGCAAGATAGCCCTGATCGGAGCTGGCCCTGCTTCCCTCACGGTAGCCCGTGACTTAATGCCGCTGGGTTACGAGATTGATCTCTATGACGAGAATGCCAAGGGCGGCGGGTTTATGCGTAGCCAGATCCCATCATTCCGCTTACCTGAAGAGGTATTGGATCAAGAGGTTGAATACGTTACCGATATGGGCGTAACAACTATTTATGAGCACTATGTCGACAGCATGAAAGACATGCTGGCTAAAGACTACGATGCGATATTTGTGGGGACTGGCGCGCCACGCGGCAAGGACCTCAACATTCCAGGTCGAGAGGAAGCCGATGCCAATATTCATATCGGTATCAACTGGCTGGAAAGTGTGGCCTTTGAGCACATCGACAAGATTGGCAAGAAAGTCGTCATTGTCGGGGGTGGTAATACCGCCATGGATTGTTGCCGAACCGCCAAACGCATAGGTGGAGAAGAAGTAACCGTAACAGTGCGTAGCACTTATGAAACCATGAAGGCGTCGCCCTGGGAAAAAGACGACACCTTGGGCGAAGGCATTCCCATTCTCGCCAATCACAGCCCACGCGAATTTATTCTGGAAGACGGCAAGTTGGTGGCCATGACCTTCAATGTCGTTGAATCCAGCTATGATGAAAATGGCAAGCGCACCATCACTGAGACTGGTGAAATCGTCACCATTGAATGCACCGATGCGATAATGGCGATCGGTCAGGATAATGCCTTTCCCTGGATCGAGAAGGACGCTGGCATCGAGTTCGGCGACTGGGATATGCCAGTAGTAGATAAAGAAACATTCCAGTCCAGCCATGAGAAGGTATTTTTTGGCGGCGATGCCGCTTTTGGGCCCGAAAACATCATTACCGCCGTCGCCCACGGACACCAGGCTGCAATATCCATCGACCTGTTTCTCAACGGCCAATCCGTTACAGAGGAACGTCTACAACCAGGCACCAACCTGGTTAGTACCAAGATGGGCATCCACGAGTGGGCTTATGACAGTGCGGTGGTTGATGATGAGCGGTATGAATCGAAGCATTTACCGGTTGAACAGGCCCTTTCAAGCCGCAAGATTGAGTCTGAGTTGGGGTTTGATATAGAAACCGCCTTCCAGGAAGCAGAGCGCTGTTTGAATTGCGATGTGCAAACCGTCTTTACCGAAGCAAAATGCATCGAGTGTGATGGCTGTACGGATATCTGCCCGACCAATTGCATCACCTTCACCAACAATGATGAAGAGTCAGCGCTGCGCCAAAAACTCAATGCGCCGTCACTGGATCTGACCCAGGACTTATACGTTTCGGAAGACTTGCCCACCGGCCGGGTGATGGTTAAAGACGAAGATGTCTGCCTACACTGTGGGTTGTGCGCAGAGCGTTGTCCGACTTCGGCCTGGGACATGCAAAAGTACCTGTATACCGTGACCAAGGCGGGCAACAATCCGGCCCCGCTGCTGGTTGAACAAACCACCCGACCACAAACGAAAAGAGATCAAGCTGCATGAGCACCCCATCAGCGGGCCAGCCTTCAGATAAAAAATCTATGTCTGCGGGCCATAAGCCACCCAAGCTAAACCCGGTTATCAACGACTTTGTCGTTAAGTTTGCCAACGTAAATGGCTCTGGCTCGGCCAGCGCCAACAATATGTTCGCCAAGGCGATTTTTCGCATGGGTATTCCGGTTAGCCCAAGGAACATATTCCCATCGAACATCCAAGGCTTGCCTACCTGGTATGAGGTTCGCATCAGCGAAGACGGTTACCTTGGGCGTCGAGGCGGCCAGGTTGAATTAATGGTATCGGTGAATCCACAGAGTATGGCGAAGGACGTGAAAGAAGTTTGCCCCGGGGGTTACTTCTTCTACGACAACACCTACCCACTGGACTTCAAGCTGATTCGGGATGATATCCACTATATTGGCTTGCCCCTGACCGAGATCACCAATACCAACTTCAGTGACCCACGCCAGCGGCAATTGTTCAAGAACATTATTTATGTTGGGTCACTGGCTTACTTGATCGGCATCGAATTTTCCGCGCTGGAAAGTATTGTTAACGACACCTTTAAAGCCAAACCAAAATTGATTCCGCCCAATGTGCAGGCACTGCAATTAGGATTTGACGAAGCGGAATCCGCCTTTGGTGAAACCCTGCCTATTCAGCTGAAACGCAGCAACAAGAATGATGGCAAGGTGATGATCGAAGGCAATGCAGCCTGTGGGCTGGGCGCCGTCTATGGCGGTGCCACTGTCGCCGCCTGGTACCCGATTACACCGTCCACGTCAGTAGTAGAAGGTTTTGAAAAATACGCCAAGAAACTGCGCGTAGACCCGAAAACGGGTGAAAACAACTTCGCTGTTATCCAGGCAGAAGACGAGTTATCAGCCATCGGCATGGTGATTGGCGCAAACTGGAATGGTGCGCGTTCATTCACCGCCACCAGCGGCCCAGGCGTGTCACTAATGAATGAGTTCCTGGGGTTGGCCTATTTTTCGGAAGTACCTGCTGTGCTCATTGACGTACAACGGGTTGGCCCTTCAACTGGCATGCCGACTCGCACGCAGCAATCGGATGTCACGGCCTGTGCCTACGCCTCTCATGGCGACACCAAGTCGAGGTCAGTCAGCATAATCACCGGAGTTTGTAGGCGCTCTGCAATATCAAAGGAATCAGCAGTCAGCTCAAAACATTCTTTCGGCGTTGATGGAAACAACAACACGTTCTTGGTGTCGCCATGAGAGGCGTAGG
>JBCCFY010000036.1:0-43786 GCA_039110515.1 Pseudomonadota bacterium
GATTGGAACGACCGACTTCTTAACTTCACGGATCTGTCGACATAACTCAAAGCCATCGATACCTGGCAAAGCAAGGTCCAGAATGATGGCATCGTGATCTTCGGTGGCAGCAAGATGGAGACCGGTCAGGCCATCGTGAGCAAAATCCACGACGTGCCCTTGATCGGTGAAAAAGTCTACCAGGAGCGATGCAATGTCGGTGTTGTCCTCAACAACCAGTATGCGCCCATGAAAATCATCAATCATCGTTGTCCAGGCTCAGTAGGTTTTCTCTGCATATAAATCATTAGGCCTTCCACGATTCATTATACTCAAGAGGACATTCACCGAAATCGACCCGTCATTCCCAGTTTTGCGGCACTTTGCTTAACTTGCTCATGTCGTATCCAAGCTGTTCTATTTCGTCGACCAATGAGTTGTAGTGAGCATCAGATATTTCTGGTGTTCTGGCTAATATCCAAACGTAGTCACGCTTCATACGACCAATAATGGTGGTTTGGTAGTCATCGTCCAGATACACAATCCGGTAGTCGGATTTAAGTGGCCACAAAAACTGCATTTTCCAGACGGCATTAGAGGGGTCATCGCTGACAAAGCCGATGGGGTGCATGGATTTTGCTTTGCCATCAATATCACCCTTCCGATAACTGAAGGTGGTTTTGATCTTGCGCTCACTCAGTCTTTCATATTTCTCAGTCGCATTCACGATATTGCGTTCGAACGGGGTAGGGATGCTGGCGATCACGTACCAGTTTCCCATAAAGCGATCTAAATCCACATACTCAGGAGCAGGCAGTGCTTTGTAACTGGCACAGGCTGAGAGCAACATTGCGTTAATGCTTAAGAAGGCTGCTAAGGATTTTTTCATCGTCTAGTTTACCTGTCGTTTTACATAAGTGAGCGTATTGCCTTTCGAGACTGAGGTTTGCAGGGCAAGCCAATCTTCGTCATTGGAGTACCACAAATCTATGTCGGGTTTGTCTTCGACATTAAGGCGATATTGTTGATCTCCATACTGTTTACCCTTGAATACCAGTGGCGACTCGCTGGCCTTATTGAGTATAGTTTGTTCATAGTCACCGGTTTGTGTATTCAACAGAAAGCTGTTGTCCAGCAGATTGGGATTCCAATAGGCAAAGGTTCGAACGCAGCCGGGTAATGATTGAGAGCCTGTCTTGGTGATTACCTTCAAGGAGGGCGGATTTGGCTCGCTGTCAATGGATAATTTTGTGCCGTTGTCGTTGGTACGGGTACTGACTGATTGTATACATCCACCAGACCAGGTTTCATCGGACGTGTGCTCGTATCGATAGAACGGAATCGCAAGATACTTCACCGCAAAGTTCGCAGCTACCGATACTCTTTTTTGATTATCCACGGTATCGATGGTGACCGTGTGTTGCCCAATCCGTTTGTTATTCAGATAGACATCAAATTCGATGTTTTCCGTTGAAGCATTCGACCGACTGGTTAGCAACATCAACGGCAGTAACAGAAATAGAAAGAATCTAGTTTTCATATTGGACCTCATTTGGAACAGCAGATCTGATAGGCTCGCTTGTGGCGTTGTATCCATCGAAATTTCGCGCAGTGCTGACCAGCGCAAGCATGAGTGCACTCCATCCCAAAGCAAGAACTATGAGTGTCAACAATGGGTCTGGAAACGTGACAGCACCCAGTTTCTCACCAGCCAGGAAGGCACATGGTCCACCTATGGCACCAAACAAAATAGTGAGGAACGGTCGCCCTCTCATCCAGGCGAGGTTCACGTTCAACGTTGTTGCTAATAAGGCCCACATTGCAACTATCCATGCTGGTGCCAGGTACGTGCCTGGCTGTCCATGCGCATAGATGACAAGACCCTGGCTCGCTATGAAGGATTCCCAAAGCGCGCCCATCAAGACAGCCACTAATATAAGCTTGAGTTCGATTTTCGGGTTGCGGCACATGATTAGATGGAACCCAACAATCATCGTAACCAGGATAGGTGCTGTCCAGTGCAGAGTGCCACTGCCGAGAAAAACGACACCGAGCCAACCAATTTTGAACATCAGTGCATTAATGACTTTTTGTTTCATTCTTTAGCCTCAATATTGCGTTATTAAAAAAGTTCGCAATTGAGCATGAACCGGATTGCTACACGGCACTCGCGATTTGATTAACAAGACTTGAGTAAAACAGTATTGCGACGGTTTGATTCTCAAGCTCGCAAGTTCAATTGCAGGGCAAGTGTAGAGAGTTGAACATCAAGTCGATCTCAAGGATTTGTTAAAAAAACCTCAAACTTGGCAGAAATAGGGGATATTCAGCGGATTGGAGACGTCGAATTGGTGACATCGACGCATTCGCTGAGCAGTTTGCTGGTACCTCGAGGGTAAAAGGAGCGTAAAGGACTGCGATGCAATCATCACAGATTAACCACGGTTGGGTCGGTCCTTGGTTGAAGATAGGTTGTGACAGCTTCAGATCACTGCTTTGCGGGCACAAAAAAAAAGCCTGCAAAGCAGGCTGGTTTTCACTGATGGTACCGAGGGTCGGAATCGAACCGACACTCCCGTGAAGGAACCGGATTTTGAATCCGGCGCGTCTACCAGTTCCGCCACCCCGGCGTAACATCAGCGTGGCGGGATTATAGTGGTTTCTCACTATGTTTATCAATGCCTTTTAATCGCAATTCCATTGATTCGGAGTTGTTTTGATACGTCAGTATTTGCCAAGGGTTCGGTAGTTTTGTGAGACATATATTTGTGCGGCGATTTAACGCTCATTTTGATTCTGAACACAGGATTGGTCGATTTAAGACTTTGCTGATTTCACCATATTGCCCTTGGGCTTCACAAATGATTGTGGTGTACCAAATAGTGGCCCACGCTACAAAAACAGCTTGTTTATAGTGCAAAAACTGGCATTGTTTGCAAAAAATCGCTTTGCCTTTGCAGCCGCTTGCTTTAGCATTCCGCTGCGCCGAATGGCCCGCAATATAGATAGAAATCGTGACTAGCATTTCCCCCATCCAGATTCTCAAAAATGCCACCGTGTTCGCTCCTCAAGAGTTAGGACGCAAGTGCCTGATGGTGGCTGGAGGAAAAGTTGTCTATATAGGCGATGATGAGCCAACCCTGGGTACATCAGTTGGGGCTGAGTTGCTGGATCTTGATGGTGCAGTGGTAGTGCCAGGCTTTATTGATGCTCATACCCATATTACCGGTGGTGGTGGCGAAGCAGGCTTTGCTACTCGGGTGCCGCCTGTCCCACTCAGTCAGTTCACTCGAGCCGGTGTAACCACTGCTGTTGGCTTGTTGGGCACTGATGATATATCCCGCAATACGGAATCGTTAATCGCCCAGGTTTATGCGCTGCGCGAAGAAGGTCTGTCGGCGTATTGTTATACCGGTGGTTACCATGTACCGCCGACTACGCTGACCGGATCCGTGCAATCGGACATCGTATTCGTTGAACCAGTAGTCGGTGTCGGCGAGCTCGCCATTAGCGATCACCGATCCAGTCAGCCGACGCTGACCGAGCTGGTCAAGATAGCCGCACAGGCACATGTTGCCAGGTTAATGACAGGCAAGGCTGGTATTTTGCATTTGCATTTAGGCGATGGTGAACGTGGCCTGGAACTCGTGCGACAAGCGTTGGCCACTGCGGAGATTCCGACCAGAACGTATAACCCGACCCACATCAATCGCCGCCGTGAATTGTTCGATGAGGCGTGCGATCTGGCGAAGCAGGGATGTTGGGTAGATGTCACCGCCTTTGAAACCGGGCCAGTTGGATACGAACCGGCTGAGGCTCTATTGCGTTACATGCAGCAGGATTTGCCGCAGGATAAGCTCACGATCAGCTCCGACGGTGGCGGCTGTCTTCCTGATTTTGATGAACAGGGGAATATGACAAAAATGGGCTTTGCCAGCTCAATTGCCATGACCGAAGTGTTCTACCAGTTAGTTGATGAGGGGATCAAGTTGCCGCAGTTACTGCCGTTCTTCACCAGTAACGTGGCTGAACTAATGAACTTTGCGCACAAGGGTCGGGTCACTGTTGGTGGCGACGCTGACTTGCTGGTGCTCGACGAATCACAACGAATAAATCATGTCATGGCCCAAGGCCAATGGCATGTGCTTGATAAACAGATAATAAAAAAAGGTTCTTTTGAAAAATAACCATGCCATCTCCCGATATAGAAGGCCATAAGCGCGGCTATGTGATCCCCATTGGGGGCGCTGAAGAGAAAACCAATAACCCTGAAATTCTGCAAAAGTTTGTTGACCTCGCCGGCGGCGACGATGCGGTTATTTCGATTATTCCCACTGCGTCGCAGCTGGACGATACCGGCGATCGCTACCAGGCTGTCTTCAGCGAACTGGGCGCAGGAACCACGTACTCACTGCCTATTGAAGAGCGAGCTGACGCGCGCAATCCTGCCTACCTGGAGATGCTTGAAACCAGTACCGGCATCTTTATTACCGGTGGCAATCAACTCCGCCTTTCGACGATTCTCGGCGGCACCCCAATCACTCAAGCCGTGCGCCGACTCAACGCACGTGGAGTTCATTACGCAGGTACCTCCGCTGGCGCCGCTATCGTGTCACAACATATGATTATCGGCGGGGCAACCGGTGTAGTACCCACCGAAGGTGGCGTCAGCCTGGGGCCCGGTATGGGGCTCAGCAACACGATCGTAGTGGATCAACATTTTAATGAGCGTAATCGACTCGCTCGGTTACTGAGTGCGGTATCCTACAATCCGTCGCTCATCGGCCTGGGGTTAGATGAGGATACGGCTGCGTTTATCGACAGCGAAAATGTCTTTACGGTAGTTGGTAGCGGTGCCATCACGGTGATTGACCCTTCCAATATTGAGTACTCCTCGATGGCGAATGCCGCGGCTGGTGAGGCGTTGACCTTGCTTGATTTGAAACTGCATATCCTCGCAGCCGGCAGCCGATACGATATTAATGAGCGCAAGGCCTTCGTGAGCTGATTGCCGATCGTACGAAATCAGGTCTGTTCAAACAGGAGAGTTGCCGACCCCTGTATATACAAGAATTGTCGGCAAGACTTAATAAAACAGTAGCTTCGACTGCTGTTTTTTTATACCTTTAATTAAATGGTTGTACCATCTCGTTGCGTTAGAAATCAGGTTTTGTCGAACGGCTGTGTATTGCTTGTTTGGGACCAGTCGCAGACTCTGGATTGAAGACTCCCTCAATATCATTTCGCATGCGCGATTTCCGACAATCAATCGTCGGCAACCGCATCAGACCTTGTGGCAACAGGCAGACGATCGACAGAGATCGCAGATGGTTCCAGGCTAAACCTCTGAATTACAAAGAATATGAAAATACTAAGCAATAATGTCTATGTTGGCCCCAGTGTCTATGCCAACTTTCCGGTTATCCGTTTTGAGATTGACCTGGGTGAACTAGAAAATTGGCCATCGGTAAAGCTGGGCGAAGATTTTATCAACGGATTAATCGAAGCCTTGCCTTCACTGCAAACCCATGGTTGCTCTTACCGTGAAGAAGGCGGGTTTATCCGTCGTCTCAAAGAAGACGAGGGCACCTGGTTTGGACATATCTGGGAACACGTTGCCCTGGAACTGCAAAACCTGGCCGGATCACCGGTGTCCTTCGGCAAGACCCGCGGCACCGGGGAATACGGCTGTTACAACGTGGTTTATCAGTACAAACAGCGGGACGTCGGGCTGGAAGCGGGCAAATTGGGGATTCGTTTGTTAACCCATTTAATGCCCAAAGAAGTTCAGGAAGCCATCGATGCCGATATCGACGATGATTTTGATTTTTCCGATGAGCTGCATGGCTTCGTGCGCATGGCGCAACGCAAGGAGTTTGGCCCCAGTACCGGCTCACTGGTTAAAGCCGCCGAGGAGCGCGATATACCCTGGTTGCGTTTAAACGAATACAGCCTGGTGCAGTTCGGGCATGGTAAATATCAACAACGTATCCAGGCGACAATCACGAGTGAAACCAAGCATATTGCGGTGGAGATATCCTGTGATAAAGAGGATACCCACAATCTCTTAAACGATCTTGGCTTGCCGGTGCCGCAACAACTGATGATTTACAGTGAGCGCCAGGCGATCAGGGCTGCAAATCGCATCGGCTACCCGGTGGTAGTAAAACCGCTGAATGCCAATCATGGTCGCGGCGTTAGTATTAATCTGACCACCGATGAAGAAGTGGCTACCGCTTTTGAAGAAGCGCAGAAGTTTGGCAGCGGCAGTGCGGTGTTGGTCGAAAGCTATTTAAGCGGTTTTGATCATCGCATGCTGGTAGTGAATGATGAATTAGTAGCCGTGGCCAAACGCGTGCCGGGTCATGTTGTTGGCGACGGGAAATCCACCATTGAGGAGCTGGTTGATATTGTCAACGAGGATCCACGTCGTGGCATTGGTCACGAAAAAGTGTTAACGCGCCTGGAACTGGATAAGCAGGCAGCACGACTGATGGAAGAGGCAGGCTATAGCGCTGAGACTGTGCTCGATAAAGACCAGGTATTCTACTTGCGTTCAACCGCGAATTTATCGACCGGTGGTACTGCTATTGATGTAACCGATATCGTGCATCCAGATAACCGCGATATGGCGATTCGTGCGATTCGTGCCATTGGTTTGGATATCGGCGGTGTCGACTTTTTGACTGATGATATTGGCCGATCCTATAAAGAAATTGGCGGCGGTATCTGTGAATGTAATGCTGCTCCCGGATTCCGCATGCATGTTGCGCCCAGTGAGGGTGAACCACGAGACGTGTCCGGAAAAGTGATGGATATGTTGTTCCCGGCGGGAAGCCAGGCAAAAATTCCAGTGGCTGCAATTACAGGTACGAATGGTAAAACCACAACATCCAGAATGTTGGCAAGCATTATGAAAAGTGCTGGTTTCACCACCGGAATGACGTCCACCGATGGGGTTTATATCGACGGGCACTTAACCGTTAAAGGCGATATGACTGGGCCAACCTCGGCGCAGATCGTATTGCGCGACCCAAGTGTAGACTTCGCTATTATGGAAACCGCACGTGGCGGCATCGTTAAACGCGGCCTGGGCTACAGCGAGTGTAACGTCGGCGCCTGCTTGAATGTCAGCGCTGATCACTTAGGGCTGCGAGGCATTGATACCCTGGAACAATTGGCGGAGATCAAGCGTGTGGTTGTTGAAGTAGCCAACGATTGTGTGGTGCTGAATGCGGACGATAACCTGGTGTTGCAAATGGCGGATTTTTGCCGTGCCGACAATATCTGCTATGTCACCATGGATCCAGGTCATGGCCTGGTCCGGGAGCACATCCGCAGTGGCGGCCTCGCCGTGGTGCTGGAGAGAGGTATCAATGGCGAGATGATCACCATTTATGATAAAGGTGCGCATATACCGTTGTTGTGGACGCACCTTATTCCTGCAACCATCGAGGGCAAGGCGTTGCACAATGTGCAGAATGCCATGTTTGCCGCCGCCATGGCCTACAGTTTCGATACGTCGCTGGAAGATATTCGCCAGGGTCTGCGAATCTTTAATACCTCTTTCTACCAGGCGCCTGGTCGTTTGAATATTTACGACGAGCATCCGTTCAAAGTGATTTTGGACTATGCGCATAACCCGGCCGCGATCAAAACCATTACAGATTTAGCAACCCGTCTCGAAGTAGCCGGCAAGCGTCGCATAGTGATTGCGATACCGGGCGATCGCCGTGATGAAGATGTCGCTGACGCAGCACGCATCGTTGCTAAAGGTTTTGATACCTTTATTTGTAAGGCTGATGATAATCGACGTGGTCGTGGTCACGATGAGATTCCACAGATGCTGAAAGCAACCTTATTAGAGGAGGGCGTTGACGAGTCTGCCATACAGATCATTCCTTCAGAAGAGGAAGCTGTGGATAAGGGTCTGGAAGATTGTGAGCCGGGCGACCTGCTGGTGATCTTGGGCGATGAGATTACCCGTTGCTGGAAGCAAATCGTACACTTTAACGAAGGCGAAGAGCGCCCTCCAGTGGAAGAAAAACCCTCACAGGACTTTCCTGAGAAACTGTACGAACCGGTCGAAACCAAGTTCGAGTTAGCCGCTGGACAGAGCTTGGTGCAGGATGATCGTGGCGTGCGCCTGGTGGTAGAACGCGATGAGGATTCCGACTAAGAGATCCTGCATATAAAACTCGACCCCATCACGCTCTCTCAAACTATGAAGCTCGAACTCGATGAAGTCAGGCGATTGACCGGGCCAAACCTTCTCTGGGATAAACCCGGTGCAATCGTCGATGTGTTTATTACCGATACCGATGCCGATGCGGTGGCACAGTGCTGGCAGCGCTGGGTGCATCGACTGTTAGATGAGTTCGACTGGGGCCAGGAAGAAAGCACGTATCGTTTACACGCAGATGGCGCCAACATGGCGATTAGCGCACCGATGGATGCCTTGTATACTGCCTGTGAAGTCGCGGAGCTGGCCTGGGATTGTGCCGTGGCCGAACTCTTGTCGCTAAGTGAACCCGATTGGCAGGCGCGGCTGACTGAACTGAGTAGTGAGTTGGCCGATGAGGTTAATCCGGAGTTATTGAGACTCATTGCGGCAGCAAATGATCAAAATGTTCGCTGGCTCAGTGATGATGATGATTTGAGTCTCGGCACCGGCGCTGGCGTAAAAGTGTGGCCCGTACGAGAGCTGCCCAGTATTGACACCATCGATTGGGATTCCTTTACGGATATTCAATCGGCACTGATCACCGGCACCAATGGGAAATCAACCAGCGTCCGGTTGGCCGCTGAAATTGCCAAGGCGGCCGGCTTTAATGCTGGTGTGACGTCCACGGACTTTATCCGGGTGGGCGACGACATCATCGATCGTGGTGATTACTCCGGCCCGGGCGGTGCGCGCATGTTGTTACGTGATCCACGCACACAAATGGCGTTTTTGGAAGTTGCGCGCGGTGGAATACTCCGTCGTGGCCTGCCGGTGGAGAGCGTGAATGCCGCGTTAGTGACCAATGTGGCCAGCGACCACCTGGGTCAATATGGAATCAATACCGTGGAAGAACTCGCCGAGGCCAAGTTTGTGGTGGCCAAGGCGCTGGACGCTAAATCTGTATTGGTCGTCAATGCCGACAACGAGCTGGTCGTAAACCAGGCCCCAAAGACCGGTAAAACACTGTGTTGGTTTTCCGTGAATGAGGCGAATCCCTTGATCCAGGCACAATTGCAATCAGGCGGACGTGCAGTATTTGTGCGCTCTGGTAAGCTGATTTACCACGCTAGTGGCTTGTTTGAGGAAATCTGTGCCGTCAATGACGTGCCTATGACCTTCGGTGGCACCGCACAACACAATATCGAAAATGCCTTGGGCGTCATTGGCTTGTGTCGTTGTCTGAAACTGCCATTTTCAGCGATCCGCCAAGGCCTGATGAGTTTCTCAAGTGATGCGGAAGATAACCCCGGGCGTGGGAATGTCTATCAGGTAGATGGGCGCCAGGTCATTGTGGATTTTGCTCACAATGAACACAGCATGCGCGCGGTGGTAGACATGGTTAATCGTCTGCCAGCGTCTCAGACCATTACCATGTTTGGTCATGCCGGAGATCGCAGCGATCAGGATATTGCTGATCTCACCGACGCTGTGGCGGCGCTGGATGCGGACCTGTATATCATTTCTGAGCTGGCTGCCTATCTGCGCGGTCGCGAACTGGGTGATGTTCCGGCGGTGGTGGAAAAACGTTTGCGGGAAAAGAACGTTAAGGATGAACAAATCTACGTTGCCAAAGACCCGTTGTCCGGCGCCAAACACGCACTTTCGGTGTCTAAACCGGGGGACGTGATTCTGTTATTCGTGCTTGATCAGCGTGAGCAGGTACATGAATGGCTTAGCTCTCAGGTGACGGAATAGGGCCACAAGCTTGACCTTTTGACTGTTGTCCGGCAACACAAAATAGCGAGTGCTAATAAAAGGAAGCGCAGACGGTAGATTTGCCAGGATTGGGATTAGCGGTACAGGCCTTTGAGCTCGGCGGCTAACATGGCAAAGCCCCGATCGATTTGCTCAGGTGGTTGCGCATAGTTAATCCGCAAGCACTGGCGGGTATGGTCCCATGATGAATCAATGTCGATAAAGAAGTCCTCGCCAGGGATCACATACACATGTTTTTCTTTTAGCCGCTGATACAAGTCTTTGGTAGCGATGGGCAATTTTTGCAACCACAACCAAAGAAAGAAGGCGCCCTCGGGTTTGTGCATGAGTACCGGCAGATCGGAAAAATGTTTTTCAAACATTTGTGCGGCGAATTAAAGCCGCTCTTTGTAAAACGGCTTAATGATTTGCTCGGTCAAATGATTGAGTTCGCCGTCTTCGATCATGCGCGTCATCAATGAAGCGCCAATGCTATTGGGTGCGAGTGTGATAATGCCACTGAGCGAAGAAATTACCTGGGTCAGCTCTTCACTGGCAATCACGATACCGGTGCGAGCGCCGGGCAGGCCGAGCTTTGATAGTGACATACACAGGACGGTGTTCTGCGACCAGGGAATGGATACGTCGGTATAGATGACGTTTGGAAAAGGCTGTCCATAGGCGTTATCAATAATCAACGGAATATCATGTTGTGCTGCCAACTCAGAGAGTTTCTGCAGTTCATGATCGCTAATCACATTGCCAGTAGGATTGGTCGGGCGTGACAGACAGATGGCAGCGATGTCCTCGGTGATCGCCAGATCATCAAAGTCCACGCGATACTTAAACTGTTGATTCTCCAACAGTTCAATCTTTGGGCGCCGGGACGCGAACATATTCTCCGTTAAACCGGCATCCGCATAGCCAACATACTCAGGTGCCAGTGGAAACAAAATCTTTTTCATGGTTCCGTCGGGCATCTCTCCGGCCAGTGCATTAAATAAATAGAAAAAGCTGTTTTGGCTGCCATTGGTTAGAGAAATATTCGATGGTGAAATATCCCAGGCAAATTCCTTGTTTAGAAAGTTACACAGTACTTCACGAAAGGTTTGTTCGCCCTGTGGGCCATCGTAAAGCCCAACCATTTTTTTGAATAGCTTGTTGTCGATCAGCTTTTCCATTTCGCTGCCGAACAGAGCTTGCGCCTCGGGAATCGCCGCCGGGTTGCCGCCACCGAGCATGCATAGATCAGGGTGAGGGGAGATGTAGGCATTGCCGAGGTCAACCATTAACTGGTTGATACCAGACTGCCGCGTAAATTTTTCACCAAATTTGGAGAGCTTGTTAGCCATACAAAACCATCTTCATTATTGCGGTTGGTTAACCAGGTTGATTGGCTTGCCAGCCAGGTGGGCGTCGATATTATCAGCAAGCTTGTCCGCTAACAATTGCATGGCCTGTTGGCTGGTCCAGGCCATATGTGGGGTGATGATGACATTATTGCGATTGGCGATACTGAGCAACAGCGAATCGTTTTTCGGTGGTTCTTCAGCCAATACATCCACGCCCGTACCTGCTATTTCTTCGCCCTCGATAGCCGCCGCCAACGCTTGTTCATTAACAATACCGCCGCGTGCCGTGTTGATCAGGATGGCGCTCTTTTTCATCTGCTCTAGCTGTGGGGTATCAATCAGGTTGTGCGTACTCGAATTCAGGCTGCAGTGCACACTAACCACATCTGCTGTCGAAAGCAGTTCATCCAGGCTCACCTGTTTAGCAAAGTCGCTTTGAATTTCTCTGCGAGCGGTAAAAATCACCTGCATGCCAACCGCATGTGCCAGTTTGGCCGTGGCCGTGCCGAGTTCACCAAGACCGATCACTCCAAGCGTCGCACCCTTGAGGTCAAACAATGGCTTATCAAAAAGACAAAACGCCGGGCTATCCTGCCAACGATTGTTGATCACCTGCTGGCGGTACTGGATCAATTCGCGGCGCAGGCTGAATATCATGCCAAGCACGTGTTCGGAAATGCTGGTGCCTGCGTAAGCAGTAACATTGCTAACGCCCACGCCATGGCGTGAACAGGCATCCACATCAACGATGTTAAATCCAGTTGCGGCAATCGCGATATGCCTTAGCTGTGGGCAGGCCGCCAGGGTTTCGGCGGTAATCGGCGTTTTACTGAGGACTAATATTTCCGCATCCTGGCTGCGCTCGGCTACCTGGTGTGGTGCGGTATGCGGGTAGTCCACCCAGTCTACCGCCTGTTGCAGAGGGCGAATTTGGGTGCTGGGAGCCAGGCTGTTTCGATCCAGAAATACGATTTTTCTCATTAGGCGATTATACGGCAAGCGAGTATGAATGCCCGGGTTTGCTGCAGTCGTTGGTTGAGATGTTACACTCGGTTCAACTTTGTACTTATTCGTTTCCAGGCCAACACCGGAGCACTGAATGTCTGACAAAATCCGTATCGATTACAACCCATTCACCCCTTTTAATATTTTTAAGTGGGCGATTTATTTCTTGCTGATGGTGAATGTGTATGTGTTTTTCCAGGAAGACAAATCAGCCAGCGCGATTTTGTTCCCAGGTGGTATGGCCCTGGGCGACATCATCGTTGGTTTTGCTGCCAGCATCGATACCGCTGCCTGGGTGTTGTTGATTCTGCTGTTTGAACTGGAAACTTATATTCTTCCTGATGAACTACTGGTCGGGCGTACCAAGAACATTATTCACAGTTTGCGAATCCTGTTTTATGTGGTGATTATCTACTCTTTTTACGGTTACCTGGGCGCCTATCTTGCCTTGTTTGAGTTTTCCGAGGTGGAACCAGTGGTGTTATGTTCATTGGTTGATGGTGTTAATACCTTTATGACAACTCAGGATGAATACGAGTTATTAACAATGGAAAACTGTGCCTCGATTTCTCAATCATCGACCCTATACGCACACGGAAATGAAGCCATTTATGCCAACGCAGAGACCTTCGCAGAAGCCAGTGGATTGGGCTTAATAGATGTTATTAACTCCGGTGTGTGGTTGCTTATCTGTTTTGTGCTCGAACTAGACGTAAGGCTGGAGCTCAAGGGTCTGTTGGAAGGCAGAAAGCTGTTTGTCAGTAACCTGACCAAGCTGGTGTTGTACGCAATTCTATTGGTGTGTGCGGTCTACTGGGGCATTAACGGTGAGTTCGTTGACTTCTGGGATGCGTTCTTATGGATATTGGCCTTTGCAGCAATTGAGATGAATATGTTTCAGTGGCACCAGGAAGAAAAACCGTCTGCAACCTAGCCTTGGGAGAGACGACAGGTTTTTGTTCGCGCGCAGCTGTTTGAGTTAACAAATATTGGCAACGCGCTGTCGAGGTCAGCTAAAATACCACTGCGAAAAGCACCGATTAAACACCAGCCAGCAGGACAAACAATTGACTGAGAAAATGATGATCGCCCTGGATCAGGGTACTACCAGCAGCCGAGCTGTACTTTTCAACCACCAGGCCGATATCGTGGACGTGGTTCAGGAAGAGTTCACGCAACACTTTCCCAAGCCTGGCTGGGTTGAACACGACGCCAATGAGATCTGGGAATCACAGTTTGGTGTTTTGCAAAAACTGGTTGCCAATCATCATCTAACACCCGCTGATATCGCAGGCATCGGCATCACCAACCAGCGTGAAACCACCGTAGTCTGGAATAAGCACACGGGTAAACCTGTCTGCAAAGCCATTGTCTGGCAGGATCGTCGCACCGCTGCACGCTGCGACGAATTAAAAGCGCAGGGCTGGGAACAGAGAATCCAACAGAAGACAGGTCTGGTTATTGATGCCTATTTTTCTGCCAGCAAGGTTCAATGGATATTGGACAATGTTGATGGAGCTCGTGCAGCCGCTGACGCGGGTGACCTGTTATTTGGCACGGTTGATAGCTGGCTGATCTGGAAGCTTACCGATGGCGGTGTGCACGCTACTGACCCGAGTAATGCCGCGAGAACTATGCTGCTGGACATCAACCAGGTTGATTGGGATGACGAACTGCTTGAGTTATTCACCATTCCAAGAAGTATGATGCCCGAGGTTCGGGACAGTTCCGGTGATTTTGGTGCCGTTTCGTTCCAGGGTCAGGAAGTGGCAATAGCCGGTGTCGCAGGCGATCAGCAGGCCGCATTGTTCGGACAGACCTGTTATGAGAAGGGTATGGCAAAAAACACCTACGGCACGGGCTGCTTTCTGCTGATGAATACAGGCGCTGAGCGAGTAGACAGCGAGTCTGGCTTACTCAGTACCGTTGCCTGGTCCATCGACGGCAAAACCACCTATGCACTCGAAGGCAGTGTGTTTATCGGTGGAGCCGCAGTGCAGTGGCTGAGGGATGAACTCGAATTTATTAAAGATGCCAGTGAATCAGAGGCGCTGGCTCTTCAAGCCAATCCAGACAGCGATGTGGTCGTGGTACCTGCGTTTGCCGGGTTGGGAGCACCGCACTGGGATATGTATGCGCGCGGTGCGGTTTTTGGCCTGACCCGAGATTCAGGCAAGCCAGAGATTACCAAGGCCACGCTGCAATCGCTGGCATACCAGATTTACGATGTTCTGCAGGCGATGCAAAATGACAGTGGTATCAAGATGAGCCAGTTGAATGTGGATGGCGGCGCGATCGCAAATAATTTCCTGGCGCAATTCCAGGCTGATGTACTGCAAACACCGGTAGTGCGGCCACAGGTGCTTGAGTCTACTGCACTGGGGGCTGCTTACCTCGCCGGGCTCGCAGTAGGGTATTGGCAGATGCATGACCTGTTGCAGGTGCAGGATATTGACCGAGAATTCACCCCGCAACTGGAATCCGCAGAAATTGACCGACTATTAAAACGCTGGCACAAAGCAGTGGATCGAAGTCGTGGATGGTTAGACAGCGATGAGTGAGGCATCGATTGAAGATCTGCAGGTGAAGGTCGCGTTCCTGGAGGACGCGCTGAACAAGCTCAGCGACGAGCACTATCAACAGCAGCGTGAACTGGATGAAGTAAAAATGAAACTCGCTGGGCTGATCGAAAAGCTGCGGTCACAGACGCAAGAGTCTGATCCTGGTTCTGATATTCACGACGAGAAACCGCCGCATTATTAGAATAAAGCATAAATTTTTGCGCTTAACTTGAATAAAACGGCAATACTGTTGACAAATACAGTATTGCTGTATAAATTAACAGTGTACAGATAAACAGTATCTGATTTCAGCGACAACGCAGGTTCAGTTACAAACTATAAAGCTAACTTCAAAAGCTCATTAGCTAAAAAGCCCAATACAGTACTAATTCGGAGACAATGATGGACGAAAATAAACAAAAAGCGCTACAGGCAGCATTAACGCAAATTGAACGGCAATATGGCAAAGGTTCGGTTATGCGCATGGGAGATTCTGATCTTGGCGCAGGTATCGAGGCCATTCCAACCGGTTCATTAGGCCTAGATATAGCTCTCGGAATTGGTGGATTACCAAAAGGCCGAGTAGTAGAAGTGTATGGCCCGGAGTCTTCAGGTAAAACAACCTTAACCTTGCAAGTGATCGCAGAAGCCCAGAAATTAGGTGGTACCGCAGCTTTTATTGATGCGGAGCATGCCCTGGATCCGCTTTATGCAGGCCGCTTGGGCGTTGATGTCGAAGAATTACTGGTTTCTCAGCCTGATACCGGTGAACAAGCATTGGAAATCGCAGATATGCTGGTTCGGTCCGCCGCGGTCGACGTTATTGTTATTGATTCGGTTGCTGCGCTCACGCCAAAGGCTGAAATTGAAGGCGATATGGGTGACTCGCACATGGGCTTGCAGGCGCGCCTGATGTCACAGGCTTTGCGCAAGCTAACCGCCAATATTCAAAAGGCCAACACCCTGGTTATCTTCATCAACCAGATTCGTATGAAGATCGGCGTTATGTTTGGGAATCCTGAAACCACCACGGGTGGTAATGCCCTGAAATTTTATTCCTCAGTACGATTGGATATCCGTCGTATTGGTGCAATCAAGAAAGGCGATGAGATTTTTGGTAACCAGACTCGGGTAAAAGTGGTTAAGAATAAGGTCGCGCCACCATTCAAACAAACTGAGTTTGAAATACTTTATAACGAAGGTATTTCACGTGAGAGTGAATTGATCGGTCTTGGCGTGGAACACAATATCGTAGAGAAGTCAGGTGCCTGGTATAGCTACGACGGCACTCGTATCGGGCAGGGCAAGGATAATGTCCGAGAGTACCTTAAAGAGCACACCGACATGGCTAATGAAATTGAAGCAAAGATTCGTGCGGCATTGGGCGTCGACGAAGGTAGTGATGATGCAGAGAGCAGCAAAGAAGGATTGGAGTCTGCAATTGAAGCATCATTGGCTGGTAAAGGTGATCCCGAATCGGATGCGTAGATCACATCAGCATTTTATAACGACCTGGATGCGATAGCGCCAGGTCGTTTCTTTTTTTTTTGTTGCCCGGAACCACGAGCAACCGGATAGCGAGAGGCGTGTGGTAGGCTATTAGATAGATGACTGACATAGATCTCATGTGTAACTGTGGCCAAGTCAAGGGCACTGCTAGGTTGGAGCAAGGCGAAGTCGGTAACAATGTGGTGTGCTTCTGCGAAGACTGTCAGAGTTTCGCTTACTATCTGGAGCGCCAAGACTCGATCCTTGACGCACATGGTGGTACAGAGATTCATCAGCTGCCGTCAGCCTTTGTAAAACTCACGCACGGTCAGGAACAGGTTCGTTGTATGCGACTTAGTGAGAAAGGATTGTATCGATGGTATGCCGGTTGCTGTAACACACCTTTGGCGAATACTGCTTCAGCTGGAATGCCGTTCGTGGGCTTAATTCACAATTTCAAAAAGTCAGAGAATCGTACGGACGACAGCCCTGAAATTCATGGTTATGTGTATACGAAATACGCCAAAGGAGAATTGCCAGACTCCGTCGCGAGCACTTCCAAATTCAGTATTCTCGTTCGAATATTGTTCAAGCTATTGGTTTGGCGAGCCCGTGGTTATCAAAAAGAAAATCCCTTTTTCAACAGCGAGGGCGAGCCGGTCTGTGACCCCATTGTGATTGCACCGATGCCCAATAGATAGGCAATATTAGAAATACTCAGGACATTGACTGCTTTGGTACCGAGTACACATCGAATAATCAAGAGTTTGTCGTCAAATGCGTATTATTAAAAAATCCGGAGAGGCTGTCCCGCTCAGTGTCTCAGGTCAGTCCTCAGAGAAAGCAGGAACGGATGCAGCTAAGAGCCCATACAGAAAAGGTGGTAAAAGAGTTAATAGTAGTAAGAGTACTAATTCTCAGGGTGGACAGCACGATCGACTAAATCAGAATAGTACGACCACCAAACAGGGCGGCGAAACCTCAGATTTCAGTTTGGTGCTAGGCAAAGGGATTAGGCTGTTGTCGATGCGCGAGCACAGCGTTAAGGAAATCAGAAACAAGTTGTCGGCAAAATGTGACAGTCTTGATTTAGTTGAGGCTGTGATTGATGAGTTGCTAGAGAACAACTACCTATCCAATGATCGGTTTACTGAGAGCTATGTACGATCTCGGGGAAATCGAGGGGTAGGGCCAGTAAAGATTCGTGCCGAGCTACTATCTAAAGGCGTGGAAGACCAACTCATAGATCAATACTTGAAACCCGGTGCCAGCATCTGGTTCGATAATGCAGCAGCCCAATACAAGAAGAAATTCGACACATCGGAAGTGATTGATTATGCGGCATGGACTAAGCGTGCGCGCTTCCTGCAGGGAAGGGGTTTTAATATGGATCATATCCACAGCACTGTACCGCCCATTGACTCGGACTAAAGTCAATCAGTATCAGCCCGTTCAATAGTCAAAATAGGGTTCAATAAGCGCTGCAATCAGATAGAATTAATGGTCTGAAGGCATTTGTGAGTGTCAGCCTGTTTCAGGCTGAGTTCCAGGCATTTATCAACAATACCAATCTACGTATTTTCGGAATCATTTTTCCGGAAAAAGGTAGTTATTTGCGTTATGAAAACAGCAGAAATTCGACAACGGTTTTTAGATTACTTCGCGTCCCATGAGCATGCGAAAGTGGCAAGTAGTTCCCTGGTTCCAGGAAATGATCCCACCTTGCTGTTCACCAATGCCGGTATGGTGCAGTTCAAGGATTTGTTCCTGGGAAACGAGTCAAGAGACTATGTAAGAGCCACTACTTCTCAACGCTGTGTACGTGCGGGCGGCAAGCACAACGATCTTGAAAACGTTGGCTACACTGCCCGCCATCATACGTTTTTCGAGATGTTGGGGAATTTCAGCTTCGGTGATTACTTCAAACGAGAAGCAATTAACTATGCCTGGCAGTTCTTAACGAGAGAACTGGGTCTGCCAGCTGAAAAACTCTGGATTACTGTTTTTGAAGAAGACCGGGAAGCGGAAGACATTTGGTTAAATGAAATTGGCATTAATCCCGACCAGTTCGCCCGAATCGGGGAGAAAGACAACTTTTGGGCGATGGGCGATGTTGGTCCCTGTGGACCTTGTAGCGAAATTTTTTATGATCACGGCCCCGAGTATTGGGGTGGACCTCCAGGAACACCTGAAGAAGATGGTGACCGTTTTATAGAAATTTGGAATCTCGTTTTCATGCAGTACGATCGCTCTGCTGATGGAACGATGACTCCCTTGCCGAAACCATCCGTTGACACTGGTATGGGCCTGGAGCGAATCGCAGCGGTACTGCAGCATGTCAATAATAACTACGAGATCGATTTATTCGACAATCTCATTAAATCAATTTGTGAGGTGGTCGGTACCACCGACAGCAAGAATCACTCGGTACGAGTGATTGCTGATCATATTCGTTCGTGCGCTTTCCTGATTGCGGATGATGTGTTGCCGTCGAACGAGGGGCGAGGCTACGTACTTCGCCGAATTATTCGTCGTGCCGTTCGGCATGGCTATCAGCTTGGCGGACAAACGCCGTTTTTTTATAAGCTGGTAAAACCGTTGATGGAAGAAATGGGTGAGGCCTATCCTGAACTCATAGAAAAACGAGAAAAGATTGAAACTGCACTGGAAAAAGAAGAGCTGCGCTTTGCCGAAACTCTGGATCAGGGACTGAAGATATTTGAACAGAAAACTGAAGGTCTGGAGGGGGATACGGTTCCTGGAGAACTTGTTTTCCTGCTTTACGATACTTACGGTTTCCCGGCTGACTTAACCGCTGATGTGGCGCGTGAACGTGAGCTGGTGATTGATCAGGAAGGCTTCGAGGCGCTAATGGAAGAGCAACGAGAGCGGGCCCGCAAAAGTAGTCAGTTTAACTCCCAAGACGGTGTAAACATCAGCGTGGAATCTGCGACTGACTTTATTGGTTATAACTATCTAAAAGGCAGTGGCGAGGTATTAGCGCTTCAAAGTGACGGTATTGACCATACCAGTTTCGAGAAAGAGGGCGATGACTTGATTATCGTGCTCGACAAAACACCTTTCTATGCTGAGGGTGGCGGTCAGGTTGGCGATGTTGGGCTGATTACTGCATCACAGGGCGAGGTTAAAGTTCACGACTGCAAAAAATTGCCGAATGGTGCTTACATGCATTTTGGCAAGCTGGTGTCCGGAAAGATTGGCGTTGGAGAGACTGTTCAGTTAACAGTAAACCCGCTGGCTCGTTATGCGACTGCAGCCAATCACTCCGCCACCCACTTGATGCATGCGGCATTAAAACAGGTGCTGGGAGATCACGTGATCCAGAAAGGATCCATGGTGAATTCTGAACGATTACGTTTTGACTTCTCGCATGATGCACCGGTGAGCCATGAGCAGATAGCCGAGGTCGAAAACATCGTGAACAAAGTAATTTTTTCAAGGCAGGACGTGCACTCGGCCATCATGCCGATTGAGCAAGCCAAAGCGGCCGGGGCTGAGGCTTTGTTTGGCGAGAAATATGGCGATGAAGTTCGGGTTATTTCTATGGGTGACTTTTCCCTGGAACTTTGTGGCGGGACGCATGTTGCCAATACCTCCGAGATCGGCTTCTTCAAAATTGTAGGCGAGTCCGGTGTTGCAGCTGGTGTGCGACGAATAGAAGCACTCACGCAGCAAGGTGCGCTGGATTGGACCAATGAGCAGCAACAGGTATTACAAAATCTGTCGCGTTCACTGAAAATTGATGTGCCAGGGCTTCCTCAGCGACTCGCCCAATTACAGGACAACATCAAGGCGCTTGAGGGTGATAAGAAGAAGCTGCAGGAGATGCTCGCCAGTGGCGGTAGCCAGGATCTGCAGTCGAAAATTCGACAGGTCGGTGAGGTGAAAGTATTAGCCACCATCATGGATGGAGCTGACAAACAATTGCTGCGTAGCACCATCGACAAGTTCAAGGATCAGCATGCTGATGGCATCATAGTGTTAGGTGCCGAGGTGGATGGCAAGGTCAAGCTGAATGCCGGCGTGGCGAAGGCTATCTCTGGAACATATCCAGCCGGAAAGCTGATTCAACATTTGACTGCCCTGGCCGGTGGTCGCGGTGGTGGCAGGCCAGATATGGCAGAGGGCGGAATTCCTGATGCCGGAGACCTTGAAAAATGTTTGGCCGCGGTTGAGCCCTGGGTACAAGAGCAAGCAGCGAACGACTAATTTTTCTTATTTGGTTAGAAATAAACCACCGGGGATTTACAGGGTACTTTAAACGAGGTTTAATCGCGCATTGCTTCTAAATTGGCACGAGGCATCTCGGCCTGATTGGCGGTGGTTTTAGTTTGCTTATGCCTGAGAAATTAAGAACGCTGATGACTCCCTTAGTTGATGACTCATATTATTAGTTGATGACTCATATTTTTTTGGTTGATGACTCTTATCGTTGAAAAATTTGGTGGTACTTCGGTTGGCTCAATTGAGCGAATCAATGCTGTGGCTGACCACCTGATAGCCAAACACAAAGCCGGCGAGAAGCTGGTGGTAGTGGTGTCTGCCATGAGCGGCGAGACTAATCGCTTGATCAAGTTGGCAGGAGATATCTGCGACAATCCCCCTGCACGTGAAATGGATGTATTGATATCAACCGGCGAGCAGGTAACCATCGCCCTGTTGTCGATGGCGCTTCAACAAAGAGGAAATCAGGCAAGGTCGTACACTGGTTCACAGGTTTCAATCAAGACAGACCGTGTGTATTCAAGAGCACGTATCCTGGGGATCGATAGCCGCAAGATCATGTCAGACCTCGAAGATGGCCGCATTGTGGTAGTGGCTGGGTTTCAGGGCGTGGATGATGGCGGCAATATCACCACCTTAGGAAGAGGTGGCTCAGACACCACCGCGGTGGCAGTCGCCGCTGCCATCAAGGCTGATGAGTGTCGTATCTACACTGATGTGGATGGCATCTATACAACTGATCCACGTGTTGTGCCTGGCGCGCGCCGACTCAAGAGCATTACCGCCGAAGAAATGCTGGAACTGGCCAGCCTCGGTGCCAAGGTTCTGCAAACCCGATCAGTGGAGTTCGCAAACAAATACCGCGTACCCCTGCGAGTGCTTTCATCGTTTGAAGCAGGTGAGGGGACGCTTATTACTTATGACGAGGGTGATTCAATGGAAGCTCCATTAATTTCCGGTATTGCGTTTCAACGCGATGAAGCAAAGTTAACCATTCGTGGCATCCCTGACCATCCGGGTGTTGCGCATACCGTGTTAGGGCCAATTGCTGACGCGCACATCAATGTAGATGTGATAATTCAAAACGCGAGTGAAAAAGGTTTGACTGATCTGACCTTTACCGTGCCTCGAAGTGATTACGCTGCGTGCATGGAAGTCCTTGAGCGGCTGGTCACCGAACTCGATGCCCAGGATGTAAAGGGCGACAATAAGATAGCCAAGATTTCAGTTGTTGGCGTTGGCATGCGATCACACTCTGGCGTTGCCAATACGATGTTTAAAACATTGGCCGACAATGACATCAATATTCAAATGATTTCGACCTCCGAAATTAAGATATCCGTGATCATCGACGAAGCGAAATTGGAGCAAGCTGTCGCGACTTTGCATGACGCATTTGAGCTTGAAAAAGAGGTCTCAGATAGCTAGATAAATTGTTGGAATTTTTTCATTTCAAGTGTGCTAAGCTTTTTAATGATTCTGTAAGGAATTGGGGTTCAAAAAAATGTTTTTAGGACTAGGAAATATTTTTTAGTTCCCTATAATACGTCCGCTGTCTAACTTGTTTGGGAAAAAGGGTTTATAGGGTTCCAATCAGAAAGACGCGACACAATTGGAGAAGATCGTAATGCTTATTTTGACTCGACGTATCAACGAGACTCTCAACATTGGTGACGATGTCCAGGTTACAGTTCTGGGCATTAAAGGAAACCAGGTGCGTATTGGTATCAATGCGCCGCGGGATGTGCCTGTTCACCGTGAAGAGATCTACCAACGAATCAAGCGTGAAGAACGTATGAACGCGCAAGGTGGTGGCAATGCTGATGATTACAGCAGTGACCACGACTATCGTGGCGCCGATTACTTCGGTGACGATGACAACATTGGTAACAAGTAGATACGTTATTAAATCGAAAGTACGGAGAAGTGGCCGAGTGGCTGAAGGCGCTCCCCTGCTAAGGGAGTATAGGGTTTATAGCTCTATCGAGGGTTCGAATCCCTCCTTCTCCGCCATCATTTGTGAGCCGCCTTTCGAGGCGGCAAACAAATAACCGAGAACACGGTTAAAATTAAACAAACCTGAAGGGTTGTAGTATCAGGTAAACGTGACAAAAAGTGGGGTGTGCCACTTAAGCATCAGGTTTACCACTGTTAACCAAAGGGTTGAAAGACTATACGCTTAATTAAGCGTAAGAGATTGTGTTCGCTCGTTTTCTGTTGGAAACGATGTGTGAATCCGCAGCAAATATGTCGGTGAACAACCGATATAGAAGTAGCTGAAATTTGTTAGAAGGTGCTTGATTATTGAGGTGTATTCAACTAATCTTGCGCCGCTGAAAAGACACGCGCATGTAGCTCAGCTGGATAGAGTACCTGGCTACGAACCAGGCGGTCGGAGGTTCGAATCCTTCCATGCGCGCCAAATATAAAGAAACCCGCTAAAAGCGGGTTTTTTTATATTTGATGCATATGTGAGGCTGATGAGAACCTCGCGGTTCGACAATATCGCTCGGAGCGATATTGAACGGCCGTACGACTGCATGGATGCAGGAGGTAGAGTACTGCAGGAGCGATTACCGATGCCGGCCAGATGGGCGAAGCGCACGACTGCATGGATGCAGAAGGTAGAGCAACGCAGGAGCAATTGCCGATGGATGCGCGGAGTAATCCTTCCATACGCTCGGCAAGCCTGGAAACGGGCTTTAAAATGGCTGTGCGGAGAGCCAATTGTGGAACCGCAAGAAAAAGCGACGTACTATATGCAAAAATAAGAAACATACAGATGGATTTATGGAAATTTATCGGGGAGCGATAAGCGCAGTATTCGTTCTGGCGCTGAGCTCATGTACGCCGCTGATTGGTCCGCAATATGATTGGATATCTCCGCAAACGCAGATCAGTACCAATTCGGGAGACAATCAAGCATGTCGATCATTGGCCATGGATGAAGCGGGAGACAGGCCGACCCACAAGAGCTTTATATATAGTGCTGGTTCTACTGAGAAATATGGTGGAGCAACGGGCGAACAAAGAATACAAAGCAGGAGTTCTATTCGCACCTGGACGGCTCGTTTCGATAGATCGATACAACGATGTATGGCGATGCGTGGCTTTGTTGCTCAGTCTCAATTCAATAGGCTTTCAGATAAACTGAAGGCCGCTGTAGAGACCGACAATAATCTCATGTACCTAGTGGATATTGAGGCGATGGAAGATTATTTGAGTCGCTATATAGTCGACAAAGACCACAAAGCGTTCGCTGTTTCTGTGTTAGGCGCCTGGGCCTGGGTAGCCAATCTCGAGGATAATGAGATAGCTCTGGAGAAAGTGATGGCTGATTGTAACCGAGAAAACTTTGGTTCTACCCAGTTTCCTTGCACCATAGTCAACATAAATGGGACTTGGGTAATGAACCAGGAGTAAAGGCTGTCCCGTACATTGCTGTTGATCGCTATTTCTGTCGGTTAATGTAATAGACTATGGTGATTGAGGAACTTTTAACCAAAAATCAATATAAAAGTTCAAAAATCTGTGTACAGTATGGTAAACATCGAAATTTACAGGATGCTGAGACTATTGATGCGCTGGTATAGCGACATTCTGGATTAGCTAACTCTTGATTTGTTGAGCCGCCGTGATTGCAAATCCTTGTAATTTTAATGGTTTAGCTCTTCTGGAACTACGGAGCTTGTGATATCAATTGTTTCGCTGGAAGAGCCTAACTGTTGGCGCTGTCGTATTTTCGACATTCGAATTACGCGATGTATAAGTAGGATTTACTCTAATAATGCTCATGTGATAAATTGTGCATAACCAGGAGGATAGAAATGACAATGTACATGGTATTGGCACTCGGAGCTTTCATGCTGAAAGTTTATGGGTGGCATGAGTCTCGTAAATATCAGTGGGCAGATTTCAAATGGTTTATTCTCATAGGAGCGTTTGCAGTTCAAAATGCTTCAGAGTTCTTTGCCTACGACCTATTTGCTAAAAACATTTCAGCGGATACGTTCTTTAAGGTTTATTACTCAATAACCTTAGGATTGTTGTCTTCGATTTATCTATTTGTAAAGGATGACGCCTCAGAGCTTCAACGCCGAGTGTTCCACGTAATGCTGGTTACTGGTGTAGCGGTATCACTGGCGATTTTCTTCACTCCATATCTGATAAATGGTCACGTCCCGGGCGCCTACCCAATTCAGGCGCAAAAAGGTGACTTCTTCGCGATTTATTTGTTGTATGGCATAAGCTGCTTAGTTGGAATCGTGGTCACCATAATTCACAACTATCTATCTTCAAAGGATCCAGAGTCTCGTCTGGTTCAGTTGTATATTGTTAAGGCGTTTTCACCATTTTTATTGGTGGCTGCCTACGTGGCTTTGGGCATGCTGTTCAGTTTCCCGGTCAACGCGAGTGGATTGTTTCCAATCGCAACCACGTTGTTCATTTTGATCACGATCCATTCTAGATGTACTAGCACCTATGAAATTGAAAAAGATCCGCGTTCTTCGATACCATTTTCAAGTGAAGCAGGCCTGCTTAACGAAATCGTGCGAACCACCACTCAATATTCTCTACAAAACATATGTCTCAAGGATGGCATGCGGGAACTGGAGGGGGCGATGATTCGTTATAGTGTTGCACAGCACGAAGGAAGCAAATCAAAGCTAGCCCGGCGGTTGAATGTTTCACGCGCCACCCTCGATCGTCTCCTGGATCGCTATGAGATTGAGTGGGACAGAACTTAAGCATTATTGCTGATTGAGGCAGGATCAGACCACGTACAAACCGTGCCCAAACACGAGCCCAGAACCTGAGAATAGTAAGGAAACTTTAGTTCCCTCATCGACGCCGATGTTGTGCAGCAGGTGGTGATAGTTCACTGGGAATGTCGCTGTGGTGATATTGCCAAGGTAGTCGTAGGTACGAATCATCCTGTCGCGAGGAACTAGCTCGAAATCAGCAAGAATATTGAACGTACCGTGCCCGGTTTGGTGCGTCAGCAGGTAGTCGGGAGTCTCCCAAGCAGGATTGTTTGCTACCGAGGCTACTACATTTTGTGCCAGTTTCTTGCCATGAGCGTTGATATGCGCCATGAGCATTTGACCTTCAATTTCGCCGGTTGCCTTGTGTTTGTAATAACACTTATCGCGATGTTTGCTGTTTACCAGGCTTGAGAATGTTTGAAATCCATTCCCGCGAAGAGTATCAGCTTTTCCCATGATAACTGCACCAGCAGCGTCGCCAGCCGTGACGAATCCTAACCATTTTTTCACCAGGGATTTATCCACTCCTTTTCGCATTCTTTCCATATAGTGTTTTACCACTCGGCTAGGGACCTCGCCGGTTGCTACCAGAGCGAGCCGTGCTTCGCCTAACTTGATTGAACGTGCACAATCCTGCATTCCCCTAATAAATCCGTAGCAGGCGTCGGTAATGTCATAGACTTCGTTTGCCGAGAGTCCCAGCGCTTCGTTGATATTGTGTGCTGTCGCAGGTTCGGCCTGATCCTTGTCTATTCCACAGAATACAATCTTGTCGATGTGATCGGGATTGATGTCTGGATCAGACGCAATTGCTTGTTCAGCAGCTTTCACGGCCATTGATGATGGCGACTCGTGGTCTTCAGCGTACCGTCTCTCGATAATACCAACCTTAGAAGAGATCCAATCTGGGGGGATGTTGTATTGATTATAAGAATCTATTTCCTCGAGCAAATCGTCTGACTTTACTCGCTGTTTTGGAAGATAAATTCCGGATGAAAAGATTTCGGCATTGGGGTTAAGGCTCTTTAAAACGTTGATGCCAGTATGTTGAATGCTAGTGTTCATGCGATTCTCCAAGCAACTGTATTACGTAGGTACCCGCATAATAGCCCCATGTATATTCGCATACACAACTAATTTGCCGATGTAAGTGAAGAACAAATTGGTCAGAATCCATGACCAAAACCACTAATGTTCAAAATTGAACACCCAAATTACTCGCTCGTTCAAAAACGTACATCTTGCGCTGTCGGGAAATAACTACTAGTTTCGACCGTGGGGGGTCTGAAAGGATGCGGGCCTCTAGGGTTGCCTAAAATTTCTACTTTTTCCAAAAATCAGCCGTAACTGAACGAGTAATGCTTGATAAGGGCGATTTAACTCCATTTAGTGTCACGCATGCACGCATTGAAGAACTGGCGTGTGAGTACTCGTCCGCGGATTTGCAGGAGTTGGCTGATTTAATGCGCTCTGTCTCGTCGCAACAGTTACAAGAGATCAAAGATGTACTTTCTATGTTTTTACTTAGGGATGCCTTTAGCTGCGTTTTTGTCAATGATAACTTTGACCATATCCCTTAGGTCTTGCCGGACCTGAGTTGGCATTTTCTCGAATTCCTTTAGAAGTCTGACTGCCTCTGGGTCAAGTTCACGAGACACACCACCTGAGTTTCGGGAAGTAGTCACGCCCCTGGTTTCTTTCTGTATCTCCTCCAAATCCTTTTGAAAGCACGCTTCTAAAAGAGCGATATGCCCATCCCCAATCGGCTCGCTGAGAGATGGCCAGCGGTTTACAGCATCGGTTGTTATAGGAGTTGTCGCGTGGCTGGAAACCCTTTGTGCAAGCTGATTGGGGTCTCCCTGACAGCGATGTGACAGAATCCTAGTTAAAAACAGATGTCTTTCTCGCTGAGTATTGAACATTCTGACATCTTATATCATCTCCCACACTAGTGATAATTCTGGGTGAAGAAGATCTCTGAATTGAGGTCAGCAGACTCTCTTATCATCGGAAATACGGGCACCCGCGATCATTGCGTTAGAGAATTGGAAGCACTATTATTGTCCAAGCCCGGAAACAGGTAACTCGACTTCCACACCTGTTTAAGCATATCTCCTTTAACGGTCGATCAGGCCATGAGCAATTAAGTCGATGAGCAACGCGAGTTTCAGTAGCTTAATTTATCGAATCATTGGAAAGCCAGATAGATGGCACGATGAATACATCGTTGAGGTTATGCAACAGTACCTCGATGAGACTGACTCATTTGAAGAACCCTTTAACTTCAGTGAGATAGCGGCCGGTGATCAAATAATTTCTAGAATAAGAGAGGGCAATGTAGCGCTCAACGCTTTTAATGCCTTGCTGGACAAAAGCCGATTCCAGATGATTATTCTGGATGAAAAACTGCAGGTCGTATATCACAATCACAATGCGGACAATTTGTTCGAATTTGTGAAAGATCCGCAAAATCCGCAAAAAATCAAACCGGCTCTGCAATCCTTGATCCGCGAACGGCCAGATGTCAGCTTGATTAACAAGCAAAATGAGCTGCTGGCGTTGGATTTTCAAGACGAACATGGCGACCAGGTTTATCTTAGATCCATTCAAAGTCAGGTTAAGGAATTCAGCAGCCCATCCTTGTTCCACATCCTGATGGTACTCGATAAGGCCCATGCCCACATGCAGTTAAATGCGGACTTGATTGCGCAATACGGTTTAACCGAGAAAGAACAAAATGTTTTGGTAAGCCTAATTCATGGAAACTCCATTAAGGAAATCGCAGAAAGCTCTTTTATTTCCGAGCACACGGTCAAAAGCCATTTAAAATCCATTTTTCATAAAACCGACACCAAATCACAGGCGATGTTGATCAGCCTGATTCTGACCCATGAGTCACAGGTACTCGACTCGTACTTCGAATCGGATATCACCACTGCGACATCAACGGATAACAATGAAAATGACCGGGAAATGGTGTTGGCCAGCGGTGATGTCATCGCCTATTGCGAGTATGGACCAAAAAACGGACGACCGTTGATTGTTTTCCACAGCGGCTTTGGTTCGAGACTGGCAGTGCCCCCAGATTATGAAGAGATTTGTCAGCGCACCAATCGTCGCGTCATCATTCCTGATCGGCCTGGTTTGGGTAAAACCGCGTTTATTGAGGGCCACCCAGAGCAGTGGAATGCCCAACTCCAGGAGTTCATTGACTTGCTGGGCATCGATAAATACGAAGTGCTGGGAAGCATCATCGCTTCGCAAATGGCCATCAGTTATGCGGCCCAGGCGGATGACCGTCTCCAGAAGTTGATTATTACTTCACCGGTGTTCCTGAACGAGCCGAGTCATATCGATTACTTGACAGAGATACTGGCTCCAGCAGCTTTGTACGTGCGGGTCTCGCCACTGTTTGCCAAGGAAATTTATGAGCTGTGGCTCAAAAGTGTGACGCTCAGCCTGGATACCCATTATATGAGTATGCTGGAGGAGAGTGTTGGCAGTGCTGAACGGGAAATGTTTGAAGAGAAAGGCATGTTGCAGCTTCTCACCAATGTATTTAAAGAGGGCGCCAGGCAAAGCCTGGACGGAATATTGGCTGAGATGGTTTTTTGCCTGACCCCGTTAGGGATTGATATGGAGAAACTTACCGTGCCAATGGAAGTGTGGTACGGAACCGAGGATAAGAGAATTACCCAGCAGGGCGCGGAAGCGATCTTTCAACAGTTTCCAAACTGCGAGCTGAAAATCTGTGAGGGCTACAGCGAACATATCTACTACGCATTGTTCGAGGAGATAATAGCCTGACCTGCAGCTGGAATTACCCCATTCGTAACGATAAACAACTGGATTACTGATAGAAGATATTGTCTTACCGTTTCCATGAATAATTTCAAAGCCCGGTTTCTTCCTTTAATCGTATTGGTATTCAGTGGTATCACTGGCTGTGCACAAAATTCCCCATTTAGAACCGGTGGAATTGTCGAGGGTTGTTATGAAGATCTTGGCCAGTGTCGGCAGGCTATCGTTGAAAAACACCTGGAGTTTGATCTCGCCTACGTCGAATTTACCCAGCGCGGGAATCAGTTTGATCGTGCCAAGACCGAGCAGGTAATTGACTACATTAATGACCATGCGAACTCAGACAAAGGGGCAGCCGTGTTTGTCTTTGTGCACGGTTGGAAGCACAACGCTGATAGCAACGATTCCAATGTGGCCAATTTTCGCGAGATGTTATCTCGAGCGGCGGAAAATCCCTTTGTTGGCCCTCGTCGCGTTATCGGTTTGTATCTCGGTTGGCGCGGCAAAGTTACCTCGATACCTTTGGTAAAGGAATTGAGTTACTGGGGACGAAAATCCGTAGCGGAAGAGATTGGGTCAGGTGGCGCCACGGAAATATTTACTGACTTGCAACAGGTGCTGATTGATCAATTTGACGGCGTCAGTTCCGACGGGGCCCTGCACAAAAACACGTTTGTGATCATCGGACACAGTTTTGGCGGGGCTATTGTACTATCTGCACTGCACGACGTACTGCTGGCTGAGTTGATTGCGGTGGCACGACGGCGTGATAGTTTGAATCAGCGATTTTGTGACAAAGTGAAACGATTTGCTGATGGAGTGATCTTGTTGAACCCGGCGATAGAGGCTAACCGGGTTATTCTATTGCGAGAAATTGCCTCAAAATGTGAGTTTGGAGACTATCAACCACAATTGATGCATGTAATCAGCAGTGAAGCCGATCTCGCCACCTCCCGCTATTTCCCGATTGGCCAATATGCCAACATCACCTCAACACTCAGGCCGAAAAACTTAAAGCGTACTATCAATGGGAAGGAGATTATCTTAAGCGAAAGTGCATTGGATCGAACCACTGCAGGCAATCTGGATCAATTACGAACCGGCTATCTGTATCACGACAGCAAAGCAGGGGAGTGGACCTATATGAGCTGTCGGAACGGGCTTGACGATTGTGGGGTGACCGATACCCAGGCGCAGAAGAACCACATTCCGGTGACCGAGTTTGATCCTATTTCCTTTATTCGCACCGACGCCAACTTTATCAAGGACCACAATGACGTCTTCAGCTGCTATGCACAGAGTTACATCACCACGATAATGTTTGAAACACAAGCGATTGATCGTGGCTATGTAAACCTATATGCAGGTGACGGTGAAGATAGCGAGGTAGCAAATTGTGATCACCGCGATTTCAACTTCAGCCAGTGTTTTAATAATCAACTGTACGATTACAACTGCGATTTACTTAACTAGCAATCGGTCCTGGGAGTCAACGATGTGACCCCTGCTGGCTCACTGCTCTCAAATCGCGCATATTCGCTTGGGCGTCTGTTCTTTGCACCATTCTGGGGCAATATTTCGTTGATCGGGAGGGTCGAAAACGCTATCGTCGGTGCACGTTTATATCTCAACATTGCAGATTTATGTCAGTCCCAAATTCTCTACAAAATCTCCGCATTCCGGTTATCGCCGCGCCCATGTTTATCGTCTCTGGGAAGGAACTGGTTCTGGAACAGTGCAAAGCAGGAATTGTTGGTTCATTTCCTGCATTAAATGCACGTGGCGAGGGTGAATTTGAGCGCTGGTTGCAGTTTTTGAACACCGAGCTTGACCGTTACAACCAGGCCAATCCTGACACACCCGCGGCTCCCTTTGCGGTTAATCAAATCGTCTTCAAATCCAATGCGCGCTTAGAACAGGATATGGAGTTATGTGTTAAGTACGAAGTGCCGATTATCATCACTTCCTTGGGCGCAAAGACTGAAGTCAATGATGCGGCGCATTCTTATGGGGGAATCGTGCTGCATGATGTGATTAATCAAACTTTCGCCAGGAAGGCGATCGAGAAGGGCGCTGATGGCCTAATCGCCGTTGCAGCGGGTGCAGGTGGCCATGCTGGCGCGCTGAGTCCGTTTGCCTTTATCCAGGAAACACGACAATGGTTTGATGGTCCGCTCGCGCTGTCTGGGTCTATTTCACATGGTGGTGCGGTACTGGCAGCACAGGCCATGGGCGCAGATTTTGCCTATATCGGCTCATCTTTCATAGCCACCAAAGAAGCCAACGCAGTAGATGGTTATAAACAAATGATTGTCGACAGTTCGGCGGCCGACATCGTGTATTCCGACTATTTCACTGGCGTGTCAGGAAACTACCTGAAGCCAAGTATTACTGCGGCCGGACTGGATCCTAATAATTTGCCAGAAGGCGATATCAGCTCCATGAACTTTGGTGCCGAGGGCGCTGAAGCCAAGGCCTGGAAGGATATCTGGGGTTGCGGGCAAGGTATCGGGGCAGTTCAAGAGGTTCAATCCGTGGCTGAAAAAGTTAACCAATTGGCACAAGAATACGATTCCGCAAAACAACGTGTAGCCTAGCAACTCACGAAACGTCAGGCTGGTGACCAAGGTTGCCGCCTCAGACACAAATTTAGAATGAACAAACAACAGAATTATTAAAGAAACCAGGAGTACTCTATGAAATTAGTCACCGCAATCATTCGTCCTTTCAAACTGGATGATGTTAAAGACGCGCTTTCGCAGATTGGCGTAATGGGTATGACCGTCTCCGAGGTAAAAGGGTTTGGTCGCCAAAAAGGCCACACTGAAATCTATCGTGGCGCCGAATATGCCATCGATTTTATTCCAAAGACAAAACTGGAAGTTGCGGTTGCTGATGACGTGGTCGACAAGGTAGTAGATGTCATCGTTGAATCTGCAAAAGGCAACAAGGTGGGCGATGGAAAAATCTTCGTGACTAACCTGGAAGATGTCGTGCGAATTCGCACAGGCGAAACAGGCGAAGAAGCTCTGTAGATCGGTCTTGCCCGGGCTCGAAGCTATTTCGCCGGGGCAGCTGCGGAATTGCACGCCAGGAGTGCCGATAGCGACGTACACCCACTGTTTATGGTCAGCTGATGCGCATGAGCAGCCATCCCCTCCCTCGCCACCACAACAAAACATTAGAGAAGCAAAAGAAGGTCACATCATGAAAACTACTCATTTATTAATCCTGTTGTTAGTAAGCCTGCTGATGCCAGGCACTGCTTTCGCAGACGAATTAAACACTGGTGATACAGCCTGGATGCTAACTGCCTCAGCCTTGGTATTGTTGATGACCTTGCCAGGACTGTCACTGTTCTATGCGGGCTTGGTTAGAAACAAAAACGTGCTGTCCGTGCTCATGCAATGCTTCACCATCGCATGCGCAATGTCATTGCTGTGGTTTATGGTCGGATATAGCCTGGCCTTTAGCGGCGAAGGAAAATGGATTGGCAACCTGGATAAAGCCTTTATGGCCGGTGTAGCCGTTGACTCCATGAGCGGAACGATTCCTGAATCCGTGTTCATTGTCTTTCAAATGACCTTCATCATCATCACCCCGGCTTTGTTCGTAGGTGGTTTTGCAGAGCGGATGAATTTTGGGCCGATGTTTATTTTTTCCGTACTCTGGTCCTTGCTGGTATACGTGCCAGTGTTTCACTGGGTCTGGGGCGGCGGTTGGCTGGGCCAGATGGGCTTGTTGGATTTCGCCGGCGGTACGGTTGTGCACGTCACAGCAGGTGTCACGGCTATTGTTGTTGCGGTGGTCATTGGGAATCGCCGTGGTTTTCCGCAAAAAGCCATGCCCCCTCATAACTTGACCCTGAGTGTGACAGGCGCTGGCCTGCTATGGGTTGGCTGGTTTGGGTTTAATGGTGGTTCTCAATTAGCCGCCGATGGTGGCGCAGGTATGGCGATACTGGTTACTCACCTGAGTGCAGCAGCAGGGTCTCTGGCCTGGATCACCATCGAGTGGATCCGCTTTGGCAAGCCAAGCGTTCTGGGTATTGTGACTGGTATGGTTGCTGGGCTCGGTACTATCACGCCTGCTTCGGGTTTCGTTGGTCCGCTGGGAGGTGTGTTGATTGGGTTGAGCGGCGGAACGGTTTGTTATTTCGCTACGCAATACATTAAAACCAAACTCAAAATTGACGATTCACTGGATGTTTTCCCGGTGCATGGTGTTGGTGGTGCATTGGGTACCCTGTTAGCGGCAGTCTTCGTGTCTGCCAGTTGGGGCGGCGCCGGATACGGTGATGATATGAACCTGGGTAGTCAATTATCAGTCCAGGCAATCGGTGTGGTTGCAACGGTTATCTATACCGCATTGGTATCCTATGTCCTCCTAAAAATCGTTGGATTGGTCGCGCCACTTCGTGCCGACGAAGAGACCGAACAACAGGGTCTCGATCTGGTTCAGCACGGTGAAACGGGCTATAATTTATAGCAACAGTTTTCAGATTTACAAAGGTAGTGAAGTAAAGGCTGGCTCTCGCCAGCCTTTACTTTTTGCAGCTGAACAAATAGCGATGTATCAGCCCGAATTGCTTTCGGTTCGTGCCTGGGTTGTAGGTCAGCTCCGGTGACAATCGTTTTAGGTCTTGGTTTGTTTAAACATAAGTTCAAATTACAAATTTGCCTGGCATGCGTCTTGTTGACGCAGACCTCCCTGTCCCCGGCGAGCAATTATTCCGATGGGTTGTCGGCGTATATCAAAGGCAACTATGAACTTGCCCAGGTATTGTGGTTAAAAGCAGCCAAAGAGAACAATGCCCGTGCAATGTTCAATCTTGGGTTGCTACATGATCAGAGAAAAATCACCAATGCTGACCCGGAAAAAGCGGAGCGTTGGTTTAAAATAGCGGGCAAAAATGGCTATGCGGCAGCCGACTATTATTATGCCAACCGTCTGACTGATCGTGGTGCGCCAAAATCTGAAATTATTGTCTATCTGCGACGGGCTGTAACAAACGGATCATACCCAGCGGGAGCCATGCTGGCAGAACTGGACGCTGGCGAATCTGTCTCGCAAATTGCCCGCGAGCGTCGTGAGAACCTCTCTGCTGACACCTCGCTTGCGGTAGCCGAGGCAGACAATCAAAATCGCAGCGATGAACCGGCACGCATTGAGCGTTACCTGACGGAATCGTGGATTGCCAGCAAGGCAGCAGATAACTGGACCATTCAATTGCTTGCCTTTGAAGATCAGGCAAAGGTCAGAAAGTTTATTGACGACCACCAGCTACAACGCAGCGCTGCCTATTTTGTCGAACGTACCAATCAAGGGGTTTTATACAAACTGGTGTATGGAGCCTATGAAACCAAGGAACAGGCAGACCAAGCCCGAAATGCCTTGTCACCGGCTTTGCGCGAACACGGTCCCTGGTTGCGTCCAATGTCCAGTATTCAATCTATAATTGCCAAACAGTAAGTATCAGGGTCGTCAAAACGCGCGTAGAATAGGCCACCATCAGCCTCACCCTGTTTCCTAATTCACACCCAATTCAGCAAACCATCCAGTCACAGCAATGGAACTTAATCCCTACATCGAGAAAGCCAAAGATTTACAGCATCGCGGGAGCTTGCTCAGGGGGTATCTTTGACTACGATTCGAAAGCGGAACGCCTAGAGGAAGTGTTGCGACAGATGGAAGATCCTTCCATTTGGGAGAATCCACAGGAAGCACAAAAACTGGGCCAGGAAAAGTCATCCCTGGAGAAAGTGGTTGAGACGCTGGATTTGGTTACAAATGGCGTGACAGACTGTCTGGATATGCTGGAACTCGCGGCTGAGGAAGAAGATCAGGAGCTGGTCGATTCTGTTGATACCGATCTGCAGGGAATCGAAGAACAGTTGTCGGCCCTGGAATTCCAGCGCATGTTTTCCGGCCCGATGGACGCCAATAACGCCTTTATTGATATTCAATCTGGTTCCGGCGGTACGGAAGCTCAGGATTGGGCGAATATGATTCTTCGGATGTACCTGCGCTGGGCAGAAGCAGAAGGGTTCAAAGCCGAGATAATCGAGTTGTCAGAAGGCGAAGTAGCAGGAATTAAAAGCGCCACAGTGAAAATTGTCGGCGAATATGCCTTCGGGTTTTTACGAACCGAAACGGGCGTACATCGCCTGGTGCGCAAGTCTCCATTCGATTCTGGCAATCGTAGGCATACGTCGTTTGCGTCGCTGTTTGCTTATCCAGAAATCGATGACAATATCGATATTGAAATTAATCCAGGCGATCTGCGTATTGATACTTACCGCGCCAGTGGTTCGGGTGGTCAGCACGTGAATAAAACCGATTCAGCGGTCCGGATAACACATGAACCCACAGGGATTGTCGTACAATGCCAAAGTGATCGCTCGCAACACCGCAACAAGGATTCCGCCATGTCCATGTTAAAGGCGCGACTCTATGAGCATGAGATGCAGCAGCGCCGCACTGAGCAACAGGCAGTTGAAGATGAAAAATCCGATATTGGTTGGGGCTCACAAATTCGTAGCTACGTACTTGACCAATCGCGCATCAAAGATTTGCGCACCGGTGTTGAAACGGGCAATACGCAGGCGGTGCTGGATGGCGACCTGAACCAGTTTATCGAGGCCAGTTTAAAGCAAGGCCTCTAGTAAGAGAGAAACAAAGAATCATTTTAATAAGCGAAAATACGTGAACGATAAAACCAATGAGCCACCGGTCGAACCACCGGTTGATGAAAACGAACTGATCCGTCAGCGGCGTGAGAAACTTGCAGCCTGGCGCGAAGCTTACTCAGCATACCCCAATGGGTTTAAGCCTGAGCATTCTGCGGCGGAGCTGGAAACGCAATACTCTGAACTGGATAAAGAACAGCTCGCTGAACAGAACATAGAGGTCAGCCTTGCTGGCAGGCTAATGAGTCGCCGCATAATGGGTAAAGCCAGCTTTGCCCATATCCAGGATCGTGGTCACCGCATGCAAATCTATGTGCAGCGTGACGCCTTGCCAGAGGGTTTCTACAATGAGGAGTTCAAGAAATGGGACATTGGTGACATTGTCGCAGTTCGTGGTGTGTTGTTTAAAACCAATAAGGGTGAGTTCAGTGTTAAAGTCAGTTCGATTGAGCTGCTGGTTAAATCGCTGCGGCCACTGCCTGAAAAGTTCCATGGTCTGACCGATAAAGAGATGTCGTATCGTCAGCGCTATGTTGATCTCATTATGAACGAGCATAGCCGTGAGGTGTTTGTCACCCGCTCGAAGATTGTCAGCTTCATACGCCAATTTTTGATCGATATGGAGTTTCTTGAAGTAGAAACCCCAATGATGCAAACCATCCCGGGCGGGGCAGTGGCACGACCATTTGTGACGCATCACAATGCATTAGGGATGGATTTATACCTGCGGATCGCTCCTGAGTTGTATCTGAAGCGATTGGTGGTGGGCGGTTTTGATCGCGTGTTTGAAATCAACCGGAATTTTCGCAATGAAGGTTTGAGCACACGTCATAATCCGGAGTTCACCATGTTGGAGTTCTACCAAGCTTATGCGGATTACCAAGACCTGATGGACACTACCGAAAGAATGTTCAAAGGTCTTGCAGCGCTGGTGACAGAAGAGGGCAAAGTTTCTTACCAGGGCCAAGAGATCGATTTTACTCAGCCGTTTAGACGCCTGACGGTTGCGGAATCAATTCTGCATTACAATCCGGAACTCACCGCAGCGGATTTGATGAACCGGGAGAAGTTGGCAGACTACGCCAGGAACCTGAAAATCCTTGTGAAGGACATCTATGGCTTGGGCAAAATCCAGATTGAGATATTTGAGAAGACCGTCGAAGACCAGCTGGCGGAGCCGACCTTTATCACCGAGTACCCGGTGGAGGTGTCTCCACTCTCGCGCCGCAATGATGAAAACGAGTTTGTAACCGATCGCTTTGAGTTGTTTATTGCTGGGCGAGAAATCGCTAATGGATTCTCGGAGTTAAATGATCCGGAAGACCAGGCCAGCCGTTTTCAGCAACAGGTCGCAGAGAAAGATGCCGGTGATGATGAAGCCATGCACTTTGATGCTGACTATATACGAGCGCTGGAATATGGCTTGCCACCAACTGCAGGTGAGGGCATCGGCATTGACCGCCTGGTGATGCTATTCACTGACAGCCCATCAATTCGAGATGTGCTGCTGTTTCCGCATATGCGACCGGAAGTTGATTAGCGCTGATACCTAGCAACACCAATCACGTTCATATGGCCACCACCAATCTACCAATGTTTATCGGCTCGCGTTATTCGCGGGCAAAGCGGCGTAACGGATTTATTTCGTTTATATCGCTGATCTCCATGATTGGCATCGCCCTAGGTGTGTGGGCGCTCATTACCGTTATCTCCATCATGAATGGTTTTGAGAAGGAGTTGCGCGGCCGCATCCTGGACGTGGCTTCGCACGTCACCATCAGTGGTAATGGAGGTTGGTTGCGCGATTGGCCTTCCTTGTCGAGTACTATTGAACAGCAACCGTCGGTAGTGGGGCATGCACCTTATATTCTCGGGCAGGGACTGGTAACCCTTGGGTCATCGGTGAACGGGTCCCTGATTCGAGGTATATTGCCGGAGCGCGAAATAGAAGTGTCCGCCGTTCAGGATCATTTGCAGGGTGCAACCTTCGATGACCTGGTCAAAGGAAAATACAACGTCATCCTGGGTGACGAACTGGCATATCGTCTGAATGCCGATATTGGTGACAAAGTTACGCTTATTTCACCACAAGGCCAGTCCACACCGGCAGGGTTGATGCCGCGGTTGCGGCGCTTCACGGTTGTTGGAACTTTCAGTATCGGTATGAACGAGTATGACAGTGCGCTGGCGCTGATCCATATTGATGACGCTGCCAAGCTGTACAAAAGTCGTGACCTCGTCAGCGGAATCCGTCTGAAGCTGGATGATGTCTACCAGGCGCCGTTGGTTGCCAATAGCTTGGCACAGGCATTTGAATACAAATACTACTTGGATAACTGGACCCGCCAGAATGAAAACTTCTTCCGGGCGTTGGCCATTGAGAAACGCGTCATGTTTATCATTTTGTTCCTGATTGTAGCGGTGGCCGCATTTAATATTGTTTCCACGCTGGTAATGGTGGTGACCGACAAGCGAGCGGATATTGCTATTTTGCGTACCCTCGGTTTATCGCCGCGTAAGGTGATGGGCATATTCTTTGTCCAGGGGGTGACCTCGGGGCTTATGGGTACAGTGATTGGTGGGGTGCTGGGTGTGCTCACAGCCCTCAATGTGGCCACCATAGTGCCGTTTTTGGAAGGCTTGTTCGGTTTCCAATTTTTCCCAGCTGATGTCTATGTGATCAGTGATTTTCCCGCAGAATTGCGTTGGAGTGATGTCAGCACCATCGTTATCGTAGCGGTGTTAATGAGCATGGTGGCGACCCTGTACCCAGCTTGGCGAGCCTCGAAAACCCAACCCGCTGAAGCATTACGGTACGAATGATGAACGTCCCAGTTGCCATCTTACGTTGCCAGCAACTCGGTATGATTTATTCCGAGGGGCCGAATGACGTCGAAGTGCTGCGCAGTATCGACTTGCATATCAATGCCGGTGAGCGCATTGCCATCGTAGGTGCTTCTGGTTCGGGAAAGAGTACATTACTGCACTTGCTGGGTGGGCTGGATTTGCCCAGCTCTGGATCCGTTTGGATTGACGGCCAGGAAATGTCGGGGCTGTCAGACAAAAAACGTGGTGATATTCGCAATCAGTACCTGGGTTTTGTGTACCAGTTTCATCACCTGCTCCCGGAGTTTACTGCTGTTGAAAATGTTGCCATGCCCCTATTGATTCGGGGTGTCGATACCGAGCAAGCCAATCAAGCAGCTTCGGTATTATTGGAGGAAATCGGCCTGGGTCATCGCCTACAACACCGACCAGTGGAACTTTCTGGTGGAGAACGTCAGCGTACCGCTATTGCTCGTGCTCTGGTGACCAAGCCTGCATGCGTATTAGCCGATGAACCGACTGGCAACCTGGATCATAAAACCGCCGAGGCGGTGTTTGAGATGATGATTGAGCTCAATGAGAAGAGTGGCACTGCTTTGGTTATGGTGACCCACGACATGAGCCTGGCGAACCGTATGGACACGATTTACCACCTGGAAGACGGTGTGTTGACCCAAAATCCTTAGAGCATAGTCTGTGCGTCTGCGTGAGCTCAAAGGCCTGGGACCCAAGTCTGAAAAACAGCTCGCTGAAATTGGTATACACACTCCCGAACAACTGGTTGAAGTCGGTGCGATTGAAGCGTTTCAACGACTTATCCAGCAGGCAGAGGATATTGGCTCAAACCGACCCAGCCTTAACTTTCTTTATGCCCTGGTTGGTGCTTTGGAAGATCGCCATTAGGTTGATATTGCCCAGGAAGAAAAATACCAGTTGCTGATGGCGCTGGAGGGCTACTACGAACTGGAAAAGCAGTTTAACGGTGACTGATTGCTAGCCAAACAGGCCGTGCAGATACCAGTATTTTTCCCCGCGGTCGAAGAAGATCCATAACAATCGCCCATTGGTTTGGCGTGCGATGAAGTAATCCCGACTTTGCAGCTTGCTCCACCAGTGACTGGTGATTCGATCCGGTCCGTGGATGATTCGCAATGGTCCTTCATGGCGTGGTCGTCGATGTTGTTGAGCCAGGCGTTGTGGGCGCTCCAATAGCCACAATGGCTGATCTCTGAGTGCTTTGTTACTTGGATTTGTTGCTACTCGGCTCAGGGCTGTTGCTTGGCTCAGGGCTGTTGCTTGGCTCAGGGCTGTTGCTTGGCTCAGGGCTGTCTTCTGGCTCAGGGCTGTTGATCCGCTCAAGGCTGTCTTCTGGCTCAAGGCTGTTGATCCGCTCAAGGCTGTTTCCGGTAAGGCGTATTGGCGGTCGTTGATGAGTTCGGGCAAGTGCTCGGCAGCGGTATTAACCCGAAACAGGGCGGTTTGACCGAGTCGATTGTTTAACTTGTCGATCAGCTGCTTGAATTGCTGGTGGTCAGGCAAGGGGTCGAACAGATCATCGTTGAACAACTGTATTGGCAATAACTGTCTGCTGCTCAGCTCAATGCTGGAAAACTCCCAATCAAGTTGCACGCTAGCCAGCTTTAGATCGGTCAACTCGCGAAACATTTCAAAGGTATTTTGCCGCGCACTCAGACCCACCGTGATTGTGTGCAACAAGCGATTATTTTCCCGATACAGGCGCCAGGTAAAGCTGCGACAGATTAGCTGGCGCTGGACAACAAAACGCAATAAGTCATTGAGCAGTAAATCGAGTTGCTGATTAATCCAGTGCAAGTTGCGGATAGGCTCGGCAAAATCGACGCTGGCCTCAAAATGTTCAGGAGGCGTAACCGCAATCTGCGGATCAGCAATACGCCCCCATAGCTGGTCGAGATAATGCAGAAAATCAGCGCCAAAACGCTGGCCGAGTTCCGCATCGGGAATGTCGTTGATATCAGCCAGGGTTTGGAAGCCACAATGATGCAACTGCTCAATGCTTTTCGGGTCCGTATCAAGGTGCCCCAGCTTTGCCTGTTGCAATTGGATGAATGTGTGGCTGGACAAGCTGCGTTGACTGTTAATTTCACAATCACTAAAACTCAGCACATAGGCGGCTTTTGGGGTGTTGGCCAGGCCTGGTTTGGCGCTGATGCCAAAACTGTCCAGATCGCTCGATACCAGGTTTAATATGTGCTCCAAGCCTTTGAATAATTTAATGCTTCTTCCTACTTCAAGCATCAGGGTATGGTCGTTATAAATACTCACTAGGGAAGTGAAGCGGTATGCCCAATAAGCTAATTCACACAGCTTGTGCGCCTCCTGGTCGGTATCGCGCTCCAGTAACTCAAGTTCAGGCATCAGCATCAGGGCATGATTAACACTCATACCAGGGCGAATAGCAGATGCATACGCATGGGCATTGCATTGCCAGACCTGTTGGTTGCTGGTGCTTATGACAGGCGAGGGCGCTGCAATGTTATGGCCCAGGCTGTTCAAAGACAGGTGGGTAAATCGCAAACATAACCAGGCGTCAGGGTGATTTGCTTTCTTCTTGACTGGCTTGTTTTTAGTGCTGCGATGTTTTTCCCTGTCGTCCTGGTGTGGCTCACCTGCCATGGTGGTTTATCTGCACGGTCAGCAGTTTTATTGATAAGGATAAATACTTGTGCATGGCAAAAATCTGGTCAATTAGTGCACGGTTCTTAAGGCGGCCAGCGAAGACAGAACGGTTACTGATGCCTGCAGGTGATCAGTGTTGCTGAGATTATTGACTTGCTCAGGCAAGACAGGGTCTTGTATGCGATTGTTGTTCGGTAACAAGTTTGCTGGCAGGCGCTGCCAGTTTTCATAATGCGGTTGCAGGGAGAGGGTGCAGCGTTGCTCGCCCCAGCCATGTGGTTGTTTGAGAATATGCAAGTCCAGCTGGCTGAAGCTGTTTGCCTTTATGTGTAAACGCAAGCCTGCGGTTGAGGATTGCTGCAAACAGTCGCTGTGCCGCAATACAATATTCCAGGTATTGGTTTTTTCTGCGGCCAGTTGCAGGCGGCGTAATTCACGGGTGCTTAGATTGTAGCTGCCGGTCCAGGTCATAACGGCGGCACAACATTCAGCCAGCAACGCCTGCTCGGCGGCCCACAAAGTGTCCTGAATGCAGTTGGTTTGCACGATGGTCAGTTGCCGAATATCAATTTGCTCTTTTTCCAGTGCCGGGGCAAAGGGCAGAAAGGGCGGTGCTATCCAGATAATATTGCGCTGCCAGCTATTACTTTGCAGTTCACGCAAAGCCGGGGTTAACAAACGCAGTTCACCGATACCTGCCTGCGACAGCCCAAGCTCGGTGGTGGTTGCTAATGGCCAGCCACCGTCATGCAGAAGTTTGTCCAGCGTGTTGTAGCCTGTTGCCAGCACTTTTCTCTGTGCGCCTTGAGCAGGGTGGTTTTTCTGTTTGCCTCGCCATACCTTGCTGGCCAGGGCTTTGTCCTGTTGTTGCAGAAACTCTTCTATACCGTCCGTGTTTACATCTGCATTTACATCTACATTCGTCATGCTTGCATTATGCTTTGATTTAGTTGATTTGGTCTGTTGATTGCCCTCTATATCAGTATATTAGAAAAGTGTACAAAATTCAAAAAAGCATGCGCGACCAATAAACGTTTAAGGAAATTTGTTGCACGAAAAAAACTTGTTTGGCTAAGAATGTACTTTGAGTACTTAGTTATCCTTATCAAAAAATTGCTTGAAACAAGGAGGAATCAATCAACATATTGCTCGCTATTGCGTTCGGAATGCACTAGCCTGTTGGGCAGAATTGAATCCTGATCTAAGCTCAAACTTACATTCATACTATGCCAATTCATAGTGCTGATGAAATCACATTGTTGCTGCAAGAGGAGCATTTGAGTTCCGATGCTCTTCAAGCTCGGCTGACAGAGTTGATTTATGATGATTTAAAAAGGATCGCCGCCAGCAAGCTTGCAATGGAATCACAAAATCAGACTCTAACCGTTACGTCCCTGGTACATGAGGCTTATCTGAGATTGTCTAATTTGCACAGCATTTCATGGGAAGATCGTCGACATTATTTCGGCTCTGTAGCAGAAGTTATGCGTCGAATTTTGATAGACCGAGCACGCTACCACGGGCGTCAGCGCCGAAGTGCAGAGAAGCACGCGATTCCGCTAGAAGAAGGACTCTACGTGGATGAGATTAAACCGGTTGAACTGATTGCGCTTGACGATGCACTACAGGACCTTGAGGAAAAAAGCCCGGAACTTTCCCAAGTAGTTAAGCTCCGTTATTTTGCCGGGCTTGCCATGAGGGAGGTGGCAGAACTAGAGGGAATATCTGAGAGAACCGCGCGTCGGCGGTGGCAGAAAGCACGAGGTTGGTTGTTGCAGGAAATCTATCACTAAGAAGTTCATGTTCTAGAACGTCGTGGTGTTGAAAACTTAATTTTTCAATTTTATGGCAGCATTGCCAATATTTTGTCGCTTTTAAGGATAACGATAATCCATCTCATGCCTCGTATGATGCGGAGACAAATGAAGCGACAGAAAAGAACCAAGCATGAAGACCTGGATCGAATTGATATTTTGATCCTTAAAACTCTTCAACAAAATGGACGGATTTCCTGGGTAGACCTGGCGGAAAAAATACATCTCAGTGCCAGCCCCTGTCTGGAAAGAGTCAAGCGACTGGAACAAAAGGGTTTTATTCGAGGATACACAGCGATACTGGATGAACATCTATTAGGCTTTAGTGAAATCGCATTTGTCTATCTTTCACTAAAAGATATGCAGCGGGCACGGATCCGAGATTTTCGTCGCAACATCGCAACGATGGGTTCCGTAGTTGAATGCTACGCCATCACGGGAGACTATGATTTCTTTTTAAAAATACAGTTTGGTGATCTCAACCAGATGCGTTCTATCATCAGTAGCTTACAGGGTCTACCAAATGTGGTCCGTTGTAATAGTTCGATAGCGGTTGAGAAGCTCGAGTCAAAGGTCGCTGTGCGCTTACCGTTCGATTAAGTATTACGTGCTCGTTATAGGCAGTAGCTCAGATGGGAGCTGTGATTGATTGAACCTTTTTAAAAACTCGTTTTAGTTCGAAC
>JBCCFY010000037.1:0-43611 GCA_039110515.1 Pseudomonadota bacterium
GTGAACTATTCAGCATCAGCCTCGTTTGCCGCTTTCCATTCCATCGCCATCCGTACTCGCGAGGCACCCGATGGGTGATCGTAGAAAATAAACTCCTCAAGCGGACCAGGTTCGATCTTGCGATACTAACTCAATCATTCGCATTAACGAGGTCGAAGCAGACGCCTATGGCCTGGAAGTAGCCAAGGAGCCGGAAGGCTTCGCCAGTATTGCCATGAAGCTGAGTGAATATCGCAAGATCGAACCTGGTCCGCTTGAGGAGTTTATTTTCTACGATCACCCATCGGGTGCCTCGCGAGTACGGATGGCGATGGAATGGAAAGCGGCAAACGAGGCTGATGCTGAATAGTTCACTCTGCCTGCAAAATTGCATCAAGCAGCCATGAACTGAGTGTGAATCTGCGACCAATCTTGCCCTGCCCGCATCATGAGATATAGAAGGCCTGTAATTCGGTAGACTCGCCGCGCGAAAACGCCACACTGTTTTGCATCGTGCCATGCTCGAACAGTTCCGCCTATTCACTCTCAACCATCAAACGGGGAATCAAACTATGAAATGGTTAATCTTGTTGGGCTCGTGTATTACTGTCATAGCACCACTTAGCACGTTCGCAGAAGAAGCACCGGTAATTTCACAGGTGACCGCGACTCGAGACCTCTACCCGGACTGGTCTCCTGATGGCAAAACACTGGTCTTCAACTCTGATCGCAACAGCGGTATTGGCAAGGGCTTCGATCTATATCGTATCGAGGCGGATGGTTCAGGGCTGACCAGGCTAACCAACAGCACGGAATCTGAAGAAGCTCCTGTATGGTCGCCAGACGGCACACGCATCCTCTACTCTGCCTACCTGACGCGTGAGAACAGCGAGTTATTCATGATCGATCCAGATGGCGGCAATAAGCAGCAAATTACAAATGCGGCAGGCCGCGATGGCCATGCGAAGTTTGCTCCTGATGGCAACAGCGTCATTTTTAACTCACAAAGAGATGAAGCGGACGGCTACGAAATTTATGAGTTAACCCTGGCCAACAACAAGGTGACGCGACTAACCGATTTTAAGGGCTGGGACACCTACGCCGATATTTCGCCGGATGGCACAAAGATAGTATGGCGACGAGTACTGCCAACGGGTGGCAGCTCCAGCTCGGGGCGAAACTCAGAAATTTTCACGATGAACCGCGATGGTACCGGGGCGACCAATATCTCCAACCATGCTGATTTTGACGGTTACCCGGCCTGGTCGCCGGACTCAAGCAAAATAATCTTTGCCTCGAATCGCGGACACCAGGGCGATGATCGCGGCAATTTCCATATCTACACCATGAACCCGGACGGCAGCGACGTACAGAGACTGATTGAGAACGGCCCCTCCGTGGAAGACGCTCGACCAAGGTGGTCAAAAGACGGCAAGCGAATTGTATTTAATCGCCAGTATGTTGCTGACAACAGCTCTATCGATATCCTGATTTACGAGGTGCCTGAAAAGAACTAATACACGCCTTTGGGTCTCGGCGCAAAACAGCTCAGGGAAGAGCTGAATATTCTATCCGGTTGTATTATTCTTTGGTGCCCACCTATCAGAATCAGGACCAGAGAGTTTTTTAGCAAGAAACTTCACCCACTTTCAAGGAATGTCCCAGTACACAGTACCACTTCGCTTTCTCGTTGGAGTTTTGGTTTCTGCTCCCGCAGCGTCAGAGACCACTGGATTTCAGAACGAACAACTTGAGTTCTCTAAAGAACCTTCTCTCCGATACGTTGGTTATAACGATATCGCAGAACGTGGCAAGCGCCAGAATGGCTATGTTGAGTTTAGTGTCATGGTCAATAAAGAAGGTAAACCAAAGAATGAAACTATCGTACATTCTACTCACAGCAAGTTTGAAAAAAGCGCTGCGACAGCATTAAAACGATATCGTTATGCCCCAGCGACTATGGACGGTTCTCCTGTTGAGTCTATATCGAGTGTCACTGTTTTTATGAATTATGATACTCAGGATGTAGTGGATTTTAAATCCAGATGGTTGCGACCAAGGCAGACTACCAGCGTTATGTTCAAGGAGTTTCAAGAAACATTTGATGAGGTGTTCGATACAGAACCAAGAGATATCGAACGGCTTGAAGAACTGCTCGTAATAATGACGAGACTTCAGTACATTGGTTCCCGCGCACAAACACTTCTAAATCTGAACCGCTCCCGGCTTTACGGTTTGGTTAGCAAACCGAATCGCCAAATTAGAGCTCTGAACAGCGCTATCGTCTTCAACAATGAGGTTACTCGCGAGAAATTTCGTTTAAATCCGGAGGATCTTATTGCGGTTCAATTAAGCCTGTTGGAACTCTATTTACAGACCAACCGATTAGCTGAGTTCATAGAATTGTGGGATGAATTGAAGGCAAGCGGCGTAACAGAAGTAGATGAGTTCCTGGATCATTACAACAAAGTTTCCAGCGCTAAAACCAACAATACGACCTTTGCACGCGTGATTGAAATCAACGATCGTGGAAACAGCTTTCAACGCATGCTGAAACGCAAATTTGAAATATTTGACGTGACCGGCGAAATAAACCAGATTAATTTTCGTTGCGAAACCAAGTATGCGGAAATGGAATTTCTCAGCGAAACGACTTACTCACTCCCCGATAGTTGGGGCGACTGTACACTGGAATTGATTGGTGAACCCAATTCAACGGCCCGGCTGCTGCAGGGCTAAATAAATTCTGCCTTGGTACGCGCCTGGTTGGCAATTGCTAACACATCCTCAAGTGCGACCACCTTGTTGAACAGTGCCCAGCCAGTTACGGCTCCAGACACATTAGGCAATTGCGAAAGCATGGAGACATCATCGAGGCTGCGGATGGTGCCGCTGGAAATCACCGGGCATTGCAATTCGGTCGCCATTTCGATGGTGTTCGCCATGCTGCTTTCCGGCAGTTCATCGTACATGTCGATATCGGTGTAGATAATGCCGGCAGCGCCTGCTGATTCAAATTTTTTCGCCAGCTCTAATGCCGTGAAGGTTGATTCGGTTTCCCAGCCGTGAGAGAACACTTTGCCACTGCGAGCATCGATGCTTATCACTATTTTCTCAGAATGATGCGTACAGACGTCGGCAACCAGCCTGGCATCCGTGGTGGCTGCCGTGCCCAAAATTACCCGTTCTGCGCCATTGTCCAGCCAGTCATTGATCGCACTGGCCGATCTCAGCCCGCCTCCGACCTGCACAGGAATCTGGGAATTCTTGATTATCTCGCGAATAATCTCGGCATTATCACCTTCATGATCGAAAACCCGGTTCATATCGACAATATGCAGCCATTCCGCACCGGCTTCGGCAAATTCATTGGCCGCTTCTTGCGGGCTGATGCTAAACACCTTGGGTTCACTGATACTGCCGTGTTTCAGGTTAACGCATTGCCCGTTATACAATTCAATGTCTGGATAAATAATCATCACACACCCCGGTTTGATTGTTCTTAATAAGTTATAGCACATGAATTTGTGAATATTCCCTTGATCTTCGCCTGCACGAAAAGATGAAAGACAGCTTGTCGATGGGCAAAATTATTTTGAACCGGAATTGCAGCGACCCGTTGATTGATTTTATTTTGTCCCAATACTTTGTGGTATCGCTCATTTTCGCTACACTTCTCTCGCTCACTACCATTCATGAAGGTGGGGGGATTTTAAAAACAACACCACCTTAAGCGCACTTATGAGTAATTCACATCAGCTTAGTCTCTCCGACAATGCCCTGGCGGCACTTTCCGGAATCAAGCGCGGGATCGAGAAAGAAGGTCTACGTTTTGACCCACAGGGTCGTATCGCTCAAACAACGCATCCGACCGCACTGGGTTCCACATTGACCCACCCAAATATCACCACGGATTACTCTGAATCGCTGCTTGAATTTATCACGCCGACGCAGGACTCCATTGATGACAGCATCGGTTTCCTGACCGATTTACATCGCTTTACCCTGAACAATATTGGTGAAGAACAAGTCTGGCCGGCAAGCATGCCCTGCCGATTGCAAGGTGAGGACAGCATACCGATCGCTTTATACGGCTCGTCTAACGTCGGCATGATGAAACACATTTACCGACGTGGGCTGGCGGTGCGTTATGGACGCATCATGCAGTCCATTGCCGGTATTCATTACAACGTATCGCTATCAGACGATTTCTGGCATGCCTACCAGGTGCAGCTTGGGGTACCTGGTGATATGGGCGACTTTCGCTCTGAGCGTTACTTCCACCTGATTCGGAATTTTCATCGGCACTCCTGGTTACTGTATTACCTGTTTGGTGCCTCACCGGTATTAGACGAAAGCTTCTTTGATGGACGCACGCCGAGCCTGCAGAAATACAATTCGCACACCTATGGCTCTCCGTATGCAACGTCATTGCGTATGAGTGACCTGGGTTATACCAACTCGGCGCAACAGGATTTACATATTTCCTATGACTCGTTGGCAGACTATATAAAAACCCTGTCGTTTGCAGTTCATCAGCCACACAAGCCTTATGAAGAGATTGGCATTAAAAACGCCGCGGGCGATTACATACAGCTTAATGCCAATATTTTGCAGATTGAGAACGAATACTACAGCGAGATTCGCCCCAAACGCGTGGCCAGGAGCGGTGAGCGTCCGGTACAGGCCCTGCAAGATCGTGGTGTGGAATACATTGAAGTGCGTGCCCTGGATATCAACCCGTTCCTGCCAGTGGGTATAGACGCAGCGGAAGGACGATTTATTGATGCCTTCGTGGTGTACTGCTTGCTGTCAGACAGTCCGCAACAGTGCCCAAATGAGTGGAGCGAAATCGCTGACAACCTGAAGTCAATCATCAATGAGGGCCGTAACCCTGAGTTACACATGACTTGCTGCGGTCAGACTGATTCAGTGCGGGATTGGGCGAGAAACCTGATTAACAATGTTGCCGAAAGCGCTGCCCTGCTGGACCAATCCTATGGTACCGACTGTTATGCCGAATCGATTGAGCAGCAACGCCTGAAGGCCGAGGACCCAGCCAATACACCTTCCGGGCAATTGATGAAAATGGTGGAAGACGGCGGGGAATTTATCGACATTGTGCAGTCTCTGTCGAAGGAACATTACGCCACCATGCAGACAGAAGGCTTAAGCTCAGAAGTGGCACAGAGTCAACGTGATGTCGCCGAGCAGTCCCTGGCCGAGCACCAGCAGCGAGAAGAACAGGACGAAATCTCCTTCGACCAATACCTCGAGGACTATAACCAGCTTTAAGGTTACTAAGGAGTTGTCACTGACGGCAGGCCAGCTCTATTTCGGCTCGCGTTTATAACCCACTGGTTTGGATATGTCGCGATCGGCGAAAGGCGCTACCAGCTGCCCGAGATAGGTTTTGGGATAGTCCGGGTTGATGAGCCCGATATCGTCAACGGTCTTTCCCTTGGGATAGTAAAAGGTGCCAAACACAATATCCCAGATGATCAGGTTATTGCCAAAATTCCGATCCGACTCATGAATATTCTTGGAATGATGCCAGCGATGTAACTCCGTCATGGAGAACAGGTAGTTCAGCGGCCCCAGCTTTACTCGAATGTTGGAGTGCTGGAACAAGCCATGAATGGTGTTAAACACCAGGTACAAGGTGATGGTTTCAATGTTAGTGCCCAATAGAATAAAGGGCACCACCTCGGGTAATTGAAACAGGAACTTTTCAATCGGATGAAAGCGCGCGGCATTCAAAAAATACAACCTGTTAGGGCTATGGTGGATCGCGTGCAAACGCCATAGCAGGGGTATTTTGTGCGCAGCAAAATGAATCCAATAACGCCCGAATTCGGCGATCAGCAACATCAGGAATAATTGAGCCAACAAAGGCCAATCTGAAGGCCAGAGCGAGCCACCAAACTGTTCGGATAGGGCCGCCGTCACCCCAATCAACAAGGCAACCAGCAATGGTTTTTCCAGTGTCGTCAGCACGGTATTAAACACCAGGTTTAATACATCGGCGTTCACATCCTGGTCGTTCTTGTTCCATTTGGGTCGAAACGGAAGCACCCGTTCGAGTATGGGTATCAGCACAAAACCAAACACAAACACTACTGCGAAACCGGTTGCCGTTGGGCCCCACTCCAGCACTGCAAAGCCATACCAGGCAGAGAACAGGGCCATGCTCATGGTCAGCGGAAACGCCAGCATGCTAAGCAAGCGCTCAATCACAGTAACTGGTTTTATTTGACTCTGGGCGGAGGTTGTATCCGTGTTCATTATCGTTGTGCCAGCAAAATTCTTGCTGCTCTGATGATTGATTTCTGCATGATAAATCACCCTGCCAGCGGGCTTCAATGAGTATTAACTGTGGCGTTTCAAACCTGGTGAGGCTGTGAAGCCAAAAGAAACCCCTGTTACAATGCCTGTAAATAATCAATAAGCGGGAAAAGTTATGCTGCGTAAACTACTGTGCTTCATTGCCCTAGGCCTGGTCTTGCCAGTGCACGCTGAAGATACCAAATCATCCTTGGAATCCTCTTTTGTTGATGTCGAACCCAAGGTAATCGCGTGGCGCAGGGACATCCATGCCAACCCCGAGTTATCCAACCGTGAGTTTAAAACCGCTGAAAAAGTCGCCGCCCACCTGCGTGCCCTGGAATTTGACGAGGTAAAAACAGGCATCGCTTATACCGGCGTGGTGGGCACCCTGGTCGGCGGCTTGCCTGGCCCCACGGTTGCATTACGAGCCGATATGGATGGCTTACCAGTACTAGAGCAAACCGGGTTACCTTTTGCATCCAAGGCCAAAGGCGAGTATCTCGGCGAAGAAGTACCAGTGATGCATGCTTGTGGGCACGATATGCATGTTGCCATGTTAATGGGCGCAGCCGAAGTGCTGGCGCAAAACCGTGACAAGTTGGCTGGTACCGTGCGTTTTATTTTTCAACCCGCAGAAGAAGGTGCACCTCCGGGTGAACGTGGCGGTGCGGAGCTGATGATTGAAGAAGGCGTGCTGGATGGACCCAATGCTCCTGAGGCAATTCTCGGCCTGCATGTTTGGCCGACTCCCCTGGGCACGCTGAACTACCGGGCTGGCAGTTTTATGGCAGGCGCCGAGTCACTCAATATCACGGTTAAGGGTGTGCAAACTCACGGCTCTTCACCCTGGCGCGGTGTGGACCCGATTTTCGTCAGCGGGCAAATCATGACTGCGTTACAGGCGATTCCAAGTCGCTACCTCGACATCACCAAGGGCCCGGCGGTGATTACCATCGGCAGCATTCACGGCGGGGTGCGAGGTAATATCATTCCAGACGAGGTCAAAATGATGGGTACTATCCGCACCTTTGATGCGGGGGAGCGCGAGGTATTGCACAAGAAACTGCGTCAAACCGTGCAAGGCATCGCGGATGCTGCGGGTGCAGAGGTTGAGGTAGACATCGGCTACTACTATCCCATCACCAGCAACGATCCCGCCCTGCTGCGCAAGATGACCCCAACGCTTAACTGGGCAGCCGGGGACGACAAGGTAGTGGAACACCCGTTGATTACCGGCGCAGAAGATTTTTCATTTTATGAGCAGCGTATTCCGGGCTTGTTCCTGATGCTGGGCGTAAATGATCCGGGCGTAGCCGCCGGTGAGTCACCAGCGAATCATTCACCATTTTTCAGCCCCAATGAAGACGCGTTGATCATTGGCGTTCGAGCACTGGTGGGTTTTGCTATGGATTACGCGGGAGTTAAGCGGGCTGATGAGTAAGCAGGACTAGACAGCGGTCGTGTGGTCATGATTGGCAAACCAATAAACCAATAGGTCGAAACCTGTTTTTGCGAACACCAGGACCAACAATAACCATAATGGCTCCCGTAGCCATATGGCAATCATGGCGCCGAGGATAATAACCACCTGACAGCAAAACAAGCGGCCGATGGCTTGTCGTACAAGAGCCTCATGCACGGGGTGGCGGCGTCCGTTACTTAACTGCAAATCGCGCCGAATATTGAGTAGATTGACCACCAAGACCATCGCCAAAACCCACCAGATTGATGGATTGGCAATAGTGGAATCCAGGGTATGCCCATCCCTGAGCGCAACACCGTCGATATCGATCAGGAAGTAGGCTGCACACAGCGGAATCGCTTGCAAGAGTAAAAACGGCAGCACAAAAAATCCACTGGCGGTGTTAAAAAAGCGACTCTGTTGCTCATTGCTGGAATTGAAGGGCGGCCATTTTAGAACGGCCGCATCCAACAATACCAGCAACAGCGTCTCAAGCCAAAACAGCAATACCAGCTGGACTACCGTCCATTCGCCCGCCCAAACCTGCCAGATGGGCAGCAGGTTTACCGCCACCAACATCACCATGGCGGTAAACGACTGTTCCCTGCTTAGTTCATTCGCCACATCACCTCAATAGTGAACTGTGCGACGGTACTAAGCCTAAACTTTCATTGTTTTGCTGACTGGCAGGTCTCGAACTCTCGTGCCCGATGCGTGGTAAATGGCATTAGTCAGGCTCGGCAGTATCGGGGGCAATCCGGGCTCACCCACGCCACCTGGCGCTTTGTCAGACGGCATCAAGTGCACATACATCGGTGGTACTTCATTGATGCGTGAAACGGGGTAGTCATAGAAGTTGTTCTGCACGATGGCACCGTCTTTCACAGTGATTTCGCTTTGCAAAGCCATCGACAACCCCATGATCATCGCCCCTTCCATTTGCGACTTCACGCGGTCCGGGGTGATCACCAGGCCACAATCGATGGCGGTATGCATCTCCAACACCTCAACCTTGTCATCAACCACCTGCACTTTGGAGGCGGCCGCGGTATAAGAGTTGAAACTGTAGGCAACGCTAATACCCCAGCCGTGACCTTCCGGGAGTTTCTCTTCGGCATTACTCTTCTCAACTACCTCGTTCAACACCGCCTTGAAGCGTGCGATATCCAGCAGGTACTCATCGCTCTTCTGACCGTAATGGGTATAGCCTTCAAAGCCCTCTTTACGTGGATCGAACTTGCGGTCTTTGCCAAACAGGTTCATCCACATTTCCCGGGTTGGAATCCCAGCCTTGACGGCCAGCTCATCAACAAAGCTGCCGAGGCCAAAGGCATTATTTATGTTGCCCACTGCTCGCACCCAACCAGTGCGCACATGGGTGTCTACCTCGGCATTTTCAAACGCCATATTGGGAACGTCAAACGGCACATCACCAAAGCCCAGCGACAGGCCCAGGTCATCCTGGAATTTAGCCGAGTTATCAAAAATCCAGGCAATCGGTGGTGATGCCAGACGTTGCAGCCAATAGTCACTCGAATTGTCCTTGTTCAACTCCGCCTTGAAGTAGTTCGCTGAGATGGAATGGTAAAACCCATGCTTAACATCATCTTCGCGGCTCCAGACCACCTTCACTGGTTTGCCAGTTGCCTTGGATAACTCCACTGCTTCAACAGTGAAGTCATTTTTACTTTTACGGCCAAATGCCCCGCCCATCAGGGTGGTATTAAATTCAACCTTGCCAAAGTCGGTTTTTGGATCCAGACCCAGCTCCTCGAGCACCAGCATTTTTCCCCATTGGGGAGACTGCGTACCACTCCAGATTTGCGCGCCCTCATCCGTCACCAAGGCGGTCGCGGCGGGCGTTTCCATCGACATGTGATGGTGGTAAGGCACTGTGTAGGTCACCTCCACAGTACGTTCGGGGTCAAATTCATGAGCATACACATCCTCGCCCTCGACACGGATCGACTTGGCCTTGGAATTTACCTTCTGCACCAGGCCTTGCTTATAACTGTCTGAGTTGTGCACAGCGTTATCGCCGTGCTCCCACTCGACTTTCAGTTTTTTACGACCCTCAATAGCTGCCCAGGTATTGGTCGCCAACACCGCAACGCCCGACACCGGGTGAACATTCACTGGTATGGTGCGATCCTTCAGTTGAATCACATCCACGACCCCGGCTACTTTCTTTGCCTCAGTCGCATCAAAGGATTTGGTTTTCCCGCCCACGACCGGAGGGCGCTCAATACTGGCGATCAGCATGTCGGGCAATTGGATATCCTGCGCGTAAGTTGCCTCGCCCATAACAATCTGTTCCAGGCCTTGTAGCGGTACATCCTTTCCGATCAGGGTGAACTCAGAGTTTGGTTTCAAATTGACGGTTTTAGCATCCGGCACTGGAAGAGCAGCGGCGTCAGCCGCCAATTCCCCAAAGCCGAGTTTCTTGCCCGAAGCCTTATGCACAACCGCATGATTCTCCGCTTTGACCTCAGACTTATCCACCGACCAACGCTTTGCTGCAGCTTGTTCCAGCATGTCGCGCGCCACCGCACCCATCTGCCGGGTATGCATCATGTGGGTGCGAATCGAGTTTGAGCCACCGGTGCTTTGATCACCGTAGCGTGGATCGGCTTTACCCAGAACTGCGGTAACTCGGTCCCAGTCGGCGCAGAGTTCCTCAGCAATCATCTGTGGTGTACTGGTTATGATGCCCTGTCCCATCTCCATTCGTTGACAAATGATTTCCACATCGCCAGCCGAATTGATGTTAACAAAGACGCCCAGGTCGTGATTGGTTGACGCTTCGCTGGCAGCCGGTTTTTGCCCGTCTGCCATTGCCAGAATGGGGAAGCTGCTGGCGATCGCAAACGCGCCACCAGCACGGCCAGTCAGGGACATAAATTCGCGACGGTTTAATCGTTTAATGACGCTCATTTTATGCCTCCTCTGCTTTGCCAGCGGCTTGCTTGATGGCACTGCGGATGCGTGGATAAGTACCACAGCGGCAGATATTGCCCTGCATTGCAGCTTCAATTTCATCATCGGATGGCGAAGAATTAGTCGCCAGCAAAGCTGCGGCGCTCATCATCTGACCACTCTGACAATACCCGCATTGCGGAACCTTGTGATCGATCCAGGCCTCCTGCACAGGGTGGACCCCTTTGTCACCAGCAGTGTTACCAAGACCTTCGATGGTGGTTATTTTCTTGTCCGCAGCGGCCGACAACGGAGTGACGCAAGATCGAATCGCCTGACCATCGAGGTGCACGGTGCAGGCCCCGCAGAGCCCCATGCCACAACCAAATTTGGTGCCGGTAAGTTGTGCAATATCGCGTATCGCGTAAAGAAGGGGCATTTGCGGGTCGGCGTCGAGCGATATCTGCTCGCCGTTAAGAGTGATCTTAACCATTGGTGTCTCCAGGATCAGTTGAACCCGGTCGCAATAAAACCGGGTTTAGTTCATTAAGCTAAAATAATAATAGCACTGATTCTGTTGAAGACCAGTAAAGAGCTGGTCGCTAACCGTTAACGCGGTGCTTTATGCTTGAAGAAATAGAACAAGGGAACACCTGCCCCGATCAATACAGCACCCCAGAGCAAGACTTTCAAGCCTGATCCACTCGCAGCAATGATCATGTACACCACTGTCAGACAGGCGATCAACCCCCAACCCCGGGCGCTCTTCCACGAATACTTGAGCTCGGCCAGGGCAGACACCGCGTACGGAAGCAGCACACACAAAGTGGAAGTTGAAATCAGGAAGGTAAAAGCACCAATGAGGTTTTCGCTCATATTGAGACCTAACAGCAGGCTCGACAGGACCGCAGTGAAGATCAATGCAAACGCTGGGGCATTGCCCTTATTTCGCCTGGCCAAACGTCGCGGGGCCAGGCCATCCAACGCCACTGCCATCGGCATTTGCCCGGAAACAAGGATATTCCCATTCAATGATCCGGCCGTCGCCAGCAACGCACCAAAGCCAATGAAGGCAGCGCCCCAGGGGCCAAGCGCCTTGGCGGCTTCGACAAATGGTGCCTCGGATGTGGCCAACACATCGGCTGGCACCAAGAGCATTACTGCCACCGCAACCAATATGTACAGGCCAGCCACCGTCAGTGAACCCCAAAATACCGCGCGTGGAATGGTGCGCTTGGCGTCAATCACGTCTGCAGCCGGGATCACCGCAGCCTCGGCACCCGCGAACGCCCACATAGTGAGCAATGCGGTAGCCGCGATTGCTTCACCGACCGGCAATTGGCCAGGGTTAAAGGCAGGCAGAGTCTCCGTCGAGCCAGCCACGAAGCCCAGCATGATAATCACGATCAGCGGGATTAACTTGAGCAGGGTTAGAATTAACTGCACCGACGATGCCTCCGCAATGCCACGCACATTGATCGCCGTAAGCAACCAAATCGCCAGCAAGGCTACCAGGCTTTGACTGAGGTTGGATGCACCCAACGCGGGAACCAGGGTGCCCAGGTAGCCTGCGAATGCGATGGAAACCGCGGTCACCGCCAGCGTGACGCTGATCCAGTATCCCCAGGCGATCAAGAATCCAGCCAGGTCTCCAAACGCATTGCGAGCATAGGCATATGGCCCACCAGAACCGTCAGTATGATTTGCCAGCCGCCCCAACACCAACGCCAGGCAAACCGCACCAATACTGGTTACCAGCCAACCAAGCAGGCTGATTGATCCGTACGGTGCCAGAACTGCTGGTAACAAGAAAATTCCTGAGCCAACCATCACCCCGACAGCCATGGCCCAACATTTCCAAAACCCCATCGTTGGCTGATTGTGATCGTTGCTGGTCCGGCTTGGCGCGGATGCTGATTTGCTGCTCTCGGTCATAAATTTATTCTTATTATCTGTGTTGACTGGCTGGTGTGTAGCTCACAACTTAGCTGATTTGTCACACAATTGATATGAAAACAGCTGCCCAAGCAAATTCTGTGTTTGTCGATCTGCGAAAATAATATTCTGGATACGTCCAAGTTGTGTCGGAAAATTCAGTTTTCTCGTTTGATGGTTTTGTTTCAGTCGAGTGCGGCTTATTATCAGGGCTCGAGATCAACCTGGTTCAGAAACTGTTGTGGAAGCCACGTTCGCCAACACCATTAAAGTAAGCGCTAAAGACCTGAAGGCCTTGCGTGCGCGTTCGGATGCACAGGGTTGGTTGCAAACCCTTGGTCACCTGGGCGCCATCGTGATAAACACTATTCTGCTGGCCGGAATGATGAACAACGCCTGGGCAGTGGCGACGTATCCGTTCTGGGGTGCAGCGCTAACGGTTCTGCTGTTTATGACCCAGGGCATATTGATCAATTGCCTGTATGCAGGCGTGCATGAACTCAGCCACTATAGCGTATTCAAGAGTCGTAAAACCAATGAACGCCTCGGCCGTCTGTTCTGTTTTATCCTGTTGATGGGGCGTGACCAGGATAAGTTTGAGCACTACCAGCACCACCGTCATACGCAGGATGTCGAACTGGACGCAGAGATTGTCGGGGGCAAGCCGTTCAACCTGTTCACCTATTTGTTGTACTTTTCCGGCATCAGTTACTGGCCAGGACGAGTTTCCGAAGTTATTCGATTAGCGCTAGGTCGCACCGACGCCTGGCCGCATTTATCCGAGACCCAGTTTGCCACCGTGCACAAAGAGGCCCGACTGAGCCTGCTGGGCTATGGATTGATCCTGATAGTATCCGTGGTGCTGGGCACCACAGCTGCCCTCACCTATTGGTTGCTCCCAATGTTCTGCATGAAATGGTTTCATATGTTGCAAAATATCGGCGAACATACTGGCATGCCCCATGATCCGGACATCCTGTTGAACACCCGCACACTCAAAGCCAATGTCCTGATGCGGCGCCTGTTGTGGAATATGCCCTACCATACTGCCCACCACAGTTATCCCATGGTGCCATTCTATCGACTGCCAGAGTTGCATGCTAAAGTCGTCGAGGCTCTGAATGGCGAAGAACCGCCCACAATCAGCCACTGGGGATTTCAAAAACACATGCTGCGAAAACTGTGGCAGGAAGGTAGTTCGCGCTACTCGGGCAAGGACATCAGCGCCTACTAGGACCTGCCCTGATGCAAAACCTGCTGGTGTATCAATCTTTGTGGGCCATGGCACTTCGCCAACCCGGTATTACAGAACGAACCGATGAAGAAAGCTTCGCCATGATTGCGGCGGCGGGATTTGACGGCATATGCCTGGACCCAGCAGCGCATGAAATTGATGATTGCCTGGCGAAACAAGATTTGTTCAAGGAATATGAACTTCGGTGTTTACTCAATGCCTTTCCAAAGAACACCGAAGAATTGCGATTGTTACTTGAACTAGGAAAGGAAATGGGTTCGCCGATGGTAAACCTGATCGGCACAATCTACCCGCTCACCGTGGCAGATTCCATCCCCATTATTAATGAGTGGATCGCGGTTTCCGAGGATGTGGGCGTACCGATTCTGTTTGAAACACATCGTGATTGCATTACCAATGATATGTTTAACACGCTGCAGCTGATTGCAGCTATTCCAGAGATGCGCCTGTGTGCAGATTTATCTCACTACGCCCTGAACAGGGAAATCTCATTACCACTGGATGAGCACTGGACTGAACTGTTTGTGCAACTACTGGATCGTTCTGACAGCTTTCAGGGGCGCGTCTCCAATCATGAACAAATTCAGGTACCGATTACCTTTGATCAACACCAGGATTGGGTGACGCAATTCAAGTCATGGTGGTTACATGGCATGCAAAAGTGGCAAGAACGGTCAGGAGAAAACGATTCACTGATCTTTCTGTGTGAATTGGGGCCACCCCCCTATGCGATCACCGGTGCAGATGGGAGAGAGTTATCCGATCGATTCGAAGAAGCGGTCACCATAAAATCCTGGGCTGAAGAATGCTGGCAACAAGCCACGGATTTAAGTTCAGACCCAAAAACCAGGCCTGAATCGTAAAGGTCTAATCCAGACCCATGCAATTGGCGTAATAAGTGGTGGTCGCTGGCCAATCGGAAAAAATACCCATCACACCGACTTCCTTGACCAGGGCATCCACCAGCTTGAACACATCACCATCATTGTTGATCACATCCTTGATGGTTATGTAATAAAACCCGCCGCCTTCAGACAGTGGGCCAGATCGTTCCAGCGACCAGGTGATGAATTTCAAGCCCGCCTGTTTTGCCAGCTGTGCATACTCAGAGGGCACAATGTCACCATCCTCATTCAAGCTAACCAGGGCAAACAATGGCGGTGCTATGGTGCGCACACCTTGTGCGTACTTCTCCTGAAAGTCTGCCAGGCTGGGTGCATAGCTCTGATCCAACACCATGCGGCGATCCAGCAAAATTGCTTGCTTGGCAAAATCCGGGTAATGCTTGTTCCAGAAGATCAGGTCTTGCAAATCAAAGGATTGTAACCAAACCTGTTCAGGCGCAATGCCGGCCGCTATATAGTCCTCCACCAGCTGCCTGGCGTAGTCTGCCTGGCTGTACTCGCCTTCATAAGGCATCGGTACGCTGGCGCCTTTGAGCTCGGGGATAAAATTCACCTTGAGTTTTTTGAACAGCTGGATGCTTTCCCGGTGAGTAATTAACCTACCTGCCAACAACACAGGTTGCGGTACTTCGGCTGCACTTACTTGCAGGTATTCTTCAATAGAAGTGGCTTGAGGGTTTACCTTGTCCATGCGGCCTTGCAGGCTCCTAAACTCATCTAGGTTTAGTTCACTGGTACAGCACTTGGCAGTAGCGGGTTTTCCGTTTTCAGGATCTGCAGGCTGAAACGGCTCAACACAAGTTTTAGCCAGCGGTGTTTGCAGAATATTGGTCGTAGTATGCAGATCACATTGTGAATGTCTGCACACCAGTTCTCGATCGCGGGTAAAAGTGACGTCGCATTCCATTTTGCCTGCGCCCTGCCGAGCCGCTGCCGTATACGATTCGATTGTGTGCTCTGGGTAGCGCAACGGTGCGCCGCGGTGTGAAATGGAAAACTGACTTTGGCTGACCGACTGATCGCGACAAGCCAGCAGGCTAGCCTTCAATGCACCCTCGTCCATATCGTCAACCAGGTACGCCGGACGCTCACCCAGATCAAATTCTGGTTGCGAGGCGTAGACTGTGCCGCCGATCATAAGCAAACAGACGCTAGCAACACATGCCAGCAATTGGCGGAGCGCCAGAGCCGTTACGGAGAGAAAACGAGATACCATCGTGAACAACATCCTCGGGTGCCAAATACCCGGTTGAATCGATTCGTGCGTCTATTTGAGCACACTAATTTTCCACGAACAACTGGCTAAAAACTATCTCCAGGCACGCGCACCCAACCTTCCATCAACACACGAGCGCTGCGGCTCATCACCGCCTTAATCGCCTGCCAAGAACCCTCTTGCTGCTTTACTTCGGCGCCCACATGCAGGGTACCCGACGGGTGACCGAAGCGGACTGAATTTCTCTCGCCACCGCCCGCCGCCTGGTTAACCAGGGTGCCGGGAATAGCCGCCGCAATGGCAATGGCCACTGCGGCAGTTCCCATCATGGCGTGGTGAAGTTGCCCCATTGACATGGCTCTGACCAGTAAATCAATGTCTTCACCCTGCACCGATTTGCCACTGGAGGCCAGATAGCCCTCGGGCGGGGCCACAAACGCCAGTTTTGGGGTATGTTGTCGTGTGGCAGCTTCATCGATGTGATCAATCAATCCCATCTGAACTGCGCCATGGGCACGAATCGTTTCCAGTTTCTGCAGTAATTCTGTATCGCCGTTAATCATGCCTTGCAGCTCTGTACCATCAAATCCAAGCGACTCGGCATTTACGAAAATGGTGGGAATACCGGCATTGATAAAGGTCGCTTGCATTGGCGCCGTACCGGGAACGATGAATTCATCAACCAGGTTGCCTGTTGGTAACATGGCGCCGTCTGCTGCTGCGGGATGCATAAACTCAACTTGCACTTCGGCGGCAGGAAAGGTCACGCCATCCAACTCAAAGCCGCCGGTTTCCTGCACGGCACCATGGGTCATTGGCACCAATACGTTGATGGATTTACGAATATTGGCCTGCCAGATTCGCACTTCGGCCACACCATTTTCCGGCACCCTACTGGGGTCGATCAGACCGTTATTAATCGCAAAGGCACCCACTGCTGCGGTTAAGTTGCCGCAGTTCCCGCTCCAATCCACAAACGGTTTGTCAATGGCAACTTGTCCGAAGAGATAGTCAACATCATGATCCGGCTCCGCGCTTTTGCTGAGAATGACCGTTTTGCTGGTGCTCGAGGTCGCGCCACCCATGCCATCTGTTTGTTTGCCGTAGGGATCGGGGCTGCCAATAACCCGCAGCAATAAATTATCGCGCGCCTCACCTGCCACCTGCGCTGCCTCAGGCAAATCATGCAGATTAAAGAACACGCCCTTGCTGGTACCACCGCGCATATAGGTGGCGGGAATTTTTACTTGTGCTGGAAAGCTCATAATGATCAGGCGGCGTTGGCCGACTCCAGGAAATCCTGGGCAAAACGTTGCAAGACGCCACCGGCTTCATAAATGGTGACCTCTTCGGCTGTATCGAGGCGACAGGTCATCGGCACCTCAAGTACTTCACCATTTTGGCGATGCACTACCAAGGTCAGGGGCGCGCCTGGTGTGGGTTCACCCCTCACGTCGTAGGTCTCGCTACCGTCCAATTCCAGCGTCTTGCGGTTGGTGCCGGCCTGAAATTCCAGTGGCAGCACGCCCATGCCGATCAGGTTGGTGCGGTGAATACGCTCAAACCCTTCTGCGGCGATCGCCTCGACACCTGCCAGGCGAACACCCTTGGCAGCCCAGTCTCGCGACGAGCCTTGCCCATAGTCAGCGCCGGCGATGATGATCAAAGGCTGTTTGCGGTTCATATAAGTTTCAATGGCCTCCCACATGCGGGTGACCTTCCCTTCGGGTTCAATACGTGCCAAGGATCCTTGCACCAGCTCTCCATCTTCTTGCACCATTTCATTGAGTAACTTTGGATTGGCGAAGGTAGCACGTTGTGCAGTCAGATGATCCCCGCGGTGAGTAGCATAGGAATTGTAGTCTTCCTCCGGCAGGCCCATCTTATCCAGGTACTCGCCAGCGGCACTGCTCTTCAATATGGCATTCGATGGTGATAAATGATCAGTAGTGATGTTATCGCCAAGCACCGCCAAGGGCCGCATTCCACTCAAACTACGCTTACCAGCAAGCGCACCTTCCCAATACGGCGGCCTGCGGATATAGGTACTCATTTCGCGCCAGTCATAGAGTGGGCTGATTTTCTCCCCGTCTGCCAATTCTACTTTAAACATCGGGTTGTAAACCTGTCGATACTGCTCAGGTTTAACGCTTTGCTGCACAATGGCGTCTATCTCTTCATCGCTTGGCCAAATGTCTTTCAGGCGCACCTCGTTGCCTTCACTATCGAGGCCCAATACGCCAGTTTCAACATCAAAACGGATGGTGCCAGCAATCGCGTAGGCCACCACCAGCGGTGGCGAGGCCAGGAACGCCTGCTTGGCGTAGGGATGTATGCGACCATCAAAGTTTCGATTACCTGAGAGCACTGCGGTGGAGTACAAATCGCGCTCCACCACTTCTTGTTGAATCTCGGGGTCCAGTGCACCACTCATGCCATTGCAAGTGGTGCAGGCAAAAGCCACCACGCCAAAGCCGAGTTCCTCGAGCTCAGGCAATAATGCCGATTCTTCAAGGTAAAGCTGCACAGTTTTCGAGCCAGGTGCTAAAGATGATTTGACCCAAGGTTTGCGCTTAAGCCCGAGTGCGTTGGCATTACGCGCAATCAAACCAGCCGCAATCATATTCCTGGGGTTGCTGGTGTTAGTACAGCTGGTGATGGCAGCGATTATGACCGAGCCATCCGGCATATTGCCTTGCCAATCATCCAGGTCCGGCATGGCCACCGGCTCGCCGGTGATCCCCTGTTCGGCCAGATCACTGGTTGCAACTCGTCGATGCGGATTCGACGGTCCGGCAATGTTGCGTACCACCGAAGACATATCAAAACGCAACACACGCTCATATTCAGCGCCATCCAGGGAGTCGCTCCAAAAGCCAGCTTCCTTGGCATAGCGTTCCACCAGCTTAACCTGCTCGTCGTCGCGACCGGTGAGACTCAAGTAATCGATGGTTTTTTGATCGATGTAGAACATGGCTGCGGTTGCGCCAAATTCCGGTGTCATGTTGGAAATAGTCGCCCGATCGCCCAGTGATAAATCCGCCGCACCTTCTCCAAAAAATTCCAGGTAGGCAGACACTACTTTCTCTTCACGTAAAAACTCAGTGATTGCCAACACAATATCTGTGGCAGTGATTCCTGGTTGTCGGGTACCGAATAATTCCACCCCTACAATATCTGGCAGGCGCACATAAGAAGCGCGACCCAGCATCACGCTCTCAGCTTCCAGACCACCAACGCCAATGGCCATGACTCCCAAGGCGTCTACATGCGGTGTATGGCTGTCGGTGCCAACCAGCGTATCTGGAAACGCCACGCCGTCTGTGGCATGGATCACTGGCGACATGCGTTCCAGGTTAATCTGGTGCATGATGCCGTTGCCTGGAGGAATAACATCCACGTTCTTGAAGGCCTTTTTCGTCCAGTTAATGAAGTGGAAGCGATCTTCATTGCGTCTGTCCTCTACAGCGCGGTTCTTCGCAAAGGCATCTTTATCAAACCCGGCGTGTTCGACTGCCAGGGAATGATCGACAATCAACTGCGTCGGCACTACCGGGTTAACCTGAGCTGGGTCCCCCCCTTTTTCGGCGATAGCGTCGCGTAAGCCGGCTAAATCCACCAAGGCGGTTTGACCTAAAATATCGTGGCAAACAACGCGAGCCGGGAACCAGGGAAAATCCAGGTCCCGTTTTCGATGGATTATTTGCGACAGCGCGGCGGTGAGATTTTCAGGCGGGCAACGACGCACCAGGTTTTCTGCCAGAACCCGGGAGGTATAGGGAAGTTTGTCGTATGCACCCGGTTCAATCTCGTTCACAGCCGCTCGGGTGTCAAAATAATCAAGATCAGTACCAGGTAAAGCGATGCGATAGGCAGTATTCATGGGCAAAGGGTTTAGAGGGGTTGCTCAGTTATGTGGAGATTATCTGTCGGGTGTGTGACTGGAAGCCACTATCCAAATGAAGGATGGATTGTATACAATTTTACGTTTGAAGTCGTGTTTTCAGTAAATTTACGGCACTTTTTGCAGATATTGTAAACAATATCTGCAATTTCAGTAACCAAGCCTTAATCCATTCCAAGTATCACTATTCTGTTAAGGTTTCTGTTACGATCTTTTGGCGGAGCGCAGCTACGCTTGCGCACTACCCCGATACCACCATTTGCCGAGAATAATGCAGAAAATGCGTAAAACTACCCTGCTCTATGGTGCGCTACTCGCGTTGGGGGCTTTCCTCGTGCATTGGTTGGAGCAGCAATACGCCCTCAGCCTCTTCTCAACAGAAACTTACGTAGTAATTTTAGCCGCGTTATTCACCGGCCTCGGCATTTGGCTTGGCACGCATTTAAACAGACGCGCCCTGCGACAGGAATCAGGCGCCAATGGCTTCACTCAGAACACGAGGGCCATCCGCAGTTTGGGAATCAGTCCAAGAGAAATAGAAGTACTGGAGCTACTCGCGCAGGGAAGCAGCAACCAGGAAATCGCAGGCAAATTATTCGTCTCTGTCAGCACGGTGAAAACCCACCTGGTGCACCTGTACCAGAAGCTCCAGGTTGCCCGCCGAACCCAGGCTATTCAAAAAGCCAGGGAGCTGGGAATTATCCAATAATCGCTTAAAATCTGCGGGATTTAGACAAAATCAACCGTTTGGTGGATGACATAATCAAGGGCAGGCCTATCATGAACCCCAATATCCCTCGACCCATATCGGGTCTGACTTAACCAACAAGAGGAGCGAGCAAATGAAACGAACAATGCTGGTCTATGGTGTAATCTCGGGGTTAATTATCATTATTATCAATACCGCCAGCTATGAACTGGGGCATGGTCATGTTTGGCTTGGCTTCCTGGTAATGTTTATCGCCTTTAGCGCCATCTTTGTAGGGGTTAAACAGTATCGAGACGAAGCTCTGGGTGGGGTAATAACCTTTTCCTCTGCATTGATGGTTGGCCTGGGCATTACGGTGGTCGCCAGTCTGATCTACGTGGCAGTTTGGGAAGTGTACCTGTCCATGACGCAATACGAGTTTATCGATAGCTACAGCAGCGCCATGGTTGAAGCCAAACGACAAGCGGGGGCCACGGCCACCGAAATCCTGGCACTGGAACAGGAGATGGCGGAGTTTGCCGTCCAGTATCAAAACCCGCTGGTGCGATTGCCGATGACCTTTATTGAAATATTCCCGGCGGGCGTGCTGGTATCACTGGTCAGCGCACTCGTATTACGCACTCACAAATCAACCTAGCGGTGAACACAAGTTCGTCGTTTGCTTAATCTTCGGAGTAACACATGAAAATTGGAGCCTTTTCAGTCAGTCTCAATGTCGCTGACCTGGACAAATCACGCGTCTTTTACCAGGCCCTCGGTTTTAATGCCATTGGCGGTGAGGCCAGCCAGGGCTGGTTGATCATGCGCAATGGGGACACCACCATCGGCCTGTTCCAGGGCATGTTTGATAAAAATATCCTTACCTTTAACCCAGGCTGGGATGGGAAAAACCAGCCACTGGACAGCTTTACGGACATTCGTGAGATTCAGCAAAACCTGAAAGACCAGGGGATCGAGTCCGGTACCGAGATTGATGCCGACAGCAGTGGCCCCGCCAGCTTTATCATTAGTGATCCAGATGGTAATCCAATCATGTTTGACCAGCACGTCTAGTCACAACCCCATTCAAACTGCATCCGACTCATCACGCGGTTTCTAAGCAGGCGTGACAGAAGCACTAAGTAGCCTGATCATGGCTAGCCTGGTTTTGCTCGGCTCCCCGGGCCCGGCTCCGCTGGCACTGGCCGCAACTGGCGGCAGTGTCGGGATTCGCCTTGGCATACCGTTCCTGGCAGGCGTTTTACTTGGCCTGGCGGTGGCCATTGTTGCTGCCGCGGTTGGCCTGGCTACCCTGTTTGAGACCTATCCTCGAAGCGAGCGCGTAGTGCAGTTCATTGGTGGTTGCTATATCGCGTATCTGGCCTACAAAATAGCACTGGCGCCGACCAATGTTGCCAGCAACACACAGCACGCCAGAACACCCAGCTTTGTAGACGGGTTTATCCTCAACTTGCTTAACCCAAAAGCCTACGCGGCCTTCCTGGCTATTTTCTCGCAGTTCCTCTTGCCCTTAAGCACATCGATAGTGAGTTGGCTGATGACCGCGATTATATGCTTCTCGGTCGCTGTGCTCGTGGACATCATGTGGCTTTGTTTTGGTGGGTTGCTGGCCCCTCTGTTCAGTCATCCGCAAACGGCACGGCCCATCCGTGTGAGCTTTGCCCTGATGATGGTTGCATCGGTTATGTGGGCGTATACCCGGTAATCTGACGGCACATCGAGGCCACCGCTTGCCTGACATCTGTTAAACTGCGCCCGAAAACAGGTTTATTAGACTGATACGTCAGCAATAATAATCGAACGATGAAAGTCCTTTTGCTTACCAATATGCCGTCTGGCCATCAAATGCAGTTTGCACAGGCGATGGCCAGAGAGCTGGGTGTGGATAATTTTCGCATCGTCTTCCACCAGGATACCAGTGACAGCCGAACTGAAATGGGCTGGGAAGATAATTTCGCAGAGCCATTCGTTATTCGTTATTGGCTATCCGAACAAACCAGGCAGGAAACGAGTGACTGGATAGACAGCGCCGACGTGGTGATTCAGGGTCGTTTTCCCATTAAGCTGGTACGGCAACGCATCAAGTCCGGAAAATTGACCTTTGCTTACCAGGAACGTTACTGGAAGAGACGGTTTTCTTATGGGAAGTTGCTGTTTCGTCTACCTCGCATAATCCGAAATTTTTGGTCCGTTGATCGTGCAAACTACCACCTCCTGGCAGCCGGTGCCTACACCACACATGATCTGAACCGTATCGGTGTTTTTCGCCATCGCAGTTGGAAGTTTGGCTATTTCCTGGAACCGGAACCCGAGTTGCAAGAGAGACTTAGCAGCAATGGTTTGACAATTGTCTGGTGCGCACGAATTTGCGCGGTGAAGCAACCGGAACAGGCAATCGAAATCGCAACCCGGCTGCGGGATCGTGGCGTCAAATTTAAATTAAAAATGATCGGTGATGGTGAACTCAGATCAAGCACTGAAGAAAGCGTGCAACAGCATGGTTTGCAGGAACAGTTTCAGATAATGGGCTGGCAACCGTCTGAAGTCGTTGCAAGGGAAATGCGCCAGGCTGACTTTTTCCTGATGACCAGTCACGGTGGCGAAGGTTGGGGTATGGTCGTTAATGAGGCGATGGCACAGGGCTGTGCGACCGTGGTCAATCGTTGCGTAGGCTCAGCGCCCTGGCTGGTTCAGCACAGTAAAACCGGCTTGCTCTACACCGATCAGCAATTGGATCAGCTCACCGAAGAAATTACCGCCCGCGATAGTGGAGACTGGGAGCAAATGGGCGAGGCAGCGCGAGCGTATCTCATGAGTACCTGGTCATGTTCTGTCGCTGCTCAAAGATTGATCCAGCTGTCACAAACCCTGTTAACCGAAGACCAACAAACCGCGCGCGAACTGTACTCCGACGGGCCCTGCTCTCCTGCCGTCTGATTCTTGCCTACAGCAATCTGTCGAGTGGGTATGGTTTAACCGACTTGTTCTCATCCATCACCACATGTGTGTTCAGGTGGATTTCGGCATCGGTGCATTCAATCAGTTCTTCGGTAATCTCCAGGTACCGTTCCATATTAGGTGAGACAATTTTCAGGAAGAAATCGAAGGCCCCACTGACGGTATAGCACTCCAGGATCTCCGGCACGGTGTTCACATAATCCTGGAACTGGCCAAAATCTTTTTTGGTTTGGTTGTGAATGGAAATCGTCACGATACATTTGACCATGCGACAGATTTTCTTAAGATCAATCGACGCGTGATACGACTCCAGGACCCCGGCCTGCTCCAGCTTGCGTACCCGCATCAGGCAGGAGCTGGGTGACAGGTGAATCTGGTCCGCCAGGTCCTGGTTGGTTATGCGCGCATTATCCTGCAGCACTTTAAGTATGCGTAAATCGATCTTATCGAGTGTCGCCATGCTGGCACCTTTGCTATTGGAAACCATAATCAGTGCACCCTTCGTGCATTGCTGACCGGGCACTTCGCATTATGATTGTGCGGCCGTTTGGGATCGGTATTTTGTATCATTCGTCTCCGCCCTCTTTTGTTATTTACGTCTCTCTTGCTTCACATGCCATTCTGTAAACCAGTCGGTGAACCATTCGGCTAACCATTCGGTGAACCATTCGGCGAACCAGAATATAATTTTGAAATTGACCCGCAAATGCGGCAATTCCAGCATGTTTGACTAAATTCCGCCCTTTGCGCCGCGTTTTGTTCAGCTAAACACAGCCATATTATTGATTTCAGGCTTATTTAATCACTGGAATTATACCCGAATATTATTTGGTCATTACAGTACAATCCAACTTTAATACTGCGCCTTTTCAGAAGATAAATAGCTCATTCGGTCTACATCACCCTAATATATGCGCAACCACGAAATACTTTCTGAGCAATAATGGCCTTCAGAAACAAATAGCAAAAAAATAAGCCCGTTACATTCTCGCGGAGGAATATCATGGCACATCAACCGGAACTCAAAACCGCTTACAACGACGCTCGAGAAGCGATGATGAGTACATACGCCCCACCTGAAACTGTGTTTGTTCGCGGGGAAGGCGCCTATGTGTATACAGCCGAGGGTGATAAATACCTGGACTTCTTTGCGGGCATTGCAGTGAATTGCCTGGGGCACTGCCATCCCGATTTGGTTAAAGTGTTGCAACAGCAAGCGGGTGATCTCTGGCACCTGTCCAACGCCTTCCGCGTACCCGCCGGTGAAGCGCTCGCCAAGCGTCTGGCCGAGCTGGCAAATTTAGACAAAGTCTTTTTTACTAACTCTGGTACGGAGTCGGTTGAGTGCGGCCTGAAGATGATGCATCGCTATCATTTTGATCAAGGCAACCCGGATCGCTATCGCATCATCGGAACCCGTTCGGCGTTTCATGGGCGTTCATTCGCCGCCATTTGTGCAGCGGGCAACCCAACTCATACCAAGGGCTTCACGCGTGAGGACGAAGGATATGACCACGTGCCCTTTAATGACCTGGCTGCCGTCGAAGCCATCATTGGTGACAACACCGCTGGCGTCATTGTCGAGCCCGTGCAAGGCGAAGGCGGTATTAATGTTGCTGAACCAGGCTATTTGGAAGGCTTGCGTGCCTTATGTGACAAGCACGGCGCGCTACTGATGTTTGATGAAGTTCAGTGTGGTATCAGCCGAACCGGCAAGGTTTTTGGCTATCAAAATGCTGACGTACAACCGGACATCATCGCCCTGGCCAAAGGCCTCGGCGGCGGCTTCCCAGTCGGTGCCTGTGTTGCCAGCGAGAAAGTCGCCAAGGGCATGGTCGTTGGTACGCATGGCAGCACCTATGGCGGCAACTTCCTGGCCATGGCAGTTGCAACCAAGGTTATCGATATCGTCACACAACCTGAATTCCTGCAGCAGGTGCAGGAATCCGCCAAAACTCTGCATGCCAAGTTACAGGGCCTGGTTGACAAATACCCGGCCATTTTGAGCGAAGTAAGGGGGTCGGGCTTGATGATCGGCTTGCGTTGCCATGATGCCGATGCAAATGGGAAGTTGCTGATGCTGGCACGCGAAGAGCAAATGCTGATGACCAAGGCAGGCGACAATATCGTCCGACTGTTACCGCCGTTAATTATTGATGACAGCCACATTAACGAAGCGGTTGAGAAACTCGATCGCGCACTGACGGCTTATTCTACAGGCAGCTAGCAGGCCGCTGGCAGGCTGATAATCATTGGCACCCAGCCCCGGCACTTTAGAGCGGAGCGAACTATGAACAATCCTGCGGTTGACACGTCGTCTGATTGGCTGGCCTCTCAGCATGAGGAAATGATTGCCACGCTAAAGGCGTGGAGCAATATCAATTCGGGTTCCTACAATGTCGAGGGCATCAACAGGATGGCCACGACCATTGCTGAGTATGCGGAGCAGTGTGTCGGCACCAGGGCGACAATCACCCCGGTTGCCCCAATGACCATCACCGATGAATCCGGCAACCTGGTGGAAAAAGCCATCGGCCCAGTGTTAAAAATGGGTGTACGACCGGAAGCTAAAACCCGGGTCTTGTTTTGTGGCCATATGGATACGGTATTCCCGCTCGACAGCGATTTTCAGCAGTGGCATCAGATCGATCAAAACACCCTTGGCGGCCCTGGTGTGGCGGACATGAAAGGCGGAATCCTGGTCATGTTAAAGGCTTTGCAGGCTTTCGAACGAAGTGAGCATGCCGAAAAACTCGGCTGGGATATCTTGTTGAACAGTGATGAAGAGATTGGCTCACTGGGCTCCGCACCACATTTGGCGGAAGCCGCAAAATCTACCCACCTCGGCATGGTGTACGAGCCCAGCATGCCCGATGGTTTCCTGGCGGGCGCACGCCGCGGTAGCGGCAACTATGCACTCGTAGTACGAGGTAAAGCTGCGCATGCGGGCCGCGAATATCATCTCGGCCGCAATGCCATAGCAACCCTGGCAGCCGCCATGGCGGAACTGGACACTTTGAATGAACTCAGCGACAGCATAACCCTGAACCTGGCTCGTATTCACGGCGGTGGCCCGAATAATGTCGTACCCGACCTGGCTATCTGTCACTTTAATATCCGCGTTTCCAGTCTGGAAGACCAGGCTTTTGCGGAGCAGCACGTTGCCCGTGCGGTGGCCAATGCAAGCGCACGGGAGGGTTTCAACGTGAGTATCAATGGTGGCTTTAATCGGCCGCCAAAACCCGCGACCGCGGAACAGAAAAAATTATTTGAACTGGTTGAGTTATGCGGTCAGGAGTTAAACCTGGAGCTGGGTTTTCGCGCCACCGGCGGCTGCTGTGATGGCAACAACCTGTTAGCCGCAGGCCTGCCGAATATCGACACCTTGGGGGTACAAGGCGGAGACATTCACTCTGATAAAGAATACATGTTGCTGGACAGCTTGATTCAGCGAGCGAACCTTAGTTTGAAAATATTAACGCGCATTGCAACCCAACCCGATCGCTGGCTACCAGCGAGATAATAATAAAATCAGGAGTACTGCTATGAGTGATACTACCCAGGAGTTGTTGGTAATCCGTGCCGCCGTAGCGGACGATGTAGACCAAATGGTGGAGATTTCGACCATGACCGGGTCTGGTATGACGTCTATGCCGTCAGACCACCAAAGCTGGGTCGACAAACTGGATCGTTCAATCGCCGATTTTCAACGTGATGAGCCCAAGAAGAACGGCGATACCTACTTCCTGGTGATGGAAGATTTAAACACCGGAAAGATTGTCGGTTCTGGCGCTGTGTATGTTGGCATCGGACTGGATCGACCCTTCTATTCCTACAAACTGTCGACCATTGCAGCCTCTTCCAAGAAGCTCGATCTCACCGTTCATACTCGTATTCTCAGCTTGGTGAACGACTTCACTGGCACCACGGAAATTGGTTCGCTGTTTTTAATGCCCGAATATCGGCGTGATGGTATTGGCAAATATCTTTCTCGCAGTCGATTCTTGATGCTGGCGGATTTTCCGGAGCGATTTGATGAAACGGTCTTTGCGGAAATGCGTGGCTGGCTGGATGAAAATGATAATTCTCCTTTCTGGGACAATCTGGGTCACAAGTTCTTTGGCCTGAGTTTTCAGGAAGCAGATTATATTAGTGCAGTGGATGGCTTCCAGTTTATCTCCGACCTGATGCCGAAATCTCCAGTCTACCTGGACCTGTTAGCGGAAGAAGCGCAGGAAGTGGTAGGCAAGCCACATGACGCGGCCGCCGGTGCATTCCACATTCTGAAGAAAGAAGGCTTTGCCTACTCCGGTTACGTCGATATTTTCGACGCGGGCCCCAGTGTGCAAACACCATTGAACAAGATCAAAACGGTGGCAGAAAGTCGCGCAGTGACGCTGGGTATGATTCTGTCCGACTGCGACGCCGTTGAGAAAGAATCCTATATTGCCAGTAACAGTCGATTAAAAGACTACCGCATGATGCGCACTCCCCTGCTCCAGATCGAGGATGACCAGGTGGCGATGACCGAATCCGCTGCTGAAGCGCTAAAGCTGAATGTTGGGGACGCCATGCGTATCGTCAAGGAACAACAAACATTTGAATAGAGTTGCATACATCAATCGCACCTCTTGTACACCACAAAGATAGATTATGAATAACACGACTCACTACTATGCAGGTCAGTGGCATGCCAGCCCAACCGATGCCGCAGACAGCGACATCATTTCCGTCAACCCCGCCACTGAGGAACAGCTTTGGCACGGACAGGCTGCTGATGCCGGGCAAATCGATGCGGCAATCGACGCCGCGCGAGAGGCGTTTAAGTCCTGGTCACGCACGTCGATTGAGGAACGCACCGCCATGATGCGGCGCTACCAGGAAATCCTGAAGGCTCGTAAAGATGAGTTGGCGCAAGCCATTTCTGATGAGACCGGCAAGCAGTTATGGGAATCGAAAACCGAAGCGGCCACCATGATCGGCAAAGTAGATCTATCTATTGCCGCTTACGAGCAGCGCACCGGTACCCAGGCAAAAGATTTGAATGGCATTAATACGGTCCTGACACACCGCCCACATGGCGTACTGTTGGTATTGGGGCCCTACAATTTTCCCGGGCACTTACCGAATGGTCATATTGTTCCAGCCTTATTAGCGGGCAATGTCATTCTGTTTAAACCCAGTGAAATCACGCCGCTGGTTGGCCAGAAGCTGATTGAATGCCTGGTCGAAGCTGGCCTGCCTGCTGGTGTCGTCAGCTTACTTCAAGGCGGTGGCAATACTGGAGCTCTTCTTAGCGGCCACGCAGATATTGATGGAGTGCTGTTTACTGGAAGTTCACGTACCGGAGCCGCCTTGCACAAGCAGTTTGCTGGTCAACCACAAAAACTACTGGCATTGGAGATGGGTGGTAACAATCCACTGATCTTCCACCAGGTCGATGACATCAAGGCCGCTGTCTATCACACGATTCAATCGGCCTTCATCACCTCGGGGCAACGCTGTACCTGCGCGCGCCGACTGATCGTGGTGGACGATGAGGCAGGGCGAGAATTCGTAGCACAGTTAAGTAGAGCGATCGGTAATATCAAGGCGGCCATGCCAAATGATGATCCGGAAGCATTTATCGGACCAGTGGTGTCAAACCACGTTGCCGACCAGCTAATGCAGGCCCAGCAAACCATGTTGGATTCAGGCGCAACCGCCTTGGTAGCGATGCGCCGCGATGACCCAGCGACACCCCTGCTCACGCCTGGCTTGTTGGACGTTACAGAGCAGCAAAGTCGTGAGGATGAAGAGTATTTTGGCCCGCTTCTGCAACTAATCTGGGTGGAGAATTTTGATAGCGCAATCGAACAGGCGAACGATACTCGCTTCGGCCTCGCGGCTGGCATCCTGACCGATGATGATGAACTGTGGCAGGAGTTCTACCTCCGCGCACACGCCGGCATTTTAAATCGCAACCGCCCCACCACTGGCGCCAGTGGCGGCGCGCCGTTTGGTGGTGTAGGCGCCAGTGGTAATCACCGCCCCAGCGCATTCTACGCGGCGGATTACTGTGCCTACCCGATGGCGACCATGAGTGATGACCGCGCCACTCTGCCTGAAACCCTGAGCACAGGTATCACATTATGAGTGTCTTCGAAGTAAATTTTGATGGCCTGGTAGGGCCCAGTCACCATTACGCAGGCCTCTCTAAGGGCAATATCGCCTCAGAGAAGAATGCCATGGCAGCAGCCAACCCAAGGGCAGCAGCATTGCAAGGCCTGGAAAAAATGCACGCACTGGCAAGCATGGGTGTGCCGCAAGGCGTTTTAGCGCCGCATTTGCGCCCCAATTTAGAGATTCTGCGCGCCCTGGGCTTTGCTGGAAATGACAAAGAGATCGTGGCCAGTGCCTGGGAGCAGGCTCCTGAAATAGTCGGCAAGTGCTTTTCGGCCTCACCCATGTGGACTGCCAACGCGGCGACCGTCTCACCAGCAGCGGACACCTGTGATGGCCGCACACATTTTACCGCGGCTAACCTGTGCCGAATGTTTCACCGCTCTTATGAAAGCCGGTTTACCGCGCGGCTGTTGGCAAAAATATTTTCAGACGAGCAACACTTTGCCCATCACACGCCGCTGCCGTCCGGGCACTTTTTTGGTGATGAAGGCGCGGCCAACCATACGCGCCTGGCTGAAACCCACGGTGATGCGGGGGTGGAGTTCTTTGTTTTTGGCGAAACGGCGTTTGATAAACACGGCCCACGGCCAGAAAAGTACCCCGCCCGTCAAAGTCGCGAGGCTTCAGAGGCCATAGCTCGCCTGCACGGCTTGAATCCAAATCAAACCGTGTTTGCGCAACAAAACCCGGATGTAATTGACGCCGGCGTCTTCCACAATGATGTGATCGCGGTGGGCACCAGCAGCCTGCTGTTCTATCACGAGCTGGCCTTTTTGGACTCTGACAAGGTGATCAATGAAATTCGGGAAAAGTACCAGGGCGACTCCTTCTATGCCCTGGAAGTGCCGGCGGACAAGATCCCGGTCGAAACGGCAGTCCAAACCTATCTTTTTAATACGCAGCTTATTGATGTATCCAAACCTGGCGATAAAAAAGCATTTGTTCTGATCGCGCCCACGGAGTGTGAAGAGAATGATGCCGTAGCTAACTATCTAAAGGAGGTTGTTAGCTCCGATGCGCCGATCGAGGAAGTCCGCTATTTTAATCTGCGTGAAAGTATGAAGAATGGCGGCGGCCCAGCCTGTCTGCGATTGCGAGTGGTACTTTCCCAGGCTCAAATGGACAGCATAAAGCCACGTGTGTTAATGAATGACAGCCTCTACAACGACTTGGTAGCGTGGGTGAAAACACATTATCGAGACCGCTTGTCTTTCGAGGACTTGAGAGACCCGCAACTGTTAGATGAGTTGAAAAACGCAGCTGCGGCGCTTGAACCAATTTTGGGCCTTGAAGGTATCTACCAAATTTAGGTACAGCATCGACCAATAACGGATTTAAGATCAGAAGAAGGCTATAAACAACTGTTTTTAAAGTATTAACGCGATCGATAATACAAATAGTTATATCGAAATCTGTTATTCTTATTAAAACATTAAAATTTATTTAACCATTCCTTCAGGTTATTTCATCTATAAAAATAAACCATTTTTAAAACCTGCATAAAGGGCGCATATTTCACCCAGCGAAACGCACAACGCGGTCGCTGAACCCTTAACTTTTTGCAGGTGCTACTATGGAAATCATGATCTTTGTAACCCTTGGGCTACTGACCCTGGTTGCTTTCAACGAATTGGCCGATCACTAATTACTGGTGTAAAACGGTTGATTTTTACGTATTAATCTCCATTTATTTAATACGAACATTTCTCGCGCTCAAGTTGGATCTGCCCCCAGATTTTGCGCACTAGCCTCACTCCTTGACTTAGCTAGCCAAACTTGGACAAACCTCTCAGGCCGGGCCAATAAGCCCGGCCTTTTTTTGCCTATAGGTGCCTACAGGAAGTAGGTACATCGCGAGAGCAGGGACGCGGTAGCGATGCGGTTAAGTTAATGCGGTGCTAAAACTACTCTACTGACTAGACGGCTCTTCTAGCAGGTACATCGCGAGAGCGAGGATGCGGTAGCGATGCGGTTCGGTTAGTGCGGTGCCCCTACTTTCACATTACACCCAGTCTAGTAAAGCCAGTTTATCGCAACAACCCTACCTTCGCCCTCATCCAGCTATTAAGTTTGCCTCTGATTTCAGGTAAATTATGCTCTCTTTTCAGTCGCGAGAATCACGAATGCCGCCAACCACACTGGATTATCTCACCGCACGCCCCGCTGACCGTCTTGAGTACACTGAAAATGATGAGACCATGTGGGCCGTCGTAACACGCGGTAATGGCGGTTACGACCAATTGGACTACTGCCAGGTTAAACGCCCGCAGCCAGACTCCGGTGAGGTGTTAATCAGGGTATTGGCAGCGGGTATGAACAATACCGAAATAAATACCCGCCTTGGCTGGTACTCCAGTAGTGTGGATGGCAGTACTGCGGGCTTGTCTGACAGCAGCGACTTCAAAGGTGACGATGGAGGCTGGAATGAATCCACTCCCTTCCCGTTGATTCAGGGTACCGACTGTTGTGGTGAAATTATTGCGGTGGGTGACGGCATAAGTGCCAAACGCATTGGTGAGCGAGTATTGGTACGTGCTTGCATGCGACCAAAAGGCTTTGATAACCCTGAGAATATCTGGATGGCGTCTGACTTCGATGGTGCCTTTGCAGAATATGTTGCCGTTCCGGGATCCGAGGCCTTCGCAGTTAAATGCGACTGGTCAGACGCCGAGTTGGCAACCATTCCCTGCGCCTACGGCACCTCGGAAAACATGTTGGTAGAGGCCGCTGTTAGAGACACGGATCGCGTCCTGGTGACAGGTGCCTCCGGCGGTGTCGGGTCAGCGACGGTGCAATTGGCAAAACAACGCGGCGCCGAAGTTGTTGCCGTAGTGAGCGTTAGCAAACGGGGCCTGGTGGAAGAACTGGGTGCTGACCTGGTAATCGACCGCGACCAGGATTTACGCGCGGTTCTCGGTGATGGCTCAGTTTCCCTGATCGTTGACAACGTGATGGGAGATGGTTTGGCCGATCGAATAAAACTATTGCAGCGGGGCGGCCGGCTCGTAACCTCGGGAGCCATTGCCGGGCCCATGGTAACGGTGGATATTCGCGATGTGTATCTCAACGATCTTAAAATAATTGGCTGCACCGGATGGTGTGAGCCAAGCTTTCCCAACCTGGTTTCCTATATTGAGAAAAACGAAATAAAACCTTTGTTAGCCAATACCTATCCGTTGGCCGACATTGTCGCTGCCCAAACACAGTTCATGCTGAAACAACACGTTGGAAACTTTGTGCTGATCCCGAGCTAGCCTATGGTGATCTCAACGATGTTTTGTGTGCGGCTGATTCAATATAACTAGTTTCCTTCTATCGCTGCCTCTGATTATTGCCGTCTCTGAGCGGAGTCAAGCGCAGCTCCCAATCTGCATAGTCGTCTGGACCAATCGGCCCTATTTTACCTTCAGCCGAAGCTAGCAAGTGTTCCGGGTCATAGACCACGCCCTCTTTGATGACCAAGCGTATGGCGCGTGCTGTTTTGATGTCTTCCAATGGGTTACCCTGGACCACCACCAGGTCAGCAAACTTGCCAGGCTCAATCGACCCTAATTCTTCTGCCACGCCCAGCGCCCTGGCCCCATTTATCGTGGCTGCTTTGAGTACCGCGATCGGCGGCAATCCTGCATAGGTCATCGCCAACAATTCACGATGATAAGCAAAGCCCGGCAGTAGATTGGTGTAGACCGGTTCATCTGTGCCGACCACCAGCAAGTTGGCACCGCCAGCAGCATACAGCGCCATCAGCTCTGTTACGCGCTGTTGATATTCCGGCTCGGCGGATTCGGGTTGCGGGGCACCCCTGATCTGTAGCAAATCCCGCGCATGTGGCGTGAAATACTTTGATTCATCTGTCCAGACCATGTCTGAGAGATTTGCCGAGCGCAAATTGATGCCGCCATACATCTGCAGGTTGGCATCATAAAAAACCTGGTGTTCAAGCATGAGTTTCACCATCTCACCCATCTCCTGGCTGCGCGGATCCTCGGCGCTCAATGCCAGGGTGAGCTGATGCTCAATGCGATCCATACCCATCAAAATGGCATCGCGAGTCGAAACATCGTACTCAACATGATAATTACCGAGATGCCCGGCGGTAGTCATGCCATTTTTATGCGCCTGCTCTATCAGGATTTTTGCCTCTTCGGGAGTCGCCTGTTTAATCTTGATGCTGACTACGCCTTGCTTAGCCCACTTGTCGACCTCAGAGCGGATTTCCTGCTCCGTTATATCATTGGGCCAGGCGATACACTCATCCGCAGCGACCTTTACCTGGTACTCACACCGGAAGGCTCCAAAATACGGCCCTGACGCAAACAGGCGAGGGCCGATGGCCTCACCTGCCTCTATCGAATCGCGATGCCTAATCACGCGCTGTGGATAATATTCTCCCGCTGACCAGGTAGCCGTCACTCCATTGGCCAGGAAAATCACGCCATTGTGGACCACCTCTTCGACCCGCCCTCGATCGAGCAGGTCAAGGTTGTAATGCGCATGCAGATCAAAAAAGCCTGGAAGAAGGGTTTCAGACGTGGCCAGCTCAAGTACCTGTACGTCGCCTGGCGGGGCATGCTCAGCCGGCAGGTCCACTGCCGCTATTTTGCCATCGCGAAGCAAAATTCCGCTATTGGGCCTACGCGCATCCCCGACCGCATCAAAAACCCAGCCACCACGGATTAACAACGCTCCACTTGCTGGTTTTTGCTGGGCATCATCGGCCAGAGTTGCTGATACAGCCAGCAAACTGAGAAGCACCAAAACAACGGTAACCAGCCTGTTCTTCACAATGCGCCTCCGACTCAGGTTTATTGATTAATCACACGATAACAGCGCGGCACTGGCGCCTGTGAATTTTCAGAAATAGAATCGCTCCTGCCAGCTTAAGGCCGATCTATAGTCTCGTAGGCATTGCTGTGCATCACGATCTTGCCAGTGCTTAACTTTGACCCGTTCTCAAATCGTGGCTCGCGCAAACTTACATCGATCATCGCCTGGCCTATTTGCCTGGCTTTGACTGCGGCACCGACGGGTTTGAAAAACCAGTAAAGCATATCCTGGCCCAAATGCGCTTCCGCCTCGGTTGGCGCAATATAGTCTGGACGGTACGCGATCACACGCAGCTTGGAATCAGCAGCAAGTTCAAAAAGCGTTTTCTCGGCCCTGATTTTTTCGCGGATCCACATGGTATTAGAATCCTCGGAAATATCACTGGAACTGATAAAGTGGAATGAAATTTCGTCCTTACCACTCACACCAAGCCATTCCTTGACAAATGCCCTGGGGAAATCAACGTGGATCAGACCATAGGTTTCTTCATCTACCCCGAGTGAACTGATACCGATGGCCCAGTACACGGCATCGACTGCAGACAGCTGAGGTAGTACCGAGCTGTAATCCAGGTAATCCATATGTTGCGAGACCGTTAACTTACCGTCGTTGACCCCTGCTTCCATCCTCGGCGTGATGCGGCGTGTTATAACATTGATGTGCTTGATATCTTTGGATTCAATGGCGGCCTGCAATATTCCGTCACCCGCAGTGCCACTGGCCCCGAAAATGGCGACTTCCAAAGGAGGTGACGCAGACGAGACTGGTGCGACCGTTGGGGGGTCACGAAAATACAGCAGGATGGCAACAAACACATAAAAAATTATAAAGGCAACAACCGGGGTGAGGATGACTACTTTCAGGCTGGGTAGTTTCATGGCGATGTCTCGAGGCTCAAAATAATCAGATGGGGCTGATTTAAGTTTAATTCAATCAAACCGTTTTTTTATGGCGATTCAAGGCAATTGCCAAATATGCACTTCCCAGTTTGATGCGCATCGACCTGGTAGGGATCACCAGGTCATTTGCGCGGCTCAGAAACTACCATGGACGAACTGGATAACGTTGATACGTGGTCGTAGTTACGTCGACCAGGGCCTGGAAAATATCCGGACTGGCAGCCACGATATCACCGCTCTGCAAGTGTTGGTCCGCACCATTGAAATCAGCCACGCGGCCGCCTGCTTCCTCTACGAGCAGCGCTCCGGCCGCGATATCCCAGGCCTGGAGATTTGCTTCCCAAAACCCATCATAGCGACCTGCGGCAACGTAAGCCAGGTCGAGTGCCGCGGCTCCCAGGCGCCGAATACCACTGGTCTGTTTTGCCAGTACGCCCTGCATGGTGTGCAGAAACGAACCCAGTTCTGCCAGGTTTTTACCGCTGAACGGCACACCAGTTGCTATTAACGCGCCACTCATGCCGGGAATATTGCTGACCTGAATTGGTTTGCCATTCAGGTGAGCGCCCTTCCCCCTCGACGCAGTAAACTGTTCATCCTTGGCTGGATCGAGAACAACCGCATGCTCAACTCGTCCATCGCGCATGACTGCAATCGAAACCGCATAGTGCGCAATGCCACGTAAGAAATTGGTGGTACCGTCCAAGGGATCAATTATCCACGTATACTCACCGTCATCCGTACCGGCGTTGCCATACTCTTCACCAATAATGGCATGCTCCGGGAAAGCACTGGTCACAACCTGGGTAATGCTACGCTCGCTGCTGCGATCGACCTCTGACACGTAATCATTCAGGCTTTTTTGTTCAATTTGCAGTGCGCTAATGTCCTTCGAGGCAGCAACAATTATTTGTCCCGCGGCTCGGGCAGCCTCAATCGCAACGGTCAGTATGGAGTGCATGGTTGAATCCTGAGTTGATGAGCGGCTTATTATCCGTGATGGCAGCCCGACTGTCACAGGTTTCTACCCGGTGCGTCGCATCCACTTACGGACGTACGAGCATAAGCATGCGCGCATATAAAAGGCGACCTCCAAAAAGGTCGCCCTTTGATTCGGTACAGAGCCCGGCTAACAATCGTTAACCGGTTTGATGTGACTCAGGCCTGGCCAGCCACGTAACTATCCAGCCCGTGTGGTATCAGCCGTCCCACGCTCTCAACCACCGAGGTAATATCTTTATGCCCGGTTTCGTCGAGTAACCAACCCTGGATGGTGCCGATCAAAGCGCCAGCGTAAAAATCTGAAATAAGATCCAGTTTCTTATCGTCAAAATTCACATTGAACTGGTGCAGAATGCGGTCAGAAATCAGCTTGGATAACAGCTTCTTCAATAGGGATAGACACTGTATGCCCGCCTGGCCGGTGAAGGCTGCACGCATCAGGGTTTTTTCTTTCGAACACTCTTCAAGCAAGTGGCGCAAACCCAGCTCTACCACCTCTTCGCGCCCTAAGTCATCTCGCGTAATAATTGATTCAAAATTGATTCGACTCTTATCGAACAGGCTTTCAATTCGATTCAGTAAAATTGATTGTTTACTGTCGAAGTTTGAGTAAAATGTCTGGCGACTTACTCCGGCAGTCTTTGTCAGCTCACCAATGGTGATGGCATCTATTGTCTTATCCTGCAGGTGCTGTGCCAACGCAACCTGCAATTTTTCTTGGCTTCTTCTTTTACGTAGATCCATACGAAATAACCCTTACATCAAAATTAAATTAATTAAATTGATGAATTTTTAACCCCAACGTCGATGTCTCACTGACAAAAAAACGCTGCACCCAAAAAACTCAACCAACACACACAAAGCCCTAACCAAGGCATAATACCCAACAACCATCTTCCTGCAGATTAGACATCATTATCTGGCCGAAGCCAATGAACGCTAATTGCATGTAACGAAACTTAACATTTTCTGTAGAATCGATAAACTCGATACAAGTAAATATGTTTTGGGTAAAATTCATCCAAATTTAATCTGCGCTCCGCTGCAACGCTAATATTAATAAAAAAATCGAAGGCGAAAAGATGGACTGTCATCAAATAATTCTGCCCGCATTAGCTAGTCACAAGCTCCGCACTCCGTTGCTTGTACTGCTGTTTTCTGCGCTGCTCAGCGCGTGCATGACCCCTCCCACTGCTGAACGCTGGCCGGAATCCATGCCCCCACGCGCCATTTTTGTGGAAGCCCATGAACGTCAGCAAGCAGCAAACACAAATCAAAACAGCCTGAACAGTCACCTGACCTGGATAAAACGGTTCTACCTGGGATCCATCATCTACCCCTTAGGCTGGAATCGCATGACGGAAATCCTGTTGGACACGGTGGAACAGGACGAAGTTATAAATGAACTTATGGACAGAATGTATCAGCTTGGGGTCACAATTTGTGTAGAGTGGGCGCAAGATAACGACAAACGATTGATCGATTCAGCGGCCATTGCAGTTTGGGGTAATGCCCTGCGAACAGCGGCCGACCTGGGTGAACAACTGGAGTTTGTCGGCAAGGTGGAACAAGATGTCGCGGGCTTGCTTGCAGGTGAGCTTTCCTTGCAAGAGATCAAACGCGAAAGATATTATCCACCCGAAGACTATGATAACTTTTAGCCTGTGAGACACTCGATGCCCAACACTCGTCGACAGTTCTATTTCATGCGCAAAATTTCTACCGGGGTTTTATTATTGCTGTGGTGCCAGGCCGTTGCTGGCGCCGAAAATAGAGCGGAATCAGGCAACCAGCCTGCCGCTGACACGCCGGGCACTGAACGCTCTGCGCAAACCATCCCCCTGGATACTTCGCTCACCGATCAGCCCGAAGAGGAGCGGTGTGTGTTCGGTGCAGAGACCGAAGACTGGATGGACGGTTTCCGCAGCAGTACACACAACAAGCTATGCAGCACTGTGCTGTGGATTGACGGGCTGTTTGGCGACAAACACCAATTTGATGATCGCAGTTTCAGTGGCAAGATTTCATTGGGCTTTCGCGAGGATGAAACGGAAGGATCTGACCCCAGATTAAGAGTAAGAATAAAAGCCAGGTTACCCAACGTCAGCAGTCGTCTGAATGCCTTTATCGGGCGAGTCGAAGAAGACAGCTATATCAGTAATACCGAAGTGGACCGCGACCAGGTCAACGCGGTAGGTTTGCGTTCCGTGGACGATGATGACGATGAATGGCTGGTCGGCCTGGGTTACCGCAATCCAAATAATCGCGCCAATGGCTTCGATTTCTCAGTCGGAGCAAAATTAAGCAGCGGCCTCAACCCCTACGCTAAAGTGGCTCATCGCCACTTGTTTCAGACCGACCCCAATGCCTACTGGCGTACCACGCAAACCGTGTTTTGGCGCAAAGATGATGGTTATGGTGTGAGCAGCAGCCTCGATTTCACCAAGATTCTGTCTGATCGGGATATATTTGAATGGGATACCAGTGCCAAGTACACCGAGGAGGCAGAACAGTGGGAGTGGATTAGCAGTACTGCCTGGCACCACTCGTTTAATCGTAAAAAAGGAATTTCCTCTCGAGCCTATGTGCGTGGCGAAGATGAAAATCCTGTCTCTATCCCCGAATTTGGTGTGACGTTTACCTATGTACAGCCCTTTCTCAGACCCTGGCTGTTGCTGGAGAGTGGTATCGATTTTCGCTGGGAGAAAGATGAGTATTCTTTGGATGAATACAAAAGTGCCATACGCGTGGGATTCCAGTTAGAGATGTTGCTAGGTGACTACTATTCTCGGCTGCAACAGGAACACCGCCGCGACCGTTAACAAGTTAGGGCGCTCATTCAGCGCAGTTATTCCCAATTTGCATTTAAGCGATAAGCCCCGCGGCTTTTTCTCGTTATAATCGCCCTCTTTTCTTAAACCACTACTGACCTTTCCATGAGTTTTCACCCACCTCGCCGTACCCTGATGGGACCTGGCCCATCCGATGTTAATCCGCGTATTACTGAAGCCCTAGCCAGACCCACAATTGGCCACCTGGACCCGGAATTTATTCGCCTGATGGATGAAACCAAGGTGCTGTTGCAATATGCCATGCAAACCCACAACCAGTTGACCTTGCCGGTTTCAGCACCTGGCTCTGCCGGGATGGAAGCCTGTTTCGTAAACCTGGTTGAGCCCGGTGACACCGTCATTATCTGTCAGAACGGGGTGTTTGGCGGTCGCATGCAGGAGAATGTCACCCGAATTGGCGCAACTGCCGTCATGGTGGAAGATGATTGGGGCACGGCAATCAGTCTCGACAAAGTTGAGCAAACCATCAATGAAAACCCAGGTGCCAAGGCACTGGCATTTGTTCATGCCGAGACTTCCACTGGCGTTTGCAGCGATGCCGCTGCCCTGTGTACGCTGGCGGCAAAAAATGACATGTTGAGCATTGTTGACACGGTTACTGGCCTTGGTGGTGTGAACGTAGATGTGGACGGCTGGGGAGCCGACGCGGTTTACAGCGGTACACAAAAATGCCTTTCCTGTGTGCCAGGTCTGTCTCCCGTCACGTTCAGCGAAAAAGCCCAACAGGTGATCCAAAACCGGAACACGCCTGTACAAAGCTGGTTTCTGGATATGAACCTGGTGATGGGGTATTGGGGTGCTGGCAATCAACGCGCTTACCATCATACCGCCCCGATCAATGCTCTGTATGCATTACACGAAGCACTAACCATTTTGCAGGAAGAAGGCCTGGAAAACAGTTGGGCACGCCATCAACAAAACCACGAAGCTCTGAAAGCCGGGCTGGAAAGCATGGGCCTGGAGTTGATTGTTGCGCCGGAAGCACGCTTGCCGCAACTCAATGCGGTTTCAATCCCCGATGGAATTGACGAAGCCCTGGTCCGGAAAACACTGTTGCAAGATTACGATCTTGAAATCGGTGCAGGCTTGGGCCAGTTGGCAGGCAAAGTTTGGCGCATCGGATTGATGGGGTACAGCTCCAACCCTACAAACGTACGTAAATGCCTGAGCGCCCTCGAGAATTGCCTGATTGCCCAGGGGTTGCAAGTAAGCGGAGGTGCGGCTGTCGCAGCCGCCGATCGCATCTACCAGGCCGATTCCTGACGACAGGGTTTTAAAGGTGGCATCACTCTTAGCCGCCTGGACTCAGCAAAACGAGCTGGTAAGCCGAAAGCTGTTCGCAAACGGCGTAATTTTTCGAAAATAGGTCAATCTGCACGCTCAGGTTTTCACTGTTGATGCTAGAATCTCGCGTCAGCAAAAACCCTGTGTGTCATGCAGATGTTGTCACCCAAGCAACCACAAATTCCAGATAAACCCGGTGAGTCACTCAACTGGCGCAAGCTTTATGGCTCTGCGCCCAGCTATGCCGTGGCGGAATTGGCGAAGCAAGGCAAGCCTCTGGTTTACGTGTGCGCGGAAACCGTCCACGTTCAGGTCTTAGAGAAAGAACTGGCCTTTTACCTGGGTGACGATGTTCCGGTTTACACCTTCCCGGATTGGGAATGCCTGCCCTATGACCGGGTCTCACCACATCCAGACATAATCTCGCAGCGCTTACTGGCCTTACACCAGCTCCCCACCCTTCAGCATGGGGTTCTGATTATCCCGATCACAGCTTTGATGCAGCGGCTCACACCTGCCAGCTACATCGATGCGCACAGCTTCGTATTGAGCGTAGGTGACGAATTTAACACCGAACAATTCCGCAAGCGATTGACTGATGCGGGATACTACAGCGTTGACCAGGTAATGTCGCCGGGCGAGTTTGCCGTACGTGGCGGACTGGTGGATGTGTTCCCTTCAGGTATGAGTAACCCGTTTCGTCTCGACCTGTTCGACACCGAGATTGAAACGATCCGGCTGTTCGATACCGAAACCCAGCGTTCCACCGAGGAGTTGAACGAGATACGTTTATTACCTGCGCGCGAATTTCCGCTCGACGAGCAAAGTATCCAGGTGTTTCGCCAAGCCTTTCGGGCCACCATTGATGGTGATCCCAAGCAATCTCAGGTCTATCGGGAAGTCAGTAAGGGACTGGCTCCCACCGGCAGCGAATTTTACCTGCCATTGTTTTTCAACCATACAGATACGCTGTTTGATTTTCTGCCAGAACAGACGCGTTTCGTGCTGGAAGAAGGCGTCATGGAAAACGCCGAATCGCTGTTTGCCGACATTCTGGATCGCTATGAGAATGCCAAGCTGAACCCGGAATGGCCGCCACTGGAACCACACTCGCTGTTCCTTGCACCGGGCAAAATTTTCGCCGGCTTGAAACACCACCCGCGTGCGCAACTGCTGAACCTGAATTTGCGTGCCGCCAAGCACGTTGTCGATTACGCCAGCCTTGCGCCTGCCCAGTTCAAGCTCAATCCGCGCTCTGAAAACCCTTATGAAGAGTTCCTGGCGCATTTATCAAACAGCAACAAACGTATCTTGCTGGTTGCTGAATCCGCTGGCAGACGCGAGAGCCTGCTTGGATTGCTGCGCGAGCATGGCCGATCCTGTGAGGTTGTAGATGACTGGAAGACCTTCCTGTCCGGAGACCAGGCACTGACTCTAACCGTGGCCGAAGTTGATCGTGGACTGGATTTACCGGAAGACAATATTGAGCTAATCACCGAATCCCAGTTGTATGGGGAACGAACGTTTCAACGACGCAAACGTTCCGAAAAAAACCGTGACCCGGATGCGATTATTCGCTCTCTGGCGGAGCTCAATATCGGAGACCCGGTTGTACACGAAGATCATGGCGTGGGCCGTTACCGCGGCCTGGAGTCGATAGTAATCGACGATCACGACAATGAGTTCGCCACCATTGAGTACCAGGACGGCGACAAGGTGTATATCCCGGTGTTGTCTCTCGACCTGGTGTCTCGCTATGTCGGTGGTGGGCCGGAAACCGCGCCGTTGCACAAAATGGGCAGCGACACCTGGATTAAACTCCGCAACAAGGCCAAGGAAAAAGCCTATGACGTGGCGGCAGAATTGTTGGAAATCCAGGCATTGCGGATGGCACGTGAGGGTCATGCTTTTCCGCCCGTGGATCATGTTTACGACGCCTTTGCAGCTGGCTTCGATTTTGAAGAAACGCCGGATCAACAACAGGTGATCAATGACGTGATCAACGATATGACCCAGGCCAAACCGATGGATCGGCTGGTTTGTGGTGACGTTGGCTTTGGCAAAACAGAAATCGCCCTGCGGGCAGCCTATCTCGCCATCGCCGGCACCCGGCAAGTGGTTATGCTGGTCCCAACCACGCTGCTGGCTCAGCAACATTACAATCACTTCGCCGACCGCTTTGCTGATTGGCCAGTAAACGTGGAGCTGTTCTCTCGCTTCAGATCAGCAAAACAACTGGCTGCGGGATTGGAGGGGATTCGCAATGGCACCATCGACATCGCTATCGGCACGCACAAGCTGATCCAGAAGGACGTCAACTTCAAAAATCTCGGCTTGATGATTATTGATGAGGAACATCGCTTTGGCGTGCGTCAGAAAGAACAGCTCAAGAAATTGCGCAGCCAGGTGGATATTCTTACCCTGACGGCTACTCCAATCCCCAGGACACTGAACTTCGCGCTCAGTGGATTACGCGATATCTCGGTGATCGCGACGCCACCCAGGGCGCGCCTCTCGGTAAAAACATTCGTACGTGAATGGGATGACGCGCTGTTGCGTGAAGCGTTGGTGCGAGAAATTCGTCGTGGTGGCCAGGTCTATTTTTTGCACAATGAAGTACAAACCATCGAGAAGATGCGTGCCCGTATTGAAGACCTGGTGCCGGATGCAACGGTCAAAATTGGACACGGCCAAATGCGCGAACGTGAACTGGAATCGGTAATGCGTGATTTTTATCATCAGCGCTTCAACGTGTTGCTGTGCACCACGATTATTGAAAGCGGCATTGATGTGCCGACAGCCAACACCATCATTATCAACAAAGCGGATCGCTTTGGACTGGCGCAATTGCATCAACTGCGGGGCCGAGTCGGTCGTTCACATCATCAGGCGTACGCATATATGATCGCACCCGGGTTGAATAACATGACGGACGATGCCCGCAAGCGCCTGTTGGCCATTGAATCGCTCGACACGCTGGGGGCCGGTTTTGCACTGGCCTCGCAGGATCTGGAGA
>JBCCFY010000038.1:0-43354 GCA_039110515.1 Pseudomonadota bacterium
ACCTGCCACATTTTTTGTACATAAATAAAAATTGGGTTTTTTTTTTGGTGTCTTCTATGTGTAATCTTTTGCAAAAAAAAAACGACCGCCCAGGCGGTCGTAAATTTGAGGAGTAGTAATAACCTTCTACGGCTATAGAAGGCTATCTTGAATATTGTCTATGCCATCGCCGACAGTCGATCGGACTGCACCAATCGATCTCGTCGATAGTTGATCAATTGGTAGGGTCGAACTTCAAACTGGCCAGAATTCACACTTTTAAGCAGTGCGCATTTGTAATCATGGTACATGGCCGTTAAACGTGGGTCTTTCAGGCGTTTCACGCGGCGGCGAATTTTGGGTAATAAGTAGGGATCGTTGTAATTAAATCCTTTGCCACTTATCTTCAAAATTTCCGTAGTTAACTGTGAAATCAGTTCAATGGTTTCCTGTGACAGGCTTTCGATATCAATATCTTCTAAGTTAATTACTGTAGCCATCTGGTCTCCGGGTTCATGCTAACCGCTGTGAGTTGTCGTTGTGTCAAAAATTGTCAACCCTCTTTAAATCTACCCCAAAGCTATGAATTTCCAAGCAAAATGTCCTGAAAACCCGCTTAACTTCGCCTTCATTGGACTTTAGTCTGAAAGAGTATCGACTAAGGTCAACATTAACAAGCTGTAATGAATTTTTGGTGAAATCTGGTGATCAAATCTGAATTTTGTTTTTGAATAGTTTTCCTGAACGAATACACATTAAATTCATCACGCAGTGAGGCTATAATCAGCGCCTTTAATTGAACACCTGAATACTGAGCGCCAGATCGCCTTGAAACCATGCTAATTGTTATTTCGCCCGCTAAAACCCTGGACTTTGAATCTGAGCCAGTCACGAAATCCTATTCCCAGCCGCAAATGCTCAAAGACAGTGAGGCGTTGATGGATGTGCTATCCACAAAGTCCCCATCAGATATAGAGAAGTTGATGGGTATCAGTCCTGCACTGGCTGAATTAAATGTTGAGCGTTATCACAAATGGTCTCGCCCATTTCGACCCAGTAATGCAAAACAGGCCATACTGGCCTTTCGCGGTGATGTTTATGCTGGCCTGGAGGCTGATAAATTCAAAGATGAGCAATTTGATTACGCGCAGGATCACCTACGCATTCTTTCTGGTCTCTACGGGGTTTTACGACCTTTAGACCTGATTCAGCCTTATCGCCTGGAGATGGGAGTTAAACTAAAAAACCCCGCGGGCGAAAACATCTATGATTTCTGGGATGAAAAGCTGACAAAAAAGATCAATAAACAGCTAAAAGCCATTGATTCTAAAATACTTTTAAACCTGGCCAGCGTGGAATACTTTAAATCACTGAAACCCAAGTCCATCCAGGCTGAGATTATCTCTCCGGTTTTTAAAGACTGGAAAAATGGTCAATACAAAATGATCAGTTTTTTCGCCAAGAAAGCGCGCGGCACCATGTCTGCCTGGGTAATCAAAAACCAGGTGGAAGACCCGGAGCAACTGATAAAGTTTCGCAGCGATGGCTATCGATACAGCGCGCGAGAAACTAAAGACCCAATGAAACCGGTATTTATTCGCAAGCAGACCTAAGCTTGACACCGTTATGTCAGAACTTGACTGGCAACAATCCCTGGCCGCAGTATGGCGTCCGAACCAGGGGCGCTTGAGACCAGTCAAGTATATTGATCAGATTGCACTGGATGACCTTCTTGGGATTGAGCGACAAAAACAAGCGTTGATCGATAATACTCGACGTTATCTCTCTGGTGACCCGTGCAACAACGCCCTACTCTGGGGTTCTCGAGGAACTGGTAAATCCTCGCTCATAAAGGCGGTTTTCAACCACTTCAGTTCTGAACAGTTGCGCCTGGTGGAGGTGTATAAAGATGACCTGCATTACCTGCACGACATCGTGGACCTGATTCGCGACCAACCGTTCCACTATCTGGTTTACTGTGACGACTTGGCATTTTCCGCTGGGGATCATTCCTATAGCGTGCTGAAAACCGTTCTGGAAGGGTCGATTGAGGCGGCACCAGACAATGTGCGCTTATATGCCACCAGTAACCGCCGCCACCTGGTCCCACAAACCTTGAAGGAAAACCTGGATTCCAAGGTCGTCGCAGGCGAACTGCACTTATCGGATGCCATCGAGGAAAAAATTGCCCTATCTGATCGATTTGGCTTGTGGTTATCATTTCATCCAATTTCTCAGGCCCAATACCTGGAAATCGTGGATAACTTGTTTGCAGATTTCAAAGGTGACCGAGAAGAACTGCACCGCGCCGCACTTCGATTTTCAGCAGAACGTGCCAGTCGCAGCGGCCGCACCGCCAAACAGTTTCACAACGCCTACGCAACAGATTGATCCATTTTCTGAGAACATGGGCCTGGCTGGCGAGCCCTATGCTTTTAAGTACTTTTCAAGCGATAACGTCATTTCTCCCTTTTTACGTTGAGCGATAGCCGCACTGATCGCTTCTGCCACCAGTTCCGCCCGCTGTTTCATGGTATCGGCCCTGGTGCCTGCAAAATTGGCATCGACGGCCCGATTGAATAAATATAGCCAGCGGGTGAAATGACCGGGGGTCAGAGGAATTTTCTGATGTAGATCCAGGTGTTTCTGCAGTGTGTTATTACGATATTTCTTTTGTTTGAATAGCACGTCGGCCCAAAAATCAGTAATGATTGGCAGGTGGCTTTCCAGGTCAATTTTTGCCACGTCCGTAAAGATATACCCGATAATTGGATCAAGTAGCATTTCAGCATAAAAATCCGCCACAATCAGGCTGACATCATCACGATTTTCAACATCTTTACGCATGGAAATATTGTTATACTCTGCCTCGGGGCCAGCTTCGGGATTGGATGAGAATTCTACCATTTTACTCATGACAAACGGAGCAAAAGCAATCATTAGAATTCGTTTCGTGACGTGTTCTCCAAATACTCGTCACCAACTCCCTGCTTGCCACACAGCAGGCTTGAACAGCAACACACTCTGAGACCTAGTTATACATGTCCGACACTATCAAGCAAAGCAGTAAAGCTGCCCAGCGTCGACCCAAAATAAAACCCGTTATCGCTGGGGAGAAGTTACGCGGTGCGGAGAAAATGGCGCGCATTCCTGTCAAGATTGAGCCCACGATAAATCCATTGCGTAAACCAGACTGGATTCGTATCCGTCTCCCACACGGCAACAAAGTACAAAAACTCAAGCAAAAACTGCGGGCTAACAATCTACACACCGTATGCGAAGAAGCGGCCTGCCCCAACCTGTCTGAATGTTTTAATCGCGGCACCGCCACATTTATGATCATGGGTGATATTTGCACGCGTCGTTGTCCGTTTTGCGACGTAGCCCATGGTCGACCGCTGGCACTGGATCAGGATGAGCCCAGACACCTGGCAGAGACAATTGCCGACATGGGACTAAAATATGTGGTGATCACCTCGGTAGACCGGGATGATTTGCGCGATGGCGGCGCCGGACATTTTGTCGAATGCATTAAAGAAATACGCGCACTCAACGCCAGCACCCAGATTGAAATTTTGGTACCTGACTTTCGTGGTCGAATGGATATGGCAGTGGAACTGATGTCATCCAATCCACCTGACGTGTTCAATCACAACCTGGAGACCATCCCGGATTTGTATCGCCGTGTGCGCCCGGGGTCAGACTATCAATGGTCGTTGGACCTGATTAAGAATTTTAAGGCAGCACAGCCCACAGTTTCGACCAAGTCCGGACTCATGCTTGGTATTGGCGAGACCCTGGACCAGGTTAAACGCGTTCTGCGTGATTTAAAAGAACACGACTGTGACATGATCACCCTGGGACAATATTTGCAACCAAGTTTGAGTCATCTGCCCGTCGAGCGATATGTTCATCCAGATGAGTTTGATGAGTTGCGCGACTATGGCGATGCATTGGGATTTTCTCATGTTGCCTCCGGACCCATGGTGCGATCGTCCTACCACGCCGATGTTCAGGCGCATGCCGCAGAATCGAGTAAATCATCATAGTTTCCCGTGACTGGCGCTGCGCAGATCACAAAAATGACGCGCAGTTGCGGAATAACTGTCGATCTTGTTCGGTCCCTTATAGGGAAGTCGATGACTTTTCCACCAAAACACCTAACACAAACATAAAAATATTCACTTTTGCCTGGTGACGGTACACCGTTACCCGGCAGCAGTGATTGACTAGATAGAATCACAGAAAATGACCGACGACCTCAAGAATGCCGCACTGCATTACCACCGTTCACCCAGCGCAGGCAAAATCCGTATCCAGGCAACCAAGCCTCTCTCCAATCAACGTGACCTTGCCCTGGCCTATTCACCCGGGGTGGCGGAACCCTGTAAGGAAATAGAGAGCGATCCACTCACAGCAGCGCAATACACCTCTCGCAGCAACCTGGTCGGGGTAGTCACTAATGGCACAGCGGTGCTGGGCTTGGGCAATATTGGTGCCCTGGCCTCCAAACCCGTAATGGAAGGCAAGGCTATTTTGTTCAAAAACTTTGCGGATGTGAACGCCTACGATATCGAGGTCGATGAGACCGATGTTGATCGGTTTTGCGATGTGGTCGCGGCCCTGGAACCCACCTTTGGCGGTATTAACCTGGAGGACATCAAGGCCCCGCAATGTTTCGAGATTGAGGCCAAGCTACGCGAGCGAATTAATATTCCCGTATTCCACGATGACCAGCATGGTACGGCGATCGTCTCTGCTGCTGCAGTTCTTAATGGTCTTCGGGTGGTTGAGAAAGACATCAAGGAAGTAAAACTGGTGGTCTCCGGTGCAGGAGCAGCCGCCATGGCTTGCACCAACCTGCTGATCGATGTGGGTGTTGAACTCGACAACATCCTGATGTTGGACAGCCGTGGTGTGATTCATAGCGAGCGAGAAAATCTCGATGAAACCAAGCTGCGTTTTGCCAAACAAACCGACGCCCGCACTCTGGATGATGCAATGGTCGACTGTGATGTATTTCTCGGTGTATCACAACCCAACCTGGTGAGCGTGAAAATGCTGAAGAGCATGGCAGACCGACCGTTAATCCTGGCCATGTCCAACCCTGATCCCGAAGTTCGCCCAGAACTGGTAGCAGAACATCGCCCTGATGCGGTTATGGCAACCGGAAGATCGGACTATCCTAACCAGGTAAATAATGTTCTGTGTTTTCCTTTTCTTTTTCGCGGCGCGCTGGATGTGGGTGCAACCACTATCACCCGAGCGATGGAGATCGCCTGCGTTAACGCGCTGGCCGACCTGGCACATTCGGAAAGCCATGAATTGGTAGCCAGTTATTACCAGGATGAATCCTTGCGCTTTGGAGCCGAATACATCCTCCCCAAGCCTTTTGACCCGCGGTTGATCACTACCGTCTCACCGGCGGTAGCTCAGGCCGCAATTGACAGTGGTGTGGCCACCCTGCCCTTTGAGAATATCGAGGACTACCGTAAAAGCCTCGAACCACTGGTTTATCGCACCGGCAACGTGATGCGACCAATTTTTGAGAAGGCACAAAACACGACCCACAAGGTGCTGTATACCGATGGCGAAAACCATCGTGTGTTGCGCGCCATCCAAGACGTTGTCGATCAACACTATGCTCGGCCGGTATTAATGGGCGATTCTGCGATCATCAGACAGCATTGTGAGGAGCTTGGATTGCGCGTGCTAGAAGGTCGAGACTACGAAGTGGTGGCGGCAGAATCCGACGATGAGTTCGCCAGAATCAAACAGGCTTGCGAACTGGTAAAAAGCAACCATGCGCATGCTCTGCTCACCGGTCCCAAGGCCAAACTGCATAGGCAAATCGAAGCAATCGAACATTGCAGTGGCAAGGTTGACGAAATCGATCACATCGCTGTCATGCAACTCTTGCTGCTGGATAATGGTTCTTACTTTATTGCTGATACCAGCATTCATGAAGAACCCAGTGCCGACGACTTGGCTGGAATCACCATACTCGCCGCCCGAGAGATCAAGCGATTTGGCATGGTGCCGCGTGTAGCCCTGTTGTCGCACTCCAATTTTGGCGGTCACGACACTGATTCAGCAAAGAAAATGGCCGCCACCAAGCAACTTCTGGCCGCCATGGCTCCTGATCTGGAAGTAGATGGTGAGATGAAAGGCGGCATGGCCCTTAACCCTACGGTAAGAAAAAAATCAGGTAAAAGTTCGCTAACAGGCAATGCGAACTTGCTGATCATGCCTAATCTGGATGCCGCTAATATTACCTATACCGTGCTCAAATCACTAGCGAACGGTATCTCCGTAGGCCCTATTTTAGTCGGTGCCACGATCCCAATTCACTCGATAACAAGCACCACCACACCACGTGGAATTGTTAATCTAACAAGCTTGGTGAGTGCCAGTGTCCAGTCGAATCTCAAGGTACCCAGCTAAATGCATTAGGAATCATGAAAAAATCATGTAAATCGCTAAAAACAAGACCATATTGGGCGCGAATTTCTCGACCAAGCATTTACATCACTCAAACTTATATATATTATTCACTAAACAAATAATAGTAACCAAACCCCTCTCGAATACCGACGTATCAAGGTGTATTTATGACTAAGCACGTAGCGACTGCCGGCAACGATATTGACGCACAGGAAACCCAGGAATGGATCGATGCACTACACAGTGTGATCGAGGCAGATGGGTCGGACCGAGCACGATTTTTACTTAAAGAGTTGACTAATGCAGCGCGTGAAGCCGGTGCCCAGTTACCTTATGGTCTAAACACGCCTTATATCAATACAATTCCAGCTGATAAGCAACAGGCATTGATTGGTGACCGTCAAATAGAATTCAAGATTCGCTCCATGATCCGCTGGAACGCGGCCGCCATGGTGCTGCGAGCTAACAAGATCAGTACTGAATACGGCGGGCATATTGCCAGTTTCGCCTCCGCTGCCGTTTTATACGAGGTTGGCTTTAACCACTTCTGGCGTGCCCGCAATGCTGAGCACGGCGGCGACATGATCTACTACCAGGGGCACTCGGCACCCGGTATGTATGCTCGAGCCTTTTTGGAAGGCCGCCTGACTGAGGAGCAATTGGACAACTTTCGCCAGGAAGTCGGCGGCAATGGCCTGTCTTCCTACCCCCACCCTTGGTTGATGCCTGATTTCTGGCAGTTCCCTACTGTATCAATGGGTTTAGGACCAATAATGGCGATTTACCAGGCGCGCTTTCAAAAGTACCTGGGTAATCGTGAATTGATACCGGTTGAAAACCGCAAAGTCTGGGCGTTTCTGGGTGATGGGGAAATGGACGAACCGGAGTCACGCGGTGCGCTTGGTTTAGCTGGTCGAGAAAACCTCGACAACCTGATCTTCGTGATCAACTGTAACTTGCAGCGACTGGATGGTCCCGTACGCGGTAATGGCAAAATCATTCAAGAACTGGAGTCCGAATTCCGCGGCGCAGGCTGGAATGTCATTAAACTGATCTGGGGATCGCAGTGGGATCGCTTACTCGAAAAAGACACCGATGGAATTTTGTTAAAACGCATGCAGGAATGCGTGGACGGCGAGTACCAGGCGTTCAAAGCCAAGGGCGGCGCCTATACCCGCGAACACTTCTGGAACTCGCCAGAATTGAAAGCCATGGTCGCGCATATGAGCGATGAAGACATCGACTTGATGACACGCGGCGGCCACGATCCAGACAAGGTGTTCGCAGCCTATACACAGGCTATCCGCCACAAGGGGCAGCCCACCGTTATTCTTGCCAAGACGATTAAAGGCCTGGGCATGGGCGAATCTGGTCAAGGCCAGAACACCTCGCACCAGCAAAAGAAAATGGACCTGGATTCACTTAAGGGCTTCCGGGCCCGATTCAAAATCCCGGTCACCGACGAACAATTGGAGTCGCTGGAGTACATTAAGCCGGACGATGATTCACCGGAAATCAAGTATTTGCACTCCCGCCGTCAGCATTTAGGCGGTTATCTACCCACACGCCCCAATACCTCGAACCCGGTGAAAGTACCGGAGTTGGACTCATTCAGCAAACAGCTCGAGTCCTCCGGCGATCGCGAAATCTCCACCACCATGGCCTTCGTGCGCATTCTGTCGATGCTGATTCGCGATCCAGATATCAAGGACCGCGTGGTGCCGATTGTGCCGGATGAAGCACGTACCTTTGGCATGGAAGGTTTGTTCCGCCAGCTCGGTATTTACGCCAGCGAAGGGCAAAAGTACAAACCCGAAGATTCTGACCAATTGATGTATTACCGGGAAGATGTCAAAGGTCAGGTGCTGGAAGAAGGTATCAACGAAGCGGGTGCCATGTCTTCCTGGATCGCTGCAGCAACATCGTACTCTACCAATGAGTTCCCGATGATCCCGTTTTACATCTATTACTCGATGTTTGGCTTCCAACGTATTGGCGACCTGGCCTGGGCTGCAGGAGACATGCAGGCGCGAGGCTTCCTGGTCGGTGGTACCGCCGGCCGCACCACCCTGGCGGGTGAAGGCTTACAACATCAGGATGGTCATTCTCACTTGCAGGCTGCAACGATACCCAACTGCATTTCCTATGATCCAACATTCAGCTATGAATTGGCGGTGATTATTCAGGATGGCATGCGTCGTATGTATGCTGAAGAGGAGAACGTTTTTTATTACCTCACGGTGATGAATGAAAACTATCAGCACCCAGCTCTGCCAGAGGGCGCAGAAGAAGGCATCCTCAAAGGCATGTACAAATTCAAGAACAGTGACAAGGACGATGGCAAAACGCCCACCGTACAGTTGATTGGCTCCGGCACCATCCTGAATGAGATAATCACCGCTGCCGAGTTACTGGAATCTGAATATGGTGTGGCTGCCAATATCTGGAGCGCAACCAGCATGAACGAGTTGCGCCGTGAAGGGTTAGAGGTGGAGCGCTGGAACACCCTCCACCCCACTTCCAAACCACGAGTCAGTTACGTTGAGCAATGCCTGCAGGATGAAAATGGCCCTGTGATCGCCGCAACCGATTACATGAAAGCCTATGGGGATTCCATTCGAGCATTTGTTCCATCCAGGTACATCGTATTAGGTACCGATGGCTTTGGTCGCAGCGACGATCGCCAGCAATTGCGTAGCCACTTTGAGGTGAATCACAGCTATATTGTCGTTACCGCACTCTCAGCCTTGTATGAAGACGGCAGTATCGATTCGGAAGTGGTCAGCAAGGCCATTAAACAATTTGATATTGATGTTAGCAAAGCGTCGCCCGATACCTTGTAATACGGGCCTGGAAAATAATTATTAAAGACAGCGATAGGGTTCAGGGTAGGCATTTATGATCAAGTTTCTGGAACTGACCGCACCGGAATCAGACGAATTTCGTCAGGCCAAGATAATCTCGGTTGAGATTGCCGAAGGTGATCGAATCGACGTTGGCGACACCATGTTTGTTGTCAAAAGTGGCAACAAGGAAATCGACTTGCCCGCGACCCGTGCCGGCAAGGTAACCGAGCTAATTGCCCTGGCGGGTCAAAACATTTCCGTTATGACACCACTGATTCTGTTGGAAACAGAAGTGGAATCGAGCACGGCCACGCCACCGATCAATGTCGACGTGAACGAGCAGGATGAAGCAGCCGATGAGGGCGATCTATCCAAGGACGACAAAAGTTCGGCGACAAAGAAAAAAACCAAAGCCAAGAAATCCAAGGCGGGCGGCAAAAAGAAAAAGCGCAGCAAGAAGAAAGCCAGCAAAAAGGAGAAGAAAGTCAGCGCCCGCAAGCTTTCCGATGCTGATCAGAGTGAACAAGCAGACAGTTCACAGGAACAACAGAACCTGGACTTAACCGTACAAGCTTCGCAAACAACATCGGATGAACAAACTGCGGCCAGCGAAACCGCGCAAAACAGCAATGCAGAAACTTCGCAGAATCAAACGAGTATTAGTATGAGTAAAATTCAAGTAAGTGTGCCTGATATTGGCAGTGACGCAGCGAAAGTTATCGAAATCTTGGTCAAGGTTGGTGACGAGATCTCCGTTGATGACCCCATCATTACACTGGAGAGCGATAAAGCCAGTATGGATGTGCCCAGTACCCATGCTGGCAAAGTGAATTCTATCGCGATCGCCGTCGACCAGGATCTCAGTGAAGGCGACCTGATCCTGGAACTAGAGACTGCAGACGCTTCACCGTCTGCAGAGGCCGATACCGAAGCGACAACGGATTCTGGCTCTGACGCCATTGCCAATGCAGCTATGGCTGCCGCTCAGGCTGCTGCGCCTTCGAGTTCGTCATCGACATCAAGCATCGATGTGGTTATACCTGATATTGGCGGTGATTCGGCCAAGGTAATCGAAATTCTGGTGAAGGCAGGCGATACGGTGGCGGTAGAAGATCCACTGGTGACGCTGGAGAGCGACAAGGCAAGCATGGATGTACCCAGTTCCGCCGCCGGTGTTATTCAGAGTATCGAAGTCAGCATTGATCAGGACGTAAGCGAAGGGGTTGTGGTGGTGAAACTGGCCGCCGCTGGGGGTGATTCAACCGCAGCGGCTGTGGTCGAAAGCCCCGCCCCTGTTACAGCTGCAGCGCCCGCACCAACGGAGCCAAAACCTGCCACACCTATTCAGGCCGCACCAACGCAGCCTGCCCCCGCAGGAAAAGCACATGCTTCGCCTTCTATTCGGCGCTTTGCACGTGAACTCGGTGTTGATCTGACCAAGGTCAGTGGCACTGGGCGCAAGGGTCGCATCAAGAAAGAAGACGTCAAACAATTTGTTAAGGGAGTGCTCACCAGCAGCACTCCTGCTCCAGCGGCACAGGCAACATCAGGAGCAGGCATTCCAGAGGTCCCAGCAGTCGATTTCAGCAAATTTGGCGAGATCGATATCCAACCCCTGAACCGTATCAAGCGCCTGACCGCCAGCAATTTGCACCGCTCGTGGCTTAACGTGCCGCATGTAACGCACAACGATGAGTCCAACATCAGCGACCTGGAATCATTCCGTAAGCAACTCAATGCGGAGTACGCCAAGCAGGAGAAAAACATTAAGCTTTCGCCATTGGCGTTTATCGTCAAGGCCGTGGTCAATGCTCTGCAAGCCTATCCGCAGTTCAACAGCTCGCTGGAACCAGGCGGAGAAAACCTGATCTATAAAAAGTATTTTAATATTGGCATTGCCGTCGAGACTCCGAATGGCCTGGTCGTGCCGGTAGTTAAGGACGCCGATAAAAAGAACGTTGCTGAGATCGCACAGGAAATGGGCGATTTGGCAGCTAAGGCTCGCAATAAGAAACTGACCACTCAGGATATGACAGGCGCCTGTTTCACCATATCCAGTTTAGGTGGTATTGGCGGCACACACTTCACTCCCATTGTAAACGCACCTGAGGTGGCGATCCTGGGTGTGTCGCGCAGCAAAATGCAACCCGTATGGGATGGTGCTGAATTTAAACCTGGCATGATTCTGCCCCTGAGTCTGTCCTATGACCACCGGGTCATCGACGGCGCAGAAGCCGCTCGCTTCACGCGGCATGTCGCCGCCGTGCTGGAAGATGTGCGCCGTTTGACGGTATAGGCCCAGTCCGGACATCTGAAACCCTCAAGTAGCAGAGAAAGAATTTAATCATGACAGATATCAAAATACCCGACCTGGGCGGCGCGACCGACGTTGAAGTTATAGACGTAATGGTGAGCGCGGGTGACACAGTCGGCGTGGAAGACTCCCTAATCACTGTTGAAAGCGATAAGGCCTCCATGGATGTGCCCTCCCCCGAAGCTGGCCAGATAACCGAGGTAAAAGTAAAAGTCGGAGATACTGTTAACGAGGGTGATGTGATCGCCACGATCGAGGCAGTAAGCAGCGATAGCAATAGCGCCGAAAGCAGTAAGGCTCCAGAGCCGGCTCCGACCGATGCCGCACCTGAACCCGTTACCGCACCAGCAGCTGCCGCCCCACCTGCTGGCGGAGCCGATGCACATGCACCCCTGGTGGTTATCGGCTCGGGCCCAGGAGGCTATACCGCGGCATTCCGTGCAGCTGACTTGGGAATGGACGTGACTTTGATCGAAAAGTACCCAGACCTGGGCGGCGTTTGCCTGAATGTTGGCTGCATCCCCTCCAAAGCCTTATTGCACTCGGCAGCGGTGATATCGGAAGCACGTGAAATGGAAAAGCATGGTATTGCCTTTGGCGAACCAAAAATTGACGTCGATAAGCTACGCGGCTTTAAAGAGTCGGTTATCAAGCAGCTGACGGGTGGCTTGGCTGGCATGGCAAAAGCGCGCAAGGTAAATGTAGTACAGGGCTACGCCAAGTTCACATCGCCTAATACACTGGCTATCGAGGGCGACAATGGCCCTACTACCCTTTCCTTCGACAAAGCCATTATTGCCGCCGGCTCCCGGGTTACCGTGTTCCCCATGTTCGAAACCGATGATCCCAGAGTGATCGATTCCACTGGCGCACTGGCTTTAAAAGAAATTCCTGGCTCTATGCTCATTGTGGGCGGCGGCATTATTGGCCTGGAAATGGCTACTGTGTATGCCGAGTTGGGCACAGATATCAGCATCGTGGAATTTATGCCCCAAATCGTGCCGGGTGCCGACAAAGACCTGATCGCGCCGTTGAAAAAGCGCTTGTCCGGTTCAGTGAAAACCATCATGACCAAAACCAAGGTGGACAGCATTGAGCCCCAGGATGATGGCATAAAGGTGAATTTCAGTGCTGCTGATGATTCAGGTGCTGGCCCGGATTCAGAAGTCTATGACTACGTGCTGATTGCCACTGGTCGACGCCCGAACGGTGATTTGATTGACGCAGAAAAAGCCGGTGTGGCAGTAGACGAGCGTGGATTTATTGCCGTCGACAAGCAGATGCACACCAATATCGAACATATCTTTGCCATCGGCGATATCGTTGGTCAACCGATGCTGGCGCACAAAGCAACCCATGAGGCCAAGGTAGCGGCTGAAGTATGTGCTGGGCTTAAGAGTGGATTCGAAGCAAATGTAATCCCCTCGGTGGCCTATACTGACCCGGAGATTGCCTGGGTTGGATTAACCGAGACTGAAGCCAAGGCCAAGGGCATTAATTACGAAAAAGGCCTGTTTCCCTGGGCTGCCTCCGGGCGTGCGATCGGGAATGACCGTACGGAAGGCAAAACCAAGCTGCTGTTTGATCCAGAAACCCACCGCGTGCTCGGTGGCGGCATTGTCGGGCCCAGTGCGGGCGACCTGATTGCTGAAGTAGGCTTGGCCATTGAAATGGGGGCAGATGCCAGCGATATTGGCCTCACGATCCACCCGCATCCTACCCTGTCGGAAACCGTGGCAATGGCGGCCGAGGTGTACGAAGGCACAATCACCGACCTGTATATACCAAAGAAAAAATAGCCACGCCTCAGCGCTGGTCGTGCACCGTTACCGACCAGTCAATGTGTGCCAATTTTTTCCCTTCAGGCAGGTAGGCAAGGGTCGGACGTGGTATATTCCCGCTATTAATGATCCGCGATAAACGGGCGGCTAATTGTCAGGTGAAAACTGCCTAAATTCCGATCCAGCGGCCACAAACAGCGCACTATGCTTAATCAATCGATCTTACTCGACCTCAATCCCAAACTGGGCTTGTTGAACGATATATTTCAGGACACAACCAATGTGTTCCGAGACTCCAGCCTGTCGAATTACATCCAGATTGCCGTGGCCGATGTGTTCTCTGAAGCCGATGACAAATCCTTGTTTTCGCTCGATATTGAGCGCCTGATCAACACCGATGAGCTACGTGCTGCGCTGTCAGCGAAACGCTACAACTATCTCCGCGCCCTCAATCTGGAAGGCATTAATCACGCCTTAGACCTGTCCGAAGACTTTGGTGGTGTCGCGCATTACCTGGCTGATCAGGTGAATACGCTGGACGCGGTTAAAATTGACTCTGATCGCACTCGCTTGTCCCTGTTGCGTTGTGCCAACAAGCGGAATATTTGTCATATCTCGGAAGACTTAGACAAACTGAAACTGCCCAGCAATCACTACGACCTGATTGTCGTCGGCGAACTGGAAGCCCTGGCGCTGGAGCGCGATGCCCAAGTCGCATTGCTGAGGCGTTTGCAGGCCTCGCTGAGCGCGCGAGGCGTGTTAATCATTAACGTTAAGAATCGCGACAGCATCAATAAGTGGGTCAATGCGAACAGCTCTGCAGCAAACGCGATTCCCTACGGCGACCTGTACCGCACCGATTACGTGCAGGAATACCAGCGCAAAGAACTGCTTAATACACTCGCGGCAGCAAATTTCGCATCTATCGACATCAATGCCAGTTTTGCCAGCGGCAACGATTGCGCAAACTTGTTCTCCGAAGACTATCTAACCTCCAGCCCCAATTCGATCAATCATTTCTATCGGCTCGGATCCATTGACAACCCTGAGGTCAATGAATACCTGTTGTTCAAGAATCTCTTTGAAAATCAGCAACGCGTGTTTGACCAGGCCTCTCGATTTGTTGTGATTGCCGGAGCAACTCGCGCGGCAACCCGAGCTGTTTACGATAAGGATTTCTGCCATTTCCCAGGTACCGGTCGACAAGCTGGCTGGCGCACAATTACTTCGCGTAATAGCGGCGCGCCTGAGGTGTGGAAACAGCCAGTTTACCCGGAGAAAACCGTTAGCGAAGAGTTCCTGTCACAAAACCTGAGCCCACAGCCCTTTTGTAAAGGTCGCCTACTGGTGGATGACTGGTTACAGGCAATCGACAGCAACGATCCCCGGGAACTGCGCGAATTGGTGACTGAGTACTCTGAGTGGTTACAGCAATTTTCCGACCCCAAGGAATTCAAGCAAATCGCGTACGATCTATTACCATTTAATATCGTATTGCGAGAGCGAGGTGGAAACAGGGATTACCAGGTAATCGATCCTGAGTGGCAACTCGAGATTGATTTTGACCGCCAGTTTGTGCTGTTTCGAGCCTTGTTCTGGTTTGCTTTTGAGAACAAATCGGTGATCCGTCGTTTCGCGGCTAAAAACGATATTCCATCAATCGCGCTGTTTGTGGTGAAATTTATGCCCAGCGTGGGCCAGGTTTCCGAGTTGCAGGAATTTGTGCAACTGGAAGAGCAGATCCAGTCAAAAATAGATAATAATTTTCGTGCCAAGGCGGTTGAACATGCGCTGTTGCAGTCTTTTGATACTACTCCAGGTGTTGAGGGCGGTCTGCTCACCTGTCAGTTATTATGGGGGGATACAAAATCTCGTTTTGATGAAGAGAACAGCGTATTCTGCAGTTGGGAAAACTCACCGGGTGCACAAAAGCTAAATATAGATTTGCCGCCCTACTCGGCCAAGGTGCCAGTTCTGCGAATTGATCCAATCGCCAGCCGCGGCCTGTTTAGCCTTGATTCGTTACGCCTGCTGAACAAAAAGGGTAAGGCGGTCTACAGTTTGGACTCAGCTACAGAAATCGCCGCCGCTGCTACCTTCGTTAATGCGGAACAGGCCAAAAACGATGAGGGCCGGCCCTACTTTGTGGCACTCAACAGTGACCCACACCTGTTATTCGATCTGTCTAATAGCGACAAGATCGACCAGGCAGTGGTTGCTCAGCTCGAACTTTCATTACTGCATGATCAGCGCTACGACGCTGCCTTGGAGACGCTTGCAAATACCGTCTTACAGCAAAATAACGACCTGGTCCGCCAGGCAAATACTCTGGATCAGTACCGGGCGGAGTTGGAATTTACTAATATGCGCCTGGACGAGGTACGCGCGCACCGCACCGATCTGAACGAGATGTTGCAGGACCAGTATCGGCTAGATCAGGAGCGTTTACGAAAAATCCGTATTCTCAAACAGCGAATGGTCAATTTGAACGACCAATTGGTCGCGCAGTTGGGCCGCAATGAGGAAATGGAAGATTACCTGATGATGCGCCCCACCACGCGAGTTAAACGATTTGCCAGCCGCAACCTGAATCGTTTGCGTGGGGTAGCACCGGTGGCCGACGACGCCGATATTGAAGAAAGCCAAGCAGAAGAAGCCGAAAATCAGGCCGAAGAAGAGGATCCCAACGCCTTTCCCGAAAGTGGTGAGCTGATTGGTCAGAATACGGAAGACTACCAACTGTGGATAAGCGAAAACAGTTTAAGTGACGAAGACATCGCCGCAGCCAAAGAAGAAATCGAGTCCTTCAAACTAAAGCCGGTGTTCTCGATCCTGGTACCCATTTACAACACGGATCCAGACTACCTGATTCCGATGATCCGCTCGGTGCAAGCACAAATTTATCCCCATTGGCAACTCTGCCTGGTCGATGACGCGTCACCGAAGGGATATCTGCGAAGCATACTGGAGTACGAAGCCGCCCAGGACGAGCGAATTTCAATTCGTCTGAATGATCATAACCAGGGCATTTCGCTCACCACCAACGATGCCTTGGCCATGGCAAGCGGCGATTATATTGCCCTGCTGGATCATGACGATGAATTGAGCATAGACGCGCTCTATGAGAATGCCAAGGCTATCAATCAGCACCCTGATCTTGGCCTGGCCTACAGTGATGAAGACAAGATGGACATGGAAGGCAATCGTTTAGAGCCCTACTTCAAACCCGATTATTCTCCGGACCTGCTGGATACCAATAATTACATTTGCCACTTCACTGTCATCAAGAAAGAGATCGTCGACCAGGTCGGCGGTTTTCTAGAAGGCCTTGATGGCTCGCAGGACCACGACATCATTCTGCGGGCAGCACACCATGCTGACCGCGTCGTACACATCCCACGAATACTCTATCACTGGCGTAAAATTCCAGGCTCCACCGCCGTCGTCTATGACTCAAAGTCCTATGCTTGGGAAGCCGGACGTAAAGCGGTGGAGAACTGCCTGAACCAGGAAGAAAGCGGCGTAAAGGTCAAATTTGGCACTCTCAAGGGCACCTACCGGGTGTTTCGTGAGATTCAGGGTGAACCCCTGGTGAGTATTATTGTGCCGTTTAAAGACAAGCCAGAGCTACTCGATTCCTGCCTGGGATCGATCCTGGATCGCACCACTTACACAAATTTTGAAATTATTGGAGTGAGTAATAACAGCGAGCTGCCTGAAACCAGCGAACGAACGGCGCATTTTTCAAAGCGCGATGAACGCATTCGCTTCGTTGAGAAAAACATCCCATTTAATTTTTCTGCAATCTGCAATTATGGTGTCGAACAGGCTAAGGGTGAGTACATCGTGCTCTTGAATAACGATATCGAGATTCAGTCGCCGGACTGGCTGGAGCGGCTCTTAGAGCACGCGCAACGTCCCGGCATAGGCGCAGTAGGTGGAAAGCTGCTGTTCCCGGATGGACGTATTCAGCATGCGGGCGTGGTCGCAGGCATGGTCGGCGCAGCAGGACATCCTCATAAATTCTTTCCAGACGACCATATTGGTTACCACGGACGCTTGCATATGGTTTACAACGTCAGTGCGGTTACTGGCGCCATGCTGATGGTGAGTAAGGCCAAGTATGAAGAGGTCGGTGGCCTGGATGAAGAACACCTGGCGGTGGCTTATAACGACATCGATTTCTGCCTCAAGTTGCTGGATAAGGGCTATCTCAACCTGTTCACGCCGCATTGCAAGGCCACACATTATGAATCCATCAGCCGCGGCTATGAGGATACTGAAGAAAAGCTCAATCGCCTCAAAACCGAGCAGGGTCACTTCTTGAATCGGTGGCATGATTTTCTAGAAGCTGGCGATCCATATTACAATCCCAACCTGAGCTTAAAGAACGAACGCTTTTCCCTGAATTTCAAAGACTAGCGTAGACCAATTTTCGGCACTCTAACCAGTACTGCAAAGAGCAACGATAAAGAAACAAGCAATTAACTATGGCATTAACTGAAGAACAACAGCGACAGTGGCAGGACAAGGGCTATTTACTGCTCCCTGGCCTGTATAGTGCAGATCGAATCGATCAACTCAATAAATTGATTGATCAGATGTGGAAGAAACGCAAAAAACTCGATGAGCGTTATGTGATTGATATTTTCGTCGGCAGTGATGAGGAACAACGGGTGTATTTTTGCGATGCCCCGTCTGCGGCCCGCAATAAGCCTTACAAGCTAAACGACTTGTACTTGAGCTCAGATGAGGTTCGCGACATGGTCGCGGGTGACGCGCTGGCGCCGGTTTTGAATGAATTGCTGAGTGGTTTCCCAATGATTTGCAATTCACTCAATTTTGAGTTTGGTTCCCAGCAGCGCTATCACTTCGATACCTTTTATATGCCATCACCGACGCCAAATAAAATGGTGGCCTCCTGGATCGCGTTGGAAGATGCAACCGAGCTTAATGGTCCTCTCAGCTACTACCCTGGCAGCCACAAGATTCCACCGTATAAATTTTCCAATGGTACGACGGTGATCATACCTGAGGAATTTCCAGCCTTTCGCAAGTATATGGACGAACAGCTTGCTGAATACCAACTGGAACCAGAAACCCTGCTGGCTAATAAAGGTGATGTCTTGATCTGGCATTCGCAGTTGTTCCACGGAGGCAGCGAAATACTGGACAAAAGCAAAACCCGCAAATCACTTGTGACTCACTATTTTACGCGTGAGGATTTTCCCGATCTCGAGCCACCACTGATAACGGAACAAAGTTGTTACATGGCCCGCAATGCACAACCGGTAGGCTATGAATACGTTGCCAAGAAGAGCTGGTTGCAGAACTTGTTTGGCTAAACAGTCGCGGACATTTTGAACTCTACGTCTCTATCCACAAGGCAGTTCCTGATAATCGCAATTGGTAGCGCAGTCTTCCTGCGACTGCTGCTGATGCCCTTCTTCGCCCATGTCGATCTATTTTCTGAATATCGCCGAATTTTTTATGCCATCGACAATGACCTGATCCTGGCAAACTCTCACCGTGTGGTCACGTACTACATTGAAATGTTCTTTGCCGGGCTGACGAAATTGTTGGTTCCAATCGCCGACACCACGTTCTACCTCGCCGACCCGCAAAAATCGACATCGTCATTGCAGGACTACTTTCTGTTCCTTCAAGACCCCTATATTTATCGTTACCTGTTTCTGTTCAAATTGCCATATTTGCTGTTTGACCTGGCGGTAGCGGGGATTATTTGGCGTTTTGTTGATAGTCCAAACCTTAAGCGCATCGCTCTGTTGTTGTGGCTGTTTAACCCGCTGACGTTGTTTGCCACTTACATATTTGGCCGCTTTGAAGTGATCGGTATATTCTTCTTGGCCCTCAGCGCCTACCAGTTAAAACTGCATCGCGTGTGGATGGCCAGTATATGGTTTGGCATTGCTCTGCACTGCCGCGAGATAAATCTCTTATTCACACCTTTTTTATTAATCGCCATTATCGATTTCAAAGATCATTTCATAAAGAACCTGCTGGTGGTTGCAGGCTGTGCGGCAACAACTGGTGTGCTATTCCTGTTTCCCGACTGGTTTCTGGCCAAGTTCGGCGATATCAATCTGTTTGTCGACCCGGATGTAAATCACACCAGCGGCACAATTAATAAACTTTTCTCACTTGGCTACTACTGGTTTTTCCCGGTGGTGTTCGGTCTCGCTGCCCTGGCCATCTATACTTGGGAGACAGGCAATCCTGCTGGTGCCAACGCAGGCCATGCAGAGCGCTATGTGGTCGCAGCTGCGATTTCCATGTTCGTCTATTTTGCCTTTAACGTGCACAGCGTCCACTACGCGGCCTGGCTAGTGATTTTTCCCATACTGAGTATTCAGTTTGGCAGGAAAGTCGTGTTGCCATTTCTCGTCCTGTTTGGCGTTTGGGTGCTGCTGTGGCTGCTTAAAACAGATGGAGGAGTGTTTACCCCGTTCCTTGCAGCGCCCCTGTCGATGGAGTTTGTGAATACCGGCCATTTTCCGACCTATTTTATGCGGGAACTCGCCACCGAAGACATCAGCTTACATCGCAGCATCCAGATCATGCGTACTCTGTTTGCGGTCGCGATGGCCTTTTTCTGTTATCGCTTGCTGAAGCGATCTGCCGCATCATGAAATACCAGGCAGGCATGCAATCTGTCCGCGATCTCCCCGTGTTTTTTCGGTCAAGTGTCATCCTCCTCCTGGGTCTGCTGGTCACTACACACTGTCATGCAATCGAGCCAGGAAACGCCCACCTGGAACCACTGCGGGTTAACAGCCTGGACAATCTCGGTGCTGGACAATTTACCGTGTCTGGAAACGATCCCTACCTGGTTTTGGCTGTTGAGGATCAGACCAGCGAGGACGTGGTCGCAAGGGACCTTGTCCTAGCAATAAAGGTCAATCGTGATGACAACGATGTTCGCGATATCCCGCTGGAAATTTTCTATCGTTCTGCGCCCAGCGCTGCTGATGCAAATGCGATTTTGTTTGATCCGCTTTACCGAATTCAATTTAGTATTCCCAGCACGAGCGATGACTCCGCGGCAGCTGAAGACACTTTAATTCGTCTGCCAGTCAGTGCCGAGATGTTGCCACTAGCCAGGCAATTACGGCTAGATATCGATAGTTGCCGTCGCTGCAGTATTGAATTGATGGCGATGCCCGTTCTAGATAGCTCGGGTCCAGAACAAAATAGCGGGTCTCAGCCATCCCAAGATGCATCTCAGCTTGACGACCAGGCAACGAGTTATCAAAACTTGCGGATTATTAACGGCGCACGCGCCATCCCCGAGTCAGGCCTGGATGTTGATGACAGTGCCTGGACCCTGAATGACTTACAGGCAATTGGCGCATTCGCGATGGTCAGTGGTAATGACCCGTTTTTGGTGTCACCTATCATTGATGCAGCGATAGATGATCTGGCTGGATTGCTGATTGAAATCGATGCTCCCAATGGGAATCAACCAAATTTTGATTTCCAGTTGTTTTATGCCACTGAAAAACATAATTTTATTGAGTCCGCGAGCAGCTATATCCGGGTTGGTTCCAAAGCGGATGGTGCGCCCTTACTGTTCTTTGTGCCATTGGGTTTTTTGTCTACCCAAGCACCCAGCGTCAAGCTGTTAAAACGATTACGGCTGGACATAGCGAACCCGGTCGAAACCAGTGAAGAACAAATTTGGTCACCACCAAAAATTGCCCTAGTCAGCAAGCTTGAATCTGCGAATTACCAAGACCTGATACCGGGTCAGTTGATTCACAACAAGTTGCAGCGGTCATCCAAACGTCAGCTGCTGATCGATATCCTGGCGCGCTTCGGGGAAGACATCATTTTCAGCATTTTCTATGTTTTGCTGTTAGCCGGCGTGGTGACAATCACGATGCGTAAGTTCCGCAGCAATCAATAGCCTAACCGGGAGTCCCATGATGAACCTTTTTAGAATATTAATATTGAGCGCCATGGTTGTGAGTGGAACTGTCCATTCCGAAGTATTAGACAAATCTGCTGGTGGCTTTGTGATCGAAATCAAGGGCGAGGTGGAGCAATCTGTAGAAGAGTCATACCAACAGTTTCTCAGGGTAAGTGAATGGTGGGATGGTGATCATTCCTGGTTTGGCAGTGCCAATAATTTTTATATAGAACCGCGCGTGGGCGGTTGCTTTTGTGAGATTGAGGGCGATAAACAGGCCCATCACATGATGGTCTCATTTATTGAACCTAACAAAGAGGTGAGAATGCTCGGAGGACTGGGCCCGCTGCAGATGATGGGCGTTAACGGCGCCATGTCGTGGCAATTTGACGAGGCAGGTGACGGCTTAACCTTAATCACCCATCGCTACACTGTGACTGGCTACCATAAGGACGGCTTGGACAAACTAGCACCGATTGTCGATCAAGTTCAGTCCGGGCAGGTGCAACGCCTCATCGACAGGCTGGGTGACGCAAACGAATAATGCTGAAAAATGCGTTACTCCTGACCTACTCACAACTTCCACGTAGACGGCCAGCACGACGCAAACACCTGTTTCCTAAACCGCATTCTCGATCCGAAGTACAGCTCTTGCCGGATTTGCCGCGAACATCCAGTCGTTTACGAATCGATTTTTCCTTTGCTTCCTCTTCTGGAATGTTGTTATCCAGGCAGTAACCAGTCTCTTCTCCCTTGGGGACCACACAGGATGAGTCGATGCCGCAATCCGTATCAAAATTGCAGGATAATGCGGCAGGTGCGTAGAACAAAAATAGCGCAACCCAAATTTGAATCATCATTTTCATAGATCTCACCTCGCTGGGCTGGATAAAATTACATGGCCCGTTGTTCTAAGATAGAACGCCTCACTAATCAGTGCAAGGGTTTAGGAATAAGAGACTCAAGCTTAGACTCGTCTCTATGACAGGTCAGTTGTTGTCGTACTTACTGGCTGTACTTAAGGTAGAGACTCACCAGTGACTCAAAAAATTCACGCTCAACTCCGCTGAAACGTTTTTTAACCGGGCTATCTATATCCAGAACGCCAGCAAGTTGGCCATGTGTAAATGGCACAACGATTTCGGACTCGCTGGCAGCATCACAGGCTATGTGGCCGTCAAACTGATGCACGTCGGCGACGACCAGGGTTTGATTCTCCGCATAAGCTGAACCACAGACACCTTTACCCAGTGGTATCCGCGTGCACGCCACCTGCCCGCAAAATGGCCCAAGCACCAATTCGGAGTCACGCAGGAAATAAAACCCCGCCCAGTTTAATTGCGCAACATTAAAATAGATCAGCGATGCCAGGTTTGCAGCGTTGGCGATTGGATCTGGTTCATCACATAACAGTGATTCAGCTTGTTTTAATAAAAGTGGGTAATTGCTGTCTGACATTGCTTGCTACTCCGTAATTCGCTAACCACGCTGGTGAACTATTGAAGGCAACCAGAGTAATCCAACCCCAGTTGCGCCAGGTTTTTGACAAAATTAGTTGACCCCTCAATCTCACGGGTAAATACCGCTTGCGAACTCGACTGTGGCGACTCTGTAATTTCTGCCTCGTAGAGCAAACTAACCACACGGTTTGCGATACCCACACCCGAATCCATTAGTTGAATCGAGTGACTTTTAACATGAAATATATTACTTATCTCATTGTTTAATAATGGAAAATGTGTGCATGCCAACACCAGGACGTCACAGTCTGGCCGATCAATCACTGCTTGCAGCTCGGCTTCAATCTCTTCGACAGACACGAGGTTTCCGCGTAATTTTTGCTCGGCCAGTTCAACCAGGCGGATAGACCCGACCCTGATTACTTCACAGTCTGCGGCGAAGTCAGCGATTAGCTGATCGGTATAGCTGCGCGCGATTGTCGCTGGTGTGGCTAACAGCCCGATGCAACCGGTTGTGCTGGCAGCAGCGGCCGGTTTTATGGCTGGCACTACGCCCACCACCGGGAAACTAAACTCGGCACGTAACAGGGGTAGCACTACCGTACTGGCCGTATTGCAGGCAACCACTGCCAGATCAGGGTTGTATTGCGCGACGATGCGGCGCATCACCTCGAGCACGCGCTGGTTTAACTCGGATTCGTCCTTTATCCCATAAGGGTAGGCAAAGTTATCACTCACAAACACGTATTCGTGTTTGTGCTCGGATAGACGACGTGCGATCTCCTGGTAAATACTGAGCCCACCAACCCCTGAGTCAAAAATAACAATACGAGCCATGGGCGACAGCCAGGCAGCTAACGGGCAGCGGTCAATGCCTGCACATAACTACCAACCCCCTCTTCTACCCGCGCAAAGGATTTATTGTAATCGCCGGTGATGGTGAGATTGGTTAGATCGGCCTTAGTGAAACTTTGATACTTTCCAACCAGGGCCTGAGGAAAATCTATATAGCGGATTTTCTTTTCAGCAACCCAGTCAGCGGTACTCTTGTCGCTGCCTTCCAGGGTGTTAAGCGTTGCAGTCGCAACATCATTAAATGACTGGGCACGTCCTGTGCCGACATTGAAGATGCCACCGACTTCTGGATGTTCAAGAAAATGCAGGTTAACGTCTACCACATCACGTACCCAAACGAAATCTCTCTCCTGTTGGCCGTCGGCGTAGCCACCGCTGCCTTTGAACAGGTTTACGTAACCCTGATCGTGATACTGATTAAAAAAGTGGTACGCCACCGAGGCCATACGCCCCTTGTGTTGCTCGCCTTCACCATAAACATTGAAGTAACGTAGTCCAACTACCTGGGACTCACAGACTTCGCGATTTTTACGGACATAGCGATCAAACAACAGTTTCGAATAGGCATAGGCGTTCAGGGCCTGCTCATAATTGGCGTCTTCCTTGAACACCTCACCGCCACCGTACACTGACGCCGACGAAGCATAGATAAACGGGATGCCGTGTTGACCACAGTAGTGGAACAGCGATTTGGAGTACTCGTAATTGGTCTGCATGATATAGCGACCGTCGCTTTCCATGGTGTCAGAACAGGCACCCTGGTGATAGATAGCACTCATGCCACCGAATTCGATGCCCTGCTCAAGACGTTTTAAAAACTCATCCTTATCCATGTAATCCTGGATATCACAGTTCTCGATATTGCGGACTTTGTTTCCATCCGACAAATCATCAACCACCAGGATATTGTTTAGCCCGCGCTTGTTTAGGCCACGAACCAAGTTCGAACCAATAAATCCAGCTCCGCCTGTTACGATAATCATATGCTTCTCAACTCCGAACTACTTCTCATTATTTTCGGCTAGTTTCATTACCACTTCATCTATGGTGGCAACCGCGGTACCTAATTTACCGACCACAATGCCTGCGACGGTGTTGGCCAACTGCAACCGTTGCTGATTGCTGAAGTCGCTGATTAACGCCAGTGCCATCAGAGCGATGACCGTGTCACCTGCACCACTCACATCATAAACTTCAATCGCTGTCGCCGGTGAATCAGTTTGTTCTCCAGCGCGGGAAAACAGCGTCATGCCCTTCTCACTGCGCGTTACCAGCAAGTGGTCAAGGTCAAGCTGTTCACGTAATGCAAAACCTTTTTCTGTGAAGTCATGTTCCGAGCTTACTGTGCCCGCCACGGCCTCGAACTCTTTCATATTTGGCGTTATCAGGTTCGCACCTTTATAGCGTGTGTAATCCTGACCTTTAGGGTCCACGATAACCGGGATCGAAGCGGCGTTAGCAAGCTGAATCATTTTGGCCACATGGCGTAGTCCACCTTTCCCATAATCAGAAAGCACCACCACATCCGCCTGCCCCAGCTCCTCTTCATAGTCGTTGAGGCATTGCGCGAGTACTTCTTCACTCGGAGGCTGGTCAAAGTCCGCACGCAGCAATTGCTGGTTCTGGGCAATCATCCGCAGCTTCACAATGGTACTGACAGCCGAGTCGATGCGCAGATTACTGACCGCCCCATAGCCGTCCAGAATCTGCTTAATCTCACGCCCGGCATCATCGTCACCGACCACCGATAACAGCTTGCTTTGTGCGCCCAGTGCGAGCAGATTATGGGCCACATTGGCTGCGCCACCAGCCCTGGTTTCCTCGTTATGCACGGCCAGTACCGGCACTGGCGCTTCCGGTGATATGCGATCTACTGCGCCAAACCAATAACGATCCAGCATGACATCACCGACCACCAGGGTTCGCACTTGGGCAAAGCTATCAGAGGTTAACTGGAGTGACATAATTCTGGCGACATGTAGCGGTTGAACATCTAGTTAATTCGATCTACCAATCCCATGATAGCGGAATCCCAGCTCTTTTAACTGGGCTGGGTCATAAATATTGCGACCATCAAAAATCAACGGCGCACTCATTTGATCTCTAAGGCGATTAAAATCCGGGCTTCGAAATGCCTTCCATTCAGTCACCAACACTAAAGCATCAGCATCTTCGGTGGCTGCATAGAGGTCATCAACCAGGCTTACATCCGCCTCACGATAAATTTCGGCGGCCTCACGATTGGCAACCGGATCATAAGCTTTGATAGCCGCGCCTCGGGCCAGCAGGCCATCAATAATGACGCGGCTTGGCGCTTCGCGCATATCATCAGTATTGGGCTTAAATGCCAAACCCCATACTGCAAAGGTTTTACCGCTCAGGTCATCACCAAACTGTTTAACAATCTTGTTCAGCAATACCGACTTTTGATCGTGGTTGACCTCCTCTACTGCGGACAGTATTCGAGCGTCATAACCATGGTGTCGAGCGGTACGATGTAGTGCTTGAACATCTTTCGGAAAGCAGGAGCCGCCGTAGCCACAGCCTGGGTAAATAAAGTGATAGCCAATGCGAGGATCCGAGCCTATCCCCTGGCGCACGAGTTCAATGTCTGCATCAAGCAATTCAGCCAGGTTTGACAACTCGTTCATAAATGAAATCTTGGTCGCCAACATAGCGTTTGCCGCGTACTTGGTGAGCTCAGCTGAGGGTATATCCATGACAATCAGGCGTTCATGATTGCGATTAAAAGGCGCGTATATACTGCGCATCAAGTCCACCGCACGTTCGTCATCAGCGCCCACCACAATCCGATCCGGTTTCATGAAATCTTCTATCGCCGCACCCTCTTTAAGAAACTCTGGGTTTGACGCAACGCTGAATTGGATATCGCTACCACGCTGATCCAACTCGTTTTGAATTGCCGCGCGTACTTTGGCCGCGGTTCCGACCGGAACAGTTGATTTAGTCACAATCACCACGGGTTCCTGCATACAGCTGCCTATGGATTTGGCTACAGTCAGCACATGCGAGAGGTCAGCCGATCCGTCTTCATCAGGTGGCGTGCCAACAGCAATAAATATTATTTCAGCTTGTTGTACCGCAGTGTCCAGGTCGGTTGTAAATTGCAGGCGCCCCTGTGCCACATTGCCCTTAACCAGGCGCTCCAGGCCAGGTTCATAGATCGGAATCTCACCGGCGTGGAGACGGTCTATTTTGTTCTTGTCGTTATCGACACAGATCACCTGGTTACCGACATCTGCAAAACAGGTGCCCGTGACCAAACCGACATAACCGGTGCCGACTATAGATATATTCATGACTTTTTAGTTTTTTCCTGAATGCAGAAAAGTGGCGTGTTTAAGGGCGCCAATAATAGACTATTCGTGCTTTTTAGTCACAAAAATTGGGTGCAAGATTCCCCCCAGAACACCATCAATCAATGATTTGATCCGCATCAGGATTGCCACCATCAAACCTAATGCCGGGCTATAACCAAGCAGCTGAAACACCTGGTAATAGGCGAACTCCATTAAACCAATATTGCCCACTGACAGGGGTATATTCATGATCAGCATGATAATCGGCGTAGCAATAAGCATATCGATTAATCGCACATCCAGTTCAAACACCAAAGCAGTCACATAAACATTCAGAACGGCCAGCAGGTAAAACACCAGGGAATTCACAAATGCCCATACTAGTGCACTGCGGTGGTTTCCATAGACTTTCACCGAGGCCAGCAGCTTGTCGAGCTTGCTGAAGACTACCTCCGAAACCGGCCATTTATTCAGCATGCGGGACCGCACCCAAACATAAAGCCGTGTGTCGAAAATCATCCAGGCGATGAATCCCAAGCCAAGCGTAAAGAAAAACAAGCTGATCAAAACAAAATTGACCGAAAACACAGACAACTGACTCAGTACGGCCAGGCCGGATAGCAATAACAGGACAAGGACACCGGTATAGCGTTCAACAAATACCGAAGCCAATGCATCCGCCTGCTTGCCGGTAAACTTGCCCAGCTCATACGATCGCACCACGTCCCCGCCAACACTGGTCGGCAGAATCAGGTTATAAAACTGGCCAACAAGGTAGTAACTGAAAAATCGCCAGTAGCCGGCCCGTAGCTCGCGCGCCATGGCGAGCATGTACCACTTCAACGCGCTGCTTAAATTAACCAGGAAACCAACCAGTACCGAGGCAATCAACAACTGCAAATCGGCTCTACGGATGACCTCGACGAACTCCGAGCGCCCCTCGGCATTGAACAGACCCACGTTGTAAAACACCAATAGCAACAGGGCGCAGCTGATGAATATCTGCAAAATTTTCAGTACAGGTTTGGACACGGACTTGGGATCAGCTGAATGTGATTGTTTTCGTGATTTTTTCGCCTATTTGGCGAGATTTTTGTGGATTGTAACTGGGATTTGACCGGCAAAGTAAGTATTATGCGCCTCTTTTAAATACGACAGGTTTACAATCTTTATGACAACGGCATCTGCACGACACATCCTGGTGTCTTCTGAGCAAACTTGCTTGGAACTTAAATCACAAATTGAAACAGGCGACTCCTCTTTTGAGAAGGTGGCAGCCGAATTTTCACAATGCCCTTCTGGCAAACAAGGTGGTGATTTGGGCAGCTTTGGTCCCGGGATGATGGTCCCCGAGTTCGACAAAGTGGTGTTCAATGAGGAAGTTGGTAAGGTACACGGCCCAGTACAAACTCAGTTTGGTTATCACTTGGTTGAGATCACTGAACGAAACGGCTAGTCGTGCGCGTTGCCAGACGCAAACGGTTACAAAAAAGCGCCACAATGGCGCTTTTTTTATGTCTGATATATACCCCTATTTGCTAACAAACTGGCTCCCGTTCAACGCTATAAAAGTTCTAGGCTGGCAGGGTTCCACGCAACACAAAAAACATCGCGGTACTGATAAGCACCACAAAAATACTGCGCACTCCAAAGAGAGTCATCAACGCCGCCGCAGAGGCTGCCAGCAGGTAATCCAACCCGGTAACGCTTAGTCCGCTTGAGGGAGAGTAGCCAAACAGGATTGGCGTCCAGATCGACGTCAAAATTGCATAGGAGGAAAAACTCAAGAACCGCCGTGCCTTCTCGCCTGGCTGGTAGCGCAAACTTCGGGCAAAAAATGCATAACGGTTATAAAAGGTAATAGCCGTCATCCCAAGCAGCAGGCCCCAAAACATTACTCCACCTCCTGGGTGGTTGGCGTGGCGGCATTGGCGGCTGCATAGGCACAAGCCATCCCGGCCAGCGAGGCAAGAATGATATAGCTTTCGCTAAACAGGGGCTTTAATAAAACGGCCAAAACACCACTGACAATCATGGCCACTGCAACCGGACGCTGCTTTAGCTGGTCAAAGGTCATCGCGATAAAGGTTGCCACAATGGCAAAATCCAGCCCCAACTGCTCAATATTTTCAAACGACTCACCGGCCACTATGCCGACCAGCGTCGCCAGGTTCCAGATCACGTAAAAGGTTACCCCGGAGGCCAGCGCAAAGATCGCTGAAAAAGCGCCGGTGCGCTTGGTATGCGCCTCCGAAACCGCGAACATTTCGTCGGTTAACACGAAAGCCAGCGCGCCACGGTAGGCGAGTGACAAATGCATCACATGCTCGCGAAAGGTCACTGAATACAACAGGTGGCGGGCGCTGATCACAAAGGTGGACCCAAATATAGACAACATAGACGTCGGGCCAGCCATCAAGGTAAGGGCCGACAACTGGGCTGCACCAGCAAAAACTAGTAATGACATCAGTTGTGCCTGCAGGGGTGTCAGGCCAACCTGAATACCCAGGGCGCCAGTCAGAATGCCCCAGGGAATAACCGCAATGGCCAGTGGCAGCGTGTCAACACAGGCCTCAACGGACAATTGGAGGTTATTTTTGTTGGTATTGGAATTCAAAGGAATCAGAACTTATTCGTCCTTGCAGAGCATGGCTGGGCATTGCGCGTGGTTATTGGTTATCAGGCGATTATTCGGACTATTAGCTGCTTACCCAGCTGCACGTTTGGGGCCTGGTTTGAGATTTAAGGAGGTGCTAGTGCAAATCTACCACTGGTACACATCAGTCTCTGACTCGAGCTCTTCCACACGCTTTCGTAATGGGCTGGTACGGGGGAAATGCGCCTTTAAAAACTCTTTCTGATCAGCCAGCACGCGCCGACCTCGTAAGTAAATATACTCGGCATGGGTAGGCTTAAACGGAACCGCAAGCAATTGCATGCCGGCCTGCTCTGGAGTGCGCCCGGCTTTGAAATTATTGCATCGCTTGCACGAGGTCACCACGTTGGTCCAGGTATCACTGCCTTCCTGACTGATTGGTGTGACATGATCTCGAGACAGTTCCGACCGGCAAAAATCCTTGCCACAGTACATGCAGAGATAGTCGTCTCGTGAAAATAGCGTCTTGTTAGTTAATGGCGGCGTGTAGTTTGCGCGGTGGTGCCATTTGCTCTGTGACTCACCATCCGTGGCAATAATCGAATTAATCTCCAGTACACTCTGCTTGCCAGTGATCGAGTTATAACCCCCGTGGACTTTATAAAGCAGATTTCCGCAGCTGTAGAGCACTTGCCCGGCATGGTAGCACCGCACCGCCTCCTGGTAGTTCACCCAGTCTAGTGGCATGCCCGCCGCGTCAGTTCGCAATACCTGTTGGCTTAAATCGTAACGCATTTCTCTCTCCCAAATTAATCAATCACGCTGTTGGTGGTTAATCTTTTTGTTGCTGATGCTCGTTATTTTTAATGCTCTTTTTGCTGCTGTTGTGTGTGCTCTGACCTGTCTGAAATCTATACCTCTGTTATAACAAAATTATGTCAATTGATCATGACTTTTACCGATTTTCTAGCCGGCAATTTTTTCCAGCATTTCACCCATTTTCTGGTGAATCATGTTTACTGCCTGCAATGGTCGTAACATGACTTTGAATTCGGTAATCAATCCTTCTTCATTCCACGTCACCATATCCACGCCATTAATAAAAACGCCATCTATCTCGGTTTCGAACTCCATGATGACGCCGTTCTCATCGGAGGTTTTGCGCACATAACGAAAGTGCTCGTTGGCAAACACGCTTAATGCCGCCGTCAGGTATAGCTGGGTAATCTTTTTGCCTCGTTGATGAGTATGCACCACCGGTGAAATCATCACCGCATCCTCCGCGAGAATTGAGCCAAGTTTACTGGCGTCACGGGTTTGGTAGATGTCGTGCCAAACGGCCATAGTATCGATCACTGTTGTTCTTTCCTTATCGTTCAGGGTTTACGGTTCTAGCCTGGTTGCCATGTTCAGACTGTTAGCTGCCAGGGTCGATTTTGTTGTCGACATTATCTACAAATTGTCGCCAAACACCAATGGGTTCCCAGATTTTGTTCAGTGACCGTTGTGCGATGGACGGTTCCTCACCTAAAACCTCACACCGATAGCGATACATAAACGCCGAGACTCGCATGTTAGCCGCGCAGTGGACCCAGACTTTCTGTCCTTCCATGCCCTGCATCGCCTCGATAAACCTGGAAAAGTTCGCCTCACTGGGCGCTTTGAAATTCACTGGAATATGTATGTAGGGCAAATCGATCGTGGCCAGGCTCGCCGCCTCATCGGGAAGCGCATTTTCGACATTGGCGGGTGCGAGGTTGATCACCGTGGCATAACCGGCATCACGGATTGCCAGCAACTGTGCTTCGGTGGGCTGGCCTGACGTTGTGATCTGCTCGCTGATGGGTAAGTAATTATAAACACCGCTGATCGATGCTCGGGATAATCGAACTGGCAGGAGTCGTTCGAGCAGGCTGTATAAATAGCCGGCGACAGTCTTAAGTGTATTGAGCCTGGTAAATTGCATATTTACTCAAATCGGCAAGTAGAATGCTCGATATAATATCAGCTTAACAGTTTCGATTCGCCGTTCGTAACTGAACGAGCGTAAACCATATCGTTACACCCTACTGATGGATTCCTGACATGCTAGAACTCCGACCAAATTGTGAACTTTGCGACAAGGACCTGCCCGCCGACAGCACTGAAGCTTGTATCTGTACCTACGAGTGCACGTTCTGTCGCGATTGCGTGGAATCAGTACTGCTGAATGTCTGTCCAAATTGTGGTGGCGGATTCTGTGCTCGTCCGATTCGACCACGAGAGGCGCGCCGAGAAGGGGTCAGCCTGTCGCACCAGCCGGCAACCGTTGAGCGAACGCTGACACGCTTTACACGTGATGAAATTGAGGAATTTGCCGCTGGGATCCAGCACATCCCGGCTGCAAATCGATAATCAGCGCACCTTGCCTGGGCTTTACCAATTGTTAATGCCGGTCCAGGTGTAGCTGCAGCCGCGTTTAAAATACGCCTTAGGTTAATAGTGTTTTTTTGGAGTCAACATGAAGCGTGGTCTTGGCAGACTGTGGTCTGAAAACAAGGGAATTTTGTTGTTCCTGGTCCTGATGGTGGTGTTTCGCAGTGCCCTGGCAGATTGGAATTCGGTTCCCACCGGGTCCATGAAGCCTACCATCATTGAAGGCGACCGGATCCTGGTAAACAAGGTAGCCTATGACCTGCGCTTGCCTTTTATGCACACATCTCTGCTCAAACTGGCCGATCCTGAGCGAGGGGATATCATAATCTTTGATTCCGCGGTATCTGAACAACGCCTGGTGAAACGGGTCGTAGGTGTTCCAGGTGACGTCGTAGAAATGCGCAATAATCGCCTGATCATTAACGGGCAGGCGCTGCAGTACCATGCGCTCGATGGAAACAGACAATTTGTTGATTTAAACGAAGACCTGCCGGGTGCGTCACACGCGGTGAGAATACTCACTCGCGGCTCAATTCGATCCAGTTTTGCACCGCTGCGAATACCAGAACAGTATTACCTCGCGCTGGGTGATAATCGTAATAACAGTGCCGATTCCAGAGTCATCGGCCTGGTACCAAGAAACGAAATTATCGGTCGTACCCGATCCGTGGTTATGTCGCTGGATTACGACAATTATTTTATCCCGCGGTCCGAGCGCTTCTTTAAGAAGTTATAAGCCCGGCAACCAGTTCATCATCCCAATCCCCGGGTGCACAGTTGGCCTGTTTTCAAACGGGCACAGACATGTAACATAGTGGGCATGGATATTCACCGATTATTCAGCGATAAGTCTTCACTTTATGAATCGGCTCGCCCCAGCTACCCGGCGGAGCTATTCCAGTTTCTTCACAGCCAGGGGCCAGAGGACCTGGCAGCCTGGGATTGCGCTTGCGGAAATGGGCAAGCTGCGATCAGCCTCGTAGACCATTTTCAGCGGGTTTACGCCAGCGATATCAGCACGGAACAATTGGCTGCAGCGAAGCCACATAAACGCATTGACTACCTGGTTTGCGCCGCAGAACGCAGCCCGCTGGCAACCCATTCTGTGGATCTGATCTGTGTGGCGCAAGCGCTGCATTGGTTTGATCTGGAGCCGTTCTGGCAGGAAGCTAACCGGATTTTAAAATATGGTGGCATTTTCGCCAGCTTTGGCTACAACTACCCGGTATGGGGAGAGGGCCTGGAGGAAATTATCCAGCGCGAGTTACTGGATGTGATCGCACCGTACTGGGCACCAAATAATCAGCTATTGTGGAATCACTACCGGGATATTCAATTTCCATTTATCGAAATTGACACACCTAAGTTCAGCATGAACGTTGAGTGGAACCTGTATGAATTGTTTGATCTGCTCCACACATTTTCAGCCACCCGGCGCTGTATGGATGCTATTGGAGATCAGTTCTTTGTTGCTGCCTTTGAACAAGTATCTGATTTCTGGCAAACCAGGCACGCTGACAAGTCAACCAGGCAAGAATTTGAACTCGAATTTGTCTGTTACGTAGGCCGAAAATCAAATTGAAAAAAAATGGCACGAGCAAATGAAAATTCTGCTCGTGCCATCGATGTAGGACTGTTGTCGAAATTCAGTCTAAAACTACTCCTGGGTAAAACTCAGGCCGGCGTTCGCTTGTAACCGCACCAGCAATTGATCACCCATGGCGGGAGCCGTGGTCCAAATACCACCTGGCGTATCAGTTGCATCCTGCACCAGGCAAATGGCGCTCTCAGCGATCATTTTCGAGGTAGAGCCATACCCTGGATCGCGATCACCTTTAACCGCAACCGTTAATGATTGGCCATCGGCGGTTTTACCGATATACAGAATGTCATAGAAGCCTGCCTCGCGCTCTTCCTTGCTGGGGCCTTCACCTGGCTTAGGCGCGTCCGGTCCGGCAATACTCTTGTCGCCGGCCACATGCTTGGCCATGGCCTCGCCCTTCTCGCCTGGGCCCGTCATCATCATCTCGTCATAAGTGAAGTCTTCACCATAGGCGTGACCCAGTAAGGCATTACTGCGATGCACATTGCGGGTGTTAATTGCAGCCATTACAAACGGCGCAACCCAGCTGCCCAACTCTTCCTGGTAATAAACGCGATCGCCATCGGGCTGTTCGACACCAGCAAATCCTGGCACCAGGGCGTAATGGTTTATCGCCAGCTTGTAAATCTCCGGATCATTCTTGGCAGCGGCAAATGAAGCACGCACGCTCGCCGCCGTACCGCCTGAAAATGTGCCCTGCATGCCGCGCACTCGACCGCTGACATGATTACAGACCTGGCCAAATTGCTCCTTGGCCAATTTTTGCAGGTAGTAGATGCCTAAATCAGTTGGAATAGAATCAAATCCGCAGGAAAACACGATGCGTGCGCCTGATTCCTCAGCCGCCTTACCGTGGGCATCGATCATATGGCGCATCCAGACTGATTCACCGCATAAGTCTACGTAATCAGTGCCAGCTGACGCACATAGCCCAACCAGTTGTGAGCCGTATAACTGGTATGGCCCTACCGTGGTGAGAATTGCCTTGGTCGAATTCACCATCTCCAGCATGGATGCCTCATCCTCAGAATCCGCCACCACCAGGGGGGTATCGGCCGGCGCACCAATCTCATCACGCACCGCGGCCAGTTTTTCGGCGCTGCGGCCAGCCATAGCCCAGGTTACGCTATCGCCATTACCATATTGATTGCTTAAGTACTCCGCGACCAGGCGTCCGGTGAACCCGGTGGCGCCATAGACCACGATATCGAATTTTCTTGCGTCGTTCATAATGCTAGTTCCTGATGTAAAAACGGGTAATTTAGGTATTGCTGCCAGAGTGTATGTACTGGCTCACCATATTTGTAGTTTATTTGGGTGATGCCAAACAATTTAGCGTGTTTATACGCTATAGCAGTGAGGAAAATGAGAAATAAGAGGAAAAAGACCTAATCCAGAAAGCGAATCAGGCTTTGGCGCTGGTGGTCAGAGCCTGGCTCAGCAGCTTGGCGGTGATATCTACTACGGAAATAACTTCGTCATAAGCCATGCGTGTCGGCCCAATTACGCCCAGGGTGCCAATGGTTTTGCCCTCAACTTCATAAGGGCTGGCGACCACGCTGCATTCGCCCAGGGCACTGAACCCGGACTCTTCACCGATAAATACGCTGATCCCTTCTGCCTTCATACTTCGATCCAGCAGATTTAACAAGTCGCGCTTGGTCTTAAAGGCATCAAACAGCTTCTGCAGAGTTTCAATCTCGCATAGATCAGGCACATTTAATAAGCGCTGCTCACCGCTGACCTTTACTTCGTGATCGAAACTGGCATCTTCTTCGCTGATCACGCGACTGGCAGTCAACATTGCCGCATGGTTTAGTCGATGCATTTCATCGTTGTCAGCCTGCATATCCTCGATCAGCTTGTGCCGGACCTCTTCCAGGGTTGTGCCCTTGTAGCGGTGATTGAAAAAATTGGCCGCTTCAATTAATTCCGCTTCCTTGAAGGTTTGGTCAACCGGCAATACGCGGTTTTGTACCCGCCCATCTTCGGTCACCAGGATAGACAGTATGCGTGACTCCGAGAGCGGCATGAACTCAACCTGGTGGAACCGCGTCACCGAATGGCTGGGCAATACGACAACGCCAGCAAATCGGGTTAACTCAGACAGCACATCCGATGCGTGCGACAGTAACACTTCGGGGTCGGTTTCTGATTTGAAACGGTCAGACAGTTTTTCAACAACCTGCCGAGTCAGGGTCGAGGTGCGGATCATGCTGTCGACAAACAAACGGTACCCCTGTGACGTGGGAATCCTGCCGGCCGATGTATGCGGTGCGGTGATCAGGCCCAGTTCTTCAAGGTCAGACATCACATTGCGCACGGTGGCAGAACTGACTCCCAATTGGGGCAATTTGGAAAGTGTACGCGACCCGACTGGCTGACCTTGTTCAATATAGGTTTCTACCAGGTTTTTTAGGACGTTTTCTGCGCGCTGATCTAGACTCATACCTTAACAGATGGGGGCATCAATTTGATTCGCAAGAACCTTCTGAGGCCTTTGTGGGGCCTTTCTGCGGCCTTATTGTCACTGGACAAAGCACCAGCTTGTAGCGACAATCAAGCTCCCCTGATGATAAATCAATTTATACATGTTTAAAACTATCGGAGTGTTCGGAAAATACCGTGATTCCAGCATTGAGGAACCGTTAAAAAACCTGACGGCACACCTCGAGAGCAAAGGCATCAAGGTAAAACTTGGACACACAACCGCCGAGTCGATTACGCGGGATTTGCCGCAGGAAAAGCTCGACGACAAGCTCCCACAGGACATCGATATGGCGGTGGTCATCGGTGGTGATGGCACGCTTTTACATGTAGCCAGGCGTATGGCGGCCGCCGAGATTCCGCTAGTCGGGATAAATCTTGGACGCCTGGGATTCCTCACTGACATTCCGCTCACCAATATGCTGGAGGAAATCGACGAAATCCTGGCTGGCAAGTTTCATATAGAAGATCGCATGATGCTGGATGTACGGGTGTTGCGTGGCAAAGAGTCGGTCTACCAGCAGTTTGCGCTGAACGACATCGTGCTCGGTAAACATTCATTGGAAAAACTGATCAGCTGGCAGGCCCATGTAGACGAGCAATTTGTGACCGCAGCACGTTCCGATGGTGTGATTCTGTCGACCCCAACGGGCTCTACCGCCTATGCCCTCTCTGCCGGTGGTGCTATCATGCATCCGGGCCTGGATGTGATCTCCATGGTGCCTGTTTCACCGCACACACTGTCAAATCGCCCTATCGGATTACCGGCGGATGCCAACATAGAACTGACCATTCATAACGAGACGGCCAATTGTGCGCACGTATCCGCCGACGGTCTGATTGGCTGCAACCTGGTCGGTGATGAAGTGGTCAAAGTGACACGATCCAAACATGCAGTTAAATTAATTCACACAGAGCGCTATAATTACTTTGCAATGTTACGCGCGAAACTTGGGTGGGGTGGCGCCAAATAGAAGTCAAAACAAAGACTTAGAGCGCTTTCAACGTGGAGAAACAGCAGTGATTATCGGTATTTAATACCGGCAAATCACGATATGGAGGTTGTCCGCACTGAGGTAAAGAGATGGCATTAAGAGAACTAACCATACGCAATTTTGCGATTATCAAGCACCTCGAAATCGAGATCGAGGATGGCTTGACGGTGGTCACCGGTGAAACCGGGGCCGGTAAATCTGTACTATTGGATGCGCTCAACCTGCTGCTAGGCGCACGCGCTGAGAGTGACATGATTCGACATGGTGAAGACCAGTGCGAAATCAGCGCCCTGTTTGACATTCAACGACTGACAGCGGTTCAAGATTGGTTGCAACAGCGCGACCTAAGCGTGGAGGCCGGCGAAGAAGAAATAGAACAGTACTGCCTGATCCGACGGATTATCCGACAAAACCGGCCTACCAAGTGCTATGTCAATGATCAACCCGCAACCCTGGCAAGCCTGAAAGAACTTGGATTGTTATTGGTTGATTTACATGGTCAACACGAACACCAATCCCTGTTGCGCCGGCCAACCCAGCGTCAGATTATCGATCAGTTCGCCGACCACGCGCCTGAATTGGGAAAAATGGCAAAGCTGGCTGCACAAATTCATCGACTGGAACGGGAACTTAAAGCCATCACTGAAGGCAATTCCGACAACGCAGACCGCATGGAATTGATGGCGTTTCAGTTAAATGAATTGAATGAAGCCAATATCGGCGAGGGTGAATATGCAGAACTGTCAGCAGCACAGGGTCGACTGGCCAATGCCCAAGATCTCATTCTCGGGGTGGAAAAAGCGATTGACGGACTATTTCAAAACGAAGCCAGCAACATAAGCTCGGAACTCGGCAAACAGATTCATGAATTGAGCGAGTTGGCTAATTACGACAGCAGCCTGGCACCTGCAATTGAATTACTCAATTCAGCCCTGGCCCAAGTGGAAGAAGTGCGCAGCAGCCTGGACAGCAGCCTGGCTCGCATCGAAAAAGACCCCGAACGATTGAATGAAATCGATCAACGTCTGCAAACGCTCATCAACCTCGCTCGCAAACATCGCTGTAATGAAGACGAATTGAGCGAGCGTCACCAAAAATTGCAGGAAGAGTATGAGCAACTCGAAAACCGGCACACGCAGCCGGAAAAGTTACAGGCAGAGCTGGACGAGCTGGTTGACGACTACAATCGACTCGCACATGGCGTGTCCGCTAAAAGACAGGAGGTGGCGGCCATGTTGTCCGAACAAATCAGTGAACAAATGCAGGGACTGGGCATGAAAGGCGGTCGATTGGAGATCCAGGTCGAGCCGCAGATCGCCGATGAGGTTATTGTGTCAGAACATGGCATCGATGACATCAATTACATGGTGAGCACCAATTACGGCATGCCGCTTAAGTCACTGCAGAAGACCGCTTCGGGTGGCGAGTTATCTCGCATCAGCCTGGCGATCCAGGTTATCACCAGCGAGCAGTCCAGCACCCCTACCCTGGTATTTGACGAAGTGGATGTTGGCGTGGGCGGCAAGGTTGCCGGAATCGTTGGCGGTAAGCTGCGTAACCTGGGCGACAACGCACAGGTAATCTGTATTACGCATTTGCCTCAAGTCGCGTCGCAGGGCCATCATCACCTGGGAGTGGATAAAGTCAGCTCAACCTATGAAACCTATTCAACCCTGGTAAACCTGGTCGGTGATTTCCGTAACGAGGAAATCGCGCGCATGCTCGGTGGTACGGAAATCACCGAAAGCACACGCGAAACAGCGCGCGAAATGCTTAAATCCAGTGCTGAAAATCAAAAGGCTGCCAGCTAACACCGTAATATCCAGGCAAGATTGTAATCATCCAGGCAGCGCAAGCTCGCGCTGAGTGCCTGTGCTATCACTTATGAATCATCTCAAACATATTGGCGATCTACACCAGGTTCGAGGAGCGCTCGAAACCGATATCCCTGCAATCCAGGCGCTATTGGCTCATTACGCAAATATGGGAGAGTTATTGCCCCGCACCAAAACCGATATTCTTGACAGCCTGGAGCATTTTCGCGTTATCGAACAGGATGGGAAAGTGGTTGCCTGTGGATCACTCGAGCATTTCACCCCGGAACTGGCCGAGGTCCGTAGCCTGATGGTTAAAGAGGAGTTTAAGAGCGCCGGACTCGGAAAAGTAATCGTCAGTGACATCATCGAAACCGCTAAGCAGCGCAAGGTCAAGCGCCTGATGGCCCTCACTTATGTGCCGGCGTTTTTTCATAAGCTGGGATTCAAAACCGTTAACAAAGAGATATTCCCCGAAAAAATCTGGGGGATTTGTGTAAACTGTTACAAATTCCATAACTGTGATGAAATCGCAGTACTATTAGAGCTCGATTGAGGTACTATCCCTCCCTGAACGAGCCTGTCTCAGTAAACTTCAGCACCATCATGAACACTAAACTATCCATTGCACTGGTCTTTTTCGCTTTCTTTCTGAGTGCCTGTATTCGCCCTTATCAGCCCGACATTCAGCAGGGGAACATTCTTAACAATAGTGACCTGAGTGAAATTCGCTATGGCATGAGCAAACAGGAAGTCCTGTTTATCCTGGGTACGCCAATGGTGATCGACCCGTTTAACGAGTCACGCTGGGATTACTACTACTCAAACATTGATCAGCAAAAGCGCGAAACCTCAACACGCCTGATCACCACGCTATTTGAAGGCGACAAGCTGGTGGCTGTGCAAGGCGATGTGGATTTGCGTAATATTCAAAATCTTGAGCCCAGCACGGAAGATATGCAACATGGCGGAACAGTTATTACCGAGCCTACGCAAAGAGAGAAAGGCCTGTTCAATCGAATCAAGTTGTTTGGCAAAAAGAAAGATAAGTAATCTTGCGGCAACGCGTTTAGGCAACCTCACACGCTCGATCAATCAACCTTAAGGTTTTCCCGAGCTATCTGACTTGCCCATGGTTTTACCCACCAGGGCCAATTGACGCCGCACCTCCTTAGGGTCGGCCACTAATGGGCGATAAATCTCCAGGCGATCACCCTCTTCCAGCAAATAATCTGCTTCGACAGGCTGGGCAAACACCCCGAGTGACAGCTCCGTAGCATTAGTCCCCTGTAACGCAGTAATCTCACTTAGAAAGCCAGACGCCTGCAACAATTCCGCTGCATTGGTACCACGCAAAACGGTTAGTTCCTTCACCCATTGCTGTTCAGGAGTAGCATATGCAATGGACACGTTGATTCTGTGCACTATGAGCCACCGTGTAATTGACGAGCACGTTTTTGGAAGGCATCCAGTTGCATATTCATGATTTTCTCAAATACCTTGGCAAAGATAGTCGGCGTAAGGCTGCGGTCAAAATCAAACTTCATCTCAATAGACACCTTGCAGGCCGATTCCCCCAGCGGTTGAAAATACCAGTTTCCCTGGAAGTTCGAGAACGGTCCTTCTACCAGGTTAAGCTGAATGGATTCTCCTTGCACATTTTGATTTCGTGTTGTGAACCCGACTTTGAGTTTGCCATAGGAAATTTTTAGTCGCGCAACGATTTCGTCCTCGTCCCTGGCAAGCACCTCAGCCTGTTCACACCAATTAAGGAATTTGGGATACTGCTCCACATCTGCAACGATTTCATACATCTGCATAGCACTATGGGGTAGCAGTGCGGAGCGAGAAACTTTCATAAACGATGAATGGAATTATGAGCAGCGCGGTTTAACGGCCATTGATGAAAGGTAGGAATTGCGGAGTATACCCGCTTCCGCGCGGTTTCGGGAGGCATTAGCTGAGGCTGGGAGGACGCAGGTTAAGCCGGATAAAGCAGCACGACTATCAGAACCAGGCCGATAATCAACGGGGCAAATATCTTGGTACTAAACCGCCAAACGCGATAAACCAACTCAATTGGAATTGCCAGGGCCCGTTGTGAATCTTTACGGGAGATTCGCCATCCGGCAAAGATGGTCACCAGCAACGCGGTAAGCGGCATTAACACATGGGTGGTTAGAATGTTCAGCAAATCAAATAACCCATATCCGCGTTCTATGCCGAAATAATAAAAACTGAACTTCAAATCACTGAATGAATAAATTGACATGATGCCAAGCAACCATCCCACGGTACCAACTGTCCACGCGGCAAATCGGCGTGATACATCAAATTGTTTGATCATCCAGGCAATGGAGGGTTCCAACAAAGAAAATGCCGACGTGAGAGCAGCCACCCCAACAAGGGTAAAAAACAGCGTACTCCAGAGCACAGAATTAGATGCCATTTGCGAAAAGGCGACTGGCAAGGTCTCAAAAATCAAACCAGCACCAGAGTCGGGGCGCATACCAAATGCAAACACAATAGAAAATATGAGCAGACCCATCACGAGAGCGATAACGGTATCAAACACCATAACGACCGAAGCAGCGGTAGCAATCGGCCGATGATCATCCAGGTAAGCACCGTACATCACCAACGCGCCCAAACCGATACTGAGCGAAAACATGGATTGAGTTAAAGCGCTTACGATCAGTTCGGCATTGATATCCTGCACATTGACGGTGAACACAAAATCCAGCGCCCGGTCAAAATCACCGACCTGGCTGGCAAACACACATAGCCAACCAAGCAGTACCAGGAAACAAGGCATGAGGATTTTCAGCGCCAGTTCCAAGCCCACGCGCACGCCTCGGGCCAGGACCATGACTACCATGAGCACAAACACGGTGTGCCAGATCAACTGCTGATCAGTATCGCGCAGCAATGCGCCAAATGAATGTTGCACTATTTCGGCGGGCACACCAACAAAACTGCCGGTGGCGGAACGCATGATGTAAAACAAAATCCAGCTGGCTACCACGCTGTAAAATGTAAATACCAGGAAGCCAGCCAGCATGCCAATCCAGCCAGTCAGTTGCCAGACACGGGTCAAGCGTTCTTCCCTGGCGATGCGCTGAATGCTGCGCACGGGATTACTGCCCCCGTAGCGACCGATCATGATTTCAGACATCATCACTGGCAGAGCGACAATGAACAGGCAGGGAATGTAGACCAGTAGAAAAGTCCCTCCGCCATGCGCACCCATCTCATAGGGAAACTTCCATATATTCCCCAGGCCTACCGCAGAACCGACGGCGGCAAACAGGAAAGACCAATAGGACGTCCAGGATGTTTTTGATCGGTTACGTTGGGTAGCGGTTAGCAATGCTTTTTCACTGTTGTTTTTATTGTACCAACTGTATCATTCGTCGCGCGGCTGATGAACTGTCGCGGAGTTTGATACCTGGGTTCCCCAGAGAATAACACAACGAATTACACACATGGCCAAGCCAAAGAAAACACCTGCTAACACCATTGCGCAGAACAAGAAAGCGCGCTTTGACTATCATATCGAAGAAGAATATGAGGCTGGACTGGTGCTGGAAGGATGGGAAGTAAAAAGCATGCGCGAAGGACGCGTGCAGCTGAAAGAGGCTTATGTGACAATCAACAAGGGTGAATTATTCCTGCACGGAGCGCATATTTCGCCGTTGATGTCGGCGTCAACGCACGTTGACCCCAATCCTGTTCGGCCGCGTAAATTATTGATGAAACGCTACGAAATCAGCCGGCTGATTGGCCAGGTAGAACGCGCTGGCTACACACTGGCTCCGCTGACCCTGTATTGGATGCGCGGCCGGGCAAAACTGAAAATCGGCCTGGCCAAGGGTAAGAAACAACACGACAAGCGAGCGTCCATCAAAGAGCGGGACTGGAAGCGCGAGCAACAGCGTATAATGAAAAAAGGCTGATCACTATCGATCAGCCTTTTTAATGAGTTGCGAGAACTGGCTCAAAAAATATCCAACAGGCTGTTCATACCAAAAAATTTGATACAAACCGTATTGATAAACACCAGCAACAGGATTGCCGGGATAAAGGTGCCCAGGGAAAAGTTAATATACTTTTTGGCAAAGGAATTCTCAAAGCCCTCATCACCTGTCGACAGTTCCTCATTGAAGTTGGCCTTGCGCCAACGATATATTACGAACAAACAGACGATGAAGCCGTTTAACGGCAATATCGTGTCGTAAAACACGTCATAAACCACATCGAAGAAAGACTTGGTGGCACCACCATAGTTAACGAACTCGGTAAAATACGCGACCATGCCAAAGGACACCGTGCTGGCGATAACCAGTAAGGCGGCACAAACACCCAGGCTCAGGACACTCTTGAGGCGACTGTACTTCAGCTCATCCTGGAAAGCAGAAATCGGGACCTGCAGAATACTAACTTGCGACGTCAGCGCGGCGAAAAACACCAACAAGAAAAAGGCACTGGCAAAGATATTGGCACCGATGTAACCAA
>JBCCFY010000039.1:0-40064 GCA_039110515.1 Pseudomonadota bacterium
GATCAAAAATAATGGCATCAAAGTTCTTTGTGGTGGCTTCCAATAATCCGGCTTTACCGTTCGCCCGTGTTTCAACAATATCACCAGCTTCTTTTAGCCCCCTTTGAATAAAGTGACTGGTCTCTTCGTCGTCTTCAACAAGCAGGATATGCATAGCAGGCTCTCATTTACTCTTCCAGAACTTGATCTTTTCTATTTGGTCTATGCGTCAAACCATAGAGCAGTTTAAACAAACCTTACTATATATGCCGATCGATAGGCAGTGCTTGAATTTAGGGCACGGTATCACTTGATAACAAAAGATAGATGATCGGAGGGAGTGCCGCGCTGGCAGTGGGTGCACCAGTGACGAGAGTTGGGACAACGGTGACGTGTGTCGGGAATGTGGTGGCGTCTTCCTGATCGTGTATGGTGAAGCTTCCGTAATTCAACCGACTAAATATAATTTGTGTATTGGCGTTTTCGGGTTCAATAAACAATAGATCTGTGCTGTTGCTCTGAGCTCGCAGGTTATCGATCTCCCACCGAGAGTTCACTGGCAGTGCAACACCCACACCAAAACCCTCTACGCTGACGTTCATCACGTTTGCAGGCCCATGCGTAGAATCATTCGAGAGGTCCAGGCCGACCCCTGATTTTGCGGTCCCTTCGTTAAAGCTGAAGACGCTGATGCCTCGCCCAAAGCCCACGATCCTTGCGCCAATCAAGCTGAGGCGTTCATTGTAGTTAAGCAACACGCCATCGCGGCTCCCCCAGACGGTGAGGTCGTTGACACTGGGCCTCAAGGTATTGATGTAGGCCTGGGGTGGTGAACGATGAAAATCACTTTGTTCGTCTCGACCCAGATAGTTTTTGGCATGGAGATACCGCATTCGATATCCAACGGTGGCGCCATAAGATTCGTTGCCACGGTTCTCTGCCAGCGGTGCCCACCACACGGGAACCGATTGCCGGTTAGGGATTAAATGGCCGTTGGGTAAATGGGCAACAGGAATCGTCGCCCTGGTGGTGGGACTGGGAGTTGGCTCCATGATGCCATCGGTCCAATAAATGATGCCGTGAGCTGACGCGCCCGCAGAGACATTATTAATCATGCTCACACGCGGGCCGGTTAGCCAGAAACCATCGCCGTCGTGACCGTAGTCCATGTGATCTGCTCGCAAATCGGGGTCAATGGCACCTTGATCATCCAAGTTAAACGAGCTGTTTACGCTACGTATTGCGATATTGCCTTCCATGCTGCCTATTTCATCGCCTGCTTCGGTGTAGAAGCCTGCGCCTTGCAAACCGTAAGACACATTGTTAATAAAGTTTACGTGTGATGAGTGGTTTACGAATCCCCAACCTGGGCCATTAAAAACAACTGCCCCCTGAACAAGCGCTGCCTGGCTGCCTGGTTGCGTACCGATCTGATGAAAATGGATTGCGTACCTGCCCCTAACATTCGAACCGCCCAATGCCACAACGGTCGCTGCCTCTGGAGCATCATCGCCATTGCTTTCCGGGTCAGTGAAATCGAACCGCACATCATTCAAGGGCCGCGTTTTATCTGTGCGCCCGAGTTCTGTGAATCGCGCATTTTGGATATTGACGTTTGCGCTCATAAACATTATGTGGCCGCGATGTTGTATAGCGGTATTCTCAGACCGAAACTCAATATTACGCGTCACGTTAGCCACATACACATTAAGGCCCGGACGAGGTGCGGTGTGATCAAGGTTAAGTGAAGCATTTAAGGAAACAACATTGTTGGAAATCGCCGCGATGGTACGAATTTCATCGCTGGTCGGGTTATTGATTTGTGTGCCTGTTATCACCAATTGATCGCCAATCTCCCAACCAATGGGCGCGGCGCTGAGTCTTATCGTTGCATCACCTTGTCGGGCTTGAGGTGTCATTACCGCACGATGAGTCTTGGCGCTGCCGACAATCGAGGTGCTACCAGCCAAGATCGCGCCACGACTCAGTCGACTGCTATCTGTAACAGGGCCGTTATCAATAAAGATCACGCGGGCTGTTACATTGGGTCGAATGGGTTGAGCTTGCGTGCCAATTTGCAGTGTGCCGCTGCATGAGCTGAAGATCGTTTCGACTCGTAGAAGCGTATTCCGAGTTTCATCAAACTTAAGTGTTCCATCGATGCGGACGAGATTAAGGCGAGTATTGAGTTCGCTGTCTAAAGTCACCTCTATACTTGCAGGGATTAAGACTGCCGCATTCGCGGCAGGCAGGGTTCCACCCCATGTTGCCGGATTTGACCAAGGTCCCGATTGAGTTGCTGTGTGAGTGGTTAAATTCGCCGCAGCGAACGTCGGCACCGTTGAGCAGTGGTGAGAATGCGCCATTCCGCCTGACGCATGTGATACGAGAGAAACCGGCAGAGTGAGTAAGGTAAAAACAAGAACAACTATTGAGAATCTAACGATATTCATCTGAATCCACTTGCTAACGTTGGTAGAAAATCTGTAGTGAAAGATTATTCATCAAAGCGACTCTACGAGGGATTACAGTTAAGCCAGAGAAACCATACAAAAATGTATGGTTAGGTGATGAGTTGTGCAAGACCTGAGCTTATTTAATTCGCCTAATCATTAACAGGTCGCAGGGCTTGTGTCCGATAATCCTGTTACTATTCGGCGATGAAACAAGCCATTTTGCTCTTACTGCTCGCTACATCATCCATGCCTGCACTGGCTGAAGTTAGCCTCGCCAAACAAGGCCGTATCTTTCTTGAGCAGAACCAAAATAAGGAGGGAGTAGTTGTCACGAAGTCTGGCTTGCAGTACAAAATCCTGGCGCCGGGAAATGATAAGAGGCCGACATCGCGTAGCCGAGTCACGATACATTTTCAGGGCAAACATGTCGACAACAGTGTATTTGACAGCACGTTCAACGACGAACCACTGGAGCTGAGCCTACGTAAAGCTATAAGAGGCTGGAAGGAAGGATTGCCGCTAATTGGCGAGGGCGGGCGAATCGTGTTGTATGTGCCCGCGCGTTTGGCTTATGGTCATGATGGCTTGCCACCAAGTATCAAGCGTAATGAAGCGCTTATATTTATTATTGATCTACTAGAAGTAAAGAATTAGAACACGAACATTACTCAGCCAGCTAACGACCCTCTCTGGGCATCGTAACGTGCGTTTCTCTAATTGAAGACTATTCAAGTTCTCTTTTATGTCCAAATACTCCCGTAGCACATCCAAAAAAATGCGTATAAGAATTCACAACCAGACCTTCAGATCGAAGCGCTTCAGCGAACGCATCACAATTCTTAAAGTTTTTGGTATACGTACCAATCATTGAAAAATCCTGAGCACCCTGTAGCGCGAATCGTTCAATCAGAGGGAGGCAACGGTCCATATAAAATCGGTACAAAGGTCGAAGTTGCCAATTCACAGGATCACTCGCCTCTATAAAGCTGAATGTCCCGCCAGTTCTCAAAGTACGATTCACTTGCCGGGCGATTTGCACCAGTTGTTCACTGTTAAAGGTCTTCAGGCCAAAGGTGGAGACTACGGAATCTGCGCTATCTTTTGGTAGATCAACCTCAAGAGCATTAGCTAAAATATGGGTACAACGGCCTGATCGTGAGGAGTGTAATCTTAGAATGGCATCATCGTGCATCTTTCTTGAGTTATCGACCGCCTTAATTGAACTCAGTTTAGGGTAACGTCTTAACAGGTGAGGCCAAACTTCCCCTGTGCCCGCCATCAAATCAAGAAACTCACCTTCCTGTTTTGTCGAAGCTGGTAGTGAATTTATACAGACAATCCTCCAAATTCGTGTCATGCCGAAAGAAGCGATAGCGCTCCACCAACGATATCTAGTCGAGCAACGGTCGAATAACTCGGCAACAGCGACGGGGTCGTAAATATCCTTGCAGTTCTTATCGTTCATAATGAGCTAGTAATTTCACGCGTTACTTCTTACCCACATTGTTTTTATCGTTTGAGTCATAAAGAAAGTTTTTCGGAGGGCGTGTAATGTCGTCAGACTTTAACAAATCTCTGATCAACCTCTAACTAACGCTCAACTCTCAAGCTCTTCCCAACGTTCGAAACATTTTTCCAACTCCGCTTGCAGTGCTTTAAGTTCACTGCTGGCCTGCACCACCACACTCTCATCCTGCTGGTAAAAACCTGGTTCGGTCATGGCTTCTTGTGCTTTGTTGATCCGTTGTTCCAGGTCATCAATTTTCTGCGGCAGCTCATCGAGCTCACGCTGCACCATGTAGCTGAGCTTTTTGGGTTTGGCTGCCGTTGCTGGTTTTTTCGGCTCCGCAGTTTTTATTGCTGCTGGCGTGCTGGCTTTCTCAGGTGTACGGCGTTGACGCAACCAGTCATCGTAGCCGCCGATGTATTCATGCACCTGGGCGTTACCCTCAAACGCGATGGTGCTGGACACCACGTTATTCAAAAAGGTTCGGTCATGGCTCACCAGCAACAGGGTGCCACTGTAATCCATCAATAACTGCTCCAATAATTCCAGCGTCTCGTAGTCCAGATCATTGGTCGGTTCGTCGAGTACGAGGAAATTGAAAGACTGGGTAAACAGCTTTGCCAGCATCAGGCGATTGCGCTCTCCGCCTGACAGTTTAGCCGCCGGTGCTCGTGCCCGGGCTGGGCTAAACAGGAAGTCCTGCAGGTAACCCATAATATGTTTGCGTTGCCCGTTGATAGTAATTTCAGTGTTTCCCGAAACGTTGTCCTGCACACTTAAATCATCTCGGATGGCGGTGCGGTGCTGATCCAGGTAGGCGATCTGCAGGTTGGTGCCGATCTTGATCTTTCCGGCATCGGGCTCGTTCTCACCGGTCAGGATTTTGATCAGGGTGGATTTGCCGCAACCATTGGGGCCGATAATGCCAACCTTGTCGCCACGTAAAATGCGGCAGGAAAAATCCTCCATGAGTACATTTTCACCAAACCGGGCATGCAGGTTTTCCGCTTCGATAACAATCTTGCCGGACTTGCCCCCTTCATTCAGTTTGATATTCGCGGTGCTTTGTACATCGCGCCGTTGTTGTCGCTCGGCACGCATTTTCTTCAGGGCGCGAACGCGGCCTTCGTTCCTGGTGCGTCTTGCCTGTATGCCCTGTCGTATCCAGACCTCTTCCTGCGCGAGGCGTTTGTCGAACTTGGCATTGTGCCGCGCTTCTTCTTCCAGCCACTTTGCCTTGCCGCTCAGGTATTGCTGATAGTTGCCGGGCCAGGAGCTAAGGTGGCCTCGATCCAGTTCCACGATGCGGGTACACAAGCGATCAATAAAACTTCGATCGTGGGAAATGATCACCAGGGTGGAGTGCAGCCCCATCAACAGATTTTCCAGCCATAGGATGGTATCGATATCCAGATGGTTGGTTGGCTCGTCAAGCAACAAGATATCAGGTTCATTCACTAGCGCCTGGGCCATCAGTACGCGCCGTTTCATGCCGCCCGACAGTTCCGCAAATGCACCCTCGGCTTGTAAATCAAATTTTGAGCACAGTGTTTTAACTTGCCGATCCAGCGCCCAGGCATCGCTGGCGTTTAACTCCTGTTGCAGTGCTTCGTCTTCGCTCCCTGCTGCATAATAGCGCGCCAGCAAGTCACCACGCTCTCGGTCACCCATCGCCACCACGCTGCGGATATCCATGTTGGCGTCGTTGGGCACTTCCTGCACTAGGCGGCCCGTCACCAGGTTCTGCTGGGCCAAAACCTCACCTTCATCGGGGCTGATCTCGCCATGTATCAGCTTCAGCAGAGTGGATTTGCCGGCTCCATTACGACCAATCAAGCCAATGCGCTCATTCGGTTCGATTATTAAATTGGCTTGGTCTAGAATGGCGTCAGCGCCAAAGCTGATGTTGATGTTTTTTAAGGTTACGAGAGCCATGGCGTGCTGGACTGCCAGTGGCAGCGGACAAAATCTTCCGCGAGAGTGTACCATTAAAACTTAGCATCAAATTCAACCATGGTGCCCACAGCAATCGGCTTGGAGGAGAAGCCCATGTTAGTAGAGCAAATTCCGGTTAATAACAGCCTGCGCAACTATATGTACCTGATTGCCTGCGCTGAGACCAACGAGGCGGTGGCCATCGATCCGCTCGACCACGCCGTCTGCCTGGCCCGTGTTGCAGAGTTAGGCTGGACCATTCGAGGAGTGATTAATACTCATGAGCACTATGACCACACGGGCGGCAACGACGAAGTGATAGCCGCTACGGGTGCCACACTTTATGCGCATGAGAAAGCGGTGGGAGAAATTGCCAATGTGGATGTTGGCCTTGCTGCTGGCGATGCCCTGCAGGTTGGCAGCACGATTCAATTGCTGGCCATGGACACCCCGGGCCACACTTTTTGCCATACCTGTTTGTTGTACGAGGGCGATGACAATCAGCCCCCGGCTCTGTTTTGTGGCGACACCCTGTTCAATGCAGGCGTCGGTAATTGCCACAACGGTGGTGATCCCCAGGTGATGTATCAGACCTTTGTTGAACAGTTATTTGTATTGCATGATGAAACACGGGTTTATCCCGGTCACGATTACATCATCAATAACTTGCAGTTCACCCTGGATCGGGAGCCGGATAACCTCGCTGCCAAGAGCCTGTTGGTGGCGATGCAGCAATGGAATGGCGACAAGCATTTTATTTCCAATATTGCCTTGGAGCGTGCGGTGAACAGTTTTTTCCGCCTGGAAAGTGACACCATTATCCGCTTGTTACGCGAGCGTTTCCCCGAGCTGCCCGAGCAACCCAGCGAGGAGCAGGTGTTTTTAAAGCTGCGCGAGTTGCGCAATAGCTGGTAAGGCTGTTTTCGCGATTTTTTGCAGCAAAATAAGTCACAAAATCCAGTGTTTAGCACTGGAAATACGGTTTTTCCTTGCCTATAATGCGCCGCTCTAGCACTTGAGGAGCGTTGCACTGGGTGTCCTACCCATCAGGCTCAGGTGTCGCGACCGGTTTTCCGGGCCGCAATAGCAACGACGCTCATTTTTCGTTTAACCTTAAATACGTAACGTAGGAGATGAAAGATGAGTATCAATCCATCTATCCCTGAATTTAGTGATTATCTCGTAGCAGATATTGGTCTTGCTGACTTTGGTCGCAAGGAAATTGCCATTGCCGAAACCGAAATGCCGGGTTTGGTGTCGATCCGTGAGGAGTTCCGCGCAGCGCAGCCGTTAAAAGGTGCGCAAATTGCTGGCTCTTTGCACATGACCATTCAAACCGCTGTGCTGATCGAAACCCTGGTTGCCCTGGGTGCCGAAGTACGTTGGGCATCATGCAATATCTTCTCTACGCAGGATCACGCTGCTGCCGCCATCGCTGCGCAAAACATTCCGGTGTTCGCGGTTAAAGGCGAAACCCTGGAAGAGTACTGGGACTACACCCACCGCATTATGGACTGGCCGGGCGACAAAGGTCCGAACATGATCCTCGACGACGGTGGCGATGCAACCTTGTTGTTGATCCTGGGTGCCAAAGCCGAGAAAGACAGCTCCATCCTGGATAACCCTGGCAGTGAAGAAGAGACTTTCCTGTACGCTGCAATCAAAGCCAAGTTGGCTGAAGATAACACCTGGTACTCGCGTCGTCTGGCTGGCGTTCAAGGTGTGACTGAAGAGACCACCACGGGTGTAGCACGCTTGTATCAAATGGTTGAGAAAGGCGAATTACCATTCCCAGCGATCAACGTGAACGATTCTGTGACTAAATCGAAGTTCGACAACCTGTATGGCTGTCGCGAGTCACTGGTTGATTCAATCAAACGCGCCACTGACGTAATGGTAGCGGGCAAAACTGCCGTGGTTTGTGGCTATGGTGACGTCGGCAAAGGTTCCGCGGCTTCGTTGCGTGGTCTGGGTGCGATTGTAAAAGTCACCGAGATTGATCCGATTTGCGCGCTGCAAGCCGCAATGGAAGGCTACGAGGTCGTTACCCTGGAAGACGCGGTTGCAGACGCTGATATTTTTGTTACTACTACTGGTAACTTCAACATCATTCGTCGCGAGCACATGGACGCGATGAAGGATCAGGCAATTGTTTGTAACATTGGACACTTCGATAACGAGATCGATGTAGCGGGTCTGGAAGACCTTGAGTGGGAAAACATCAAAGACCAGGTAGATCACGTGATCTTCCCCGACGGCAAACGCATTATCTTGCTTGCCAAGGGTCGTTTGGTGAACCTGGGTTGTGCCACTGGCCACCCAAGCTTTGTTATGTCTAACTCTTTCACCAACCAGACCCTGGCGCAAATCGAGCTGTGGTCGAAAGGTGAAAACTACGAAAACAAAGTTTATATCCTGCCGAAACACCTGGACGAGAAAGTAGCTCGTTTGCACCTGGAAAAAATTGGCGTTCGTTTGACGACGTTGACCCAGGAGCAGGCCGACTACATCAACGTTCCAGTTGAAGGCCCATATAAGCAGGATCACTACCGCTACTAATTTTCATCGCACGGGAGCTAAACTCCATGTGTGGTTGAAACAATGCTGGTTGCGCCACCTGACAAGAGCAGGTGGTGCGGCTGTGCGCTTTTCGCTTCGCTTCCGAGGCAAGTAGCACCCGTGTTGATGACTCACTCTGAAGTCAGGAGTAGACATGTCATACACAACACCCGATCTAAGTTTTGAATTTTTCCCGCCCCGTACTGAAAAAGGGGTAGAAGCCATGTCCGGCGTCCATGCCGAGCTGGCTTGTTTTGAACCGTCGTTTTTCTCGGTAACCTATGGCGCCGGGGGCAGTACGCAGCAGGGTACTTATGATGCCGTCAAGAGCATGCTTGAGGCAGGCTCGAACGTGGCACCGCATATTACCTGTGTGGGCGCATCGCGCGACTACATAAAGGAAACCATTGCGTCTTACGTCGACCTCGGCGTGAATCGTATGGTTGTGCTGCGCGGCGATTTGCCAGGCGGCATGGTAGAGCGCGGACGCTTCCGCTATGCCAGTGACCTGGTAGAGTTTATCCGCGAGGAGTTTGGCGATGAGCTGCACCTGGAAGTCGCTGCCTACCCGGATTTTCATCCGGAGTCGTCCTCACCCGCCAGTGAGATCGAGAACTTTAAGCGCAAGATTGATGCAGGCGCCAATTCGGCCTTAACCCAGTACTTCTACAACGCGGACAGCTATTTTGCTTTCCAGGAAGAGGCCGTGCGCGCTGGCATAAACGTGCCGATTGTTCCGGGCATTATGCCGATTACCAACTACACCATGTTGACGCGCTTCTCCGATACCTGCGGCGCTGAGCTGCCACGCTGGATTCGAGCGCGCCTGGAGCAGTATCAAAATGATACGCCGTCACTCATGGCATTTGGTCTGGATGTGGTGACCCACCTCTGTTTTGATCTGCTGGACAACGGGGTTGCGGGTTTGCACTTTTACGCATTAAACAAGGTCGACCCAGTGCGCGAAATTTGTACGCGCGTTGGTTTCGTCAGGAGTTAATCATGAATCGCGCAGAGCAATTAAACTCGTTACTCGCCGAGCGCATACTGGTTCTTGATGGTGCCATGGGCACCATGATTCAGAAGCGTAAGCTCGAGGAAGCCGACTACCGTGGTGAGCGCTTCGCGGAATGGGACACCCCGCTCAAGGGCATGAATGACCTGCTGGTGCTGACCCAGCCCAAGATCATAGCGGACATTCATCGCGAATACCTGGAGGCGGGCGCAGACATTATTGAAACCAACAACTTTAATGCAACGCCCAGCGATCTCGAGCGCTACCAGTTGTCTGAATACGCGGCCGAAATCAATTTACAGGCTGCTCAACTCGCCCGTCGTTGTGCGGATGAATTCAGCAGTGCTGATAAACCTCGCTTTGTCGCTGGCGTGTTGGGTCCCAATCAGAAAACTGCCTCGGTGTCGGTGGATGTGAATGATCCGGGCGCACGCGCCATCACCTTTGACGAATTGGTAGCGGACTATTCCGTGGCAACCCGAGCGTTGATCGAGGGTGGCGTGGACATCATCCTGATCGAAACTGTTTTCGATACGCTGAATGCCAAGGCCGCCGTGTTTGCCGTACAAACGGTGTTTGAGAAAGACCAGGTGGAGTTGCCGATTATGTTATCCGGCACCATCACCGATCAGTCTGGTCGCACACTGACCGGCCAGGTTACCGAGGCGTTTTACAACAGCCTCCGTCATGCCAAGCCAATCAGCATTGGTTTGAACTGCGCACTCGGGCCCGATGATTTGCGCCAGTATGTGCAGGAGATGTCCCGCGTATCTGAAGTGTTTGTTTCAGCACACCCGAATGCCGGTCTGCCAAATGAACTTGGGGAATACGACCTGACCCCGGAAGATATGGCGGATCATATCGGTGAATGGGCCGAGAGCGGCTTCGTCAATATTGTTGGTGGCTGTTGCGGTTCAACACCAGAGCATATCCAGGCCATTGCCAAGGCGGTGGGAAATCATTCGCCGCGGGAGTTAGCAGCATGAGTCATTCACACAATATGCGCTTGTCTGGCCTCGAGCCATTTAATATCGACGCGGATTCGCTGTTTATCAATGTCGGCGAGCGGACCAATGTTACGGGTTCTGCGCGGTTTAAAAAGCTGATCAAGGAGCAGGACTACGAAACGGCCCTGGAAGTTGCCCGTCAGCAGGTTGAAAACGGTGCCCAGATCATAGACGTCAATATGGACGAGGGCCTGATTGACTCGGAAGCGGCCATGGTCACCTTCCTCAATCTGGTGGCTTCCGAACCAGATATTTCCCGTGTGCCGATCATGATTGATTCCTCCAAGTGGGAGGTTATCGAGGCAGGCTTGAAATGCATCCAGGGCAAGGGCGTGGTGAACTCGATTTCGCTGAAAGAAGGCGAAGACAAGTTTGTCGAACAGGCCAAGCTGGTAATGCGTTACGGCGCCGCAGTGATCGTGATGGCTTTCGATGAGGAAGGCCAGGCGGATACCTGTGCGCGCAAGGTTGAGATTTGTAGCCGGGCTTACCAGGTGCTGACTGAGAAAGTCGGCTTTCCGCCTGAAGACATTATCTTTGATCCGAATATCTTCGCTATCGCTACAGGTATCGATGAGCACGATAATTACGCCGTCGATTTCATTGAAGCAACCCGCGAGATAAAACGTAGCCTGCCCTATGCCAAGGTATCGGGCGGTGTGTCCAATGTGTCATTCTCATTCCGTGGCAACAACCCGGTACGTGAAGCAATTCACTCGGTGTTCCTGTACCACGCGATCAAGGCGGGTATGGACATGGGCATTGTGAACGCAGGTCAGTTGGCGATCTACGAGGACCTGCCCACCGAACTCCGTGACAAGGTTGAGGCCGTTGTACTAAACACTCACCCGGGTGCTACCGAGGAATTATTGGCCATCGCCAATGACTACCTGGGCACGGGCAAGCAGGAAGACAAGAAAGAAGACCTCGAGTGGCGAAGCTGGGCTGTTAACAAGCGTCTCGCTCACGCGCTGGTGAAGGGCATCACCGAGTATATCGAGGAAGACACGGAAGAATCACGACTGGCCGCGGAACGACCGCTTGACGTGATTGAAGGCCCTTTGATGGACGGCATGAACATCGTCGGGGATTTATTTGGCTCCGGTAAAATGTTTTTACCGCAGGTCGTGAAATCCGCCCGCGTGATGAAGAAAGCGGTGGCATACTTGATGCCGTATATCGAGTCCGAAAAAGAGGCCAGTGGCGCTGCCGCGCAATCAAACGGCAAGATCCTTATGGCCACGGTGAAGGGCGATGTACACGATATCGGCAAGAACATCGTAGGCGTGGTGTTGCAATGCAATAACTTTGAAGTCATCGATCTGGGTGTGATGGTACCGGCTGAACAAATTCTCAAAGAAGCCATTGCCAATGAGTGTGACTTGATTGGTCTGTCAGGCCTGATCACACCATCGCTGGATGAAATGGTCCATATGGCGAAGGAGATGGAGCGTCAGGGCGTGGAAATGCCATTGATGATCGGTGGTGCGACAACTTCCAAGGTACACACTGCACTGAAGATTGAACCTAATTTATTGAAAGACCAGGTGGTCCATGTGCCCGATGCCTCGCGCGCGGTGGGCGTAGCACAAAACCTGTTATCCAGTGAGCAAAAGGCAGGATTCGTTGGCGATGTGAGAACCGAGTATGAACGTATTCGGGTTGAACGGGCTAAACATGGCAAAGTGCATAAAACCCTGGAATTGCCCCTGGCACGAGAAAACAGGGTAGCCATCGATTGGCAACAGCACACACCCGATAAGCCCGGCTTTCTCGGTTTGAAGACCTTTGCTGATTACGATCTGAATCGCCTGGTGGACCGTGTTGATTGGACCCCATTTCTCAGCGCCTGGGAACTGGCTGGGCGATACCCGCGTATCCTGGATGATGAAGTAATTGGGGCCGAGGCACAGAAGCTATTTGCCGATGGCAAGGCCATGTTGCAAAAAATAATCGATGAACAATGGTTGGAGGCGCAGGGCGTTATCGGCTTTTTCCCGGCTAATAGCAGTGGCGATGATATCCTGGTGTACGCGAATGAAGATCGCAACGAAGTCATCGAGACTCTGCATCACTTGCGCCAACAGGACAAAAAGAAAAACACCCAACCGAACTACTGTTTAGCGGATTTTATTGCTCCGGTCGAATCGGGCAAGCCAGACTACATCGGCGGTTTTGCCGTCACTGCGGGTCATAAAATTGAGCAAAAGATAGCTGAATTCGAGGCCGACAACGACGACTACCAATCCATCATGTTGAAGGTCTTAGCGGATCGTCTGGCAGAGGCCTTTGCGGAACACATGCATGAACGCGTGCGTCGTGAATTCTGGGGGTATGCGCCCGATGAGGACTTCGACAACGATGCATTAATTCGAGAAAAGTATCGCGGTATTCGACCAGCGCCCGGCTACCCGGCGTGCCCGGACCACACCGAGAAAACCCAGCTCTGGAACCTGCTCAAACCGCAGGACAATGCTGGCATGAGTATCACCGAGAGTTTTGCCATGTTGCCGACCGCGGCAGTGAGCGGCTGGTATTTCGCACATCCCGACGCACGATATTTTTCCGTCACGCGAATCCAGCAAGACCAGGTTGAAGACTACGCTGAGCGCAAAGACATGGACTTGATTACCGCAGAGCGTTGGCTAGCGCCGATATTGGGCTATGACGTGTAACCACCAGGCGGAGGATTGGTGTACCATAGTCGCCACCTGAACCATCATCCAATTATTACGAAACCCAGATGACGCGAATTTTACTAGTGTTTTTATCGTTGTTTGCCAATCTCGCCAATGCAGAGAAAGTCGTCGAGATGAGTGAGGCCGTGTGTGCAAAAGTGAAGGCTTGCGGTATCGAGCAAATCGCCGAGCAGCAGATACCGGAAGAAATGCAGGCTGCGGTGGTCACCCTGTTTGAGGGCATGTGTGCCACCATGGTCGCGCCCTATATCGATCGCAGTATTGAAGCTGGCCTGGAAGACCAGGCGGTAGCCTGTCTCGAAGCCGTTGAAGCTCAGAGTTGTGATGAGTTGGTCGACAGCGGCGCCGATGATATCCCGGTGTGCCAGGAATACAAAGAAGCTGCTGAGGCAGCGGGTGTGGCAAGCTAGGCTTTTTCGGTAATTAGAAAATGACACAAACATCACCCCCACAATCGACCTTACAGGAGTTCATGCACTGTGAGCGCCTTGACGACAACCTCTTTCGCGGGCAAAGCCGTGATTTAAAAACCGGCCAGGTCTATGGTGGACAGGTATTGGGCCAGGCGATACGTGCGGCTTATAACACCATCGGTGATGATCGAAAGATTCACTCTGCGCACGCGTACTTTTTACTCAAAGGCGATGTTAATGCGCCAATCATCTACGAGGTCGATCGCAGTCTCGATGGCGGCAGTTATTCATCCCGCCGGGTCGTGGCAATTCAGCATGGTCGGCAGATCTTTCATTTGTCCGCCTCGTTTCAAAAGCCAGAAGAGGGCTTGGATTACTTCCGCAAGTCAGTGCCACCCACCGACACTTTAAAAGAAGCGCTGGATAAGGGCATTCCAGAGAGTGTTAACTTTCAGGCCGAGTTTCTCGACGTTTACCATTTTCGCCCGGAACAACTAAGCAACCCGCATTCACACCAGATGTGGATCAAAACCAAGGAAGAACTGCCGGAAGATCCCGACTGTCATACCTCGGTATTGGCATATATTTCTGATATGGGCTTGTTGCGTTCTACCCTCTCGCCACACAAGCTGGATGAGATGAGCATGGCAGACCGCTTCAAGAGAGTGATGATGGCGTCGCTGGACCACGCGATCTGGTTCCACCGCCCGTTCCGTGCTGATGACTGGTTCTTTTATGATTGCCGCGTGCAATCTACGGGTAATGGCCGCGGTTTCGCCTACGGCAGCGTTTATCTTCAAGATGGCACGCTGGTTGCCTCCACAGCGCAGGAAGGATTGTTACGGCTGAGGCGACAGCCTTGAGCTTTAAACAGCCTTGAGCGCAAAACGGCCCTGAGCGAACGTCAGCCTGGCAGGTGAATATCAAACGTTGCTGCCAGCGACTCCAGTTTTTTCAGTTTTGTCTTAGCTAGCGCCTGGTCAATGGACGGGTTCCGATACTCATACCAGAGCAAGTCTATCCACAGCACAGTGCATTGTGCCGCTCGACAAACAGCACTGGTAGCCAGTTCGTCCCAGCCCTCACGATAGCTACCCAGAAATTTCTCGCACTGCGCTTGGTCCAGCTGCCAGTAAATCATGGCCGAGGCCAGGTCAAACCAGGGGTTGTTCAATTGTGCATAGTCCCAGTCGATAAATTGTGCGCCCTCGTCGTCAACAAAACAGTTCTCTGCAACCAGGTCGTTATGACATAAGCACTCAGGATTATCATCGGCCAGGCACAGATTAAGAATGGGCAGCAATGCTTTGTGTCGCAATACCGTCTGGTTTGCTGCACCCTCAAGATACTGCTCGCAGAAGGCGAGCAAATCAAAACGACCAGCGATCGATGCGATCGAGTCAACAGGGGCCGCGTGCAGTTTTGCCAATGCTGTAGATAGCTGCTGTAACCCTGGTTCGACAATATTGACGGTCTGAATCGTGGGCTGCTCGACGTACTCCATTAACAGGTAGGAAGTGGGCCGGTCGAAATAAAGCACTGGTGGTGCCAGGCTTCTCTTAGCCGCCCATTGCTGGATTTGCCGAGAGCGATCTGCTGTTGTCGTCTCTGTGAAACTTTTCAGCACCAGGTGCTTGCCGGCAGCCTCAAGTAACCAGGATGTATTGTTCTGGCCGCCTGTCATACTACGCACAACGGTTGGCTTGGCGTCTATCGGCCAATGCTCCCAATCGGCCAGCACCCGTTCATTGGGTGCTGAGTTCATGCTCATAGTTCTTGCGCCAGTTCAGATAGCCAAATATCGCAATGATGATATAGGCGATAAACAGCAAGGCGTATAAATACAGGCCGCGCTCACTAAACAACCACACGGAGACCGTGTTGATTACAATCCAGTACAGCCAGTTTTGCAGGATTTTGCGGGCTACTATCCAGGTTGTGATCACAGCCGACCAGGTAGTAAATGAATCCACGTAGGGGAATGCGGCCTCGGTGTTCGCGCTCAACAGGTATCCGCTCAGCAGGGTGAGCAGCACGATAATACTGAGCGCTACCAGATGCTGCTTCGTTCCCCAGGAGCTGATTTTCAAAGTTGAGTGATTAGTACTGCCATACTGCCATTGCCACCAGCCGTAAATCGCCATCGCCAGGTAATAGACATTCAAGGCAGACTCCATCACCAGGCTGACATCCCAAAACAGCACCACCGCAGTTCCGGTGCCAATAAAAGCAGCGGGCCAACACCAGATATTCTCGCGTGCCGCTAAAATCACATAGGCCAGCCCAAACAGCACCGAGACAATTTCCAGTTGGCTGGTTGCCTGCCAGGCCTGGGCGAGATGTTCAGTGAGTTCCATCATGTCGAAGTAGCGGCGAGCGCCTACTCGTATCCCTCAAGGCTACGCGCGTCGCCTTGCAGGTACTTGCAGACGAAGACGATTTTTCCGAACTGCTGCATGGAATCATGCATGGCTTGATTCAGCAAAGTAGTCACCTGTGAAAACTCTCCAAACAGGCGAGTGCTCATATTGTTGCTGCGAATCTCAATTGCCTCGCCCGCACCGGCTTTCAGTTGCTGCAAAAACTCCTCGATCCTTACTTTGTAGTCTTCATGCAAGGGGTACATGCTGATCTCAACAGATAGATTCATTAAAGTCTCCAGGCGTTTGCACAGATTCAATAGGCCGCGATCTAGAAATCCACACTGGCTTTAATTCCCACCACACGCGGCGCTGCAAATTGATTATAAGGCTCGGTTTCATAGAACTTGCGTGGGTCGTTGCCGAAACTGCCGAAGCCGCGGGTTTTAACCAGTTCATCGGTGAGGTTCTTGCCATAGATGGCCACTTCCCAAGACTCGGTGGCATAGCTAATTTCCAGGTTGACCAGCTCATAGGCATCCGAGCGCTCTTCGTGTCGGTCGGAGAACAGGAAGTCGTCCTTGGCCTCGATAGAGCCGCTGAGCGTGAGACGCTCGCTAAGCGCATAACTGCCCCCGATCACCCATTGGTAGCCTGGGGCGTGCGCCTGTTCACGACCATCCAAGTCAAAGGGAATACCGTTGTCGCGATCCGCACCCACATGGTCGAAGGTCAGCAATGTATCAAACTCGGTATCCAATAAACCGATAGATCCGTACAAGGAAAGCTGGTCGCTAGCCAGCCAGTTTAATTCCAGCTCCAGGCCCATGTTCGAACCGCTGGCGGCATTGTCGGTGAAGTCAGTAAAACTGCAAGGGCATTGTCCACCCAGCTCGCCAGTAGCGAGTGAGGCCACGATAGACTGCTTGCTCTGAATATCATCGCGATCCTGGTAGAACACCGCGGCCTGCAGTAATAGCGTGTCATTTAAGTAACTGTTTTTCAGTCCCAGCTCAAAGTTCAACATGGTCTCGGTATCGAACTCACGGCGGTCTGCCGAAATGGAGCCATCCAGGTTAAAGCCGCCGGGCTTGTAACCTCGGGAAATAAGCCCGTAATAGAACGCACCGTTGTCCGCCTGGTATTCCAGCGCCAGTCGACCACCCCACAGTCCTTCGCTGGTGTTGGCAGTCGCCCCCGTGTTATCGAGGTAATCGACATCGCGATCTTCAAAGCGCAGCCCCGCGGTGATTGACCACTGCTGGTTCAGGCTTATGTTTGCCTGCCCGTAGAGTGCCGCGTTAACGGTGTCGAGCTCGCTGATAAAGTCGCCATCGTTGAAGGTATATTCTCGCAGCAGGTCGACGCTTTGATCGCGCAGGTAGAGTCCTGCCACCCAACCGGTGTTTTCAGAGGCACTGGATACCAATCGTAAATCGACACTGGTATTGCGGTTGTCACGCTGATAGTTGTCTACCGAAGAATAGAACCAGTCAAAACCAAACAAGTCACTGTCGCAGGCGGTATTGTCGCAAATTCCGGTGTGGCTCCAGTCTTCATCAAAGCGGTATTCCAGCTCGGAATCGGCCAGGCTCAGCAAGCCCTCAAAATGCAGGCTGTCATTAATGGCATAGTCCAGGCGAATGGAGCCGGCAACGGTTTCAACTTCGTCCACGCCCGGCTCGTCGGAATAGGTTTGGCGCGTGTTATCCAGGCTGAAGGCATCGTAGCCATTGCGGATATCGGCGAGGAACAGGGTGGCATCGAGACTGAGTTGATCGTTGAGCTGATGCACATAGCGGGCGCGGGCAGTGGTTTCATCAATATTATTGGTATCGTCACGACCCAGAAAGACGTCTTCGGTGAAGCCATCGCTTTCGTAATGTTTTACTGCCAGTCGATAAGCGGAATTCGCCGAACTCGGGCCACTGATGACGCCGCTGAGTTCCATGCCGCCAAACTCTTCGACGGCTGCGGTAACACGCCCGCTGAATTCCTCGCTGGGCTTGTTAGACACCACGTTGACCAGCCCTGCAAGAGCATTGGCGCCAAACAAGGTACCTTGTGGCCCGCGTAGAATCTCTACTTGTTGCACATCCAGGGTGCTGGCCACGGTGCCGATGCCGGTCAGGTCAATGCCGTCAACAACGATACCGACTGAATTGATAATGGGCTCCTGGAACTCGCTGCGCTCGCCGATGCCGCGAATTTGCAGAAAACGACCACGCGCCGCGCCGGTGGCAAAGTTCACATTGGGTGCCAGGTTGAGCAGGTCTTCGAGATGTTGTGCGCTGCGTTGCTGGATTAGCTCATCGCTAATCACGGTTACGCTATTGGGCAATTGCAATACATTGTCTTCCAACAGCTCAGCTGTCACGACAACTTCAGTCAGAGGTTCGGCCTGGGCCGTTTGCAAGTTGAGCATGCCGGGCAGGAGCACGGCAAGAACGCTTAAATTTGAGTAGATAGTTTTCATCATGGTCTTTTTGTCACACTGTTAAAAAGACCCGGTGGGCGAGAATGGTGCGTTTGCCAGCTTAAGTAGGCTGGACTCCCATCCCTACGCCGGTATTAGCCGGATCAGGTTCTAGGGGTTTAGGCCTTACGACCAGTCTCAGGTGAACTCACCACCCCCTGGGGCACTCTGCATGAGTGTGCGCGAATGCGCAGGCGCAGTTTACCACGAAGCGGAGGAGTGGGTGTAGCCACGGTCATCACATTTGGCCGCTTTTGGGCAGCTGCAAATGGTGTGCCATTCAGCAGAGGTGGTTTATAATTTGCGTATGGCTGAATACACTTTTTTGCTGGCAATAGCCGGCGTGCTGTTGATCGGAGCGATGAGCCCCGGTCCAAGTTTTTTGGTGGTGGCGAAGAACGCGCTGGCGCAATCACGTGGGCACGGGATTGCCACTGCGGTCGGTACCGCACTCGGCGTGGCGGTGTTCGCGGTGCTGGCAAGTTTTGGTGTGACCACACTGATAGAGCAAGTGCCCAGTGCCTACCTGGTGTTCAAGATAATCGGTGGTGCTTACTTGTTGTATTTGGCGTTCCGGATTTGGCAGGGTGCCAAAGAACCCATTGTGACGGAAGACATTGAGAGCCGTGCCGAAATGAGCTATCAGAAGGCATTTTGGCTAGGTTTGATTACCCAGATGAGTAACCCGAAAACGGCCCTGGTGATTGCCGGTATTTTCGCTGCCTTCGTGCCGAGTTCACCCCCGCCTAATACCGCCTGGTTGGTTGCGATCATCGCCTTTGTCATCGACTTTGCCTGGTATGCCGTGGTGGCGATCAGCCTGTCAACACAAAGCAGCCGCAACGTGTATCAACGCGCCAAGACCGGCTTTGATCGCACGGCGGCTATTTTCCTCGGAGCGGTTGGTATTCGCCTATTGGCGTCGAGGCTGGATTAACGGCTAGTGACGGAAATGCCGCATGCCGGTGAAGACCATGGCCATGCCATGTTCATTGGCCGCTGCAATCACCTCGTCATCGCGCATCGACCCACCGGGTTGAATCACCGCTGAAATTCCCGCGGCGGCGGCATTGTCGATGCCATCGCGAAACGGAAAGAATGCATCTGATGCCATTACCGATCCCTTAACCTCCAACTCAGCGTGCTCGGCTTTGATGCCCGCTATCCGCGCCGAATTGACTCGGCTCATTTGCCCGGCCCCAACCCCAATCGTCATATTGTCGTTGGCGTAGATGATGGCATTGGACTTAACAAACTTGGCAACTTTCCAGGCGAACAGCAGGTCACTCATTTGTTGCTCGGTCGGGGCTAATTCACTGACCACTTCCAGCTTGTCGTACAGCGCGAGGTCGTTATCTTGTATTAACAGGCCGCCGTTGACGCGTTTGTATTCCAGCGCATTGTTGGATCCTTCATTCCACTCCCCACATTCCAGCAGTCGCACGTTCTTCTTTGCGGCAACGGCCTCGCGCGCTGCCTCACTGACGGTCGGGGCAATAATAACTTCCACAAACTGCTTTTCTACAATCAGCGCAGCTGTTTCGGCTTCCAGGGCCTGGTTAAACGCGATGATGCCGCCAAAGGCTGATTCCGGGTCAGTGGCAAAGGCTTTTTGATAGGCTTCCAGCTGGGTGGACGCCACCGCCACCCCACAAGGGTTGGCGTGTTTCACGATCACACAAGCTGGGCCATCGGTGAACTGTTTAACGCATTCCACAGCAGCATCGGTATCGGCGATATTGTTGTAGGAGAGTTCTTTGCCCTGGATTTGGCTGGCCGAGGCAATACCCACGGGTGGGTTTTCTTCTACATAGAACGCGGCTTTCTGATGCGGGTTTTCCCCGTAGCGCATGGTTTGCTGATGCTTGAACTGCACATTGAAGGAACTGGCAAAATCCGCCTTGTTACCTTCGGTATCCAGTCTGCCCAAATGATTGGCGATGGCGCCATCATACTGCGAGGTATGCTCGTAAGCCTTGACCGCCAGGCGGAAGCGAGTGTCGTAGGAAATGCCGCCCTCATTGATTTCCGCGATCAAAGCAGGGTAATCAGAGGCGTTCACTACGATGGTGACATCTTTGTGATTCTTCGCTGCCGAGCGCACCATGGCTGGCCCGCCAATATCAATATTCTCAATGGCCGTGGGCAAATCACAATTCGGGTCGGCAACCGTCTCCTGGAATGGGTACAGGTTGACCACCACCATATCAATCTGATCAATGCCGTGTTCCTGCATGACCGCGTCGTCGGTACCGCGACGCCCCAGGATGCCACCATGCACCTTGGGGTGCAGTGTCTTAACTCGGCCGGCCATCATTTCCGGAAAGCCGGTGTAGCTGCTCACCTCGGTGACGGCGATGCCATGCTCATCAAGTAGTTTAGCGGTGCCGCCTGTCGAGAGGATCTCGATACCTGCATTATTAAGGGCCAGGGCAAATTCAACGATGCCAGTTTTATCTGAAACACTGATCAGTGCGCGCTTGGGTTGTATTTGATTAGAAGACATTTCTATGATTTTTTAGAGGTAAACGGTGTGTCCGCCGCGGTCATCGTTAACCGTGACAGTCAGCATTGTGGTTGATTCAGGATTAATTTTGCAGTTGATGCCGGGCAGTACGTGACTAGTATTACAAGGAGACAGTGGCGTGGACCCGTCTAGTCCAACTCATACTGTTTCAGTTTTTTGCGTAGCGTGTTGCGGTTGATCCCCAACATGTTTGCAGCCCGCGTCTGGTTACCATTAACTTGCTGCATGACTTCTCGCAAGAAAGGCTTCTCAACTTCGTTGATAAAGAAACTGTGCAGGTTTTGCGGCTGTTCACCATTTAGATCACTGAAATATTTTTTGATTGAGTGCGTAACGCACTCGGCTAAAGGGTCGCTCTTTTTCATCTGCGGTTTTATTATCGTTCTAATAGGTTTGTAGGGTAGCTGGCATCAGGCGGCCAGGCGTGCTGTGGCGCCCGCCCATTCTGCCGTGTCGGCATTCTGCAGGCTGCCAAGCAAAAACTCTTCAATTAATGCCAGTTGTTGCTGAGCTTCTTCGCTCGTAGTTATAAGTGTGCGCAACTGCGGATCTATCTCACTTTCCCAGTGCTGCAAATACCACTTGATGTGTTTGCGAGCGAATTTCACCCCCAGTCGTTCGCCGTAAAAATCGTGGATAGCGGTCAGGTGCTGCATGATAGTGGTAGCACGAAGCGCTTGCTCTGGGATCGGCGAGACGGTGCCATATTGCAGATAGTCGCTGATTTGTTGGAACAGCCAGGGTTGCCCTTGTGCGGCACGGCCGATCATGATGGCGTCTGCGCCAGTGTGCTTCAACACTTTGGCTGCCTGCACTGGAGAGTCTATATCACCGTTGGCAACCACCGGGATCGAAATCGATTGTTTGACCCGAGCGATGGTGTCGTACTCCACGGCGCCAACAAACTTGCATTGACGGGTGCGGCCATGAATGGTCAGGCTTTGAATTCCCGCGTCTTCGGCGATCTTGCCGATGGTAACGGCATTGCGCTCTTCGGGTGTGGTGCCGGTGCGAATCTTGACCGTAACGGGCACTGGTACGGCTTCAACAACCGTACTGAGAATATTAGCCACCAGCGGCTCATCAGCAAGCAGCGCTGAGCCAGCCGCTTTCTTGCACACTTTCTTGGCCGGGCAACCCATGTTGATATCGATGATCTGCGCACCATTGGCCACATTATGCCGGGCTGCTTCGGCCAGCATCTGTGGATCGGTACCCACAATTTGCACGACCACGGGTTCTGGTTCACCGTCGAGATCCATGCGGAAACGACTCTTGGTGGACTTGTGCAAATCGACGCGGCTGGTCACCATTTCCGACACCGTCATGCCGGCGCCGAACTGTCGGCACAGCCTGCGATAGGGTTTGTCGGTGACCCCGGCCATGGGTGCCGCGATGACCTGGTTGGCTAGTTCATAAGGTCCGATTTTCATAGCCGTGGTCTAAAAGAGCGGTGCCGGTTGAGTGATTGATTTTGGGGACGACAAATAATACCGATGGCCTGCAAAGTGGTAAAGTCGTTGCGCTCAAATATCCGCTTTTATTGCTGCTTTTTTGAGCAATTTGCGATTAGAGGTTTTGTGGGAAGCGTATTTGTTCAGCTGCCGGTAGCCTACCTGTTCAAGAGCCGGTAGCTTACTTGCTCAAAAGCCGCAGTTCGAAGCCGTGGGCCTGGCGCGGGAATGACAGCAGCTCGATGGTCACTTGTTGCAAGCCATTGGCGGGAATCATATTGTCCAGTCGATTATTGTGCAGGTAATCTTCCGGGGACAGTGCACGTCTAGCCACCAGTCGCCCGTTTTCGTCAGAAAGAGTCAGCTCCAACCAAGGAAAGGGTTGGGCGATTTCAGAGCGATTAACAATGCTAACTCTCAGCAGTGTAGTGGAGGATCGTGTCGGGTGCGCTTCGGTGCGCGCCGACATAATTCCCAGGTTTTTTAAATCGCGGCGCACCGGCAGGGCAACATCAAAGCGGGCTTCCAGCTCATTGAGAGCGGGCTCGGCAAAAGGTTCTATCAGCGCGGGAATGTTCCGCTGGTCGAGTATCGGTAAAGCCTGGCGCAACCATAACTGGTAGACCAGTCCGGCTAACAATACCAGCCCCATCAACAATAACAGCGGATTGAGTAACCAGCGTCGTAGTGCACTGCTGCGCGGGCCATCAAGTTGCAGCGGCTGGTCGGGCTCTGTCGGAAGCAAATCATCTAGCCCCGCCATTGTTTCTATATCAATCTCGGTTGTGGTCGTAGCTTCGGCAAAGCCTCCCGCGCCCGTAGATTCTTCTTCGATCAGCAGCTTTTCATCGATAAGCTGGTCGACTTCAGAAATCAGGTTCTGATCTTCTGAAGTCGCATCTGTCGGCTCAGACGGTTCATCTGCGTCGGTGACGGAAAAATCCTTCACTTCGTCGGCGGATAAAATCTTTGCTTCATCCAGTGGCGGATCAAGCTCGGATTCGGTGGCATCGATTTCGGGCAGTGCCAGTTGGCTGGGTGGTGATTTGCGCCGTGATTCCCGAAATTCGGCGTCGTCTTCGGTTTCAACTTCTGTCGCTGAGTGCTGTTCTGCTTCATCTTCAGAGTTGTTGAGCGCCTGGCTGGAATCGGAGTCTTCACTCAGGTCTGGTTTTTCTACCGCTTCCTGCTCAACTGTGGGTTCTGATAGATCGACACCGTCATTTGATACGGTCTGCATAGACGCGGTCTGCACGGACGCGATTTGTTCAGATCTACTCAGCGGGTCGAAAAAATCACTCACCGAGGGCGATTCGGTTTCTGCTGTAGCAGCGTCGACTTGCTCGTTGGCTTCCTCACTTGTTTCGCGGTCTTCAGCGATACTAAATGTTGGAGCCTGGCGCTCCTCCCTGACGCTGTCTTCGCTCTGCCTGGATCTATTCTCACGCTGCAGGTCTATGGAATTTTTTGTGGCTTCTTCTGCCTCGGCTTCTACATCTGTTTCGCCGTCTGCCTCGGGGGAGGGTCGAGCATCATCATGCTCAGGCGAGCGTGACTCTTCGCGTGTGAACAGATCTGGTTTTGAGCTGGCGTCAGCCGCTGTTGCAGTTGGCTCGTCTTCCTCAGGTAGGAAAGTGGCATAGAAAATCGAGCGACAGTTGCCGCAGCGCACTTTTCCTTTGCTTTTGCTGAATTGTTCGTCAGTGATCAGGAACGTCGTGAAACACTTGGGACATTGGGTTCGATTTGCCACTCGTCTTTTTTCTGTTTGCACAAATTAGGTTTGTGAACTGAGTGCTGCCGAATCACTCCTTGTTGGAGCAGATCAATAAACACCATTGTTCATGTTGGTGCTGACTCACTTCAAATTTATCGCCAAAAGCTGCTAACACTCGCTCAGCCTGGCTGCTTAGTATCCCCGTCAATAACAAACGGCCCCGGGGTGCTAAATGTAGCAGCAAGGTGTCGCGCAGTTCAATGATTACCTCGGCCAAAATATTGGCGATGACCAAATCATACTGTCCTGGTGGTAGATCATCGGGTAGATACGCTGTGATTTTGTCTTGCAAGCCATTGCGTTGTGCATTCTCCGCGCAGGCCTGGACGGCCAACGGGTCAATATCCACGGCATCGGCACGCTCGGCTTCTGAGAGTATCGCTGCGATTGCCAGGATCCCGGAACCACTGCCATAGTCCAACACAGTTTGGTCGCTGAGGGTTTGGTCGGCCAACCACTGCAAACACATGTGTGTTGTTGCATGAGTACCAGTGCCAAATGCCAAACCGGGATCCAGGATGATATTGCGGGCGTCGGCATCAACGGGCTCACACCAACTCGGGCAGACCCAGAGCTGATGGCCGACCTGGATTGGCTTGAATGAACTTAGCCACACCCGCTCCCAGTCCTGGTCTACCAATGTGCTTACAGTGGTGGGAATTTCCTGTGCACTTGCCGAGTCCAGGTTCTGATGAATAAATTCGATGATGGGCGTGAGGTCTACTTTGGCATCAAACAAGGCCGTCACCGCCACTTTCTGCCAATCGGGTGTACCGGGAAAGGCGATTTCATAGAATTCATCATCGCCGGCGTTTTCCGTGGTAACCGCCAGGGCCAGGAAGACTTCAAACAGGCTGGACAGGGTCTCTACCTGCTTAGCATCTACCACCATTGTCAGTTGTGACCAGGACATGGGCGCGCGTAATTTTGCCGTTGTTGGTTACAGGTGGGCTTGAATCCAGTTGGTGATATCTTCCTCATGCACCTGGCCGAGTTTTTGTTCCAGTACCTCGCCTTGCTTGTTGATTAACAAGGTAAACGGCAAGCCGCCGATGCGATTGCCGAGCCCATCCATCAGCGTCATGCCAGTTTGTTCGGCGTAGAGAATTGGATAAGTAATGCCCATGGAGTCCAGCATGGCCTGGGTGTTATCCGGATGGTCGATGGCAATGCCAATCACCTGGAAACCAGTGTGCTGATGCAATTGAAACATGCTTTCAAACATGGGCATTTCTTCGCGGCAAGGCGCACACCAGCTGGCCCAAAAGTTCACCAGGTTGAGATCACGTAACTGGTTGGACACCACCTCGCTGGTGGTTTCATCCACGCCTGTGAGCAATTGCGCGCTAAGCAGGGCGGAGGAATCTACCGAACCCGCAGCCGGCAACTGGCTCTGTTCTGAATGCACGAAAAAACCAACACCAAATGCCGCGATTGCGATAATGATTAACAAGGCTTTGGTCGAGGCGGTCACGATTATTCTCCGGATTTACTTAGGCTTCAGCAGACTAAGCGAAGTGATATTGTGTTTGAGTTGCGAGGTCAGGATCTACTTATTTAACAGCGGCGATCATGTCCAAAAACGCGGCTTCTTTAATATAACCGTATTGTCTTAATTCCTGCTGTTCCTGTCCATTCGATCGATAGAACAAGGTAGCGGGTGGTCCGAAGACCTGGAAATGGCGTTTTACTTCTTCGCTGGCATCGGAGGTGTTGGTGACGTCAATCTCGATCAGCTGCCAGTTCTGTAACGCAGCTTGCACGGTACTGCTTTGAAACGTGGTGCGATGCATGCGCTTGCAATCCAGGCACCAGTCTGCATAAAAATCGATCAGCACAGGTTGTTGCTGTTCTTTCGCTTCTTGCATCAAGGATTGCACTTCAGCAAGGGTGGTGGTCACGTTAAATGGCAGGGTCGATTTTCCATTAACCGTGGCGGTGCTGTTGCTGGCAAAGCTGAGTGAGTCCAGCGGTCGCAAAATATCCTTGCCCTGCATGGAACCACCGAGTAAGGCCATGCCACCCCAGATAATCAATATTGCGCTCACCGCCCGTAAAAAGCTCTGCAATAAAGGTAGCGAGATGTCTTTCCCTAGTTGCCAGCAGTAGAAGCCGGCGGTGAGTAACAAGGCCGCCCACAAATAAAGGCTGGGGATAAACGACAAGCCACTGAGCAGGTAGATCGCGACACCCAGCACCATAAAGCCAAACAACACCTGGATTTGGGTCATCCACGGGCCAGCTTTTGGCAAAATCCATCCGGCACCAAAGCCAAATGCGATCAGTAGCAAGCCCATGCCCAATGCCATCGAGCCCATAATGGCGGCTCCCAGCACCGGATCGCCCTGAGTAATGGCGGCACCTAAGGCCAAAATAAGAATCGGCGAGACGCAAGCACCCACTACCAATGCAGAGATCAGGCCCAGGCTAAAGCTGGAGAAGGACGCCGACCGGGTACTGACCTGGCTGCCGCTCAGCTTGCTTTGAATAGCGCTGGGTAATTCAATTCTGAACCAGCCAAACAGTGAGGCCGCTAAAAGCACCAGCAAGCCGCAAATGACTGAAATTACCCAGACGTTCTGGAAATAGGCCTGCAGTTGGGCGCCGGTTGCCCCTGCCACCGCACCAGCGATTAGATAAGTCACTACGGTGCCGGCGACATAGCAAATCGCCAGCCAGCCGGCTTGCATTTTACTGGGTTGATTCTGCCCGGCTATAACGCCTGCCAGAATGGGAATCATGGGCAGCACACAGGGCGTAAAGCTCAGCAAAATACCGGCAAAAAAGGCCGACAATACATAGCCGAGAAAACTTTTTTCAGCGGCTTGAGGTGTGCTGGTTGGGGTGGGCGTGTCGGCAAGTGCTGCGCTGGTAGTGGCACCGGCAACGACGTTGGAGATATCAACAGTGTATTCGCGGGTTTGCGGTGGATAGCAGACACCGACCGGCTTGTTACAGCCCTGGCCTTTTAGTATCAGCTTTAGTTGACCATCTGCTGGCCGGGCGTCCTCCGCGAAGCTGAGTTGAGCGGGCAGTTCCACATTGTAGAAATACACCACAACCTCGCCGAATTCTGGGTCATCCTCGACAACGCCTTCCGGGAACGTGATGTCGCCAATCGTCACACCCGCAGTGGCGGATTCGATACCGAATTGGTCACGATACATGTAATAGTCATCCGCAACCGACCAGTTCACGCGCAGCAGGCCGCTGTTGTCGACGCTGGCAATCACCTGAAAGGCCTCTTCCTCTGGCAATAGCTGGGGCGGTTCTTTTGACCAGAACTGTGCATTCGCAGCCAGGCTGAGAAAGCTCAAAATCAAGACTAAAAGCGTCTTAATCGGTATCGACAACAGTGGTTTGTTCATTAGTCCAGGTATTTAGAATACGCTTAGAGTTGTCCGCGCCCCAGGGGTCAAGCGGGTTTTGTTCATGCAGGTCTTACAAGTTCAGCACATTAGACCTTGTTGCTGTCCGCTAGCTGTCACGCAAAATACAAAATAAAGCGGTATTGTGCCAGCAATTAAGTATCAAACCCGTCAAGTTTACGGTAGATTGATCGCCGCTCAAGCGACGGTCGCACATTTTAATTAATATTTATGGCAAATACACAAAAGCAACGCGTTCTTAATATTGATGGCGCATTGAATTTTCGTGACATGGGTGGCTATGTCACGGCAAGCGGTCAGTCCGTGCAATGGGGAAAAATTTTTCGCTCCGCGCAACTCGATCGGCTCAGCCCCCAGGGCGTGCAGGAGATGGCAGAGCTCGGTATTAAAACCGTAGTTGATTTGCGCTTTTCCGATGAAACGCAGAAATACCCAACAATCCGCGCAGCAGTGCCCGAAGCTGAAATCCTGTCCTGGCATGATGAGAAGGCGCTGGAGGGTGATGATAAGTCGGCGCAGATGAAACGTGCCTGGCGCGAAAGTCTGGATTCTAACGACCCCAACCAGGTGCGCGAGGCGATGCGAGCAAATTATCCGCAAAAGCTGTACACCCACCGGGCCATCTATCGCAAGATGTTAGTGCGCTTGAGTGAAGGGCAAACTCCACTGGTGTTTCACTGTGCGGCCGGCAAGGATCGGACTGGTGTGGGTGCTGCCTTGATCTTGTCACTGTTGGGTGTGAGCAATGAGGTGATCATCGAGGACTATATGCTTACGCAACAGGAGCTGGAAGGGCGAGTAGAAAACTGGTTTGCAGGAGGCGCGACGACGGCAGACGACTATGAAAACTTTCAGGATCAGCTGGCGGAGCATTCCTCGGAAATGCTGAAACCGATTTTTGAAGCTGACTTGTCTTATATCACTACCTTGTTGGAATACGTTGATGAAACCTACGGTAACTTTGAGCGCTATGCTAATACTAAATTGGGTTTAGATGCGCGCTGGCTGCAAGAGTTTCAAAATCGCTTGCTGAAATAGTGTCGCACCAGCTAGCGAGTGACGGGTGAATGGTTTCTTTTGTCATTCTGCACTTGTGGATTAATTGCAGGCAATACTTGGCTGTGAATTGATACTGGTCATACAAAATAAACCAAGGCAAGCCTGAATCGAGGTTTTAGCTGTTGTGCTTGGCAAATGGGTGCGGTTTAATTTCCAGGAATCAAACCCATAATTACTAATAAGAGCCGGATGTTTTCCTCCGGACTAAAGGAAATTCAATTATCTCTAAACAGGGCAATTTTCTATGTGGCATCGCTGGTGCAAAGTATTTTTCTTCGTCCTCTCTGTGTTATATCTAACAGCCGTCTCCGGTGAGACTGTTGAAGAAGAGGTTAGCGAAACGACAACAATTGCTGCTCAAGTGTCGGTGGAACCTGGCAGTCAGTTCTATGACGAAGTGTTGCAGATCAGGGTTGTTTCACCAATGGCAGGTAGCAAGTCAGCGATTGGCTCCGGATTCCAGGTATCCGACGATGGCCTGGTGATCACCAACTACCACGTAGTTTCTGGATTCATTCAATCTCCTGAAAGCAATACGATTGAGTACATGAGTGACTCGGGCGAGTCCGGTGAACTGGCTTTGCTCAACTTTGATGTCATCAATGATCTGGCCGTTTTGAAAGCGGATCTCCCCAGAGGTAAAACATTCAGCCTGGCCGAGCGACCACTGGTCAAGGGCGAGCTTGTCTATGCACTGGGCAATCCATATGACATCGGTATCAAGCAGGTATCTGGTCCAAACAATGGACTGGTGGATCATAGTTTTGTGGAGAAAATTTTCTTTTCCGGCAGTCTCAACCCCGGCATGAGTGGTGGCCCTGCTATCAACCGAACTGGCGATGTGGTTGGGGTAAACGTGGCGACTGCAGGGAATCAGATCAGCTTTCTGGTACCGGTCAATGCAGTAAGTGATCTATTGGCCCAGGATAGGGTTGTGGCCGCAGATGATTACTATGCCGAAATAACCAGGCAAATAGATGAGTGGCAGGAGAAAAGGGTTAGAACGCTGATCGACGACCCTTGGCCGACCAAGGAGTTCGTGGGTCGCGAGTTTCCGGATGAAATCAGAGAAGACTTTCAATGTTGGGGGCACACCAATGAAGAGGCCACCGATCCGGTGGTCACCAGCGTGGCTAAAACCTGTGAATCAAAAGACGTGGTTTACCTGGGTTCGTGGTTAACCGCCGGTCATTTTCATATGAGTTATCGTTATGAGAAATCTGAGCGTTTAAATGCTCTGCAGTTTGCCAATCGCAGCAGCACGCAAATGTGGGCGAACAATAAGACCAGCTACAAAGATTCCACTAACTATTCCTGCCATGTTGATTTTGTTGATGTGGCCGAATCAACCGATGCACTGACACGCATCACAACCTGTATTCGTGCGTATCGGCATTTTCCAGCACTCTACGATTCTTTGTTATTGGTGGAGCAGTTAAATGACGATACCAGCTGGAGTTCGCATATGTCTGTATCGGCAATGAACAAGGAGCATATTAACGCACTCAACACCAAGTTCACGGAGGCCCTGCAATGAAGCACTGCATTGTAAAAATAGAAAATGGTGAAGGCGTTCGATACCAATCGGTTGAACTTGGCTTGGAGCCAATAATTGTTGGTCGTAACTGGGGTGCTGACGTGGTCATTGAAGATCGCTTCGTGGACCCGGATCACCTGCAAATCTTCTTGAACGAAGATGACGAGATTCTTATTCGTGACCTGGGATCAATCAATGGCACTTTACTCAAACGCAAGCGGGTAAAAGATCAGCCAATAAACTATGAGTGGACACAGCCAATAAGATTAGGCGATAGCAAGATCAGCCTGATGGACGCTGAAGCTGATCCGGAACCCACCTTGTTGCGTTCGAGCTGGATAGGGTTGTTGTCTAAGTGGAACAGCCCTTTAACCTGGTTCGTCTCATTGGCCATTGTGGTATTGGTTCAACTGGGTGAAAAATACCTGAACTCAAACCAGGCCTTTGATATCTACAAAGCCCTGTACCAGGTATGGCCCGCGCTGGTTGGCGTGGTGGTCATCGCCCTCTTTTTCGGTTTGATCAGCCGGGTGTTGAAGGGTGAAAACAACTTCGGGCAGCTGTGGATTTTGTCCTGTTGGATGGTGATAGTTACTGCAATGCTCAATTTTTTCATCAAGGTAATTCGATTTAACTGGCAGGACTTTGATGCTGGTCAGTTGCTAACAGAATTGAACGGAACATTGCTCTTTGCGGTTTTCCTGTTTGCTCTGCTCAGCCTGATTTCGAACCTGAGATTTCGATCAAGACTGGGTATAACCATGGTCACTGCCGGACTGGTTGTATTCAGCCTGATTGCTACCGACTCGTTTACCGAAGAAAAGAATAAATGGACCAGTATGACGCGCACCGAGAGTAGCACTTTACCCAGTGGTTTCTTACTTCGAGATGAATCGACCTATCAGAACTACACTACCGAAACGGACAGTTTGTTTGACCAGGTTGATGAAGAGGTTGAGCGTCTTGCCGCCATTGATGAAGGCTAAGCTGTCGGAGCGTGACACCCGCTTCTGACCCCTCTGCAGCGTTTCCGATCAGAAGCTGCGCCCGCAGAATTTTATGGCGGGAAGTTCAAGTGTATGACTTGTGCTAGGACGTTTAACGTAACTGATAACCCACGCCGCAGATAGAACAATCCAGACCATTCCCAGGCCCCACTCGGACTGAAATTCTTTGAGTGTGTATTCATAAAACGGGCCTTGTACATAGAAGTATCCAGCACTGTAAAGCCAGGCTATCAGATTGGTTATTGAGTGGCAGAGAATGGGCACCAACAATGTGCCAGACTTCATATACAGAAAGCACATGGCGACGCTAAAAGCGAAAGCGCCAATCGGGTCGGGGTGGGCGATGCCAAAAATTAACGAAGACCAAAGAACCGCCTTCCTTGTGCCAAATTTAAAACTCCATCGATGCAGTAATACGCCGCGAAAAGCCAACTCCTCGACTATCGGCGTCAGCACCACCAGCGAGAGGAAGCTGAGTAAGTTTGGCAGAAAAGGATAGGACTCACCCCATGCGTAGATGAAGGGTGGAAGGTCAATGTACCAATAATTGACGAATTCAGGGAGAATAAAAGACAGCGGATAAAACAGGGCAAAAGCGGCGGCCATGGAAAACACAACGACGAACAGCGTGAGTTCCAACGCTGCGGGAATATCATTTAGTTTCGGCTTCTTAAATATCATCCGCCATTCAGGCTTATAGACAAGACCATAAACTAGAAACAGCAAGGCGTAGAACAGGTAACTGTAGTAGTACCAGGTGATGTCATACCAAAACCACGGGGTCTCCTCGCTAAACCGCGCAAAGATAAACGGGATTCCAGGCGGAACAATAAAGAATGGGCCTAGCCACAGAGCCAAGATATACCGTCCTTGTAAGGGGAAAGAGGTCGACATTGATAACCTTTGCGGGTTTATTGTTTTAGTGTGTTGGACTGATCTGATGGATTATTGATCCGCCTGCATACTAGGGTACAAGCGCGCACTGATCAGCTGAACCTTTGTCAGCAAACGAAACAAAGGTTTGCATAAACAGCTGGGCGATTTTTGACCTTTCTACCTGCGCTTCAGTCAGAGAGTTTCCCCACCATAGTCCGTTTTCACTGTTGGCCAGGGCTATCAGTGCAACATTTTGCTCTGGTACACGCAGGTATAAGGCAGAGTATCCGGCCTCTGGGTCCCAACCACCGTGCCACATCAATTTAACTCGGCGATAACACTGAAAGTACCAACCAAAACCATAGGGAGAGATGTCCCCTGAAGAATAAGTAGCAGGATAAAACAGTTTATCATCTGCCCCTTCGGGCACAATCAAACCCTGGCTGAGTGCGATCTCATACTTGGCTAGATCGTTCAATGTAGACACCACGCCAGCTCCACCGGCAATATGCTTGTCAGGCCGGCGCAGTTTTGTTTTATTGCCCTGGGCATCGACTTTAAAACCATCCGCCAGGTCGAAGTAGACATCTATTTTCGAGCGATCCCACATACTGGACATGGTTCGATGCATATTTGCGGGTTCGAGTATTTCCTTATCGATCACCTGTCCCAGGAAGTTATGCCTTCCTTCAACCGCATCAATTCCCTCGCCGAATTTGTGTTCCAGATGGCGTGACAATCGGGAATACATAATCGGGTTGTACATAAACTGTGAGCCGGGTGGCTCATTTACCTGGTGGTGCAGGATGTTCCGAATAGTGATTGGCGCATTACAGTCTAAACCTTTCGAGAATAGTATGGTGGTAGATGCAAGCCAGCGGCAGAGTCCATCAAACCCAGGTGTTTTGGTGGCCAGTTCGTCCAGATCAACCTTCTGTTGCTGCTCCAGATGTAAATAGGCGAGGCCAACGAAGGTCTTAGTGACGGATGCAATCCAAAAAGGTGTGTCAGGAGTGATCGGTACGGTCCGATTGCTATCCGCATAACCCAAACCTGTAGTCCAAGCCAGTTCGCCACTTTTGACTACGGCGATGGCTAACCCTGGTATGCGTTTTTCGGCTCTGAAAGACTTCACTTGATCCTCAAACACAAGCCATTCTCGATCATCCGCACCAAAGCCGCTGCTCGGACTTGCGAATAGAGCTATTGTTGCAATAGCGGTGCAAATATCTCGAATAATATTCACCGGCACTCTATCTCTATACCGCTGGAATAGCAGTTATTCTTATCTTGTGCTGGCCAGCCTCTGGCCGGAATCAAGAAAGTTACGGGATCCGCATTCTCTACAATTCCGGAAAGGAAATAGACATGCTTTGAGTCTTTCGCATACCCTTTGCGAAGTATTTGCAAAGATTTGAAATCAGAGACCGGAACCATGTTTCCGCTCACGTAATAACAGTGTTTTTCGAGTGCTCGGGTTGGAAAGGGCTCGTCGACTAACTTAAATGATTCGTGGTGACAGACATTAATATTGTGATGCTGATAAAAGTAGTCGTCACGATCCTTTGACCACCACCCATCTAATAGTTCAAAGCTTTCGGGATTTGAGTCAGTTAGCACGTCGGTCTGTCGATATACACGTTTGTCGTCCTTGGCGAAATCGGGAGCAATTAATGCGAACGTCTTAGGATTTGCACCTGGAATAACTTTCTCGCGCCAAAAAGCATGGTTGTTGTCCACAGCATAATAGTTTGACAGTTGCTTGAAACTTTTTGGATCTGCATCCTCTAATGTCTTGGATATTTTGAATTCACCAGCCCAATGATGGTGGTACCAGGTCACGCTTGATTCAGCCACGCGGTAACCCATTGGATAGCAAGCAGCTAGTGCTAGACTAATCGAGATCAAAAATGTTTTCTTGAGCACAGTCTTGTTTAATACTTGAGAAAGATATTCAGGCTTTGGCTAGGGCTAGTATTAAGAATCATATCGCTTAAGTTTCAGTATGAGTATGAAACTGACTGCGGAAACTATCAATAATTCTTGCCGCTCAAATCCTGGGTTAGGCTTAAGTTCTTCCATAACGGTTTTTCGCGACAGTATTAGTCGAGATTAGCAATAAATGAATATTGCTGAGATCCTATTATATCCACTTCAAACTGATCGCGATCGAGGGCAAGCAATTGACGAAAAAAGGGCGTTGTTTGTGCAAGCAAACTTCCTGGGAGTTTGAGGGTGAGACCACCTGGGAGTGTTACTGCCATTGTGATGATTGCCGTCGCAACTGCGCTGCGCCTGTGGTGGCCTGGCTGGGTGTGCCGCTAAAACAGTTTCAATGGACTGGGTTGCCTCCCAAAACACTTGAGAGCTCCAAAGGCGTTTATCGACACTTCTGTGAAGTATGTGGGTCGCCAATCGGTTTTGAAGCGGATCATTATGCGGGCGGTATGCACCTGTATGCTGCTTCGTTGGAAAATCCGGATGACTTTAGCCCGACTTTCCACGTTAACTATCAGAGCAGGTTATCGTGGGTGGACATGGATGATGATGGTTTGCCTAAATATGACAGTACACTATTGCATGCTCCGGAGAATCCAGACTATTAGCTGCCTATCCGTTCTTTAGCAGTTTTTCCACCACCTCTAACATGCGCTGCATTTCTGCATCCGTTCCGATGCTGATGCGCAGGTATTCATCAATCCGCTGTTTGTCGAAATAACGGGTGACAATGCTGTGCTCACGCAAATTTTGGAACAGTTCCCGCGCCGCATAATCAAGGTGTCTCACAAAAACAAAATTAGCGCTTGAAGGCAGTATTTCAAATCCCATGCCCCGCAGCGTTTCGCACGTCTCTTCACGGGTGGCGATAACTTTGTTGGTCGTCTCTTCAAAGTACGCCTGATCCTTGAATGCCGCTTGAGCTCCGGCCAATGCCAAGGAACCCAGGGCATAAGGATGAAAGCTGTTTTTCACTCGCTCCAGTGCTTCTATCAACTCTTTGTTTCCCAGGCCTAAGCCCACACGCAATCCGGCCAGTGAACGCGACTTGGACAGTGTTTGTGTGACCAGGAGGTTTGGGTATTTCCCAATGAGTGCCACCGCACTCTTACCACCGAAATCGACATAGGCCTCATCAACCACCACCACCGAGTCTCTGTTGGCCTGTAAAAATTGTTCGATTGCTTTTATATCAAGGGCGATTCCGGTTGGTGCATTCGGGTTGGCAAAAATGACGCCGCCATTTTCACTAGGGTATGCTTGCAAATCGATAGTGAAATCGTCCGCCAGGGGTATTTGCTTGTACTCTATTTCATAGAGTCCGCAATAGACCGGGTAGAAACTGTATGTGATATCCGGGAACAGCAGAGGATTGGTTTGCTTAAATAGTGCATGGAAGATATGCCCCAGTACTTCATCCGAACTATTACCGACAAACACCTGGTTACGCTCCAGCTGGTAATAATCAGCGATGGTCTGTTTGAGTTGTTGCGCAGTGGGGTCTGGGTATTTGCGCAAAGACTCGCCATTTGCCTCAGCAATAGCTTTGACCACCATCGGTGATGGCCCATAGGGATTTTCATTGGTGTTAAGCTTTACCAGCTTGTCGAGTTTGGGTTGTTCGCCCGGGGTATAGGGCTGTAACTCGTGTACGTGTTGGGACCAAAAACGGCTCATTTCTTGCTCGCGCGAAGGCTATTCAGTTTGGGTTAATCGACGATTCAGTTTAGGTTAATAGTATCATTGCTATTGTCCCCTGTGACGGCGCAATTGGGCGCTGTTGAGTCCGGTGGGTAGACGTTGAAATACCTGCTAGACTTGGTAATTGTTGCAAACTAATGAGGAGATACTCATGAACTACTCTACGGATTCCAAAACGGCTCTTTCGAGCCTGCGAGCTTATCAAAATTTGCTGATCGCATTTTTGTTAACAATTGTTTGCAGTCTGCCGGCTTCTGCGCAGAACTATCCAAATCAGCAATACCCTAACCAGGGCTATCAAGGCAACAATGGTGCTTACGTCACCGTCTACGAGGACTGTGATTTTCGCGGTCGCAGCCGCAGCTTGGCTGTTGGTGACTACTTTGATGTGCGCGATCTTAATCTGGGCAATGACAAGATATCGTCAATGCATGTGCCCCCTGGCCTGGAATTAACCTTGTATGAGCATGAACGCCTGCGTGGCCAGAGCGTCACCATCTCACGCGATGTGAGCTGCTTGAATCGTGAGTGGAATGATCGTGCGTCTTCGATGCGCGTGGTGTCAGGTAATCGTAGCCAAACCTATGGTGGACGTTACTCTGATAATGATCGTGGTTATCAGAATGATGGTTACAGCCAGGGCGGCTACGGGAATGATCGCAACCTTACTGCCGGTATTTCACGGGTAAAGTTTGCGAATGCTACGCTGGAACAACGCAGCCGTAATCAGTGGGAGATTCGTAATAAGAACGGAGACATTGAGTTGTTTCGTGAAGTAAACCGCGACGGGCGCACTATATTCTTGCGCAACCAGCACAGTTCGCAACAGGTTTTGATCCAACTCAATAGCAATAACGTTCGCTTTATTTCGCCAAACGGACAGGTTGCCAACTACCGCATCAAACGTGCGGATCAGGGCTCGTCCAACCGCAATGTTGCTAACAATCGTAATAACCGTGACAACGCCAACTCAAGTGGACCAAATAGAAACATCCAGGGTCAGTGCTTCAGATATAAGGCCTACACTCGCGGTGGCGAAGGCGGTATTCGATTCCATGGTCATGAGGGCTTCCACCGCTTTGGGAAGAGCGGACACAGTGGGCGAATTTGCCACAACGGGTCTCTCACCATGGAAATGTCAAAAACCAATCGTTCAACTGATTTGATTGTTGAAATACAGAACAAGCGGTTTCGTTTCGGCGCCAATGAAGCACACGATGCCTACCTGAATACCTGGTATCGAAAGAAAGTAACCCTTAGAGTTAACTAATCAACTGTTATCTCAATCAAACGACGTGAAACAGGTTTATACCAATCAAAACATTGCGCTGGTTGGCGCAAGTAAAAGTTACCTGGAAGAGAACGGCATTGCGTGCCGGATTCGCAATGAGTTCTCTTCTGGGGTGATGGGGGATATGCCATTCGCTGATGTTTGGCCCGAGCTCTGGGTAGCGGACGATAACTACACCCAAGCTAAACAGCTGATTGGAACCATGCAGCAACAAACCGTAAATGGACCCGAATGGTTCTGCCATCAATGCAAGGAATCAAACCCCGGTACCTTTGAGCTCTGCTGGCAATGCGGCACAGCAGCCTGATCAACGCCATCGAGTTATCGCATAACGCTTGATATTCCGCGTTTGCCGCCCCATATTAAACGCTAACGCTAATTATCGCTTCTGATCATGACCTTCCCAATTCTGCTTCTTGCCTTTATTTTTGTTCCCGTCATTGAAATCGCGTTGCTGATTCGAATCGGTGGGGCGATCGGTGCTGGGACAACCATATTGATTGTGATTTTTACTGCCATCCTGGGAGCCTATCTGGTCAGGCAGCAGGGCTTTGCTACCCTGAATGCAGTACAAAGTGAGTTGAATGCCGGCCGGGTACCAGCCATGCAAATGGCAGAAGGTCTAGCACTGTTAATTGCTGGTGCTGTTCTGTTAACGCCCGGCTTTGTGACCGATGCATTTGGCTTCGCCTTGTTGACGCCGCCACTGCGACAGGCATTTATAAAATGGATCATCAGTAGAGGTGTTATCACCGCAAGTAGTGCTAATAGCTATCAACCACCTCACGACGTATCCCCACATGATGTAAATCCGGCCCAGCAGGGGCCTGCAACCATCATCGAGGGCGAGTATTCCGAACGCGATTAATTTGCCCCTAGGGCTTGACTTTGTTGGGCTCAACCCTATTATTAGCACTCCTTGGAGCTGAGTGCTAAGACAGACCTCAAGCTTGCAAAAATCGCAGGCAAAAAAGAAGCTGCTAAGCCATCCAAGGGACACAAAACAACCTTAAACTTACTCGTTATTTTTTGGAGGCTATACGAATGGCTATTCGTCCACTTCATGACCGTGTATTGGTTCGTCGCATTGAAGATGAAACCACCACACCTGGCGGAATCGTTATTCCGGATTCAGCAAAAGAAAAACCAGCTCAAGGTGAGATCCTCGCCGCTGGTAATGGAAAAATTTTAGAGAACGGTGACGTTCGTCCTCTCGACGTTAAAGTCGGCGACAAAGTGTTGTTTGGCAAGTATGCCGGCACGGAAGTTAAGGTCGATGGGGAAGAGTTGTTAGTAATGAGAGAAGACGACATCATCGGTGTTCTCGATTAATAAGAGCCAAGCCCTTGACCCCACTCTTCGTTATAAAAAATGCTCAGTCGGTCGCGTATTAATATACGCTCCCTCCCTGCGCTTTTTTATGCCTCGATTGGAATCAAACTCTTGACTCCTTTAGATCTTAGAAACTCATTTTTGATCAAATAAACAGAATTTTTTGAGGAATTTATCATGTCAGCAAAAGACGTAAAATTCGGTGATGACGCGCGCGCCAAGATTCTCTCTGGCGTAAACATCCTGGCGGATGCGGTTAAAATCACTTTGGGCCCTAAAGGCCGTAACGTGGTACTGGATCGTTCATTCGGCGCTCCTACCGTAACCAAAGACGGTGTATCAGTAGCCAAAGAAATCGAACTGGAAGACAAGTTCGAAAACATGGGCGCACAATTGGTGAAAGAAGTTGCTTCTAAAACCAACGATGTAGCTGGTGACGGCACAACTACTGCAACAGTACTGGCCCAAGCCATGGTTCGTGAAGGCCTGAAAGCAGTTGCCGCCGGTATGAATCCAATGGACCTGAAACGCGGTATCGACAAAGGTGTTGTCGCTGCTGTTGAGTCATTGCAATCACTGTCCAAGCCTTGCGAAGATGCTAAAGAAATCGCCCAGGTAGGAACGGTTTCTGCTAACTCTGATGAGTCAGTCGGTAATATCATCGCTGAAGCAATGGACAAAGTAGGCAAAGAAGGTGTTATCACTGTTGAAGAGGGCCAAAGCCTCGACAACGAACTGGATGTGGTTGAAGGCATGCAGTTTGATCGTGGTTACCTGTCACCGTACTTTGCTAACAAGCAAGACACCATGACTGCTGACCTGGAGAGCCCTTTCATCTTGTTGCACGACAAGAAAATCTCCAACATCCGTGACTTGCTGCCAACCCTGGAAGCCGTTGCCAAAGCCGGTCGTCCACTGTTGATTATTGCTGAAGACGTTGAAGGCGAAGCCCTGGCGACTCTGGTTGTTAACAACATTCGCGGCATTGTTAAAGTCTGCGCAGTGAAAGCACCAGGTTTTGGTGATCGTCGTAAAGCCATGCTGGAAGACATCGCCATCCTGACTGGTGGTCGAGTGGTTTCTGAAGAAATTGGCATGAGCCTGGAAGGCATTACCCTGGAAGACCTGGGTTCTGCCAAGCGCGTACAAATTTCTAAAGAAAACAGCACCATCATCGATGGTACTGGTGCAGCGTCAGACATCTCTGATCGCGTAAACCAGATCCGTGCGCAAATCGAAGAGTCTTCTTCTGATTACGACAAAGAGAAAATGCAAGAGCGCGTAGCCAAACTGGCTGGTGGTGTTGCATTGATCAAAGTTGGTGCGGCGACCGAAGTTGAAATGAAAGAGAAAAAAGCTCGCGTTGAAGATGCTCTGCATGCAACGCGCGCAGCGGTTGAAGAAGGCGTGGTGCCTGGCGGCGGCGTGGCTTTCGTTCGTGCCCTGGAGGCGGTTGCAGCGGTTAAAGGCGACAATGCGGATCAGGACGCTGGTGTAAAAGCGATTCTGAAAGCAATCGAATCGCCATTGCGTCAAATCGTTGCCAATGGCGGTGACGATGCCTCAGTGGTGCTGAATGAAGTACGTAACCATGAAGGCACTTATGGCTACAACGCTGGCAGCGGTGAGTATGGTGACATGATTGAGATGGGTATTCTTGACCCAACCAAAGTGACTCGTACTGCTCTGCAGCATGCTGCTTCAATTGCC
>JBCCFY010000040.1:0-39254 GCA_039110515.1 Pseudomonadota bacterium
CATAATATTTCCTCACAGTTGATGCACAGATAATACAAGCGATGTATATATTATAAAAATCGTTTAATTTTTAAATATTTATAGATATAGACTATATATTTTTATCTATTTATTCCCTATCTAGTTCTTTCTGCTCCCAGGCCAAGGCCGAACGAATGATTGTATCTATATCTGAGACTTTTGGTTCCCAACCAAGTACTTTACGGGTATGCGTTATATCAGCATACAGTGCTGAGGGGTCCCCAGGCCGGCGAGGCATCACTCGGGTCTCGATTTTTGCTTTGGCGTAATGTTCCACCAGGGCGATCATTTCCTTGTTCGAAGTTCCGGTACCGGCTCCCAGGTTAAATCTATGCGCACCGTGCCGGCCACCATCCATGACCAGGTATTCCAGCGCCTTAACATGTGCGCTGGCCAGGTCGGCGACATGGATATAGTCCCGAACGCAGCTGCCATCACTCGTCGGGTAGTCATCACCATACAATTCCAGAATGGCATCAGCATTGAGGGCAGCCCTGATGACATTAGGTATCAGATGCGGCTCCGGATCGCGTCGCTCCCCTATCTCTCCGTCCAGGTCAGCACCGGCCGCGTTGAAATAACGTAAGGCAACTGAATCAAGCTGATACGCACTATGGCAGTCTTCCAGAACCTGCTCCACCAGCCTTTTGCTGCGCCCATAAGGATTGATGGGATGGGTGGGATGGGCAATGTTTATCGGTAACTCAGTGACTTCACCATACACAGCGCAAGTGCTGGAAAACACCAGCGACTGACATCCTGCATCGCGCATGGCGCACAATAGTGACAAGCTGCCAACGACATTGTTCTCGTAATAACGTTGCGGCTGCTGGATGGATTCTCCGACGTAGGCCAGGGCTGCAAAATGGATGACTGCTTTGGCAGAGGTATCTTCCAGGGCAGATCGTAATTTAGCAGTATCACGAATATCCCCTTCGATTAACTCACCCCATTTGACGAATTCGCGATGGCCGGTAGACAAATTATCGAAGACCACCGGCGTATAGCCTTTAGCAGCCAGCGCCTTACAGGTATGGCTGCCGATATAGCCGGCTCCACCGGTAACCAGTATGGTTGTCACAGTTTGCGATCGCTGGAAATTCTCATGGCGGTATTCTACCTGAATCGTAGCAACCGCTTGCAAGTCCTGCGCCGGTTGATCGAGAAAAAACCTCGAGAGAAACCCGCGATTTTCTCTCGAGGCGCTGTTTCAACCGCTTGAGCTAGGCTGGTTGTTCCTTGCTCACCAGGCTTGGCTTGGTGCCGAAGGCAAATTTGCTGGTTGCCAACGCTACCAGGATGCAACAAATCAGCGTCACAAACATGGAGTGGATATAGTGGATCGGGGCATTGAAGAACAGGATGCCGTAAAACACCACCCCGAAAACCACGGCGATGATTGCCGCCCTTGAATCGACATCATTAAAAATCAGGCACACCAGGAAGGCCGACAGGATTGGCATACTGAGCAGGCCATATAACTGCTGTACGGTTTCAATAATACTGGAGGCCTGAGCGTAGAATGGCACCAGTGTTAAGGCGATGATCACAATGGTCAAGGTGATGATGGCGTTCAAACGTTTCACATTGGGTGGGTTAGAGGAATACTTCTCATGGATGTCGCACACGTAGAGTGCTGTAGAGGCGTTCAGGATACTGTTTACGCTGGTTAGCACCGCGGCCGCCACCGCCGCTGCAAATGCGCCAGATAACCACACCGGCAGCACATCACCCACAATACGACCATAGGCGCCATCGTTGTCGATACGACCGTAGAGTTTGTACGAAACAATCCCTGGAATAACGATCATGGCCGGCACGATGATCAAGCGGATTACCGCGGCGGCATACACGCCCTTTTGCCCTTCTTTGATCGTGGGCGAGGCCATTGCTCGCTGGGTAATCGTTTGATTGGTACTCCAGTAAAATATCTGGATGAACAACATCCCCGTTAACAAGGTGTGCCAGGGTATTGCTGATGCGCTATCCCCGATCAGCGTCAGGCGTTCAGCCGGGATGCCAGTGAAATCATAGTCGATCGCGTCCATTGCCAGGAACACAACGGTCATGCCCAGACCCAGCAACAGGATGCCACTGTAGGCATCCGACACGGCCACCGCGCGCAGGCCACCAAATACCGCGTAGGCCGCCCCTGCACAGGCAAAGGCAATGGCCAGGGTCATGATCGAGGTCTCGACGCCGAACATGGTTTTCATAAACAACGATCCACCGTACAGCATGGCTGGAATAAAGATCCCTACATTCCCTAACAGGAACAGCACGCTGATCACCGCACGGATATGGTGGTCACCATAACGTTTCTCCAGCAGTTCAGTGGTGGTTGTGCACTCATACTTGTAATACACCGGCAGGAACACCTTTGCCAGCACAATCAAGCCGATGACCGCTGCAAACTCCCACCATGCCACCAGCAGCATCTGGTTGCCGTTCATACCGACCAACTGGTCGGTACTCAAGTTGGTTAAGGTGATAGAACCGGCAACGAAAAACCAGGAGAGCCCGCCACCTGCCAGGAATACTTCTTTGTTTTCCGCTTTCAGGGAGTGATCCGTCGAGACCACCGCATCGCGACATTTGATATAGGTTAAAAACGCAATTAGCAGAGTAATAAAGACAAATATACCGACCTGGATTGTCGTTGAAGACATGTTTTGCTCTCCTGTGATGGATTTAACGTGCTCTTACCAAAAACGGGTATCGACACAAATACATAATATTTTCAATGCCTTAACCTTGAACTTTACCTTGAGAAGGTGCATTTCAATGGCATTTTTCTTTAATAATCATATAAATAATACCAATGATCTCACCGCTAAGCCAGCCTAATACCGGAATACACTTGGCGCAGCGGACGTGAAGCCGGTCTTAAGCCTTTTCAAATACCGCGATCGACTCAACATGCGCGGTGTGGGGGAACATATCAATCACACCCAGCTTGGTCAGCCGGTAACCGTGCTCGTTCACCATCACACCCGCATCGCGCGCCAGGGTTGCCGGACCACATGAGACGTACACTACGCGGCTTGGGTCAAACTGCGGCAAGCGTCGGATCATCTCAGCTGCGCCTGAACGCGGTGGGTCAAGCAAAATCTTATCAAAGGTCTTGTTCAGCCAATCGCCGTGAGACTCGGCATCCATGTCTTCGTTAAACAGATCGCCAAAATGAAACTCCAGGTTGTCCAATCCATTCAGGGCCTGATTGTGCGTGGCTCGCTTCACCAGCGCCTGGTCACCCTCTACTCCGACCACCTGGGCTGCTTTTCGGGCCAGCGGCAGAGTGAAGTTCCCGACTCCGCAAAACAGGTCGAGGACCTGATCACCCGCTTCAATCTCGAGCAGCTCAATCGCTTGGTTGACCAACTGTTGATTGATGCCACCATTTACCTGGATAAAGTCAGTCGGCAGGAATTCGACGGTAATATCGAATTCATCAAAACGATAAAAGAGCGGGTCCGGCGATGGAGGATACAAGGGGTGAACACTCTTAAGGTTTCCAGGCTGCAGAAACAATTGCAGTTGGTGTTGCCTGGCAAAAGCCGTCAGCAGGTCCAGATCATTTTGGATGAACGACTCCAAGTGACGCACGATCATCACCGTGGCATTGTCAGCGACGGATATTTCAACCTGGGGAATTCGGTCATTACAACTGACTTGTTCCAGCGTCTCGCGGAGCGCTGGCAAGAGCGCAGATACCTCGGGGTACAACACCTCACACTGTTGCGTGGGCTGAATAAAACTACTATTGCGCTCACGAAATCCAACAATCACGCCACCCTTCTTGGGTACGAACTTGGCACCCAAGCGGGCGCGGCGACGATAACCCCAATGGGCACCAGTCATCGGCGGCAACAGCGATTCGGGCTGCACATGGCCAATTTTCTCGAAGTTTTCCAGCAACTGTTGCTGCTTGTACTCGATTTGAACCTGCTCATCCAGGTGCTGCAGAACACAGCCGCCACATTGGCCAAATACCTCGCAACGCGGCTCTACCCGATACTCAGATGACTCCAGCACCTCAATGGTAGAACCAAATAGATAACTTTTACGATTAGCTACCGCCACATAGCGAACCGTTTCCCCGGGCAAGGCATAATCAACGAACACCACCTTGCCATCCTCACCACGACCAACGCCCCGACCATCGTGGGCGATGGAATCGATGCTGATTTCCTTGGGGGTGGTATCGAGCGGTTTTCGATTTCGGCGTCTACGGCCCATAGCTTGCAATGCATGTCGGCTGGTACGTTTCTGGCTGCATAGTGTAGTCGAACTACCTGGTCGAAGCGCTATGAATTCGCCCGTTGACGCAAATTTTTACATCAAATGGAGGTTTGCTGCAGAAGGTATTTTTTCAGTATATGATCAGCCTTCTCGTCAACCACAAATATTTTCATTCAGGAGATAGAAATGGGCTACGTCATTCTGGTAACCGTCTTGTTACTTGTTCAGTATTTGTATTTTGCCTTCCGAGCTGGTGGTGCTCGCGGTAAAGGTGAGGTGAAAGCCCCTGCCATCTCCGGGGATGAACATTTTGAGCGCTGTTTGCGAGTGCAAATGAACACCCTGGAACAACTTATCATCACCTTGCCCAGCATGTGGATTTGCGCTGTATATTTCCGGGCAGATGTTGCGGCCATCCTGGGTACGGTATTTCTACTCAGCCGCTTTATTTACTCTAAAGCCTATCTATCTGACCCGACTGGTCGAGGCACGGGGATGATCATCGGTTTGCTGGCCAACCTTGGCCTGATGCTCTGCTGTCTCTATGTGGCGATAATGACCATCGCCTGATCACCGACTTTTATAATCTACTAAGCCAGTCTTACTTCCAGGCCTCAAGAAACGCCTGGAGGTGGGGTTCGCCTTTGGCCAGGGCCTGACGTACCACCTGGTGCTCCTGTTCCAACGCGGAGTCGGTGAGGTGCCCGCGCACATGTTGCCAGTGCAGGTAGACAAGGTAGGTGTTTAGTGCGTCGGTTTCACAATAATCCCGGATATCCTTAATGTCACCCGCCAGATATTGATCCCACACCTTGCTGCCGCTCATGCCCATCTTGCCGGGCAAATCCAGTAATACCGCGATCTCATCCAGTGGTGCAAAGGCACGCGGACTATAACCCGCTAACACGTCCATCAAATCCGTATGCCGCATATGGAATCGACCAATATAATTATTCCATTTAAAGTTACTGTCGTCCTCACCCATATCCCAGTAACGCGGCGCTTGCACGCTGTTGATCAGGCCGCGGTAGTGCAATACCGGCAAATCAAAACCACTGCCGTTCCAGGTCACCAGGGTTGGAGTGTATTTGTCCACGCCATCAAAGAAGTTTTGCACGATTTCTTTTTCTGAACTGTCGATATCGCCTAAGGTCCAGACCGAGAACTGGTCTTTATGGACATTTCGATACACCGCCGAAATGGCCACCACTTTCTGTAAATGGGTGGCGAGGAATTCATTGCCGACTTTTTCCCGGCGGATGTTGAACATTGCCTTGGCGACATCTTCGTCAGGTAAGTCGCCTAATTCGTAGAGCTTCCTTCCGCCCTCTATGTCCGGGATCGTTTCGATATCAAAAGCCAGCACATTCATTAGTAGACTCCCGTTGAGAGATAACGGTCGCCGCGATCACAGACAATCGATACCACAACTGCCTTGTTGCCCAACGCTTCCTGTTCCGCGGCAACCTGTAACGCCACCGCCATAGCGCCGCCAGATGACACGCCCGCAAATATGCCCTCTTTCGTGGCAAGGTTACGCATGGTTTCTTCGGCCTTTGTTTGGCCGACATCAATGGTGCGGTCCACGCGCCGGGCATCGAAGATTTTCGGCAGATAGGCCTCTGGCCAACGCCGGATGCCCGGAATCTGTGAATCGTCTTCCGGTTGCACACCGACTATTTCGATTTCCGGATTTTGTTCTTTCAAATACTTCGACACACCCATAATGGTACCGGTGGTGCCCATTGAGCTGACAAAATGGGTGATCGAACCTTCGGTATCGCGCCATATCTCAGGCCCGGTGGTTTCGTAATGCGCATTCCAGTTGTCGTCATTGGCAAACTGGTCCAATACCTTGCCCTTGCCTTCTCGTTGCATTTCATCAGCCAGGTCGCGGGCTAATTCCATACCGCCATCAGCAGCCGACACAGACAGCAATTCGGCACCAAAGGCGCGCATCGAGGCACGTCGTTCCTCGCTCATATTGTCGGGCATAATCAATACCATGCGATAGCCGCGCATCGCGGCAGCCATCGCCAGGGCAATGCCGGTGTTACCACTGGTAGCTTCGATCAAGGTATCGCCTGGTTTTATTTCGCCGCGTTCCTCTGCCTTGGCAATCATATTGAGCGCCGGTCTGTCCTTCACGGATCCGGCGGGATTATTGCCCTCCAATTTGCCAAGCACGGTGACGTGCTCGCCATGCCAGAGACGCTTTAACGCCACCAGTGGAGTATTGCCCACGCAGTCTTCGAGGTATTGTTTGTTCATAATTCTGTGATGCGAAACTCTCTCACTCGCCCACGCAAAGGCAGGGCTTGGTAAAAACACAAACGGCAGCCCATTGGGCTGCCGCAGGCTCTGACAATAATCAGAGTAAAGTACGTCTTGGGTTAGTCGCTACCGAAACTCATCAGGAACTGCACCACGTACCAAAACATCAACGCAACGGATGAGAACAGCGCCAGAGACGCAGCCACATGTTGGTCTTCACGGTAAACGTGCACAATGTTTGAGGTTGTGTACAACACACTTCCTGCCGCAAAAATGATCATGGCTGCAAAGAAGAATGTACCAAGGTGCAAGCCAAAAGCAATCGAGGCAATGATAATTCCAAAAGCGACGAAACCGCCTATTGTTAAAGCTGGTGCCAGGAAGGAAAAGTCTTTACGGGTAGTAAATACTACCAGTGTAAGGCCTCCTACTAAGGCGCCAGTGATCATCGCGGCTGTGGGCAATACATTCGGCGCATAAGTCATGGCCATATACATAACCGGCAAAAACAAAATCGACCAGGCAACAACGAAAAGCCCCAGGCCTGCGTATTGCATTTCGCGTGATGTATTACTCTGCGCCCAGTTGTTCGCGATATTACTGATTAGCATAAATGCACCCAATACCAACAGCCAGGTCCAGGGGCTCACAGCCAGCATCGCCAGGATGGGCTCTGCCAGGCCTAGCTTAAGTAATTGGGACTCAATCAGTGCGAATGCAGCGATTGCTCCTGCCAAATGACCATAGGTGCGGCGAATAAAGGCCGCTCTCTGTTCTCCGGGAAGCTCGGCAACAACCGCGCCAGATGCGACATTTAAGTAACTCATGATAAGACTCCTTGAACTATTGATAGAAAAATAAAGTAAAACGGATTACACCTAATAATACTACTCTCGGGGTGATGATCAACTATTCAATATGTTCAATCATCAATTGAACAGATTTACGCTCCCGAAATTCGTTGACATCCAGTCGAAAAACCGCCGTTATCTGGCCTTCTGGTAAGGCCTCATGGTCACGCAGGTAACCAAAACAGATTGCGTCCAACACCATCGCAGAGTTTGAAGGCTGCAGCCTCAATTTCGCATGGGTATCACCAACTACTCGGCTCTCTACCACCTGGAACTCACCTTCAAACATCGGTTCTGGAAATGTCTGCCCCCAAGGTGTCAGGGCTCGTAATTGCTCGGCAAACTCGATGCTGAATTCTTCAGTTTGTAGTGCACCATCGGTCCAGACGATCTGCTGCCAATCCTGTTCACGGGTAAACTCTTCCGCCACGGCCATCAAGGCCGTGGTGAATTCCGGCATTTTCTTATTGTCCAGCGACAGGCCTGCGGCCATGGCATGACCGCCGAACTTAAGCATCAACCCGGGATGCAGACTTTCCAGGCGAGCCAGTAGGTCACGCACATGCACGCCCTCGACGCTGCGTGCGCTGCCCTTCCATTCACCTTCATTATCGCCCGGGGCCAGCGCCAGAACCGGCCGATTGGTTCGTTCCTTGATCCGCGAAGCAACCAATCCGACCACACCCTGGTGCCACGAGTCATCATGCAAGATATACATGGCTGGCTGCTCGGCCTGATCCAGAGAGATGGACTCGACGATGGCCAGCGCATCTTCCTGCATGCCCTGCTCGACGACACGCCGCTCACGGTTTAACTCGTCCAATTGCAGAGCTAGCAGCATGGCCTTATCGACATTATCAGTCAACAAACATTCAATACCGACTGACATATCATCCAGCCGCCCAGCTGCATTCAGTCGCGGCCCAACGGCAAACCCCAGATCACTGGCTGCCAGGCTGGCGGCATTGCGCTTGGCTACAGTCAATAGCGCCTGGATACCTGCACAGGCCTGGCCCTGCCGGATACGTTGCATACCCTGTTGCACCAGCAGTCGGTTGTTTTGATCCAAAGGTACGACATCGGCCACTGTCCCCAATGCCACCAGGTCGAGGAATTGCGTCATATTCGGCTCCGGGATGCCTTGAGCAGCAAACCAACCCAGTTCGCGCAACCTGGCTCGCAGGGCGAGCATCACGTAAAAAATCACGCCAACCCCGGCCAGGTTTTTGCTGGCAAAACGATCACCGGGCAAATTGGGATTCACAATAACCTCGGCGGTGGGCAGCGTCTCACCCGGCAAATGATGGTCGGTTATCAACACGGACATACCCAGCTGCTGGGCCGCATACACGCCATCTACGCTGCTAATACCATTGTCTACCGTCACAATAACATCAGGCTGCTGCATAGCAGCCACCCCTACGATTTCGGGTGATAGCCCATACCCAAACTCAAATCGATTGGGCACGAGGTAACTCACCTGATCATGGCCGAAACTTTTCATGCAGCGCAGACCCAAGGCGCAGGAGGTGGCACCATCCGCATCGAAATCTCCGACAAATACGATATTTGCACCTGCGGTAAGGGCGTCAGCCAACAACTCGGCTGCCTCGCCGATATGGCTCAGATCATGCGGTGGCAACAGCCTTTTTAAACTGTAATCGATCTGCGCCTGATCAGTAATTCCACGCGTGCTCAGGATATTGGCGATGGTTTGCGACATGCCATTTGACGACAAAATCTGCTCAGGTAACGGGCGCCGTTGAATCTTGATTTGGGACAAGGTGGAGAAACTGGTAGATTGAGATCGCATGAGTATGACTGATCGCCCCACATTTAGAAAATGGTTTTCCCGTGGTTGCCTGCTGGCCCTGGTAGCGGTTATGGCAGTGGTGGCTTTTCAACCACAATACAACTTCGCCCACTGGGTTCCACATACTTTTCTGCGCGACCTTGGCGTCAGTTACGATGCCCTGTTGTGGTTTGAGTCGAACGCCGATATATTCCTGCATTTCCTGGGAGCCTGGGCGCTGTTGTACTTACTTTATCGGGCTGAATTTGCCATTTTTGCTGGGAGTTTCTGGATGGTTTGGCTGTTATCTTTCAGCCTCTTGATAGTCGCAGAAATAATCCAGCATGTTATTGGCCGAGGGGTAGATTACAGTGATTTACTATTCGGCACTTTAGGTTGTTTCATGGCATACTTTACGATTATTGAAAAAAATAATTAGCGCACGCATCTAGTATAATTGAGGAAAAAACAGCGAACCTCCTCATAGGTTTTCTATAACAGAATCAGCCCACACACTTCGTGTGCTAAATAAAACAAGGTAATTGTTAAGTTGAATACTTCAGATACGTCCAACTCAACCGAATACAGTGATTTGTTTGCGGATATCGAACATCGCGCAAAGAACCTGTCTCTGGATGGCAACAAACACCCATTTGACTGGCATCAGAACATTGATGGCTTGTTGAGCAAGAAAGAAATTGCGGCGGTCCGCGATGAACTCAAATCGCTTGACGTTGATGACTATGTAGCCCGTGTTCTCGACCCAGCCGAATCTACTAGCCGCCCAAGCACGAAAGCTATCCTGAGCAAATTCAAGGGCAAAATTCACAGCGAATTTGACCTGGGTCCCTTGTATTCGGTGGACATCACCCTGCAAACCAAAACCGGTGAACGACGCATCGCATTTATTGCGCAAAACCGCAGCATCAACAATGGCGTCTGGGGCCCAGAGCACCATCTGGAAGCCTGTCGTCTGGTGGAAGAATATGGCAGCCGCTCGATTCCGATTGTCACCTTGATGGACACACCGGGTGCGGATGCCGGCACTGAAGCCAATAAAGCCAACCAGGCACACTCTATCTCGCGCCTGATTGCGGTCATGGCGGCAGCCAAAGTACCGACCATCGGCATTATCTACGGTCTGGGATATTCAGGTGGCGCAATACCCCTGGCCACATCGAATTTAATCCTGGCAGTACGCAATGGTGTATTTAATACCATTCAACCCAAAGGCCTGGCGAATATTGCCCGGCAGTACAACCTGTCGTGGCAGGAGAGTGCCCGCTATGTTGGCGTGTCGCCCAGCGAACTATACGCCAGCGGAGCAATTGATGGCGTCATCGATTGGGATCCCAGCGATGACAAGGCTGATATCGGCAAGCTTCTTGCAGCAATCTACAGTGGCATTCTGCACATTGAGGCAGACGCCAAACGTGAAGTCCTGGAAAACCCGATTGTAACGGCAAACTACCTGGACCAAGTCCGCACGGAAAAGCTCCATAAACACGATTTTGACGCACTACAGCAAGCCACAAACTTCAAGTTACATGGCGAAATCGGTGATTACCCAAGCGTGTATGGGCATTCCATCATGTATTTGCGCTCACTCGCTCTGCGTCTGCGCATCCATTCATCCACTACCGACGTCTACGGCCGTTTAGCAGATGAAGAAATTCCCAAGGGTGACCTACAGCAACGGACCCAGCAAATGCGGGAAGCATCGTTTAAACGCTGGTTATCCGACCCGGAGAAATTGGTTTACAACGACCAACTGGCAAAGTCCTGGGCCAATCTGAAAAGCCGTCAGGATGAGCTGGAAACCGAGCGTAATCGAATTACTGCGTTGATCCTCGGTGACCCGCAAAATAATTACCGCGAAGCACGCAAGAAATTCTGCTTCCTGGTCTGTTTGTATTTATACAACCGCTGGAAGTCGGATGCTGCGTTTAACTTTCTAGAGATGTCACGACTGGTGCGCGCCCGCGCGGATGAAGAAGCGGCGGACGAAAGTAAAATACAAAGCGCACTTGAGATCGCCGACAAAGATGTGACCCTGCTGGACACGCTCTACGAACCAAGCATTCGCGACACGTTGGAACGCCACTTCCGTAATATGCTGGCGTTTGATGCGCTGTATAACAATATTGTGACCAACTTCGGTGAAATTGCTGAAGAATCAAAAGCATTCCAGTCCATATCTGAACAGACGCTGCGCCGCATTCTCGACACTTCGCTTGAGAAGGTCGCATCAAGCTTCGACAACAATGTTGAAGCAGGTGGTTCCGATATGGTGGTTGATGGGGACATCAAAGCTCAATTTGGTAAATGGCTGGCCTATTTCGTGAAATTTGATGGTCGCGGCGACTTCCTCGGCGATGTCGAGGAATGGAAGCGCGTTAACTTTCCGCGTTTATCTGAGTCACTACTGGTTCTCATCACTTACTTCTTTGAAACCCTGGTGCCACGGTTTATTGATTCGCAGGCTCAGGGCAAAACCTATAACGGCCAGATCAATCCTGGCCGGATTGGTAAACGCAAAGATTTCTGGAACCAGCTGAATATTGCCTACCAGGACTTGCTGATCCAGAGAGTGCTTAACTCGTATAAGAGACAGAAGCTCACCACTGTGGACGCGTTCAGGGAAGGACTATTTACTGACTTCGAGGAAACCAATGCCAACCTGATGACCGCCAACCCGGTATCATTCCCCGGTTTTCGACAATCGATTGAGAAAGCGCTGAATAACAACATCACTCCCTGTGGCGTGGTAACTGGCATCGGCAACATCAAGCTGGATGATCAAGGCAATACCGCCAAAGTGGGCGTGGTTGTTTCCAACGTAGCCTTCCAGGCTGGCGCGTTTGATATGGCAGGCGCAGAAAAATTGTGCGCCCTGCTGGTCGACTGTGCCAAACAGAGCATCCCCATCGTTGGATTTGTTTCTTCCGGCGGCATGCAGACTAAAGAAGGCCCGAGTTCCCTGTTTTCAATGGCGATTGTTAACGACCGGATAACCAATTTCATCGCCGACACCGGGTTACCCATTGTGCTGTTCGGTTTCGGTGACTGCACGGGTGGTTCGCAAGCAAGCTTTGTCACCCACCCCCTCGTTCACACTTATTATTTCAGTGGCGCGGATATCCCCTTTGCCGGACGCGTTGTCGTACCATCCTTTTTGCCATCCATGGCAACTACTTCAAACTACCTGGCGAACACGCGTGGCGCCATGCAAGGCCTGGTTAAGCACCCGTTTGCTGAAGGTCTGGATGAGAAATTACGCGAAGTTGATCCATCTATTGAGATACCGGTCGATACGGTTGGCGACGTCGTTACCCGGGTCATTTCCGGTGCCGCGTCCATGGAAGCCAAGGAAGTTGAGCACAAGATTCATCGTGCCGTCGACACCATGGGGCCAATTAATAAAGTCCTGGTTCATGCACGTGGCTGCACCGCGGTTAAATTGATACGCATTGCCCAGTCACAAGACCGTAGCGTTTTGTTGGTGCAATCCGATCCCGACATGGATTCAGCCGCAGTGGATATGCTCACCGAGAAAGACGAAGTTGTTTGTTTGGGCGGGCAGACCTCGGGCGAGAGTTATCTGAACGCCCTGTCGGTAGTCACCATTGCGAAAAACCGCGGGGCCGATGCCTTGCACCCCGGCATTGGCTTTTTATCCGAGAATGCCGGTTTTGCCCGGTTGTGTCGCGCCAACAACCTCAATTTTATTGGTCCACGTGCCAGCAGCATGGACACCATGGGTAACAAGTCGAACGCGATCAGTACCGCGATGGCGAATGACGTGCCGGTTGTACCCGGCAGTCATGGTATTTTGACCAGCCCGGAGGCCACTTCCAAGGTCGCTGATGAAATCGGCTACCCAGTGCTGTTAAAAGCAGTGCACGGCGGCGGCGGTAAAGGCATCAAAATTGTGCACAATGCCGGCGAAACGCGTGAAGCGTTTAACACGGTGTACAGCGAAGCCCGCGCCGCTTTTGGTAATGGCGATTTGTATCTCGAGAAGTTTGTTCAATCGATGCGTCACATTGAAGTGCAAATTCTGCGCGACAGCCATGGCACCACCAAGATTATCGGCCTACGTGATTGCACGGTGCAGCGTAATAACCAAAAGGTATTGGAAGAGTCTGGTTCAACCATGCTGCCGAAAAAACTGCAAGAACAGGCTTTTACCTGTGCTGAAAGCCTGGCTGATGCAGTTGATTACTATGGCGCAGGCACGGTGGAGTTCATCTATGACCTCAAGGCCGATGCCATCTACTTCATGGAAATGAACACCCGCCTGCAGGTAGAGCACCCGGTTACCGAATGGACCTCTGGCGTACCTATCGTGGGCACCCAGTTTCGCATTGCCGAAGGCGACTCGATCAAAGATATCAAGATAGCTAATAAAGGCTTCTCAATTGAGGCTCGTATCACTGCCGAGAAAGCCCGATTGGACGCCGATGGCGCGATCGACTTTCTGCCGACTCCTGGACTGGTAACGGAATGCATATTCCCGGAAGCAGATCATATTGAAGTGATTGCGGCGGTTTCAGAAGGCAAGACTATTTCGCCGTTTTACGACAGCATGATTGCGCAGCTGATTGTGCATGGCAAAAATCGTAAAGATGCCATCAAACGCTTAATCGAAGCGCTCAACGAAACCAGCATTAAAGGTGTTTGCACCAATATTTCACTGCTGAAACGCATCCTCAAAGATCCTACATTTGTCAAAGGCGATTACGATACCAACTATCTGCCCGCCTTCCTCGACACATTGGATAAGGATGAGATCGTTAAGGAAATGGCCTACACGGGCGTTGATAAGGACGATGCCGACCTTAAAAACCTGCTGATTGAAGGCACCGATGAAATCAAAGTTATTTCGCCGATGACTGGCATTTACTATTCAACACCGTCACCAAATGAGCCTGACTTTGTACAGGTAGGTGATCGCATCAGCATTAGCCAAACCTTGTGCCAGGTTGAGGCGATGAAGTTGTTCACCCATATCTCCTTGTCCAGCGTTGCCGGTTCAGGCGAGATCTTCACCGCCGACCAGGACTACGAAGTTGTCCGAGCAAACCAGGCGAACAACGCCCAGGTCAATTCAGGCGACCTGCTGTTCGTCGTTAAACCGGTAAAATAGATGATGAGATAGCGGCTCCCCACCCGGGGAGTCGCGCTATTTCTGTCTGTTCTAAACCCCCTCACTATTCTCCTGGGTTCAAATCGCTTGAACACTTAATTAGCGCCCTCAAAGGGAGAAAAATCTGCGTATTGCAGCTCTGAAGATTCGCAATAGTTGTGCTATCCTTCGACCCAACAAGAGCGAGATTTGTCACCCAAACAAAACCTAAAAGACTGATCAAATCGCCAACCTAACAAAAAAAAGAATAATAAAAACGGCAAAACCCAGGGGCACAAACATGGCGATCGAGAACGTCGATCTGCAACCATTGTTCGCAGAACCAATCTTCCGCGGCGATATTTCGTCGGCAATCTCTGAAGAACAAATTGAATTCATCAAGAACCTCAAAATGGTCAAAAACCAGGCCAATTTGATTTCGGAAAACCTGTATATTTTTGAAGAACCAGAACTCGCCAGCGTGAAGGAGGCGGTTCACCAGGCCTTACGAAAATACGCGCGGGAGGTAATGGGTATTGATCAAGAGGTGTACGTGACTCAATCATGGTCGCTGATCAATAATCCGACCATCGGCATGCACGGTCACTCGCATTCCAACTCGGTGATTTCAGGGTCTTTATATTATTGTGACCTCCCGGAACCCAATGCGGCCATGGTGTTTGATCGACACCGGGGCTATCAGCAACTGGAGTTAGCGCCCGCCAGGGATCGACGTAATATTTACAACACACCGGTCAACGTAGTACATCCAAAACGCGGTGAAATCGTTCTGTTTTCCTCCGGGTTACAACACTATGTAGAACCCAACCAGTCAGCAGAGCCGAGGCATTCCATTGCCTTTAATACTTTTATACGTGGCAAGTTAGGTAACTTTCGCGACGTATCCGAATTGATGCTCAGCTAGCAGACCTTCTCAATCCCTGAGCTTTTTAACGTCTGCGAAAGGGCTGCCGTAAAGGGAATAGAACTCTGTCCCTTCCACAAAGGCTGGATTGTAAACTGGGTCAGTACCCTTTTGCGTCAACACGATGATATCCGAGCCGCCAAAAGTGAAGTAACCAAACTCATCGCCCTTTTGACAAGGCGCACCCTCCTGGTGGGTCATGTTAACCCCTGAGACCTGGCACATACCGATCGGAAGCACAGCGACTATGCCAATATCTCCATAAGGGGATCCGGTGGTATCGATGGTGAGGATTCCGCGCGCCTGCAAAAACTCATAACCATCATCCGCTGAATCAGCCGCGGAAAACTGCTCGCCTTCCAGGGAGACTTGCAAATACACCTGGCCAGCCACTGGATAACATTCTTTCACGATGCCTGCCACTGGAGTATGGAAGCGGTGGTAGGAATAAGGGCCAAGAAAGCTATGCACAAAGTTTCCGCCGGCAAAGCAATCAGCATACTGACTGCCTGCCAACAGCGTTTTCACATTAGCATAGGTATGCGTTCCCTTGATGGTTATCGGTGGCGAAATATTAGAATCCTCATCGATGTCATAGCGCATCTTGTAGGTGCAGTCGGCCGGCGAAGTAATCACCCTGTTATCATCAGGGTAGGCAATCGGGCGCAATCCACCATTAAGCTCACGGGCAAAGAACTGATTAAAGGTCAACCAGCCACTCGGCGCGTTGGGTCGCAATTCCCCGGTGTTACGCTCGTCCGGGATCATCGAGTCCTCTATGCGGTACTTCGGCGATTCCTTGCGCCAGACATCAAGAATTTCCTGACTGAATGAATCAGTAGTATCCAGGAAATCACCCCACAATCGAGCCCATCCCACCAGGAAATCGGCGAACCAGGGAATATTCTGGATCTTCTTGCCATCACCCAGGTCTTGATCGATCAACCAATAGAACCAACACAGGTAGTCATAAACCTCCTGATGCTCACCTGGCACTGAACTGGTTGGATTGATCCATACTGGGTTCACACTCTGATGTGGCACCCATCGGCTATAGATAGCCAGATAGTTGGTATATTCCTCAAAGGTCGTTGGCCAACGGCCATTCATGCCCTCCAGCGGCAAGGCCTGATACAGCTTTTTGTCCAATCCACCCTCTTTGGCTTTCTTGTTGGCAATGTTCAATGAATATAAAAGTTGATCCATGAACTCTTGATCGCTCTCATGATCAAACAATGGTTTGAGTTCGGGGATTGTGCGTGGATCGGGTACTGGCTGAATTACGAATGACACGGTGATTCTCCTTGAAGTGATTGATCTGGTTATTGTAGTGGAAAACTGTCCAATAACTATTACAGACACTTACAGTGCTCACAGCAGGTACTTGCCCAGTTGGCATCCGAGAACTGACAAGATCAATCCCGTCAATATACGCTGTAATAGCCTGTAATACTGCACGAATTTATCCTGCAGTATTGTTCCTCTGCAGCGGAGTGGAAGAGCCGATTTGCAACACGGCATGGAAACCAGGTGATGAATGGATTCCTGAGACCGGCCAAGGAGCATTTTACGGCAACGAAGGCTCCGCAGCTTTTCAATAAATCAATGGAATTAATCAATATATGCTGAGCAATCAGCAAGGAGGACATACAATGTCAAGCGATACCTTATACCTTGTTAACCTGAAATACGCATCAGAAGGAGTTGGTGGCGGATCAATGAGCTTACAGTTGGCCGTCGACCCTATTCACCAAACCCTGAGTGGTCAGGCACGGGGGAAAATTCAGGAAGGCACCGAACATTCACCCAGCTTCACGGCGTCGTGTCAGGGCACCATGCATAGCACTGGCTATGGTGACGTAGTTAATATCGGAGCCGTGCATGGCCGCGCCGCAGTCTCCGCGCCACCACCACTGATCGGCACCTACCTGGCACCATTCACTGCCGAATTTGCAGTCGACGGCAAGTGGTCAGGCAAAGGCAAGTTCTCAGTGGGTGGAAATACCTACCAATGCACGGTTGAGAGAGACTAGTCAGCTCAATAGTTGAGACCTCCTTATCAAGCATGTAAGTGGTATCGAGGTCTCACCCGTCATCTCAGGTTTAACACAAGCCACAGGCTTACTGATTTGACTCACAACCGTTACGGATTAGCGTTGGCTGTTGTCAAAATCAATATCGGCAATCAAACGGAATTTTGTTCCACAGATTGATCCAGATCAATCAATGATGACGGCCCGGATCGATAATAATCAGGCCGATAATCATCTACGTGCACTCTCAGTGATAGTGTGCATAAATTATCAGATTGAACGAATCAGAAAAGCCAATTGAGCCTTTACCCTTTGTTGCCCCTTGCAGGTTACTCGACCTAGGTGCCCCCCTGCGCTGGATAAAATTGGGGTTTAGCGATGCCCTGCGCGCACCGGCTGCCAGCCTCAGCTACGGTTTCATAATGGCTGCGCTGATTATGAGTGTGAGTTTCCTGGCCTGGCAATACGGCAGCGCCTGGCTGATGCTTTCTCTTCTGTGTAGTTTCGTATTTGTTGCCCCAATTGTCTGTGTTGGCACGTATGCCATTAGTGCCCAGTTGGAGCGCGGCCTGGAAGTCTCTTTCAAGCGAACGCTACGCGCTTGCTTAAAGCGCTACCTCGGTACCGAATTGGTGTTTGCCCTGGTTTTGCTGATCATCTTCCTGGTCTGGGCCAGGGCCAGCTCAATGGTCAGCGTGTTCATCCCAAGCACCGGGGAATACCAGCTCACGGAAATGGTCGGTTACCTTGGCCTGTTAGCCTTAATCTCGCTGATTTTTCTCAGTATCACATTTGCCACCAGCGTGTTCTCGCTGCCCATGATAATGCATCGTGACGTGGATGCGATCACTGCCGCGATCACCTCAATCAATGCAGTCCTGCGTAATCGCCTGGTGATGTGTGTCTGGGGCATCATGATTGCAGCAGGTATCGTTCTCAGCTTGGCGACAGCAGGATTGGCCCTGGTGATATTCCTGCCAGCTGTAGGTCATGCTGTCTGGCATGGCTACCTTGAAACCATTGACAGTACTGCGTTCCCACGACACAAGACCGGCATTACCGCCACTAAACGACCGGTCAACGCAGACCGCCGACGTTCGCATTGAAAATTGATCCAAATCAATGCGTGAGGCGAAACGCATCCTTAGAATAAAATCATGAAAAAGATATTGATAATCAACGGCCATCCCGACGCTGATCACCAACACTTCTGCGATGCAATCGTGCAAAAATACACCTCGGCAGCAACTGCCGCCGGACACAGTGTGGAAACAATTAATGTCAATAAAATTGAGTTCCCACTGTTATCAAGCAAGCGCGAGTTCGATGAAGAAGAGCCCGTCGCAGCGGTCGCCGAGGTCCAGGAAAAAATGCGTAATATTGATCACCTGGTGGTGGTTTACCCATTGTGGCTTGGAGACATGCCGGCTCTATTGAAAGGCTTTTTTGAGCAGTTATTCAGACCGGGGTTCGCTGTGCAGCCAGCTGAAACAAAGCAGCGCTTCAGGAAGCTGTTAAAAGGCAAATCCGCCCGCGTGTTTGTGACCATGGGCATGCCTGGATTCTTCTACAAGTGGTTTTTCCGTGCTCACACGTTGAAATCCCTAAAGCGAAACATTTTGGATTTCGTGGGCTTTAATCCGGTAAAAAGCACGGTGATTGGCACCGCCAACGAGGGCAACGACGCCGAGCTGAAAGAAGCATTACGAGAAGTATCCAAGCTGGGGCAGTTGGCCAATTAACAAAATCACATTGCCACTGCGCCACGTCAGCTGCGCGGGATCTGTTCTACAGAGCGGTTGACGGCATTTCCCGCTGCCTAGATGCAACAAACAATAATTACTCGTTTCTACCGTTTATACTTCCCATCGACCGCTCGGCACCTTTCTCCCCAAATTAGCCAAGTTTCTGCCACTCTTGCATCATCCACCACCAGCTTTGTTGCAACAGAGATATGAAAACCTTGATAGTGCTGTTCGGCATTTTTATTACAGGAAGTTTTGCGCTAGTGTCTGAGGCTGAAGAATGCACTCATGAAACCGATCAGACAGCAATGCAAGCGACATCACAGAACCAGTGCGCAGATAGGCCCACAGCCAGGTTTACCGACACCTATCAGAGCGACGCACAAATCCGTATTTCTCTTGGCATCACTGACTTGTGGATTAGCATTAAGCAGTTCTACCAGGCTATCTATCACCAGGTGCTCATAATCCTGACCGTGGCATTCAAAATAATTGCATGTTCGCTCAGATGAATACCTCGCGAAACTGGTCGTGGTTCCCAAAAGACCCTGAATTCTGGGCTCACCATATTGGTGGCATGGCCACCGTGATCCTGACCCAGTTCATGGTGGGCTATGTGGTTTCTGACAACTGGTCTGATCATCTTGATTTCGAAATACTGGCTCTGAGTTGCTGGGTGTTGGGGTTCACGGTAATGATGCTGGTCTATCGCAGCCGCTATCACGAGCAATCCTGGTCGAAGTTGTCATTGATTAAGCTGCTGAGTAAAAGTTTGTCGCTACTGGTAGTCCTCGCTTTGGTCAGCGTGGTTTGTATGCTGGCGATCTCGCTGCCTGGATATTGGGAGACCTTTTACCAGGAAAAGCTAGAGACAACTCCGGAGATAACCGAAGCGCGGTACTTGTTCGCGATCGTGGTTACCAACTGGGCCACCACTTCTGCAATGGGCGTCAGCTGGGCCTTCCTCTATATTGGCATTACCAATCAACGCCGCGTCAAACAGTCAGAGATGGATAATCTGCGCTTGCAGAACAGTCTCAAGGAAGCTCAATTAAGCAGCTTGTCGAATCAGTTAAATCCGCATTTTTTGTTTAATTCCCTGAACAATATTCGCTTTATGATTCACGAGAATGCTGACCAGGCAGATGAAACCATTACCGCGCTTTCGGAGATATTACGATACTCGCTGGAGAGCAGTCAGTATGAACGGCTCCCATTAGCCAAAGAAATTGAAATTGTCCAACGCTATATGGATATTGTGCGAATTCAATTTGAGGAACGCCTGCGTTTTGAGATGGCGGTACCCGCAGAACTGCTGTCTGTTTGCATTCCACCCATGCTGATCCAAATATTGATCGAAAACGCGGTGAAACATGGGCTCGAACAAATCAAGGAGGGCGGCCTGATCCAAATGGATGCTGCTCGCGAAGGTAATAATATTGTGCTCGAGGTGAGTAATGACATACCTCAGGCAAGCTTCCCAAATACCGACAATACCGGCATTGGGCTAAAGAATATTCGCCAACGATTGCAGTTACTCTATGGGGATCGTGCAAGCCTTGCTGCGTCCCGCAACCAGGGCAAGTTCAAAGTGCTGATTCATCTTCCTGCTGAACAATCCGATATCCAGGAGCTACCATGAAGGCGATTGTTGTTGAAGATTCGCGCTTAGCAAGGGAAGGTTTGTTACGCATGCTGGCAAAATTTCCCAGCCTGGAGGTGGTCGGCAATGCCGAGCATGCCGCAAGTGCCTTGCAGTTAATCGAGCAAGAACGACCAGATGTACTCTTCCTGGATATCCATATGCCGGGGGAAACTGGCTTTGATCTGCTCGACAAGCTGGACTACACACCCCACATTATCTTCACCACGGCTTACTCTGAATACGCCTACCGTTCGTTTGACTATAATGCGATCGACTACTTACTTAAGCCCATCAGTCACGCTCGCCTGGCCACCGCCATCGACAAGCTGACCGTTGTTGACGCACAGACGGAACACCCGGCTGAGAAGCTGGAACCCAATAGCAAAATCTTTATTAAAGACGGCGAACACTGCTACCTGGTTACGCTGTCCTCGATCCGTTACTTTGAAAGCTGTAAAAATTATGTTCGGGTGTTCTTTGCAAGTGAAAATTCTGAGAACTCAGATAGTGCTTTTATCAAGAAAGCTCTGAACGCGGTTGAGGAACGCCTGCCTGCAAAACAGTTTTTCAGGATTAGCCGGCAATTTGTAGTTAATCTGTTTGAAATCAGTGCGATAGACGAAGCCGTCGCACATGGCTACGACATCACCATGAGTGATGGTAAGAAACTCAATGTTTCGCGACGAAACGCTGCAGAACTAAAAAATCGTCTTAGTTTATAAAGAACCAGAACAGCTTTACGTCACTGCGCCCCGGTTGTTTCCAGTTGCAGCTCATATGCAGGCGCGAATGCAATTGGGATCACGAAAGTGAGATTCGATTGCGAATACCGATCATCAAGTGGCGCATCATCCTCACTCGCCAAGGGATTCCAGATTACTTCAATTTTACGTAATCCAGGCTGCAAGCCAGCCATCGGCACCAACCCAATCAAACCGCGCATATTGATATCCGCCCGCTCGGCAGATTCAAAGCTCGACATCGGCACCTCCTTGCCTTCTATGGAAACGCTCCAGAGTTTCCGCAGACACTCCAGCCCCTCTGCGGATTTATCGATATCTTTGCATATCTGATCCAACAACAAGTTATCGCGCAAGGGGTGGTATGGCAGAAACACCCGTACAAAACTGCCGCTTTGATAAAAACTGTCCAGCCGCGGAAAGCCACGCATTTTATCCAGCGAGCTAGGCTCATCCTCATAATAAGTACTGCGATAACCGGCAAAAATCTGGCTGTTATCGAGATAGGTAAACTCGTCGGACAAGGTAAAGTTCCGCCACGCGGCAGCACGCGTATTACCGATCACCACAATCGCAGCGATACTCAAGGCAATAGCCAAGAACACCACCAGGGGACGCGTATTACTTTGCAAGGTCAGCTGAACAGGTAACACCAGCCGTTGTGGATAAGCCAATCCTGCCACACGACGTAAAAGACGAACCAGGCCCGCAAAGAATCGGTTATCAACCAGTCGAGGAAAACGAGCGGCCAGCTTGGCATCCAGCAGGTAGAGAAGAATCGGCGCACCGGCAAATACGATAAACAGCACTAACGACCCAATACCCATGGCTGTGTTGGTGATGCCAAACCTGGCGCCTATCACACCAGACAGCATTAGAATGCCGATCAAAATAGTGCCAAACCAGAGTATAGTGAGCGTTAACAGGCTGATTACAGCAAATAAGGAAGAAGCCAGGCGATCCGTTTTCTGAATGACTGTATCGATATCCGGCAGCGTCTCGCGGTAGTATTTACGCGTCAGCGGCCCAATACCCGGGGTTTTCCCCCAGTTAATCCCATCGGGAAAGGCCGCGCGAAGACCAATCAGGCCGACCCAATAGGCACGTGCCATCAAATGCACAATAAAACAGGCTGCCAATCCATAGCTGACGCCTGATAGCAACGAGGCACCTACGTTAGCGGCAATTGCCAAGCTGGTGGACAGGTGCGTGTATACATTGGCAATCTGACCGAGCAACCAGCCCGGCATAGACAACAGAGCGAAAATCGTCAAACTGGAGATAATTAACTCAAGTTCGTCAGTACGATCGCGCAGGCGATCCATAGCTTCGGCATCGTTACCGAGGCGTGATTGGGGATTATAGTCTTCGCTCAAATTCGCTCCAGTGTCAGGTCGCTTTACTTAAACCATATTTATTCATCAAATCGATGCACAATGCAAGACTTCACTCCCAGCACATTTTGCTCTTAGGAAAACTTTAAGGTCAAAAGCCAACTGTTTGCCCTGAGTAGGTTGTTCGAGAAGTGGAAAAAACACCCCCAAAAGAACTGTCGTTCCCAGCTTGCCTAAATCTCTCCTACCCTTTTATTATTATGCAACGAAATAACCAGCAATGAATGGGGTGAGGGCGCTAGGAAAAGTCAGGTGCTCGATTATGCCCTCAGGAGGACTCAAAGTGCGCGACCCGATTAGAAACGTATTAATTGCGATACTGCTGCTCAATTGTTCAGTAGCCGTCGCAGATCAGGCGGAATGGTATGTGGTTGTCTACGGTGAAAACCATTTAATAACTCTCGGCGCGTCTGCTGATGCCGATGTCGTTGATGGAAAATTTTTATCAGAAGATTTCTCTGGTAAAGAAATCTTTGTTCATACTCACCAGGACTACAGCCTGGCGCAGTTTAGAAAAAAGGAAACCACCTATACGGCCAACACTGTGAGCAGTGAAGATGCTGCGGTGGCTGCGAGCACACCAGAAGAAGCAGAACCAACTACCGAGTTTGGTCCCCTGGCAGACAGCGGATTGACCATATTTTCAAATGGTGATTTTACCGGGTGGTATTGCGACCAACTCTACGTAACCCCGGTTGGCTCAGACAGATACAAGCTCCGTTGTGACAAGGAAATGACGCGTCAATAATTGCCAAGCGGGATCTGGCTATCTCCAGCCCCGCTCTTCTATTGGTTAAAGGTCGAACACAGCGATGATCCCGATAGCAGCCATATATCGTTGTTTGGTTGGAATCCAGTAATTGAGCTTGTCCGTTAAAATACATCCCCAAGCCACAAATTCAGCGGGAATGATGTCTGATAAAGTTGAGAGTAATATTTTCTGTCGTTAGTCTGTGTACTCAGATCAGGTTGTAGTTTACATTATAGCGATCAATAGTCGACTATTCTGATCCAAGACATGGAAAAACCCAATTTTTCGGAACGGTCGGTGGGGATTATTCGGGGAATTCAGTGGGGACTCACTTCTTACGTTGAACATAGAGATTGAAGTTTAAGGAGAACGTAGATAAGGTAATGGTGGACGATTATAAAAACGATCTTTTCATTAGTTACAACCGAATTGGCGATACTGCTGAATGGTTGGAAAAGCACCTCGTTCCGATGCTGAAGGAACGCTTGGATCTAGAACTGGGCAGAGATAGCGAGGTTTTTTATGATGGACAGTTGGCTTCAGGCGGAACTTGGCCAGCAGAGCTCGGAATCGAACTTGGTCGCTCTCGGGTACTGCTGGCGCTATGGTCCAAACCGTTTCTCAATAGCAAATGGTGCGCGAGGGAAGTTGCAATTATGCGGGCACGCGAAGATCGTTTACATTTAAGAAGCACAGCCAACCCAAAAGGGACAATTGCGATTTCTGTTATCCATGATGGTGAAACTCTGCCGCACGAGTTGAGCATGATTCAGAAGTTCGAGATCAAGGAGTTTTATAATACCCGGATGGTGCGCGGAGGCAATTTGGCAGAAGGTCTGTTTCAACGAATTTCTGAGGAGGCGGTAAATCTAGCTGCAATGATCGAAAACGCGCCACCATTTCAACAAGATTGGTTGCAGGAAGCAGCAGAAGCGTTTTTCGAGACATTCTATCAAGGTGAACGAGTTGGGCAGACTGCACCACCTAGGTTTTCAATATGAGCATTGTCACCTTCTACTCTTACAAAGGTGGGGTGGGTCGTTCGCTTGCCGTTGCCAATGTTGCCGTTCAATTGGCTCAGGCAGGTCAAAAGGTTCTAGTAGTTGATTGGGATCTTGAAGCTCCCGGTTTGGAGGAATACTTCGAAGAATTCAAAATCGACGCGGATGGACTTGGCCTACTCTTTCTGTTAAGGGATCAAGACAATTTTAAGAATCATGTTTGGCACCTGTCTTCGACAACGGATGGTACGTCATTTGATTTTCTGCCTTCGGGACGGGATGAAGCTGAATACTATCCAGCGCTGGAGAAGTTTAGCCAAGCGGAGTTTTTTGCGGAGGGTGGCGGGGACTTTCTTGAAGAACTCCGTACAGAGTGGAATAGTCACTACGATTACGTGTTGATCGACAGCCGTACCGGCCTGAGTGACGCTGGTGGCGTTTGCACAATTCAATTACCCGATATTGTAGTTGGTATGTTCACTGCTACAAGACAAAGCTTTAGAGGTGTTCGAGACGTTTTGGAACTGGCACTCTCAAGCAGACAAAACCTAGCTTATACAAGATCTCAATTTTCTATAATTCCCGTTCCATGTAGATTGAACGTCTCGGACCGTGGAGAAGTTGGAAAGTGGATGATTGAGTTCGCCGAAGCAATGGAAGGATTAACTGAAGACTGGCGGCCAAGAGACCTCACAATTGAAGATGTTTTATGGTCGCTGCGAGTGGAGCACGGTCGCACACTATTACATGGGACAAATATCATAAAAGGAGAAATACTCGAAACACACCCTCAAGCACACAAAGCATTTGCTCGTTTGGCGGAGCTCATTATGAGCAATCTAGCCGACCTTGAAATGCTGAGAGAAGATGCCAGCCCGATCTTAAAATCTAACCGGAATACTAAATTTCAATCAATTCTCCTTGAAATTGTTCGTTTAGTTAGGCTAGCCGTACGAGTCTTATTGGGCGTAGACCAAGAAAAGAAAAATACTCGCGGTCAGAGAAAAACTGTACCAGATATTCTACTTTCTGATTTCAAGTACGATGTTTTCCTACAGGTTGCGGGGGGTAGTATTGACTCACGCTGGGTAGAGGAATTTTTTTACGACCTTTTTAGAGAGCATTTACGAAATTTGTTAGGGCGAAAACCACGAATCTTTTTTGAAAGACGTGAACTCAGTTTTAACACTTCATGGGAGTCTGAAATTAAAACGTCTCTACTTTCTTCAGCAGCAATGATAGCCTTTACGAGCGCTCGACATGGCAGGTCTGAGTTTAGCCAAAGAGAGATTGAGTTATTTATGGAACATGGTAAAAGGCCAATCATTCCAGTCAGACTCAGTAGTGCCGAACTTCCCTCGAACCTTAACAAATTTCAGGCTGTCGATTTCCAAGACTACTTTGTAACCGGGAATTCTTCGAAGTTTCGTAAAAACCCAGATTTTTGGACACCCTTTAGCGCCTCGACTCAGGCTCTGGTTAATAATCTAAATGAGCTCTGGGAGAAACGCCTAAGCAAGTAGGCCTGTGCGGAGAAAAAAATCGTATGAATCCAGATATTTAATTGTCAGTAATAGTGTCCTAAGGCGCTATTTCGATGACTTTCTTTTCAGCACCCTCCTCTTTTAGTCTTCTCGATTCACCTATGTTCAAACTGAAGAAGGGCTTTGAATGCAAGACAAACAAAACATACAAATGTGCCTACCATCGCTCCAAGAGCAATTGACACCTATACTATTTAGCCTAAGTGAAAAAACACTTAGTCGCCAACGTCCTGCCCACCCTGATAGCCTTCCAGCACCTCCACCGGCACATTATCGCCAACGGTGTAGCTCAAAATACGGCTGATATGCGTCATTGGCAGGCCGGTCTCTTCGTGCCAGTGATTAAATGCTTCCTGTATGCGTTTTTGGTCGCGCTGGCTGGTGGCTTTTTCGGAGATGTCGACACCATTAGCGATTAACGCGGTGATCACATCACCAGAGGTTACGAAGCTATCCTTGCCAATGAATCGAATAAAGTATTGGCAGGTTTGGCCGCCTAGCCGGGAACCATTCTTTTTCAAATAGGCCATCAGGCCGACTTGATCTTCCACTGGCCAATCAGTGAAAAATTTGCCAAAGCTGCCGTGCTCTTCCGTGATGGATTCAATCATGGTGGCGTTGTGGAACACTGTTTGAATTTTTTGCCAATTCCGTACAATCCGCTCATCTTCTACGTAGCGCTCCCATTCATCCGGTGACTTAGTCAGGAGTTTGCCGATGTCAAACTGGTGGAAGGCTTCTTCAAACCCCGGCCATTTCGCAGTGATCACTCGCCAGTGAAACCCGGCATTAAATACGCACCGCGTCATTTGCGCCAAGTATCGATCGTCTGGCAGTTTTGCCAGCTCAGACAAAGAAGTGGGCGATGGAAGCAACCTTGCCAGCTGCTTCGCACCGCCCTTGCGTTTTTCGGCTAATTCCCGAATTCTAGCGAACTTTTTCATGCCCACTATTTAATAGCGCCGTGCTTAATTAATCAAGCACCTCCTTTCTGCGTAATCTATCGCTTGATAACTATACGTCCAGGAAGATAAAACGATCTTCGTCCATCGCCATCAGGCTATCTTTGCCGTTGCCGATACTTTCAATCAAACCATCAGCGCGCGGCATCAGACGATCGTAGTAGAAATTACACATTTCGATCTTGGCTTTGTAGAAGTTCTCATCGCCCTCACCTTTCTCCAACGCATCTTCCGCGACAATCGCAGCGCGTGACCAGAAATAGCCCAGCGTGACATAGCCAGCAAACATCAGGTATTCCACCGCTGCTGCGTTCAGTTCATCCATGCCACCCTTCATGACTTTAAAGCCGAGTGATCGGGTCAGGGATTTCCATTTCTTACGATAGCGATTGAATTTGCGTGCATGTGTATTCCAGCGGTTATCAGACACAAAGTCATCGAACATGTCCATCAATGGCTTGATGGCCGCACCACGGGTTTTAAGGATTTTACGGCCCAGCAGGTCCAGCCCCTGAATACCGGTGGTTCCTTCATACAGCTGGGAAATACGTGCATCGCGAACTTCCTGCTCCATGCCCCACTCCTTAATGAAGCCATGGCCACCCAGGATCTGGATACCATAGTTGGTGGCTTCCAGGCTGGTCTCTGACAAAAAGCCCTTGGCAATCGGCGTCAGAATTGCCAGCAAGGCATCTGCATGGGCATGCGCCTCATCGTCGAAGTCTGGCGATTGCTCGATATCTACTTGCTGACCACAGAACATGTTCAACATACGACCACCTTCAGCAAAGGCTTTTTGCGTCATCAGCATGCGTCGCACATCGGCGTGACAAATAATCGGGTCGGCCGGACGATCTGGATTCTTGCGTTCGCTGGCTTTGAACTGTTCGCGGTCTTTTGCATAGGCCAATGCCTTCTGGAACGACACCGAGGAGTGAGCCTGGCCATGCATGGCAACTCCCAGGCGAGATTCATTGATAAAGGTGAACATGGCGCGCATACCTTTGTGTGGCGCACTGATCAGATAGCCCTTGGCTTCGTCAAAGTTGATCACACAGGTTGAGTTGCCGTGAATGCCCATTTTTTCTTCGATCGAGCCACAACTTACGCCATTTCGCTCACCGAGGCTGCCGTCCTCGTTCACCAGGAATTTCGGAACGATAAACAAAGAAATGCCGCCAATACCTTCAGGAGCACCAGGCAATCTCGCCAGAACAATATGGATAATGTTCTCGGCCATATCGTGCTCTCCACTCGAGATAAAGATTTTGCTGCCGCTGATCTTATACGCACCATCTTCTGATGAACTCTCATCGTCTTCGGCATAGGTCTTCAACAGTCCCAGGTCGGAACCGCAATGCGGCTCAGTGAGACACATAGTTCCGGTCCATTTGCCTTCTACCATCGGCGGCATAAAACGGTCTTTGATACCTTCGTTGGCATGGGTATAAATGGTTTTGATGGCACCGGAGCTCAAGCCCGGGTACATACTCCAACTGTGGTTGGAGCTGATCATCATTTCCATCATGGTCAGACCCACCGATTCCGGCATACCCTGACCACCGTATTCAACCGGGCCGCAAAGGGCTGGCCAGCCGTTGGCAACGAATTCGTCGTAGCACTCCTTAAAACCGGTCGGGGTGGTCACCTCGCCTTCATTGAATGTACAACCTTCTTCGTCACCCACTTGGTTGAGGGGCACCAATTCGTTTTCGCAGAACTTGGCCGCCTCTTCAAAAATGGCGTCGACCAGCTCTGGCTCGGCTGCCTTGCCCTTGGTGAATTTCGTATAGTGCGTTGGCATGTCCAACACTTCACGGGCAACAAATTTAATGTCTCTCAACGGTACTTTGTAGTTCATGATGATTCTCGTGTAATGATCTTCAGTTGATCTCTCTGGGTTGGCTCGCTGCGTGCGAGCGGGTTAATTGGTCTCTGCCGACGTTTGCACTGCCAACAATTTGGCTACCATCTGAATTATTGATTGGTAGTACTTTTCTAACTTCTCCCCCTGGTCCTGTTGATGCATCAACGACTGATTTGCACCGCGCCCGGATTGGGTTTTCCATGGTTTCAGATACCAGTCTTCCAGTAATACAACGATCATGTTGGCGATCGTCTTTGCATCTGTGGCTTTGAATTCACCACTTTCTATGCCTTCTTCGATCCGAGTATGAATTCCGGTAATCGCATCCAGCTCAATCTTCATCGACGCCTCCTGCTGATCCTCCGGCAGACTGCGCGTTTCGAAATACAGGAAGAAGTACCAAGGCTGTAACAGGGTACTGGCATACAGGTGAAAGCGAATACTCTGCTGTATTTGAGACCACAGCGATGCGGATTTCATTGCATGCTGGCGGGTGAGCTCGGAACTCAAGCGCACGATATCCGCCACCATCAGCGCTATATCTTCTTTTTTACTGATACAGGAGTAGATCGCCCCCATGCTCATTCCCGTTTGACGGGACAGGTCCCGCAGCGACATGCGGTCAAAGCCAGAGACGAAAGATACTTCAAACGTGGCTTTGAATATTTTTTCCAGGTTTGCAGTGGCGAAGCGTGCTTTCTGGGTTTGAATAATGTCCGAGTGGCGATCAAACAGGGTGGTATAGAGTTGCTCACCTTGCAGAGGAAAATCCTCACAAAAACTCGCAAACGAAGTCACATCCACCTGCGCTGACAAGGGGTCACTGAGCTCAGTAACACTATCAGAGGCAGACGTTATGCGCTTAGTTTGGTTGGCATCACTGTCAGAATGTCCTGCCACAGATGCGCGCGCAGCGTTATTTCGAACGGATTGTATATTCGACATGAAGCAAGGCTAACACAAAAATAGAACGAGCGCTCGTTTTATTTTATCGATTTTTGTCTGCACGCCGGCGATGATAGACTTAGCGCACCTCTTCCACCCTGTTTTGCTTCCACATGCACTGGCTTCGTAAGTTTGTTTCGGTAAATCCGACTGAAATCAAGGCCTTATTGATCTCCTGCCTGTACTTTTACCTGGTACTCTGTGCCTACTATATCTTCCGCCCGATTCGCAACGAGATGACCATTGCCAACGGTGTGGAGAATGTACAGTGGTTATTTATGCTGGGCATGTTTGTTTTATTTGCGGTGATGCCAATTTTCGGCTGGATTACCGGGCGCTACAAAACTCGCCAGTTCATGGCCTATTGCACACTGTTTTTTGTCTCCAACCTGGTCATCTTCTTTTTCCTGTTCAACGTTGAGGAGCGCGCAGCCTGGGTTACACGGGCGTTTTTTGTTTGGGTGAACGTCTTCAATATGTTCATTGTCTCGCTGTTCTGGAGCTTTATGAACGATGTGTATAGCAAAACCCAATCCAAACGACTCTTTGCGTTTATTGCCTCTGGGGGCACCGCTGGCGCATTGACCGGGCCAATAATTACCAACCTGTTGGTGGATAACCTTGGCTTAAGTTACCTGTTGTTGATATCAGCCGGCGTGCTGGCTTGCTCAGTGTTGTGCATCAACTGGCTAAGCAAATGGGAGAACGCGGATTTCGACGAAGCCACCGCCTCAACGGAAACTCATCAGATCCGCAATGAGGCCTTGAAAGGCAGTATCTGGGATGGACTGCTGCTGATTCTGAAATCGCCCTACCTGATCGGTATCTGTTTGTTCGTGGCGTTGTACGCCATCAGTCTTACCTTTGTATCGATTCACCAGGCCGAGTTGATCGAGCAGACCTATCACGACCCTATTGAACGTACCAAGTTGTTTGCCAAGATCGACCTCGCTTCAAGCGGGTTGGCACTGATTTTGCAGCTACTGGTAACCAGCAACCTGATTCGCTGGCTCGGCTATCGAGCCACCCTGGTGTTGATTCCGCTCGGCATCACCCTGGGATTCGCGCTCATGGCCGCCATGCCGATCCTGGCCGTGATGGTGGGTCTGCAAATATTCCGCCGCTCAGGTGACTACGCCATTATGAAACCCGCGCGCGAGATGCTGTTCTCAGTGGTCAGCCGAGAAGAAAAGTACAAGGCCAAGAACTTTATTGACACCGCCATCCTGCGTACGGGTGACACCAGCAGCGCCTGGCTCCATGCCGGAGCGCGCGCATTGGGTGCGGGTGCATCAACTATCCCCCTGATTGGGATAGGGATGGGCGTTGCCTGGTGTGCGGTCGCCTATTGGCTGGGTACGCAATACACCCGTAAATCCGGTCAGACCACGCACGCCGGCGAAGCGGTGCCCGCCTAGCTGCCGTTTATGATTTTGTTGCCAGCTGGAACTACTGAACGTTTTTGACGTCTCCGACCAACATATTCTGAGCACTCTTGATGAAGTCACGTTGTGCAGATTCTTTATCTCCCGCATCATCAGCTTCATCCAGCATTTTCTTTACATCGATCACCTCTGGAATCGACAGACCTGCTTGAACTTTAGGTCGCGCCTCCATTTGCTCCAACCAGCGGCGCAAATGCGTAAGGTCGCTGACATCCACCCTCGCCCATCGGTGACTGCGGACCCAGGGGAAAGTCGCAAAATCGGCAATACTGAGTTCATCGCACAGAAACTCCCGATCTGCTAAACGCTGGTCATACACTTCGTATAGACGCCGTGTTTCATTTTGGTAGCGCTCAATCGCGAATGGAATTTTTTCGGGTGCATAGCGTACAAAGACATGTGCCTGGCCCTGCATTGGCCCTACCCCGCCCATTTGAAACATCAGCCATTGAATGACTTCGGAGCGCTTTTTAGCGTCGTTGGGCAAGAATCGGCCACTCAGTTCGGCCAGGTAAAGCAAAATGGCCCCGGATTCTAACACCACGAAATCATCATTGTCCTGGTCCACGATCACCGGGATGCGCCCATTTGGGTTCATCTCTAAATACCAATCCTCCTTTTGCTCCATGTTGCCGAGCTGAATATGGGTAAAGTTGTATTCGATATCGGCTTCCTCCAACATGATGGAGGCTTTATGTCCGTTCGGCGTGGCGGCAGTGTATAAATGAATCATTGTGGGTTCCCCGGAATGTTTGGTCGATTTGCAGCTAGTCAAACCGAACAATCGGGTATTCCTGCGCTAAGCTGGCCCACCTTTGATTAATCGGATTCGTTATAGTTTTCTAGCTCATATATTGAGACCGCCAATCGATCAATAATATCACCGGCGATTAATGCGGCTGGGGATGAGTGCTCCACAATCCTGTCAGCCGTGTAGGCATGCAGCCAGACGCCAATCCTTGCCGCATTGAAAGGCTGATATCCCTGAGCCAACAGTGCGCCAATCATCCCGCTTAATACGTCACCCATACCGGCAGTGGCCATTCCGGGATTGCCAAGATCACAAAGATAAACCTCACCGCCTGGTTCAGCGACCAAGCTGCCCGCCCCTTTGAGCACGCAAACACATTGATAGCGCTCAACAATGCCCTTGGCGGCAGCCAATCGGTCTTGTTGGACTCGCGCTGTGGTCAAGCCCAGTAAGCTTGCGGCTTCACCAGGATGGGGCGTCAACACCCATTGATTGACTTCAGGCAACACAGTTGCGCTTGCTTCTTTTGATTGTGCCAGCAAGGTCAATCCATCAGCATCGATGAGCATCGGCAATGGCTGGGAAACGGTGCTTTCAAACACCTGTTGACCCCAGCTACTCAATCCCAAGCCGGGACCTAAAACGACGGCGTCCGCAGACTGAACCCTGGTGTGGTTACTGGGTTCGAACACCAGGCTCATTAGCTCAGGCCGAACCAGTGCAGGCTGATCCAGATGCTCATCTGTACTCATGATGGTCACTTTTCCGCTACCCATGCGTAGGGCAGCACTACCGGCCAGCAGCGCCGCGCCGAACATCCCGTTATCACCTCCCGCCACAACCAAATCACCATAGCTGCCCTTGTGAGAGTCGCGTTCTCGTGAAGTTAGAGCTGGCCGTGGCAAGAGCCGAGCGCAGTGTGGGACGGAGTCAATAATCGAAGTGTCGATACCAAGACCTTCGTACTCAACCGCACCGCAATAATTCAAACCTGATCCAGTATGTAAACCCAGCTTGGCAGCAATAAAACTGATGGTCTTGTCGGCGTGAAATACGGGTTGGTAAGCTGAACCCGTATCTGCATCAACACCGGTTGGCACATCTATCGCGACTTTTAAAGCACTGAGTTCGTTCGCTAACTCGGTAAGCCGCGCACAATCATCGCGTGGAGCCCCAGAAATTCCCACGCCTAGGAGTGCATCAGCCACCACTGTATAGGCTTTTGCCGGGGAAAACCCCGCACTATCGAGCACTTTTCCGCCCGCCGCCAGAAACTGAGCGGCGGCACGCATGGCTTCCTCTGAGTTGGGTGGCTTGGTCGCTACCAGCGATACCTGCCACCCTGATTTAAGGGCACACCGACCCACCACGTAGCCGTCGCCACCGTTATTACCGGCGCCGCAAAGAATGAGTATTGAGATTGGGTCCGTGCCCTGATCAGGCTTTGATTCCGTTACCCAGTGTTGGATATACCGGAATGCCAGTTCCCCGGCGTTGATCATTAAATCGAGACCAATATAACCATGCTCGGCTATCGCCCTCCGATCGATTTCCTTGGCGGCCGTTCCGGTAAAAAGCTTAATAGGCTTTGACGATTCATGTTTGGAAGCCATACTCATGCAGGAATCATAGCGCAAAGCAGGACGCTTGCCACTCCGGACCAATGTCTTGACGGTTTGTTGATGATTCTTAATATAAATTTAAGTATCTGTGGATTCGTTAGCCGTGGTCAAAGTGGTAGCATTGCCATTTTCATCCACCTTCCTGCCACAGGACCAGGTACTCGAATCAGGATTGTGATCAGTTGTAAATCATGAAAACAAGAACCCTAGCCATCGGATTACTCGCCATCAGTGCCACTGTGTTGCTCAGCGGCTGCAGCACCGCGGGTGTGTATATACTTAACTCGGGTCTGAAAATTGGTGCGGATCACCATGCCAACAAAAATATCGCCTTCGGTGAAGAAGACTGGCAGAAGCTGGATGTTTACCAACCAGCCAACAACCCGGAACAGAAGAAACCAGTGCTGGTGTTTTTCTATGGTGGTAGTTGGGATTCGGGTCGCAAGGAAATGTATTACTTTATCGCGGATGCCTTTGCGCGGCGCGGCTATGTGGTTGTGATTCCAGACTACGTAAAGTATCCGAAAGCTCGCTTCCCCATGTTTATTGAAGATGGCGCTGCAGCAATCGCGTGGACCAAGAACAATATCGCCGACTTCGGCGGCGACCCGGAGAATGTGTTTGTATCCGGCCATTCTGCTGGAGCGCACCTGGGTGCGCTACTACTGACCGACGAGTCATTTTTGCAAAAGCATCAGCTCACTCCATTGGATATCAACGGCTTCGTCGGCCTCGCTGGTCCCTACAATTTCACACCAGAGAGCCATACGCTGGTGAAAATTTTTGGCCCGGAAGAAAACTTCCCAAAGATGAAAACCATGAACTTCGTCAATGGCAATGAGCCGCCGATGTTATTACTGCACGGCGCGAAAGACACAACAGTTGGCGTGCGCAACCAGGAAGTTCTCATCGAAAAACTGAATGAAGTGGGCAATCCTTCAACCGGCCGACTCTACCCCGGCCTGTCGCATGTCGGGATAGTTGCGAGCATCGCGCCTCCCTTGCGTCGGAACACCACCACCTTGTCCGACATGGACACCTTCTTTAAGGCCCAGATTACCCGCTAGGTTTAACAATCTCGCGCGCGCCTGTTGTTTATCGGTATCTCCCGCAAGCCATAATCGCCGGCGATTCCGTTAAGCCATCAGTTATGGTTTAAGCCGCCGAAGAAAGACCAACGAATACCGAATCAGACAGCACATCCACCTGGACAGAAAAAAGCCCACACCACCTTCGGTGGCATAGGCTCTTAGTGTTGCTACTTACGCTTCTATTCGTCTAGTTCAGGGTCACCGAATCGGCGGCATCCTGATACTTCGGAAGCTCGTTAAAATTCAGATATTTGTAGATATCGTCGGCAACCATATCGATGTTCCTTGCTACTTCCAGGTATTCCTCAACGGTTGGCAATCTGCCCATTACCGCGGCCACCGCCGATAGTTCTGCCGAGGCCAGGTACACGTCAGCACCATCACCCAGTCGATTCGGGAAGTTTCGCGTTGACGTTGATACTACGGTTGAATTCGCCTCGACTCGCGCCTGGTTACCCATGCACAGGGAACAACCTGGCATTTCGGTACGGGCGCCAGACTTGCCAAACACAGCGTAATGCCCTTCGGCAATCAGCTGAGCTTCGTCCATCTTCGTTGGCGGTACAATCCAGGTGCGGGTTGGCACTGGCTTGCCCATTTCATCAAACAGCTTGGAAGCGGCGCGGAAGTGACCAATGTTGGTCATACAGGATCCGATAAAAACTTCATCAATATCCACTTCGCCCTGACTTAGTACATCGGACAGAGTTTTTGCATCATCCGGGTCATTCGGGCAACACAGAATGGGCTCGGTGATTTCATTCAGGTCAATATCAATCACCTCGGTGTACTCCGCATCAGGGTCTGCTTCCAGCAGTTGCGGGTCCGCCAACCACTTTTCCATCTCTTTGATACGTCGGGTAATGGTACGCACATCGCCATAATCTTCCGAGATCATCCACTTCAGCATGGTGATATTGGAGGTAATGTATTCGATGATCGGCTCTTTGTTGAGCTTAATAGTGCACCCACCCGCCGAGCGTTCTGCTGAGGCATCGGCAATCTCAAAGGCTTGTTCCACTTTCAGGTCCGGCAGCCCTTCGATCTCCAGGATGCGACCAGAAAAGATATTTTTCTTACCCTCTTTTTCAACCGTCAAGAGGCCCTTTCTAATGGCGAATAGCGGAATCGCATGCACCAGGTCGCGCAGCGTGATACCCGGCTGCATTTCGCCTTTGAATCGTACCAGTACTGATTCCGGCATATCCAGCGGCATAACGCCGGTCGCAGCCGCAAAAGCGACCAGGCCAGAACCCGCTGGAAACGAGATGCCGATCGGGAAGCGTGTATGCGAGTCACCACCGGTGCCGACGGTGTCCGGCAATAGCATGCGGTTCAACCAGGAATGAATAATCCCGTCAGCCGGTTTTAGCGATACACCGCCGCGATTCATAATGAAATCTGGCAGTTCGGTATGAGTCTCAACGTCCACGGGTTTCGGATATGCCGCCGTGTGACAGAAAGACTGCATTACCAAATCAGCTGAGAAGCCCAAACAAGCCAGGTCCTTCAACTCGTCACGGGTCATCGGCCCAGTGGTGTCCTGAGAGCCGACCGTGGTCATTTTGGGTTCACAATACTGCTCAGGACGTACACCTTCGAGGCCGCAGGCACGACCCACCATTTTTTGCGCCAGCGTATAGCCTTTACCGGTATCTTCAACCGGATCAGGTTTGCGGAACACTTCTGAGGCAGGTAGGCCCAGCGATTCGCGCGCACGCGCGGTTAAGCCACGACCAATAATCAAGGGGATTCGGCCACCAGCTTGTACTTCATCCAACAACACCTGGGTTTTTAGCTCAAAAGTAGAGATGACTTCGTCGGTATCGTGGCGCTTAACCACACCTTCGTATGGGTAAACATCGATCACATCACCCATTTCCATTTTTGAGACATCCATTTCGATTGGCAAAGCACCGGAGTCTTCCATGGTGTTGTAAAAAATCGGGGCAATCTTGTTCCCAAAACAGTAACCACCATCACGTTTGTTGGGAATAAAAGGTATGTCGTCGCCCATGGTCCACAGCACCGAGTTGGTCGCTGACTTACGGGAAGAGCCCGTGCCGACCACATCTCCGACATAAGCAACCGGGTGGCCTTTCTTTTTCAGTTCTTCTATTTTACCCAGCGGGTCGCCGTTCACGTCCAGGCCTTCGCGCGGCATTTTCAGCATGGCCAAGGCGTGCAGCGGAATGTCAGGACGCGACCAGGCATCCGGCGCAGGTGACAGGTCATCGGTGTTGGTCTCACCAGGCACCATAAACACGGTAACGGTGATTTTTTCTGCCACTTTGTCCTTGGAGGTGAACCACTCGGCATCGGCCCAGGATTGCACGACGCGCTTGGCGTATTCGTTGCCTGCATCGGCTTTTTCTTTCACGTCATAGAACGCGTCAAACATCAAAAGCGTGTTGGATAGTGAATCGGCTGCTTCATCGGCCAGTTTGTCCACGTCCAGCGCATTGATCAGCGGCTCGATATTGTAGCCGCCCAACATGGTGCCAAGAATTTCAGTAGCTCGTTCATCACTGATCAGTGGGCTTGAGGCATCACCGGAGATCACTGCCGAGAGAAAACTCGCTTTCACGTACGCAGCCTGATCTACCCCGGCCGGAATACGCTGGGTAAACAGTTCCATCAGGAAGTCTTCCTCACCTGCTGGAGGATTTTTTAATAATTCGATCAGGCCGGCAGTTTGTTCTGCATCCAGTGGCTCCGGTACGATTCCCATTTCGGCACGTTCGGCGACGTGTGCGCGGTAAGCTTCTAACACAATGACTCCTCTCAAAATAACAAGCCTGCAATATGGCTTAGTAATGACGTTCTCGGGGACAACAATGCTGTAAATAGCAGCTAATTTGCGCCCCGGAAGGGTTGAGAATTTTACTATACCCACGCCTCAGAATGAAGTGATACAATGGCTATCCCCATTATCAAGAGTGTGAATGCACGTTGAACGATATACCGCTAGGGGTATTATCAATAGCCCTGACTCTGCTGATTTTCATGTCAGCTTTTTTTTCCTCTTCAGAAACTGCCATGATGGCGGTAAATCGATATCGGATTAAGAGCCTGGCTGATGCTGGACATCGCAGCGCACGCCTGGTGCTACGCTTGCTGGAAACGCCCGATAAGCTGTTGGGAACCATTTTATTTGGCAACAATGTGGCCAATATCGCTGCCTCAACGCTGGCCACGGTTATTGGCCTGCGCCTGTTTGGTGATGCTGGCCTTGCCTATGCGCCCCTGTTACTGGTTTTTATCGTTTTAGTGTTTGCGGAAGTCGCGCCGAAGACTTTTGCGGCAATCCGCCCTGAACGGATTGCCTTTCCGGCCTGTTGGGTTCTGGCGGCACTGCAGGTTGTACTGACCCCGGCAGTCTGGTTGGTAAAAATTCTATCGAATGGATTCTTACGATTGTTTGGGGTCCGGGTGGTGGCGCAAAATGATGCGCTGAGTACGGAAGAACTGCGTGCGGCAGTGCGTGAGTCCGGTGGCAAACTTGAGTCGTCGCACCAAGAGATGCTCCTGCGAATTTTAGGCATGGAACAGATTACCGTCGAAGACGTCATGGTACCTCGCGCCGATATCGAGGCCGTGGACCTTGAAGACGATTGGGATGAAATCGTCGAGCAGTTGGCAACCTCGCATCACACCCGGGTGCCGGTATTTAATGGTTCTTTGGATAACTTCGTCGGCATCCTACATATCCGCAAAGTTTTTTACCTTTCACAAATGGGTGAGTTCGATAAAGACACCATGATGAGCCTGATCCGCGAGCCCTATTTTGTGCCAGAGAATACCTCTATTACGCATGCGTTAACCAATTTGCGTGAGCGACGTCGACGTTTCGGCGTGGTAGTAGATGAGTATGGCGACATCAAAGGACTGGTTACCCTGGAACAAATCCTGGAAGAAGTCGTCGGCAAATTCACCACCATGGTTCCAGGCGTTGACGATGACATTCAGCCTGAAACTGATGGCTCTTACCTGGTTCGCGGCAATACTTTTTTACGGGATATTAATCGCACGCTAAATTGGGATCTGCCAACCAGCACAGTAAAAACCGTAAATGGCTTGATTGTTGAGTATCTGGAAGACATTCCACACGCCAACACCTGTTTCAAAATAGGCCGATATATGATAGAAATCGTGCAAACACGCGATACTTCTGTGCATGTTGCCCGAATTAAGGATTTAGCCATCGCTGGCTAGACACACCTCACAAATATACCCATACTCACAAATCAATTAAATTCTCGGCAATGCCCTTGTTCGGGATATTTTTTATGCTATATTTGCTGAAATAACAAATACATATAACCCTTACTGAATCCATATTATGAAAAACCTTATTCTCGCTATATTGGTAACATTACTGGTGTCTGCCTGTAGCAGTGGATCTACCCAAACTGAGTTACCAGCGAATGTAACCAGTCGCTTCCAGGGCACTTATGAGAATACTACTGGTAGCCAAATGGGTAC
>JBCCFY010000041.1:0-36135 GCA_039110515.1 Pseudomonadota bacterium
CATCCAGCCCAGGTATGCCTATAATTGTTGCTGTGTGGGACATCGGTGTTCTCCATTAAATTGATCGTCGCAAAATCAGTTTAATGAATGCCGGTGTCCCCCGTTTATGATGAAGAGCCGACTTACACTACTCTCAGCAATCGGCCATTTCTGTTTTGTACCAGATTTGTACCAATTTCTGCTTTTTTTCTAGGCTGGAGTGAAATTTGATTGGCATAGACTGCCGTATGTTCACACCCAAGGTGCGCATAGCGTCGTACCATCTCAGAACTTTCCCATCCTCCTAGTTCCTGCAGCACAGCCAAAGGGGTGCCCCCTTGAACGTGCCAACTTGCCCAGGTGTGTCGCAAGTCGTGCCAACGAAAGTTCTGGATACCGGCGCGTTTAAGCGCATTCTTCCAGGCCTTCGTGTTGGTCTCTTGGAGAGGCTTACCTCGGTATACGAAAACGTATTCTGGGTGCTTTCCAATTTGACTGTTGAGTACATCAAGGGCGTCATCATTTAGTGGAACGTTAATACTTCTGCCTGCTTTGGCCTGGTCGGCGTGAATCCATGCTACCCGTCGTTCTAGGTCCACCTGTTGCCAGGTGAGCCCAGTGACGTTGGACTTTCGCAGCCCGGTGGCCAACGAGAAGCGTATCAGACCCTTCAAATGCTTAGGTGAGCAATCTATGAGTCTCATCGCTTCTTCCCGTTTCAACCAGCGCACTCGGCGTTTTGGCTCTGGAAGCATCCGAATATACGGCGCTTTCTCGATCCATTCCCATTCACGTTCCGCTCTCCTGAGGATCGCCCGAACAACTTCCAACATCCTGTTGACCGTTGCATGGCTGACACCATCTTCCAGGCGCTTCTTCGTAAGGAGGTCAATCGCATCTCGATTGACGTCACCTAGTGTGAGGTCTCTCAGATGCAGATCAACCCAGCGAAGATGCTTTTTGTCCACTTCATGCGTTTTCTTGTAGTTGGTCTCATTGAGCCAACGAACAACGGCTTCTTGCCATGAATGAACAGGCTTTTCTCCGAGTTTATGCTGTCGCCAGAGCTCGGCTTTGAGCTGGTCGTGATACTCCTGGGCTTTTGATCTCGCCCAAGCTGAATTAGGCTAGATTCACCTACCCAACTTTCCTGACCTGAATTAGTCAGGAAGTTCTATCAAAAGCGGCAATGAATTCACTTCAATCTCGTTTAAAAGAAATACATTTTTGATCTTAGCTCGAATATCGTTGCTCAAATTTTCGAGAGAAAACAGGTATTGGGAATCTTCTATTTCCAAATTAAGCATTGGATCCTGGCTATCTGCATCTGCATCTGCATCTGCATCTGCATCTGCATCGGCATCGTAGACAAAGAACTTGGCATCTGCGGCACCCAATTCATTCTGGATTACCGCCCCGGTTTCGGCAACGCTGACTAGGATGGCTTCGGAGCCGCCCACACCTGCCTCTGCAACCAGTAGTTTTGCCTGCCAATCGTCTAACGCGTTCTGTTCATCTTGCGTTAGCTCGCCCTTAGTTTCGATCACAACCTGGCTCGAAAGAAGCTTGCCCAGTCTCTGTCTTACATAGTAGGGCGCTAATAGAGGGGTTAGTTCCATCTCAATCTGTGCACCGGTCAAAAACGAAGGCCACTGACTTGAAAAAGCCGTCTTTAGATCGACCAACTGAGGCAATTTGGAAACATCATCCAACCAAGATATTTTGTCTCGAAGTAAGTTGATCGTTTCGAGTTTGGAGATGTCGGTCCCAGATTTAGCCGTATAGTTGATCGATATAATGAGATCTGAAATCGTAGAGAAATCAAACTGTGCCAGCGCTTTGTCACCGAGATCAATCGACCATTCACTAATCACACCCTGGCCTTCGAAAGGCAGGTATCGCGGATCGTTAAAATCTAATTGAAAGACACCGCTATCATTCTGTGCGCTACTGGTTGCTATTGAAGTTAATGGAGATGTGGTTTGCAAATCTATAGCTCTATTCTGATCGGTGCGGGTAGAGGCAGAGTTTAACTGCAATGTACAACTAATAGAGTTGTACGGCCCGGTGATACATGGAATTGTCAGATTAACCGACTTAATTCGGCGACAATAGTGGCCGGGGTAATCCAAATCGAAAATCTCTTCTGGAATTGAAAAATCAGTCTTGCCATTTTGCTTGAGGGTTAGCAGTGCGGTCGGGTCAATTTGGCGCATTGAAACTGATTTGGTCAATTCCTTATCACGCTTGTTACTGTTGATATATGCCAGTTCCATTCGGCGTAAATCATTACCAAGCTTATTGCCAGCAACTAAACCTTTATTCAAACTATCCCAATAGACGGAATTGATAAAAGGCAGGCTGTTTTCCTCTAATCCTTTTTCAAGCACATAAGCTTTTTGAGTCGCATAGGCGAGTTCCTGAGCGAGTTGAAATGCCGAGAAATAGACGGTAGAAATCTCCGTTGACATCCAGCCATACAGCTCTTGATTGGAAAATTTATCTTTTAAAAATTCTTCAGTCTGTTTGTTGTTTTCGATACGGCTCTCCTGGTTGGACACTTCCTTTTCAGCAAGTGCGAGCCGAACATCGGCTACGGCGATGTCTTTGTCTGCCCGCTCTATCTCCATCATTGCAGCGTCGAGCTGCTGTTGCCATCCTTGATTCCTTCTCAGACGTTGCGCTTCAGTACCCGCTTTATGAGCTCTATACTGGCTTGCAGATGCATTGTGTTTTGCTAAGTCAGAAAGGGCCCGGGCTACCGCACCTAGGTGGAGCCCACCAGTTTCCGCTTCTGGTGTAACACCAATCACCGCCTGGGGAATGCCATAAAGAAAGGAAGAAATAACGGATTCAATCCCCGCCTCCTGATTAAATTCATGGGCGTATCCAAGTTCCGTTTGTTGCTCGTCCTCCTCACTAAGATTATCCTCATCTAACAAAGCGGTAAAGTAATCCGCCCGCTGTTGAATAAGATCTCGGGCGGCAACCGCAGAATCCATTAACGCTTTCGCTTCGTCAACTTGAGACTTTCGACTATCCAAGACCTTTTCGGCCATGGATAATTCATAGCCGGTGCGAATAAGCGCCAGTTCTTCAGCATCCTGCTTCTCTAGGACGCTCAAAACCAGAGACCCCAGGTTTTTTACCTCCGCCAAAAATTCGTAGGTTTTGCCGAGCATATAGGTAAATCGATAATAGGGTTGTTGGGCGCTTTGATTGTCCAAAAAATCATCAATAGACATGCCGCTGGCAAAAGCGCTAATCAGAGCTGCAGGGTCGATAGGCGGTTCATAAAGCGCAAGCGACCGAGTTACCCCATCGATATTCATACAATTTCGAATCTTGAATAAGCGATCAGCCACCGTGTCCCAGTATTCCAGCAATTTATCGTTCGAAGGGGTGCAGAACTCCCATATAGAAACCAGGAAGGAACCAATACTTGCTTCACTCGGTTGGCCAGAGGAGATAGTTCCGCTCGGCGCCTGAGTCTGAGCCAGATTAATTTCGTTGATGTAATCAATTGCGGGCTTACCCTCCTGATATTCAGTAGCCGAAGGCAGCGACACCGGGCGCGGACCCAATAGTTGAGAAGCGTAGATATAGAGTTGCGTTGCTTCGTTCAAACTTTCCATAGTATCCCGCCTGAACAACTTGTCTCCCCAGGCGATCAGGTTATCCAGGTAAGTCATGACGGTATATCGCATGTAGGCGATGGTTCGCATTTGTGCAACCGCATGGGGATTAAACGGATGCTTTTCCCACATCGCCACCTGCGCATTGAATTCGTCAGAATCGAATTCAGCTAAATCTGTGGCACTTGAATTGGCATAGGAAAAGTCGTTGATTTCCTGCTGTGCCAGGAAAAATGGACGGAAGCGCCAATAGTTTAATGGCGCAGCTTCGGTTGCGGTGGGATCGAATACATAGTGCAACCAATCCTGTGCGTCTTCGTATTGGTGATTACGCATGAGCTGGGTTGCGATCAAGATTGGCGCATGGAAAAACAACTCCCAGTTATAATTGGAATAAGGTTTGGTGTAGTCAAACTCAAACTTTTCTACTGGATGGTCACCAATGACTGCATCTGTCGCATCATATTCATCATCAAAGAATTGCAGGTTTGATCCGACCTGCCGATAAAGCAGTTGATCGTCTCCTCCAGCGGGATAGTCCGCACGGTATAAGCCATCGGTCCCTTTTCTTATGAGCTGCCGAATCATCGGGCAAGTATAGGGATGGTAAAGGCCGGTAAATTTAAAACTATCCGTCGATTTGTACGCCCGCTCAAATATCGGGTTCAACTCGGTATTGTAAGCAGCAGCCCCGCCCCAATCGAAGGCCACAGTTGACGACATTGCGGAAATAGTTTGCCTCACAGGTGATGCGGAAAAACTCTGGTTAGCACTTGAAGTGCGAATCACCGATGATCGGTACTCAGTACTGCGACTCAATAAATTATTGACCGAAGGCGAGTTTTGCGTAAACACAATACTGGGATCGCCGCCCTGTAGTTGAAAGTTGGAATTGTTGTTCCAGGAATTTTCCATCGTCTCCAGCTCCATCCATTCAAACTCTCTAATAAGGTCTGGGATATACGGCAGGATCGGAAAGGGAATCGGGTCCCGCGGCGGTTGAGGTGGATCAATGGGTGTGGGCTCATCTGACTCTGGTGGATCATAGGGGACTACTACAGACCAATCCGGCTCAAGCTGCGCAGTTCTATCAATGATAAACGGCTTATCATTGCCTTCATAGCCGAACACCGTCAGATTCTCCACCACTTTGACATCATTAGGAATGGTTGCAAAACTATTGGAATAGTATTGATTCAATATTTCATCCCGGGATAAGTATTGATCAACTAATTCAAGACCACTATAGGCGCGTATTTTCTGATTAACCCTTGGCATTTGCCCATCGTAGATGAACATGTCATCAATCGTGTCTACCGAAAAATTGTATTCATGAAATACTCTGGGAATGGCACGAAATGTTTGTTTACACAGATTCAATACAAATTCACCGAGCAAGTTGGCATGATCTTCCAGAGAATCACTGGAAGATCTACCGGGGCTATTCCAAGCCTTAACCACGAGGTCGTAGTCTCGAAACTCGGTGGTAAAAAATATTTTTGATTGGTCCCCCTGGCCACTGGTCCATTCAGTCACAATGGGTTGAAGCACTTCGGTGCCCTTATAGGTGGTAGACCAACTCATGTCATTTTTCTGCTCAGCCCAGCTCAAGGTCATATCAATATGAATACGAGAAGCATCATAGTCATCGATCTGCCTTTCCGTGAACGTGGGCCAGATTAAATAGATACGTCGATTGAACTTAACTGCGATTAAATGCTCACCCTCAATGCCCGCGTCTACCTTCATCCAGTCACCCCAGACACCCATAGAATCTCTGATAATCTGATAGTACTCATAGGGAACAGCGCGGGTTCTTGCAAATACATGTAACTCTGAGCCTTCTTCGTCGACTTCATCAGCTTCATAAACTGCAGCTATCTCCATATTGCCGATTCGGTCGAGTTGGCGGCAGTATTGAATCAGTGATTCAGTGGCCAGTTCCTTGGTAACCGAGTCTTGCAGCAGGCTCTGCTCCAAGTTTTTAAATAGCTGGGTTTTATTGTGCCGAAATTCGGGTAGCAACCAGTTTTCAGGAAACAGAAAGACTTTTCGATTAGCCTCCCAGACTCGATAGTTTTTCCTCCACTTCCACTGAACCAAATCTTCGGAATCTTTGAAGCTTAATTCGCTTGGCTCCAAACCCAAGAGTATTCTCTGGATGTAAAGCTGCACTGAAGCAATCGCTTGCTTCGTTCGAGAGGTATCGAAACAACTGTTTACTTCGGTATCGATTAAATAAAAGGAATACAGCTCATCGGTTGTCAATGTTGCATTAAACCGTTTCCCAACCACCTCTAGCAGCAAACAAGTGAGCGCATCCCGGCGTAGTTCACGTAGCGGATCATGAATATCGGCTGATCGGTTGAGCCAGGTATCTTCATCAAACCGATCTTTTAAATAGTCTTCGAGTTGATCTATGTCCTCATTCGGCAAAGTCCATAACTCGTCCGCCGAAACATCAAGTTCATTCGTCAACTCAAAGGCTCGCTCGATGAGATGAACCCCCCTGTAAAATAAAAACAGTTCCCATTTCTCAATGTTCAATTTATCGGAACCCAGCAATTTTTCTATTTCATCGTCTTCCCAACCGAAATATGGTGAGAGTTGCTTCATCAATGTCATTGGGTCGAAGCTACCGCTACCGAGATTCTCGATGCCCGACTCGAGTATGGCAGTGAACAAGGAATCGGTATCCGCGGTGAAATAGGTTTGATTTAACTGCTGATAAGAATATAAAGAGGATAGCCCAGCAAACAGTAGCTTGCTATTTGCAATGTCATGGCTGAGCGACCTTGGTGACAGCCAGCCGAAAATGTCTGAAAGCAAATCCACTGGAACAAGTTCTTGGGTTGCAATCCCAAGTCGATCCACCAGTACAAACTGTTTCCAGAACGATACGAAGTGCTCAATATCGGGTGTCGTTATATCTGTCAGATCAGTGTCCAGCACTTGATCAGAGCTTAAAAATTTGTAGCTCGGTGGTTGCAGCCTTGTTGGCGCCTGGGCAAATGCAGCGATATAGTTAGTCGCAACAACCGAATCAACATTTAGCTCTCCAGCCAGCAGTTCCGCCAGGGTAGTTGAATCAAGGGTGAATTCTTCACTCTCCGAGATAAGTTGTAGTGCTGCAATCTCTGTTTGTAGGTTTTGTAATATTCGTTGTGACTCTTCAAGTGAAAACTGGGCATCAGCGACACTTGACGACAACAAGTAATACAGTTCTGAAAAACTGAAACTAGAACGTTCAATTTCATCGATCGTTTGCCAAAAGCGCCTGGCATTGTGGAAATCGCTCGGGCCAAATCCGATCAGTTCTTCCATCAAATGGATATCGTTTGAATCAATCCCAAGGCTTTCTGAAAAAAGTGCGCCAGCATCGGCAGTTCCAGTCTCCCACCAACCAGAAATTTCAGCGATATCTATAGAGACTTCTTGGCTTAGCCAGACTGCGTCACTAATATGAGCGATTCTTTCCGCTGGCAATAAGCTTTCCGTTTGACTGAACAGCAGGTCAGCGTCAGCAACTGAAATATTGGTATAAAGGGTAAAACGGGCAAGACGCTGAAACCGGTCAAATAGATCGTCGCTAGCGCCAATTATTTCCCCTTGGTAGGTGATTTCAGCCGCACCGTTTGGATTAACGAATTCAGTAGCAAAAATTTCCGAAAACTGCTCCTGGGTCAATCCTGATCGTTGCAAACAATATTCAAGCTCGGCAAGTTGCAATGAAACCTGGCCACTCACCCCCCATAACGCTTGAAGAAACTCATCTGCACCCAGGTTTGCCAGTGCAGGAAACAAATCGAGCAGTTCAGAATCGGCAAGCTCCGTAACCGAGTGGCCCACAATAAAAGCCTGAAACGGGCTTAGTGCCAAATGTTCGCTAGCGTTGAAAAAGTCTGCGACCTGTTTTTGCTTGGTTGCATTTAATAACTGCAATAATTCATGACGCTCGGTCCCCAATGCACTCAAGTATACCCGCGAAGTCAGCAAGTCCAAGTTGAATGGAAGTTTCCAGGGATAGACTAATGTTGGCAATAACGCATAGGCGTCAAAGTTGGTATGCTCTGGCCTTGCCCTAACGGCTTCCGCAGTACCCAGTGTGTCGTACACCATATCCATTTGACCCAGAACTGCGTTTTCCAACACCTCTAAAGAGATGTCGATAAAAGGAATTGGCGTGTCTGAATTATCACAATTGAGCTTTAGCTGTTCTATGTCGGGCCGGCGATAGGGCACGCCACCAATTTCGCCGCGTAATAGCGATAACCCATCATTGCCATTGTTGTCGGTTGCTCGCTGCAAAAAACTGAGTAGATCAATTAGGTAAGCGGATGGACTGGTGAGTGACTGGCAATGATTGCATTCGTTGTCCACAACCGGTCCAAACAGGTTTCTAACTGAAGGGAAAGGTGAATTGGTATTGGCTGGCGCAGCTGCCCCCACGCCTGCAACCTGGTCTTGCACTTGGGCCGATTGCAAGGCTCTAAAATTACCTTCGAGTGCAATGTCATAGGCACTTTGGTGGCTAGCATTGGCATAAATCTGATCTACTGCCGCAACACCCCCCACTTGCGCAGCAACCTTAGTTCTCAGCGTCTGCTTACCTGCTGCTGTAATTGCCTGGGTGGTTGCTAAGTCGTTATCGTACAAGGCCTCGAAAGTGGCATATTTGTTGACTTGCGGAAGCGCCGAATAAAGGCTTTGAATGTTGATCAGGGTATTGAGTTGGTTTTGTTTAGCCTGTGTATTGGCATTGCCAAACTTTTCAACAATGTTGTCTCGATCAAAGTCGAACGCCTTATTTTTGTTGAAGAACCCGCCAGTCGCTTTCTTAATCGTCTGATTAGATTGCAACCCATCCATAAATATCTTGTTGGTAAATCGCCGTTGTACTGTGGTTTCAATTCGATCCACCATCGTTGAGATTTGCACTTCCCGGTCACTCGATTTCGATGGTAGTGGCAGTGAATCCGCAGCACCCCTAACCACTGAATGCCAGTCTTCGTGACCCAGTTTGGTAATGTCCTCCAATGCGACTGCACCAGAAACTGATCTAACGTTTTCGACAATCACATCATTTTGACCAAAAAAACGCATCATATCGGCAACACCAATAATTTTTTTAGTCCGGTTGGCAGATAGCCTCAACTTTTCTGTGATGTGTTTGGCTAAACGTTCCCGACTGCCGTTAAAAGTGACTAACGCTTCATACAGATCATTTTGTTTGTTATTGGGCACCTCTGCAATCTGGAAAACGCGTTTGGTTTTAGAATCGTTTTCATTTCCAAATGCGAGTCTTGCATTTCTAAGCGTATTTATTGCGCCGTAATAGTTTTGCTTTGGAATCCAGTTTTTATTGACCGCCTGAGCAACGATCTGCTTAATTTCCTTATCATGCAAATTGGAAAGTTGGATATAGTCAACCAATCCAGTACGCATCAGTGCAAACAGGACTCGAACAACGCGCACCTTTGATGATTTGATTCCAAGTTTGTCGATGGCGGCATGGGCACCTAAAAACTGAGTAATCAGCGCTGGTGACAACCCTGTTTTATCAACAATCAACCACGTATCTGCCAAATCGATGCAATCAACTCCTTTTTTGATCAGTGGCTGTATCGCTTCTGCGGCGTAGTTGTAAAGCGAAGGGCCTTGGTATGATGTCGATGTGCTGAGATTAACTTGTTGATCTGAATCTGCATTTAAAACAATTGCCGAACTAACAAGCGGCTCAGCGTCAGACGGATATTTTTCGTAAACCCGTACGATCAGATTTGCGTCTTGTTTGCCTCGCTCGTATAACACACCTCTGTTGTAGTCAATCTGATAGCTTCCTGTGCCATCGGTTTGCACTCGCCCCAGCTCAATTTCATCGCAAATTTCGCGTTCAAATGCCACCACAACCACTTTTTCCATAGGCGCCCCATCCTTTTGTAAAACCCGCCCCCAAACCTTGGACTTTTCTTCTCGGGAATGGGCTTCTTCGGGTGTTGGTACTTCCGGCTCCTTGGAGCCTGGTTGATCCGAACTGGGCATATCAACTTCTGTTTCTGGCGTCTCAACTTCCGGCAGGGAATCGTCCGGTTGCTTACCAGTAACCGTAACAATCACTTGAAAAGTCGTATCCCCTTTCTTAATAAACTTTGTCCGGCTGTGCGCAAGCACCGCCCCTTGATGGGTAATATGCAGACGTACGCTGGAACGATTGATGGTTTTAAAAAACGCATCATCAATCTCATACCAGATGACACCACCGTTAGTGGCTTTTAATTCATCAGTGGTCCAGCTCTCGCCATTTTTTAATCGACAACGTAATACCATCGATGCGCCGGGTATTACTTTCTTCTCTTCGTCTCTAATTCTGAATTGTATTTTTGCCATGAAAAGCCCTCTAACTAGATGCTAAATTGAACTGTTTGTTGAATTACCTGGACCATATCGGTCGTAATGGCGCATACAAGCTGAACTTGTGGAAGTGCGCGAATGGTGAGACCACCCTGATATTGTTTAAGTTGTAAACAAAATACGCACCGTGATCCTGGATTTCTTTAATGTGCTCGAGATGGTAAATGTTCGAAGATTTACCAAAAGTTCTATGGCCGAAACGGGTACCTGGCGATTTACCTTTGGCCATTTGCGATCGGTTTTTCGAGGACCAACCCTGACTCAATATTGGATCTTTCGCGACCAACTGCCAAAATTCTTCTCTAAATTTGGCGAAGCTCGCATACTTTTTACCCACCATTTGTTCAGCAATTTGTAGCGGCATGCCTCTGGCAACCAAACCACCTGCACGCATCCACTTACCCGGCTTATCGTATCGAGTCAGCGTAGACAGAACGCCGTGGGCGACTCCAGGTGAGTTTCTAAGCTTAGTGGCGTAACCGCGCCCAGTTGGCCCTGCCAGTTGCCGGGAGACGGGAATCCTGCCGCCGTAAGCGGGAGGAGAATACAGTAGACCCCAAATCAAAAATCCCGGCGGCGTCCAAGGCAGAAACGAAATTACCAGATTGAAAGGATCTTCGATTAGTGGCCCGTTGTCCGGTTCAGGTAAGTCATATCTTGGGTTATCCGCTGAGTAAGCCTGAGGTCCATAAATATCGTTGTACTCGAAGTATCCCAGCTCAATGGCTTCACGGGTTTTTCGTTCATTGTAGAGAAAATCGTAGCCCCAATATTCGTTATGCTGATCCCATTCAAAGAAAAAATATTGTTCCCGCAGTTTTTTCTCAATCAGTTCCGCTCGCATTTGCTCCATTTTATTAGCCGCCCATTCCCTGGAAGCATTTTCGATCACCTGTTCACGAGTTAAGTACCGAAAACTCGGATCGTAAGATAGTCCCCGAGCCAGCTCATTTTCACCATCTGCTTCAGCACTTGTTCCGGTGCCATCCTTTAAATTAATCGGATTACCACGGCAATATGCATACATATTTAAACCGTCACCAATGCCAATCGGATCGGTGCTACACCACCGCCCTAGCGACGACATCAAATACCGGGCGCCATGGTAAGAAAAACCGGTTTCTTCATCTCTTTCCTTGCCGGTATAACGATATCGCTTGGCGCTATATTCAGTTGACTCTATGCCATAGTGATAGGCGGTGGACCCGTACGGGTGAAATTCTTCGTAGCTGATCAGCTCGGCTTGGGCTCCCAATTCGAGTCGAGCTGTTGCTTGATGATTAGACAGTTGAAAGCGAATCACGGGGACTGAACCTGGAGTAGCAACCCCCTGTTCACTTAGTTGGGTTTCAACAATGGCAATACGATTTTGGTCGTCCATAACATGCAGTGTTTCTCGTTCGAGGGTTACATTTTCATTTTGCCGTTTGCGGTATATTTCCCATCCTGAAAAATAAATTCTCTCTTCAGTTAAGCCAACCGACTTTTCCCAGACTTTACGCACCCGCTGGCCTGAAGAGTCGTAGACATAATAAGCATCACCCCCCCCCTGGAGATTGACATGACTTAACTGCTCTGCGTAATTCCACTCTATCAGCGGCAAATGCTGGCTCGCAACAATACTGCCATGCGCGTTGTATTGATAGGATTCAACCGGCGCATCGGTTCGACAACCCAGGTGGGTCGATTGCAGTTGATTGCTTAACGGGTCATTTGTGAACGTCTTTGTCCAGCCGTTTCCAGTGATCCCCTGGGTGCCAAAGCGCTGATGAGATATTTGCTCGATGTTCCCTACGGCATCATAGGCAAAACGTTGTTCATAGTTTTGTAGTTGGCTGCTATCAGCGCCATTTAGCGCCTGCCAACCCTGGGTTGGGTGTGGACAATTTGCCTGGACAATATGTTCTCGTCCAGATGCAAAGATTAGTCGATAAAGTGAATCATACTGGTATGCGCAGACGGGTCGGGTTTCAACACCATCGAAATAGACAACCTCCTGGGCTGTATCTACGGTCTCGGTAATATTTCCTACGGGGTCATAACAGTAGTGGATATCTTGAAAAATCTCATTTCCTTTAGTGGAAACAAGATTTCTGAGTCGGTATGTATCCGCTTCGTAGTGGTAGTCTGATCTAACTCCATTACCATATTTGATTGTCGTGCGTTGGCCACGTGCATCATATTCCAGCGCTTCAACATAAATTTTTTCCTGTCCTCGAGTTTCCACGCTCATGCTGTTCAATGAGCCAGATTCACCATACTTAGGTATCGTTTTACTTAGCGATGTAGCATCTGTTCGAGGTGACTCTGCATAGACAACCCGATTTAATGCATCGTAGGTTGATTCAATTACAAATTGATCTGAATCCAGCTTTTGTTCAACTTGATCGAACCAATCGACAGTCGTTTTATATTCATTAGAAATTGTCTTGCTGGCCTGCAGGACATTATCTTTAAAGTCTTTAATGAGTATTTGATTTCTACCAGACTGGTCATAAGTTAGCGACGGCACACCAATTAAGTTATTTGCTTTTAGGTGATCCTGGTCTTGATCGTCACTATCTCTATATACCGTGCGTTCAACTAATTTCTTGCTACCTTCATGTTCCACCCAGGTTCCAGTAAGGCGATTGAGCGAATCAAACTCAAATTCTGTAATTTGTTCTCGGCTATCCCAGCTTTTTACGAGGTTCCCCTGGATGTCATATAAGAACCATCGGTCGCCACCATCCATACTATGCTGATAGACAGCAAGTTTTTGCTCGCCCTGGTCAGATGGTGCCAGCATACTGTAACGATAAGCCATCACCGCATTGTTTCTCGCATCGACCACCGACAACGCGCTCCCTTCAATGTCAAACGACACATAGCTGTTAGACTTTTCATCGATATAGACACCATCCGCTGCTTGATCAAGTATTCGATTGTGGGCAACGGCATGGATACTTCTGCCCATGGCATCCGAGTAGGTTTCACTCGGCGTTGCCACATGAGGTTCTGTCTTTACCGCCGCTTCCCTATCTCGTTTTTTCTGATCCGCCGAGCTGGTTCCAAGCGCATTGATTCGCTTTTCATACCAGCTTGGGAGGACATCCGCTTCCGGAAGCTGGGCAAGCAAGTGGCCGACATCTGGATCCAATCGAATATCCGTAATCTTTGAACCATCCGCCTGTGGCAGATAGAGGGTATCGTTGACATCCCATGCAACTTGCTTCCAGCCATCGAAAAGGACTTTTTCGTAGGTTTGATTGGGGTTTAATGTACAGATATTTCGGCCTGCGGCGTCGTAAAACTGCAGCACCGAGATGCCTGTTTCGACCAAAGCCTGTTCGCTTTCGTAATCGGAAGATACGCTAAAGTACGGCTCATACTGTCTAACAGGGTTGCCAACGTTATTCACAATGGTTCGGCCGGTGCCGAGCCATCTATCGGTATTTGCTTGGATGCGGGTATCGATATCGACCACGCTGCCATCTTGCTGCAATTGCTTAGCCCAGCCAGGTTCTGATTGGGATTTGGTCATCACCACATTGCCTGATCCGTCGGAATATTCGAATTGTTCGATGTAGTCTAATCGGCTGGTGAGTTGCTCACGCGGGATCTGCTGGTCGGCAAAGTGATTGACATAGGCAACGCTTCGAGCCCAGGCTGGTTTATGTCCGTCGGTCAGCTCCTGATAGAAGCCGTACTCGATAATGGCAGATGGGTTTTGAAGATTGTCACCTTCGGTTACCGCATCGACTTCCGGTGGGTTGTTGATAGTTGCATTGGCAACCTTTCCCATCACTGCGGATTTAACCACCAAGCCCAGCCCATCGAATTCCACGCCTGACCAATTCCCGTTCTCATCACACAAAAACTTTGGCCCCAGAGTTCTGTAGTCGTTTACCGCCTCAGTCTTATTCAACTCAAAATTGGCATCGGTCTGGTCAAGGTTTTCATAACCTGCTCTGCTGACCGAGCCCTTTACCGGGAGCAACATGTAGTCATCCATGCCTTGCCAAATCGCGGCTCCATTGGCATCGTGGGTTCCATAGGGGGTAAAAAATCGGTGGCTGATATCTTCAGACACATGTGCGCGATGAAAAATAGGGTGGCCGGATGAAACCCACCAATGGTTATCACCATTTAGATGAACATATCCCGCTGCTTCAATATCGGATTGCGAAACCTTATCTCCGTATATCGTTTCCGCAAGGCTGTCGGTAAACGCCATCTGGTACTGGTTCCATCCGATTCCCAGCGCAGACTGCCGACCTGAAGGTAACGCACCATCCAGACTTTCATTTGCAAACCGCGATTCAGCACAACCCAACAATCGGCGCTCCATCGGCCTTGCTTGCACCACATCGTTGTCTGCTTCTACTCTTAAGTAAGCAACATCGCTCAAGTCCCCGGATTGATTTGTGCATAACTCAAGCAGCGCATCTCCAGAGTAGCGAATGCCGCCAGTCCCTTGGCTATCGTTCCAATTCCAGTCCAACCCGATTTCATAACTTGTAGACTTGAATTCGACCGGACTACGTAGATGACTGAAAATTTCCTCTGGATCATGCCCCCCAAGCAATCCAAATTCATCCAAGGTGTATTGCGCTTCGGAAATCATACACTGGGTAGTCTTCTGTTGTACTTCAATATCAGATGGACCGCTCAGACGCCGGCCATAGTTAACAACTGCTGATAACAAGGGTTGCCCATATTCGTTAGATGAAAGTACCAAGCTTTGGGCGATTCGTGGATCTGCAACGTTTCGATCTAGTGAAATGGTAATTGACTCTGAATTGATGACCTGGAAAACACCATATTTGTTGGTGGACTTTGGCTGCAGCTTGTTAACTGTGCATGTGTTGTGGACAATGCTAAAGGGATAGGGTTCTTTACCCGATCCATCCAATCCAAATGTTTCGGTTCGCAATACCATACCTTTACAGGCACGTAGTGATTCTCGCCACTCAGCTGCTGATAAATTTTCGGGAAGCGATGGATCTTGCAATGCGAACCCGTTAAGGTGGTCGTACCCTGGATCTTGAAAGGAGCAGTATTCAGAAAGATATTGGTTTCGCACTTTTTCCTGATCGAGATAAGCACCGGTGTTAAACCATGTCTTGATAAGAACCGGCGTTTGATGAAAAACCGGTTCTAAAGCGTTGCTGCTGGCGTTCTGAGCAAAGTGCTCATAAGCTTCTGACTTGATTTGATCCACTCGGCCAAAACCACGAAACTCCCTTTCAGCATGATCGTAGTACCCGTGGTGATAACTGTAGGTATTTGCGAATCTGGCTCCGGTGATATTATCAATAGTCTCAACCTTACTTAAACAATGTACCGGAAAATGAAGTTTGGTAATCCATGGTTCTCCATTCGCTTTATCGTCAAGGTAAAAACGGGTTGAAGGCGTATAGTCCAGATTTACCGTTGTTCCAAACCCATTGCTAAATGACTGGAGCAGGTAGGGTTTCTTCCCAGCCATCAGATCTATATAGCGAATTGATCGTTCGAAATCCCCTGGAAGTGGCGATGACCACACCACGCATGCTGTGCCGGTTCCTAGCAAATCCATTACAGAAACCGCACTGAAATTATCAATTTCAGGAAATGGATTTAACGTTTTTATGGCTGTAGACCAACCGTTGCCACTTTGATTGATCCAATATTGAAATTCGCTTTTTCCTAAATAGACAATGTCGGTGGTCCCAGACCCATCGATATCTGCTAACCGGATATGGTTTGGGGTAAATAAATCGGAGTGATGAAAAACCGGCGCATTATCCATTGAAACTTTCGCGCCGAACCTGCCATAACCAATATTTGGCCAATACACCACTTCGCCATTTCTAATGCGAACAATGTCTGATAAGCCATCACCGCTCATATCTGCCGTGAATATGGACTCAACCTGATTGGAAAATATGACTTCCGGGTCCTGATCAGAGCGATACAGGCGAGTCACTTCCCTTGATTCGTCATAACCCATCTTTCCTTTCGATGGATACCACCGTGCCACATGATCCTCACTGATGAATATGTCGGCTTTGCCATTCCCATTGAGGTCAATAATTCTGAGATTGGGATCATTGAAGTTGATCCGTGGCATTTCGCCGAATGGAACGAATTCATTCCAGGCTATTGGCGCATCACCTGCTGTCTCGATACCGTAATAGCCTTTTATTGAGCCATTGGTGGCCACCAAAGACTTGACACCATTGCCTTCCAGATCGTGGATCGCCAATGGCCCACTATTGCCTTTCAGTGATGGCGACGTGGCAATTGCGGTCCATCCAGAGAACCGGCCGTTACCTTGATTTTGTGCGTAATAAACAGCATCTAAGTGTTGAGTCGCAACGCCAGTAAGGCCCTCATTGTATAAGTCTATCCACTGATATCTTTGATTATCTACGTTCGTAAATGTTTCTGTAGAACCGTCCAATGCCAACTTCGATAATGGTTCACTCTCCAAATGCCGCTGGTAAGCAAACGTCATTGGCGGAAATGCAGCTGGAGGGTTAATCCAGGAACCATCAGAACTCCGCTGATAGCCAACAATACGGGCAGCTTCGAGTATGCTGAAACCGTTCTCGGCAAAGTTGTATTCAAAATCAAGCGAACGAATGAGTTCAGGTCCGTGATTGAAATGCTCTGGAAAGTCGTGAAAAAGTAGGACTCTTTTACATTGTCGATAGGTCCTTACTTCAAATCCTGATTTATAGTCAGAAAACGGATCCTCACGCGCTACCCAGCCAGGTTCTGTCGGCATCGATTCAGGGATGTCACCTGGATGATCACCGTAATCCAATATCGTTTGGAAATGGAAATCGTCGTCGCTAAAGGTATGGCCAAATAGTTGGTCTTGGGTCAATCCGTGTTTGATCCAAGAAGATTTTATGCCGTAGAGGACTTTTTTGAGATACGTCTGGGCATATCCATGGCCATTCCGATGCTGCTCAGACAACTTCATATCTGATAAGTTATCGCCATCCTCCTTGCTGTACTTAAAACAAGTGAAATCCCCTTTATCATCGTAACTAAAATCAATGAACCACTGATAGATTCTGCTGGGGTTCTGCGGATCGTGAACGCATGATTCGCCGCTAAAACCGTAAACCGAAGTGACATTTGTGGTCGATACTGTTCGCCACCATATCCTTTCCGAACTAACATCTCGCCAGCGCTCTATCTTAGAAAAGCTGTTGTCAATTCTTGGTCTATATTGCTTCACTTCCCAATCGATACCACCAAGCGCCGTGGTAAATTTCTGCTCGATGTATTTTGAAGCCGTGCTGTTTTGATCCTGCTTTAAAAATGGGACGAGATCTTCCGCGTCGCTGAGCACATAAACATCAGAATCATTTGCATCGTCGTATTGCGGCAATTGCTTGCTGGTACTTCGCGTTACCGATGGTAAATTAACGTTCCATCCCAGACCAAAAGGGGAATTCCCCTGTCCTGAGTCATAATGAAGCGATAACTCCGGCTGAAATCCTCTGGCTGGTGATATGGGAATCGGAATACTGAGCGATGCGGTTCCAGTAGTTGGATTGGCAGAAAACTTTTCAGAAATTCCGCGGATTGCGCCACCACCCTTAGGAAGCTCAAGCGCTGGATCTTTTTGCCACTGAACTGCGGGCACAGATTCAGCCCCAGGTTCTAAATTCCCTACATTCTGCATAGGATCGCTTCCGCCAAACTCTTGCATCTGACCTTACCCCCAAAGTTATACAAATTCATGGATGAGAAATTGATTTTTAAGCAGCCTTCCAGGCGAAGGCCGCCGGGGTCATGTATTTTAGTGAGCTGTGGGGACGAACGGTGTTGTAGTGATGCCGCCAGGCATCGATTCTCCTTTCAGCGTCCTCAAGATCCCTGAACCATTATTGATTGAGGCATTCGTTTCTGAATTTGCCATTCAAGCTTTCCACAAAAGCATTCTACGTTGGTTTACCTGGCTGAATAAATGCAAGCCTAACCTTGTGCTCATCACACCAGAAGAACATCGCCTTACTCGTGAACTCGGTACCGTAGTACTTTCGGAATGGTGATCGAGTCAGTCATTTGCAGCAGTATCACGGATGCCAATCATGTGAACCCTGGAGATCTACAAATGACCGACACAATTCATCATACCGCTGAGTCTGTAATGGTTGCCATCGATATCGCAAAAAACTCTCATGATGCCCTGATTCGATTCCCAGCAGGTAAAACCAAGTGGCTCAAATTCCCAAATACTCTGGATGGGCGCCATGCACTTCTGGATACCGTGACACTACCTGGCCGCAGCATAGTGGCCGCATTTGAGCCAAAGGCGGACTACCCCCGTAATCTGGGATACTGGATTCATGCTCAAGGTATCCATTGCAATATGATATCGTCACTTGCCGCGGCTCGCGCTCGAGAAATGCTCTTCAAGACATGGGACAAGCACGATCGTAAAGATGCATGAGTTATTCTCTATCTTATGGAACAGCGGCTGATGCAGCCATTTCACGACCCACTGCATGCTGGCATTATGGATTCACAGGAGCTTTCAAATACGTATCATCAGCTGGTTTTGGCACGGAAACGATGCCACAATAGCCTAGTGAACCATTATTTGACGCTCTATTTCCCCGAAATGTAGCGCTATCTCAATTCAACCCGCGCCGAATGGTTCTGTCGATTCCTGCTGCAATTCCCTACTCCGTTGTCGAAGAATCGAGGTCAGGTCGGCCTTTTCACAAACGTATTGAATGAGCGGTATCGTCAACAGGCAATAAATGAATGGTAAAGGCACCGTATCTTTGTTCTGAAACTGCCGCTTGTTTATAAACTCATAAGTTTAGATGTGCCAGATTTGTACCAAATTTTCGGTAATTAGCAGTTGTTTTCCGTCATTTACTGTCGGTTTAAGTATCGGCAAGCGTTACAAGTAACTAATTTTAAAAGAAAAAGTATTTGGCGGGTTGTGCCTTTTAAACTGGTTCTCGAGAATTCAGCTGCCTGAATAGTCCTTGATAATCAACCGCTTACGATAATCGCGCCTTAGTCACCCAGTTTCATGTACCAGATTTGTACCACTCCGTTTGTGAGAATAAGATCTGGTTATTAACCAACTTATCTTGGTTTAATTTTTTGGGGTGAGGTCGCCATCACTGAAGAACTTCAAGATGGCTTGTCGGTCCTCGACCAGCTTCAGAATAATTGAATCTGAAATGAGACTAAGGTTAGAGAATGCCGCTGCATCCATCGATTTGACCTGCCTAGAAAGCTGTAAATTTTGTTCGTTTGTCCGACCCTCATTGGAAGATAGTGTGCTGTTTTTCGGGCTCTACTACTAATTCCCAAACATTTTTTCTTAGTTTTCAATACTCCTGTTGCTAAATCTCACTGATTCGAATGGCCTACGACCTATGGTTTTATCCATAGCGCCCAAGAGCTGCTTATATAGCTTCGTTTTCCTACCTATTTGCTTATGCTGAGCGAACTTGTTAACGGCTTTAATCCATGCATTTTTCTTTCCATGAGCATTGATTGAATAGCTGGTACAGATGATTTTATTGTCCAACCAAGAGGATATTCCGACCTGAAATATGGGTGTATTTGTGCCACTTTTTCCCCGTTTGTAGAGGTATGAAATACCACGAACGCTACCGTCCGGATGAAAACACCGCTCGGCTTTTCGCTTTAATCGTTCCTTACCAACCTGCTCAATTAGTTCGGCATCACGAGCCTCGGCTTGTTTTCTAATTTCACTAGTCGCCTTGTTTGACAGCCGCTTTCCGTTTCGTTTCAACGAGAAGTATTCCTGATGCAGCTCTCCATTTATCATTCTTCGAACCCGAAATCCGTAGAAAGCCTTGTTATCAATAATTTTTACGCTCATAGTCCAGCTGCTTTAGTTCCTAGATTTAAAAATTAGTAAATCAACTAAGCGAGTAACGAATGCACTACTATTTTTAGTTCACTCTAGTACCTCTAGGGTTTTTCATATTTTTTTCTTCTGCCGTTAGGCAATAGCAATTCCCGCTCCTCGCGTAATAGCGATACCCGTGGAACTCCTGTGCAAAACAAGTTTCTTCACACTGAGTTCGGGCCATCCCAGCTTCAACATAAAGGAAGAGTGTTCCAAGAATGAATATTGGAGCAAAGATCCATTTGAATACTCTCAATTCAAATGATGTTGGTTCTCTATCAATACGCCTCAAGCTAATATCTTTTTGTAACAGTATGCATTTTCAGATCAATTTGGTTTCACTGCATTGCGATTTAACTCGCTCTCTAATTTAGTGGGCGTACATTCACAATTGCACATTGAAGAGTGTCTTTAATGACAAATTAGAGCGGATGCTACGTTTTTGCCAAGCTAAATAATTCATCTTAATGGGAAGCCATTTAGTCTTTATGCATACGGCGAAGTGCCTTCCTTGATGACTCATGTCCTTGATCTGCCGCCAAGGCGTACCATTCCATAGCGGAATCCAGATCTTTTTGCACATAAATACCTTCCTGATAGAACTTTCCCAAGTAAAATTGAGCCTTACTGACTCCAGACTGCGCAGCCTTTCGAAAGTTCTCAAACGCCAGTCTAAGATTCTGATTAATATATTGGCCGTCATAATAATACCAGCCCAGTGTATATTGCGCCCATTCATAGTTTAGATCGGCGGACTCCTCAAGTAACTGGAAGCTCTTCCCCATGTTCTTGGGAGTTCCCAAACCTTTCATATATAACCTCGATAATCGATACTTTGCTTCCGGATTGTCAGCTTCTGCCGAGCGGAAGTACCAGTCAAACGCTTTCCTATAATCTCTGTCAACGCCGGCCCCATTGAAATACCTGGCCGCAACGGTATTTAGTACTCTAGTATTGCCACGCTTAGCGCTCTCTAAGTAATATTGAAACGCCAAATGCTGATTTTTCGCCACACATAAGCCATTACTGCGCATCTTTCCGAGTGCTTCCATGGCTAACTCGGATTCTTGTTTGGCTGCACGTGCAAACCGCTGCGCTGCTAAGCAATAGTCTTTTTCCACGCCTATTCCATCTCTATAAAACTTGCCAATCATGTAAATTGAAGAAGCGTCGCCCAGATGCGCACCTTCTCTGAATAGACTTAGTGCAACGTTAATATCCTTTTCGACCCCTGTACCGTATAAGTACATTCTTGCTAAGTTATGAAATGATTTGGCGGAGCCTAATGATCCTGCGGACTCATACCATTTAATGGCCATATCGTAGTCTTGCTTAACGCAGGCCCCATTCTTATACGCATTTCCTAAGTTATAATGTGCGTGACCATGATTTTGATTTGCGGCTCTTTTGTACCAAAACATTGCCTGATCATAATCTTGTGCTATCTGATCACCACCAAGGAATCTATAAGCTAAGGAAAATTGGGCAGCAGGATACCCGAGCTCAGCAGCGCGCTCGTAAAACTCAAGACCCTTAGCAACATCCTCATCGCGCCCAAGGCCTCCCACATAGTTTATTCCTAGGTAATACGTAGCCCTAGAATGCCCTTGAATGGCAGCTTTCTCGTACCAGAAGTTCGCATTTTTATAGTCTCTGGATTTTCCGTTTTCAGCACTTTCGAACCAATGACCCAATCTAAATTGCGCTTCGGCGATGCCGGCTGTTGCTGACTCTTTGAGCCAGAAGATGGACTTATCACGATCTCGGCTTGCGAAGAGACCAAGATCTAGAATTTCACTCAATAGTAGCTGATATTTCGGTTCACCGTTATTTGCCAATTTCGATACAGTCTCATAGACATTGATGAACTCAGGCTCTTTTGAGGCGACGCAATCATGAGACAGCAAGCAAAGGAATAGAGTCGTCAGCGATAAGAAAAATGTAGCCATGAAAGGCGATTGGTTTTTCATTATCTCAATCGCGCGTACATGTATTCGTCGCATATCGCTTGTTGGGAAGTGCTCATATAGCGGCAACAGAGTTCATTGATTTTCTGACAGATGAGTCAATAGATGATCCCTGACTTCGAGAAAATTCTGATGCATCAAATTGTGACCTGAACCCTCCAACACAACTAGTTCGTATTGATAGTTTCTATCTACGTAGTTTTCGTTTAATTCGACTGTGCTTTTCATGGCATAAGTCTCGTCGCTGCCCCACAACATCAACGTAGGTGTCCGAATGATCTCGTAGAATGGTCCATCATCACTGTATAGGCTCGCGTCGAAGGGGTTAGCTCGGTACCATGCGGAAGCTTCATATAGCGCGTCTCCGGAAGCCAGCGTGTTTTTTATCTCTTTTTTGATTGGTTCATTAATGTATTCCCATACGTTAAACCCGTCATCAAAGGTGAAGAAGTCTGTAAACTTGCCAAGCGCCTTAGCGCGCCGTGGCGACTTGAATATTGTCAATGGTATCCATGTATAGCTATCGAACGCCTCTTGTTGCGCACATACCTCTGGATTACTAGTACTCGTTGTACATTTTGCTATGTTGACGGAGTCCAATACAGCACCGGCATGAGGAAACGCCAGTCCGGTAAATGACGTAACGCGATAAGTGCGATTATCCGCAAGTCGAGCTGCAGTATAGTGGGCGATTACCGATCCAAAATCATGCCCCACAATGTGAAAGGTGTCGACATTCAGAACTGCCTCCGCTATTCGATCGACGTCAGCCGAGATCTCTGCGATGCTGTATCGGTCTCTTTCATATTGTTCTCTTTTTCGTTTACTAAGGAAGCGTTGATTTGGCTGTGTTCCGATACTGTATCCTCGCTGATTGTACGCCACTGCAAAATAGCCCGCATCAGCAACTGCTTCCATCAGCGGTCTCCACGTATCCATACTCTCAGGATACCCATGTAGAAAAATGACGGCAGGGTTGTTCATATTGCCAGCTTCCAAAACATCAAAGACCAGATCATCGCCAACATCTACTGTTCTTTCGGTGATGTCCGACGCATGTGCAATAGGCAGCACGATAACTGCTAGGAACATAGACAGCATGAGACCTTTGATTCTGATTACAAACATAATTACACTCCAATAAGTATTGTGGTGAGCGACCGGAGTTGGACTTTGGTCGAGTTAATGTGAAATCACTTTGTCGATCGAACGGACATTCTGTTTCATTAAGAATTGGAGAGTTCACGCTGGTTAGTGGATATAGGACACGGCTAATTTACTGACTTCCCTGTTGGTACACATGCCCATGGTAGGCATTGAGACCACGCTCCCACATCTGTAGATATGCTTCAGCGGAGCTCATTATTGCCTCATAGACTCTTTCATCCGTATTCACACGTATGTCCTGAATGTAGTCGGGCAGCATTCCGTAGTGAGCTATTCCTTCGCTGTTAAGATCAAAGGTCCTATTGCCCGATATTTGCCTATCAAAAACGCCGCCAAACTCCGTCTCATAGGGATACACAAGTGGGTTGTTCTCAACATCGCCTCGGGGTGGGGCTTGTGTTGCAAATCCAGACATATCGGTCCCAATACCAATACCCACTATGTAGTTTGTTTTTTCAATCTCCTCTGCTATGTGACTGATCAAGTCGCCCAGTTCTGTAGAGTTTCTGTTGGACATTGGAGACACAAAACCGCCCAAGTGAAGTATACGTCTCATACTGTTACCCAAGCCGCCTCTAACTGGCTCATCAGCATGAAGATAACTGTGTGAAGAAACGATGCTGCTGAAATTCCGAGTTTCTGCGATATCCAATACAGTATTTGCAGATTTATCGCTCAAGTGGTCTATGTCTATGATCATTCCGAGGTCAATCATTCGATTGACCAAATAGGCGCCTTTTCTGGTGAGCCCACGAGTATTGCAGGGAAGTACTAGGTCTTCATCGTCTCCGTGTTCATGTTCTGCTAAGTAAGGATAATCTGGGTATTCTGGCAGCTCACCTTGTCCAAGTTTTTCCCACAAGAGCGCGAGAATCCCTTCGGGTGCTAACTTACGCAAAAAACGAGGTCTGTAATTACTGACATCGTTAATAACTCCGCCAATGGTTCCAAAAAGCAAAGACGAAGTATGGTCCTGATTTTGAGGATTTAGTGATCCGTCTCTGCACTCTCCAACATCGAACCAGCTTCCTGAAGAGGCAACATTTGCCACATCAACCGGAAACGTTTCGTAGACCACACCGGTTAGCTGGTTATCTACTTTGTGGCCAGGAAACATGACCCGAACACCTTTCTTGTACAGCTGCTGCAAACCAGACTCGATTTTGGATTCGTTGCAATTCTTGTCCTTTAGTCCGCAATCAAGTACTTCGGATATTTCTACACCCAAGACGACGGCAAGTTTGCCGTCCTCGATCGTCCTCCTTGCCTGCTCTGGACTAGTTACAATACGAAAGAAACCGTTTCCTCGACCTCCAAACTGAGCGTCTATGTAATCCTCCAGCTGATACAAAAAATCGATTTGCCTGTTCACCGTATCGATCGTGTCGCAACTTTTCGCTGGATTTAGGACCGGATCTGTATAAATATCGCAGAGTATCTGCAGACCCGTCATGTAGGTCACCATCATACGTTGTCCAGATAGGTAAGCCCTCTCTATCCATTTATGGTAGTAACCGGTGTAACTTGTGGCATCCCGATTCGGCCATGCGTAAAAGTCAGGCCAACCCTTCGTAGAGTCGTCTATCGTTGGCGTCAAAAGTGAAATCAACGATTGAAGATTGCCATGCGTCTCGCGCCCATCAGATAGCGCGTACTCAACGCCCAGGGGGTGAAATGTCTTACCGTGTACTAAACGTCCACCAATCATTTCGAACGAGGAGATATGGGTGTGCGCGTCAACAAAGCCACGGATGCCTCTCCCTGCACCTGATTTTAGGGCGTCTTGATCAGCCAACGCATTTACCGTGATTTCAGGTGTCTCTCTGCAGCCATCACGCAGTGATACCTCAAATTTTGTCTCGGTAACACGAACTTTCCAACTGAACACGCCGCGGCGTTTCGTTTCCCAGTATTCGTTCTTCAGAACTTTCCCTGAACGACTGTTTTTGAATTCATAGGCAACTCCATCGATAGAGTTCATTGTCCAGACAGATCGGTCCAAGGTTGGCTTGCGCGAGGCGTACGTACCCCCATACCTACGCTGACTAAGGTAGTTCTTGCCTTCTTCAAATAGCAAATAGTGGCCTAGTCCGGATGGTTTGACGAAGAAAGAGGCAGCATCAACTCGCTTTGCGTCGAAATCATAGGCTTTCGACTTTCTTTTGAGGTATAGATTCTCACCTGAAGACTTGATCAAGATGCATGAATGTGCAAAGGCTTGTCCGTCGGCGTTGTGAGTTGAGCCAACAGCAATTTGCGAGGCGGTTAGTACAAAAGTGGTTACTAGTGACGCTGTTAAACGACGATGCAAAGTGAAGCGATTCATTATCTTGTTCATACCCTGATTGTCCATAGAACACTGAATCAACCGCATTCGTAGATTCAGCTCGACTTAGATCAGTAGTGATTTGATCTTTGTCTGCACAAATGCCGAGATACGTTAGCGGTCAACGCGAAGCGAATTTCGTCAATGACTTTTTGGCCCATTTTGCAGAATCTGTCCGTTATTGATTCCAAAATTTCAAATATCGAAATAGAATTTCCATGCTAATTTCAATACGAATTGAAAAATTGGGACATTGGGGCCAAGCTGATACCCTGGAGTGTTTTGACTGGTATGGTCGATACGGAGAGATCTACTGATGGCGTGCGTCAACGCTTAGGTATCTTGATACGGTAGATACGCGAGTTTCGAGAGTCTGGTTGAACTTTGTTCTAGCCAAATAGGGATCAATTCTAGAGCGATGTTTCTCTACTTTTATTCTGAATATTTCGCTGGGTTGTCCGGCAGATGTTGTTCGGTAATCTCTTATCGAGGGCACAAGGGTAAGTTGAATTGATTGGCTTGGACTATGAAAAAAGAGATATCGAGTTAGCTACGTGTTTCCGGAACTTAAACCATTGTGAGCTATGCTGAAATTAATGAGCAGTGAATATAGTGAGTCAGAGAAGTATCAAATCCACGCGACGACAGTCTTGGAAGAGGCTGAAGCTCGCTACAATGCTTTAACAGTGGAGTATGAAGCGGCAATCCAAGCGCTTCAATCAGAGAAAGCAGCGAATGATTCCGGCTCACAAGAGCTGCAGCGTCTCAATTCTGAGCTTTCAGATGAAACCCAAAGGTCTTCCGCTTTGAGCGAGGAAAACTCCCTGCTTAGGCAAGAAGTAGAAAACTACAGGGTCGAGAGAGAAAGATCATTGAGTAAGATCACATTCTTGCAGGCCGAAATTGCAACACTGCAGCGCGAATTGAATGCACGCCGACGAATTCACCAGACTTCATCAAACAAGAGCTTAGCCTCGACGAATGACATTGATCTTACCAAGGCAAAGGTGTTGTATCAGAAAGGGTGTCGGTATATTGCGGGTAGGGAGGTGCCCAAGAAACCTAAAGTCGCGTTATCGTGTTTTATGGAGGCCGCCGAACTGGGGCATCTCCATGCTCAATACACGACTGCAGTTTGCCTAATAAAGGGCTTTGGAGCTGAAAAGGATATATTCAGCGCTCAGCGCTGGATGGGTCTAGCAGCCAGTCAAGGGCATGAGAAAGCCTTGTTGTGGCTTCCTAAATTAGACAAGCTGGTACGCGAATCCATCGCCGGCCGCTTGTCCTAGAAAAGCATTGATAAGTGAACCGATTCCAATTTAGCAAGGGTGAGCGAGCTAGGCGCAATTGACCGTCAGTAGCGCCCCTATCGGTTTATCCGCCTCACAGCGCAATTAGAAAGGTGACTGTTGTCGCTTCGTTGTGCCCTGAATCATTGCGGGCTTTGATATTCAAAATTCAACGATCCTTCGTTCAATAGGACAGCAATTATTTTTTGGCGTTTCTGAAATAATTGAAAATGCCGATTAACACCAAGCCTATTTGGAGATTATCCGCCTTCGGGCGTGTTTGAGTTTCCTGGGGCTGGGCTATCAATCCTCTCATTGTTGGATGCAGTGCGCTAATAGATAAGCAAACCATATTCATGTATTTCCTGCTAATTATATCCTTAGGGGGTATGGTGTGGATGGCTGGGCATATATTGCTGCCTATTGCCATTGTCACTTAACGGTCAACAGATCAACTAACATAGCGATTGGCTTCCTGTATGACATTGTCATATTTGCAAGCCGCTTCGCAAACTTAATCGCGATGAAAGGTACCGAGCGGCGATACTAGCTGCGCCTTTCGGCCGATAAATCACCGTCACTGATTCTTTTGGGAGCCAATATAGAATAAGTTTCTCCCACGTAAATTTTCAGAATTACGGAATGTTGCATCCAACGTCTTACAGGTTATTCATCGCATGCGTTTGACTTCAGGCAATGATTCCCAAGCTTCGCCTGAATCAGAGATTTTCTCTCTATCTTCTCACCAGTCAAGAGCTTTTCTAGGTCGCGATCTGCTTGTTGGTACTGCTCCGGAAGAGCGATGGCCATTTGGCCCTAGATAGTCGCCGTTTCCTGGTCCTCGAAAGGGCCCAGCAATTCCTATCAAGAATGCTCCGAAAAAGAGCTTCAATCACCATTTGGTGTTTCATTCATATTTGACCCACCCCGAGCGTGTTGCTCCGTCCATTTGATTAGGTTTTTGAAGCGCTAAACAAGAAGACGAAATCCGTAAACAGAGATTCTCAGAATCCAATGAGTCTGTGGCAAAAGCAATATCCCTGCAATTGACACTTGGAGGATGCGGATTCAGGTTTGAACCTCAACCTGGATTTAGTCTGTCATTGATTTTGAAAGTAGATCAATGACAGCGTTAGAGCTTTAATGAGTGGGCGCTTGAACCCAGCGCTGCAGACGCTTTCATGCCTTTCTTCTGGTGTTTGTTAGACGAGATATTCCTGTTACCAGCTACAGATGGTCAGTGGGGCACTTCTGCTGGCTCGGAATCTTCGAGGTCCTTCTGTGCATTTTGATATTGGTATGTTATGCCAACTGCACTAAAGATACTCTAGTCGAGGTAGGCCCAATGCTTCACTATACACATTATGCACGTGGTGCAGCGCCGGTTCGTTCTTACCGAACACTAGGTATTGTAGCGTGCCACTATCTGCAGCTTGCTGTGTGGTTTCTGCTACTGGATAGTCTTCCTCTTCGAGTACAGATACGATCGTTTTGTAGATGCTGTCAGTTGTTGGCACCGGTATTCCTTTGAACGACTCGATCGGATCCAGTGCGTTCTCGGCAGTCATCAGCTCTATATCCGGTGTAGGGTTTTTCGCGGCATCAATGAGTCCCTGTGTTTGATAGATCGATGCTTGGGTAATCGATCGTGACGAATCTTTCGGGTCAGGGTAAATGCGAAATAGAGTAATACCAGCCGGGTTGGTTGCCAGAATAACGTTTGGAAACAGAAAATAGAGCACCAGAGCACATTCCAGTAGGTTCCATTCCGCCTCGACTTGATTGCTTATCACTTCGAGTAATTGTGTCGCGGCAACAAACCTATGGTTGCGACCGAACGCGTTGAATACGGTCGCGTCCCCGATGATCCGTCTGCTCAGAGTGTCGCGATGCAATTTCTTAACGTGGTAGGTTTCTCCAAAAGTATCAATGGCCAACTTCCAGTTCAAGCGCCTATCTATTGTTGACGCCTTAGTCTGCACAAACTCACCAAGATTCAATCCAATCAACTCTTGCTCCAGCTGCCCGAGCTGTTTGCTCACATCTATCCTTCCTTCTGGTTGCGGATGTACCCACAATAAGCCCGCATGCTCACAGGATGGAAGCTCGATCAGCCCGAAGCATGCTTTGTCTAATGGACCAAAATGATCTGGTTGTGGCATGGCAACTAGTTCGCCACTGTTTGCGTATGTCCAGCTGTGATACGGACAAACGAACCGATTGCGGATCCCGCGGCTTTCGGATGTCAACCTGGCGCCGCGATGTCGGCACGCATTGACGAAAGTACGAAACCGACCTTTCTGATCTCGAGTTGCTAATATCGGTACGCCAAAATCCTCCAGACTTATGTAGCTGCCCTTCTCGGGTAAGTCTCCGCTTAGGCCAATAATTTGTGGATGTTCCTCAAAAAACGCCCGCCATTCCTGATCCGCAAGCGCCGGGTCCGTATAGACTGATGTGGGGCACTTATAAATTATAGCTGCATCAACATTGACTCCGGATCGAACCTGATGTTGCAATTCCTTGATGATGGAAACCTGTGTTTGATGATCCATTGGGATTCTCCGCCAGATGGTTTGCGTTCTCTTAGCTTTAGTTCACTCGCTCTTTTTGATTCAAGAGCTCTACTTCAATGTCTTTCAGCTCCTCTGCAAGGCGGCGTCTAGTTCGCTGCGTGGCAATCGCAAACAACCCGAGATAAAGCGCGTAAAGCGCACGGGACCGCAATTGCTCAGCATCAATTTCACCGTGTGCCCATTCAAGAAATGGTATTTCGCAACCGCGGTAAAGTTGTTCAGCCAGTAGTCGTGGATCGAGCCAACTTTCCAGCGAGCCATTTGAGATGGCTTCCTTAATGGAGCGATGCTGAACTTCGATCAGCCGCTTCATATGGCTTAACTCACGAACTCGTACAGGGGATGATTCTTGATAAGCGACCAGCAACATAGGGCGAGAGATCTTCTCATCCTCAACAATGAAACCGATCAATACATCGAGCATGACCTTACAACGCTCTACCGGATCCTTTGGGGGTGATTCAACTTCTAGGCGCAGGTCTAACTGGTTCACGGCTTCGTGAACCAACTCGCAAAGAATGTCGTCTCGCGTGCCAATTAAGTTGTAGAGTGTATTGACACTGAGGCCGGACGCGTCAGCCAACTTTCGCATTGTCACTGCCTGGATGCCGCCATTAGCAATTAGTTCCCTGGCGAAATAAAGAATTCTGCGTCGTCGTCGTTCGCAATTCTCTGCACGACGCGATATAGAAGTAGACTTTCGTTGTTGACACATTGTGTCAATATTAAACACTGTTTCAATTATTAGGTCAAGACTAACTTACGAACCGTACGAGCCATTGCTCTATATTCTATACAAATTTGAGATCTGAACCAAAAGCTTAAAAATCAAATACCGTACGAATACGATCTTGGACTTCATTTTCGTTCTTGCTAGTAATATTTTCGCTGTGAGCATTAAAAATTATAACGCTGTATTATATTGACACAGTGTATCAATATTTGCATATAATATGAACAACTGACCGTTGCAGATCGCGCTGGACCAAAAAAACTTGTGTAGTGCGCACTCATGTATCCGATAAAGCGGTTCTGGCTGAAAAGGCTCTGAATACCCTCCCCAGAAATACTGGGGCAGGTGATATGTCGTAGATGTAAGGATCTAAGGCATGCCGTCATTCGAAATCGAGGAAAGCTCAATGCACAATCTTCAAAATGTAAGCTCAGAATCGATTAGAAGTTGTATGGTTGATCTCAATAGCGTGGGCTATACGGTTATACAAAATTTGGTTGATTCCGATTTGATCGCACGAATTAGTTGTGAGTTATTCCCTTTTTTTGCAAGGCAAGTATATGGGATGAAACGATTTTGAAGGCGAACGTACGGAGCGCGTCTATGCGTTGCTTGCGAAGTTCCCAGCCGCCGCTACTCTAATTGAGCATTCTCTCGTATTGAAGCTCATTGAAGAAATTCTGCCAGCGAACTACCTACTCTCCGCAGCCCTCGCGATAAACCTGCATGCTGGCGAAACATGTCAGCCAGCTCATACTGATGATATCGCGCAAAACTGTCTAAACCTTTCTAAGCCGCACAAACCTTATGGTGTGAGCACGATGTGGTCTATCGATGAATTTACAAACAACAATGGAGCGACTGAAGTCGTGCCTGGCAGTCACACATGGACATCTGATCGAGTGCCACGCGACGAAGACTATGTGAAGATAGAAATGCCGGCGGGAAGTGTAGTCGTTTTTCTAGGCACGCTTCTGCATAGAGGTGGAGCCAATCACTCCAAAGGATCCAGACTTGCAATTACGTCCCAGTACTGTGCGCCAGGGTTACGACAAATAGAAAACATGGCTCTTGCTATACCTCAAAAGATCGCAGCAGGCTACTCAAATAGAATTCAGTCCATGCTGGACTATAGCGTTATCGAGCCAGGCTTTGTCGGCTACGTAGATGGTCGGCACCCCAAGAAGCTCATCGATGCCGATTACCACGACCGGCAGCGTAGCTCAAAGTAGTGACTTCGACGGCAATCTTATGCTAATTGATCGCTTAGCCCTTTATGCTGAGGATCCTTCAAACTTACTGAATCCAAACCAGCCTCTCGAAGCCTGCAAAATAGTGCAGTAAGAGGGCTGATTCATGATGAGACAGTGTTCATGCTAGCGAACTGGAGTGCGACAAAATTTAAGAAACAAGAAGAAGATTTAGCAATCTCCGATATTTGATCAAATCTTGAAGTAACTGAAAGAGCAGTCCATGAAATTGAGTACGAATCTGTTCGCCACCGATGCTTGGAGGTGACTTAAGCTCTATTACATCATGAAAAAGGAAGGTAGCATGGTCGATCGAAAACGCATTCAAACCGTATGCTGACGGAGTCCACTATGTAACTTTACCAGATTGCCAAGGCACCTCAGCGGATCGCTTCCCATTGAGCAATTCCCCTATCCACCCATTGCGGACGAACATCTGATAGCTCGCGAGACAAATACATAACGTACCGCTCAGCACTAGAAGAAATTTCAATTCTGCGTTCACATCCCATTCGCGCAGTTGAATAGCAATCACTACCATTGGTATGGAGTGGAAAATGAATATCCAATAAGCGCTGTCAGAGAAGTAGCGAATCCACCTGTTATATGTGGTGAAGTATCGACTGAAGAGACCAACGAAAGCAAGCATGTAGTAACCGATCGCGACTCCAGTGGATAGTGACAGTATCAAATGTATAGGCTAGTAGCCCAACTGATCCATTGAGCCCTTCGAAAGTAGCGAAAACAGCGCTACAAAGAACATCGCCGTTGCCAAAGCCATGTACTTTTTCCAGGCACGAGCCAAAACGTCCAAGTCCATGATGCGCCGGTACAAAAGCACGCCAAAGGCAAAACATATCCCGTATACCAGGTAGACATCTAGCGCTGGAACAAAGCTCAGATTCCCACTGACACGACCAATGTCACTGAAACCGCCAATTAGCGCAAAAGCAAGACACACTGGAAGCATAGTAATTGGAGCATAAACTTCCTGCGTTGGTGCGCTTTTCTCGATGTTGGCTATCGATGGTAGCCACATTATCGCTAGCCGCAGAGTGACAATGTAGAGAATAAGGTAATAGAGAAACCAGAGATTGTGGGTGTTGTTCCAAAGCTGTTCGGGGTCCTCAATGTAGTTCAGATCAAATCCAAGCTCGCCAGTGGCCATGACATTGCGTGCGATAATCCGCAATGCGGTCATAACCAAGGCGAGCGGTGGTAGAAACACAAGAAACGGGATGACTATCCGACGGTATCGATCTTGAAACATTTGTTGTGGACCTCTGCGTCGAAGTAACATCGCAGTGAAGAATCCCGAAAGCATGAAGAACACCGGCATCCGGAAAGTGTTTATCCAGAACAGCAGGATATCCATGCTCAGTGATCGTGCAGGGTCCCAGTAATAGTCAAGCACTGGGTTTACCATATACATTTGCGCACTGTGCAATACGAGCCCCAATGACATCATCAATCCGCGCAGAAAATCCAATCCGTGAAATCTTTGTGATTGCTGCATCGATTTGTCGTTCATAGCTCGAGCCGAATAGCATTATTTTGCAGCGACCATATCCTCACATCTCCATGCAGCGTAATATGTACCCTGAGCCCGCAATATGAGTAATGCCATTTCGCAATGGCGAAATACGTCAGATGCCACCAAATTCCATGAGGGTGAATGTTGTTGGTTCGGCTGGCAGTAGTTAGATAGCTTATTGATCCGGTGCCATCCTATCTTACTATTTATGCAGTTTGTGTTTGCACTCTATGCTCAATGCTATTGATTTCTCATTCGTTTGGGTTTTATTAACTTTGATAAATCGGAACGAAAATCTATAGCCAACACACTAGCAGCCCCATTCATTCTCTCGACAGAAACGAATGATCGTCTAGGGGATAAGCAAATGTGGTTGGGAGATACCACCACTTGCAGCAAATCGCCGGGAGCGATGTTTAGCTGAAGACGTATGATTCTATGCAAGGTTAGCTGGAAATTGGTACGGATCGGCATATGACACAAGTATTCAAGGTGATCTGGACAGTCTCTGGTGAGGTAAATGCAATTTTCGTCCCTTGCAATGACCAGCTGGTCTCCTACGTCGCAGCGAAAAATAGACCGCGCTCTGCGTGGGATGGTTATTTCCCCCCGCTGCCTGAGCAGAATAGGCTTTCGAAGAGGCATAACTAGATTATCATTGGAGGGCTCGGTTGCAATAGGGTACTCGGTTACAAGTTGTGTTTCCATTGTCTGATTACCTATCGCTATTTTCGCAGCGTTCGCAAGAAACGGGGCCTTCTTGCAAGATGTTTTTCTATCGCTAGTTTTGAGGTTAGCTATTTGGAATCCAATACAGTGCGGATTTTGAAAATTCGAAACTGATTGTCGGAGAAGCAAGCCTCCCTTCCGCCCAATTGTCGATCACATCCGTTTGCTGTGCGCTCGAGTTGTTCCAGGATAGGGTTAGAAGTAGATAACAGTGTAGCAATAGTGCGCGTTAGTCAATTAACAGCCTTGTGAGTGATTTCGAGCCTAAGCACATTTTCTCGGCTAGACTCGGTATCAAATTGCTGTATTCGGCCAGAGTGCCTAAAGCGAATAAATTGCGAATCCGATGGCACATGCCAGTACAGCCAATATACTGCGCCTAATCCAAACTTGACGCCTCGCCTTCCTTAGCAATTCGCGAACAGCGTTCAGCTCGTCCAGCGAGGCTCGTCCGCCGCCTTTTCTATTGGTGGCTGTATTCAGATATGCAGTTGCAAAGGTCATGATCAAGCGAGGATTTGTTCTCTTTTGGAAATCCAGGAACGCAATATCTTGCACCGTCATACTGCGAAAAATGAGACATGGTAGCGATGTACGAAATGGTTGAAACGAATCATCGTGTAAACTCCGCGCCGCATTAGATTCGAATGTTGTCGCCACCATGGTCTGCGCTCGCATAAACTCCACTGTGATCGCACCCTGCGCTGTGACCAGTGATTTCGGTGGATAGTTAGGCTCAAAAAAAACTACGAATACTGTGGAGTTTGGTTCTGCATTAGCGGCATGATCCAAGTATTGTTCTCCAACATCCCTTAGTTTTGCCACAGTCTGCAAAATTCCCATTGTTTCCATGAAGAAAAATCGCAGCGTGCCGGCGCTAAGTACCTTGGGCATAAATGGGCAAACCGCTCCCTTCTTGTGTGGGTGAGCAGAGACCAAGAACTCTTCAAAATACGCTAAGGTGTCGGGATAGTCTTCCCGCAGTACTGCAGGAATGTCACTCAGTGGAGTCTCTGCATCCCAGTCTTGGATTTCGTCGTGAAACTTGTTAGAAGTTGACGGGCTCTTTCGTTTCATTTCCATATTCTGCATGCCATAACATACTGAATAGCGAATCAGCTTAAATCCAGGCGCGACAAGTTCGCAGGCAAACCGACGGCTTTGCGCTAAATTGATGCATCTCTTGCTACTGTCGGGCTCGTTCGGAAGCGTTGCACCGACGAGACTGTATCTGGACTAGCTCAGAGGGTTTTTCAACCACATCGACCGGTGGGCGACGCCTTCGTATACTGACTTTGCCCTGCAAATCCCATATGAGAACTTTGTCTGCTAGCTGCAATAACTTTGGGTTGTGCGTAGCGAACACACAAGTGAAATGTTGCTGGCAGAGGTAACCCATGATCTTAGCCTCGCTGTCTTTTCCAACATGCGCCGTACCTTCATCCAGAAAAAGAATTTTTGGTTGGCGATAGATCGCTCTGGCGATCAATACCCGCTGCCGCTGGCCGACCGACAGCGAGGAGCCCATATCGCTAACCACAGTATCGTAGCTCATGGGCAATTTTTCGATGTCCTCCAGTATGTCCGCGGCGAGACAGGCGTCTCTCAACTTGTCAATATTAGGTATGGTTTCAAAGAACGTAATGTTCTCCAGCAACGTACCGCTGAACAAGCCATCCTCCTGCATTACACTGCCTATTTGATGGCGATAACTTTCGATACCTAACGTAGATATAGATATGCCATCAATGGTGATTTCGCCTTCCGACGGATCGGTCAAACCCATTAGTATTTTCAGAAATGTTGTCTTCCCGGACCCTGAAGGGCCAAAAAGTGCAACTTTCTCTCCTTTCGCAATGGATCCACTCACACTTTTAAAAACAAAAGGGTCGTGTGATGAGTAGCGATATGAAAGTGCTTTAAAGGATAAGTTCCCATCCAGAGGTAAGCGCATTCTAGAAGAGGAAGCTGCTTCTATCTCCTTGTGCGTGCTAGTAATATCGGATATACGCTCCAAATGGAGACCTACCATCAGATACTCCAAAATCAAATCGACAATATTCGTCATTGATTGCGAAAAATGGGAACGATAGGCCAGAAAAGCGAAAAGCATTCCAATGGTCATGCCTCCTTGGATCACTACAAGTGCGCCTATATATATGGTTAAGACGTACTCAAGACCCGTTGCGGCGGTCTCGACCGCGTCCTGACGAATGCTTAATCGGCCAACTTTGGCTTTAGTATTGATGGAGCGCACGAATTGGTTGCGCCACGTCATTTCGCGATCAACTTCTTTGCCCGCGAGCTTAATGCTCTGAAGGCAGCGAATCGTCTCAAGTAATATCGAATCGAGCTTAGCGTCGGCTGCGATATGCTCGTGATTGGCTGTCCTGAAGCTACGAAATTGTATGAGTCGGTAAGTAGTGTAAACGGCAATTGAAATCAACACGATGAGTGTGAGTTTCACCGAGTAAAGCAGCATTAGGGTGAGGGTCACTAGTGCGAGAATACCGTACGGCACGAGGCATAGTAATTCAGACAGACTACTTGATGCTGCATAATTTGCCAGCTATATACGAGCTTCCGGGCCAAGCCCATTTTCCGGTGTGATCAAATGTTGTTTTGCAGTGAAGAAGCTGGGAAGAGCTGGGAG
>JBCCFY010000042.1:0-35069 GCA_039110515.1 Pseudomonadota bacterium
ATTATCGCTCCCGATATCTTGACATTCCCAGGGCGGAACCCTAATCAACAGGGTTATTCCGTCTTTATCGACGAGAGGCGCTCAGCAGGCCGTATTGGCGTGCCGAGACGCCTTTGTTCGCTTACACGCGGTCAATAGGGCCGCACCGTTCGACCGAAAAGACAGCGACAGGAGAGGCGGCCGTGGCGACACCTCCAGGGAAATGGCCCGACTGAAAATTGATCAGGACCTTTCGGGCAAACGTGTATTGGATATTGGATGTTCAGACGGTTACTACTCTTTCGAATGCGAGAAACGTGGGGCTAAGGTGACGGCTATCGACGACTTTACTTCTTCACCTGATAAAAAAGGGGTTAACGGATTTACCATCGCGGCAGAATTGTTAAGAAGTGACGCGGTGCACAGGAATATGTCGGTCTATGACGTCGACAAATTAGAGGGAGAGTTTGACGTTATCTTGCTAATCAATGTTTTGTACCACCTTCGTCACCCAACCTTGGCGGTCGATAAAATAGCCGCCAAATTGGTGCCAGGGGGCAAGCTCTATCTCAAAAGCTACTTCCACCATGATATCCGATTCCGTTCATTTGGCTTTGATCTGACAAAGCGCCCCTTGGCCCGGTTTTACCCGGGCGATGAGTTGAACAATGACCCATCTAATTGGTGGGGTTTTAATCGGCGTGGGATTGAGGCTCTGCTCGCCAGTGCCGGGTTTGGGCAGATACATCGCACCGCCCAGGTCGGCGACCGAGTCTATTACCGTGCCCTAATCTAGCTCCACTGTTTGAAAGTGGGTTTAGAAGCTAGCTTCCCAGCAGAGTAAAAAGGACTATTACTAGCCTGAATAATCGAGGTATTACTGAAATAAATGGTAGGTATTCACGTAGTTATGGACAATTTGTCTGGTTTATTTGGCAGCCATTTGATAAAAAACCGCACGTAGGAATGAAAGACCCAATTGAGCTGTACTGAATAAGTAAAAAGTAGAATCAGATCACCCTCGGTAGCATGACTGTCCAATCCACGCAGCAGTACCAAAGAACGGCTTTGAATAGCGCGCAAGCAGAAGCGGGGATATACGAATGAACCGTCTACTGCCAGGGCTAGCAGGCATTCTTGTAGTGTTGGCGATTATTTGGGTCATTTGGCCAGACCAGGCTGAAGAAACAGGCCCACCATCTTCCTCTGTCAAAATCACCGCACCCGCGGAAAATGTACTTGAAGCGACAATCGCGCAAAATAGTAAATCTGCCTCATCTGAGTCGTCTGACGACGAGGCGATGTTTGATCCTTACGAGGACGAGGCCATTCGTGCGCAGATGATGCAGGTGGCAGATCTCTATGAAGACACTTCGAAGTACCCACATTTTTCCCAACCGATCACCAACCCGGATACCGTTAAAGAGATCGAGCCGTTTGAAGAAACCGAGACCGACACGCCGTTTCCCTCAGATGAATACGATGAGCCGATTCGCTTGCTTGCTTCGGTAGATCGATATCAATATTTTCAGGGTGAAACCATATCTGTACGTCTGCGGATTGTCGGCGCACCGTCGGACACGTTTATCAATGCCAGCGCTACGGTCGGTGCGGCACAAAACGATGCGCCGTTATCCACCCCGCTGAATCCAACTAGCAGTAACTATACGGAGTTTGTTGGAAGTCTCGACACTAACGTAGTCCCAGCTCACCTCTTAACAACAGAAATGTTGTTGAAAGTAAATGTGACCATCGGTGAGGAATCGATGTTTACCACGGTGCCGTTTCGCTACTCGCAAGCCTCCGCCCAGTTGGTGACCGTTCCATATTCCCGAATTGAATCTGAGTATCTGTTAATCCCCCTGCAATACACGGTGTATCGCCCGGGCTACTACTTTGCCAATGCCATTCTTGATGATGCTGGCACTGGGCAACCGTTGCTTAGGCTCCAGGCCGAAGGCCCAATGAATCAAGGCAACGGCGTATTAATGCTCAAAGCACACGTGCGCGCACTGAAGAAAATGGGGTCATCAGGTCCATACACAGTGCGTAGCGTTAAAACCTATCGAGGGGCGGAAGATGGCGAGGTGTACGATCTGCCTGCCTCCGGTGTACGACAACGCTTTGAAGTGCAGGGCTTTCCGTTCGAGCAGTACGAGGATTCACCCTACCAGGATGAACTGGCAGCGGAACGTCTGGAGTTCTTAAGAAACCTTGGCGCAGTCGAGGACTCATCAGATGAATAAGTGGAGATAAATCCTAACGAATTAAATAAGCAGTACCCGGAAACGTGTTTATCCACGATCCACCCAGGAGGTGAATGCACCATCAAGAGTGCAGACCAAAACAATAACTCAGCAGTACAAATCAACAGAGGAATGTAAATGAAAAACAGACTATTAATGGTCATGCTTTCAGCGCTGTTATTCAGTGGAACCGCCAACGCTAAATTGAATGGCAAGAATGTAGTGCTCGTGCATGGTTTTCAGCCCACCGATCTGCGGGATCGACCTGATACCAACGCTCAGCAAGCGAATGCTAATGCCTACTGGAGCGCCTATTGGGGAAGCCGCGCAGAACGGACCCTTTATTGGCCATCTTATGAGCGCGTCACTGGCAAAATCAAAGACACCATCAAAACTCAGTTTAAGAGTTTGGAGGCAGACCGAACCTGCGCCAACGGTTGTGTTTTTGTCACCCATTCCACCGGCGACCTGGTATTACGCGATGCCCTGACTCGGCTAGGACAATGGGGTATCAGTAGTAGTAATTTTAAAGTCATTGCTGTGCTGGATTTTGCCGGTGCTGGCGGGGGCACAGAGTTGGCAGACATTGCCGTGAATGTGGCAAACGGTAGCGGCGTGATCAATTCTATCCAGAAAGCAGCGGTTCGAACCTTTCTGGGTTTCGATCCCACGCCAACTACCGTTGGTGTGCTAAACGATCTGCGACCAGGAAATGCGCGCAACATCTCACGCAACAATAACCCGGTACCTCGCCTTCGATTTGTTGGTGAAGGCACCGAGTTCCTGGGTGCGACCAAGGTGTTTATCAAGGGAAGCGACGACAGTGTGGTGCCAATGCACAGCGCTTGTGGTGCAAGCAGTAACTCGTCTTATGACTCTTGCAGTCGCTCGGTAAGAGTCAATGGACAGGTTCGATCATCGAACGGACCGAGTTCCCTGTTTTTCAACCATTACGCAGTCTTAATGGGAGAAAGCACGGCCCATAGCGAGGCTATCAGCAATGCCCGCAGTGGTGACTTCACCACTGTTACCAATAACACCACCAAAGGCGTCACCCTGGATTTTCGAACCAAGACCGAACGCAAGTGGTGGAGCTGGTTCTATAAAGTGCGTCTGGTGAGAAATGGCAGCAGCAAGAGCATGTCTGCCAACGTCTACGATACATTGAATCAGTAAGGATGTTGTCTCGGAGCCCTGACCTCTATCGGGGCTTCGGGAACTAATCTGGATCTACCTGATTGTCGCTGCCTGCTTCAATCGCGGCGATCGCAGCCTTGGCCTGCTTCATATAACAGCCCTTGCGCAACTGGCTCAGCACGCTGCCACTGGTCAGTTCTTTCAAAGCCGGTAGCGCGCGTGAGTCGTTGGCTTCATGCAGGGTCTGGATGACGGCCTTTTTGTCCTCACAGCCTTTCACTTCATTGAGATCCAGCAAGGCTGAAGCCACCGTGTCGATCTTGTCCTGCCGACCTATTTTTCCAAGTAAATAGATAGCGTCACGTCGCCCCTGGATGCCAGCTCTCTTACTTCGCTCGGCTAACTGTGTGGCGATTTGTTCAGATGGGCCAAGCGTAACCAGTTCAGTCACCCTGGCACCATACTTGGGCATTGCGGCCAGAAGAAATTTTGCATAACGCTCATTTGCAGCTAATTCTGGTTGTTTTGAAATTGCCTGTCCGTAAGCGTCGAGTGCATCCGCGTAGCGGCGGCGCTCCGCACTGATATGCCCCTGCATGAAATGCGCCAATGCGTTTTCCGGGTCTTCAGCCAAGACTTCAGCGGCTTTCGCTTCCAGCGCGATAAAGTTGTTCGCTTGCAATAACGTCTGGTACTCAGCCTCGACATCTGGCTCGTTTAACTGCGGTAACAAATACCAGGCACCAAGCACCACCAACACCAGTGGAATGAGCAGGGCTGCCACTTTCAGCAGCGGCAAGCTTGACTTTAATCCACCACGCGTCTCTGCCAGGTGCATCCCACCGAAGGGGTACTGGTTTTCATTTTCGTCATCGTTGTCTACAGCCACCAGCCTTTGTGCCGCGGCTCCTCGAGGAACACGATAAATATTGACCTCTTCAGGAATGCCCTTGAATTTTTGCGCACCAACAAATTCATGCACTACCTCGGCCTTGTTCATCGACAGGTAAATAGCTTCGGTGAAATACACTTCGTTGGGCGGGGTAACACCTTCCAGCCTCGAGGCGACATTGACTGGCTCACCGAATACATCACCACCATCCAGACGGACTTCACCTGAACTCAGCGCTACGCGGATTGATATTCGTTCGTCCTCGTCGATGCTTTGGTTGTGTTCCCATACCGCATCATGCATGGCCATGGCGCAGTGAACGGCATCGGTGGGCGACTTGTAGACGATCATTTGGGCATCGCCCAGAGATTTTATTCGACGACCGCCATATCGTTTCGCCACACCTAGCAATAGCTTTTCGCTCTGGCGCAGCATGGTTTCATTTTGTTCGCGCGACTGCGCCGACGTGAGTTTGGTAAAACCCACGATATCCGTGAACATGATCACCAGATTTTCGGCACGTGCCATTCTTTGTCTGCCCCTACACAGTTGGCTTGTTGTAATTCTCGGAGTGAATGAGCATTGAGTCGCTCAAACTAGACACTTCCATTTTTGTTGTCTGGCGGAGTATATCGGCAGTGCTTGCCTATAGCAAAGAGCGAGTGAGATGTAGCGTAATATTGAGCGGTTAATCACCAGTTTGAAAGAAATGTGGTCTCCGTATCGATTCGGACCGTTTTTTATCTCGTTGATTTATATCAATAAGAGGGGAGAGCGACATATTTATACTTGCTCAGATTGAAATGTTTTTAAACGAACTGTTCTGGAGGTGAATATGAGTATCGTACGGTTAGTGTTGTCTGCAATGGCTTGCACCATGTTGGCGGCGTGTAACCTGGCAGATAGAGAAAGCATTGGCTTCAGTTTGCCTGAGGGTGATGCAGAGCAGGGATTGGTCGTATTCAAGGAACTGTCGTGCAGTGACTGTCACACGTTGGTTGGTAAGGAGTTTACCGGCGAGGAATGGGAATACCCGCAAACTCGGGCGATAAATATTGAGTTGGGCGGCAAGGTTACCAGGATCAGAACGTACGGGGATTTGGTTAGCTCAGTGATAAATCCTTCGCATCGAATTACCCGTGGCTATTCGCCAGATGAAATCCTGACGGACGGAGGTGAGTCTAAAATGCGGCGTTACAACGATGTGATGACGGTCACGCAATTGGTGGACTTGGTCACGTTTTTGAAAACGCAATACAGTTTGGCTCAAATCCCGCCAGGACGTTATCCAAGATTTAACCATTAAAAGAGGCTGATCTCACACAACTGCGCCACCTCGTTCTGGGGTGGTGGACTGGGAACAGTAGCCTGGAATGAATCAATCCCTTAATTGACTCAAATCAATTTGGCTCGGTGAAGTGCTGTTACCGTTAGTTCATTAAACCGGGAAGTCCTGCCGGTCAGGCAATCACAGGTGGTGAAATCATCGACACACTAGCTGTGTACCTGGGTTGGACTCGATCTAACTGCGTAGCAGACTCTATGAGAATTCTTGCATTTATTTTCGGGCTGGCAATTTTTCTTTACGCCATGTACGGCCTGGAGAAAGGAATCCGCTTATCCGCTGGAGAAGGATTCAAACACTGGATAATAAACCGCACCAATAGTGCTACCAGTTCGGCCGCTTACGGGGTGGTAGTCACCGCGTTTATGCAGAGCAGCTCCATGGTTTCCCTGCTCGTGCTGGCCCTGGTCAGTGCGCAGATTATGCCACTCTTCAATGGTATTGGCGTGGTGCTCGGCGCCAACCTCGGAACCACCGTAACTGGTTGGGTGGTGACGATTGTCGGGTTTAAAATGGATTTACAGGCACTCGTAGTCCCACTGTTGGGCCTTGGGGCGGCGATGAGTTTGCTGGCTCGAAAAAGTCGAAAGCTGCGAGGCACGGGACAAGCTTTGGTAGCGTTTGGCCTGCTCATCTTTGGTCTGGATGTGATGAAGGACAGCATGACAGGGCTCTCGGAGATGATTGATATCCAGAAGCTCGGTGAATTGCCGACTTGGGTATATATGCTGATTGGAGTCGTGTTAGCCGCTGTCATGCAGTCGAGTTCTGCAGTGATGATAATCGCCCTGTCGATGTTGAACTCCGAAATAGTTCAACTGACAGACGCGGCTGCCGTCGTAATCGGCGCAGATTTGGGTACTACCAGCACCACTGTCCTGGGTAGTCTTGGCCAATCTGTTTTCAAGAAACAACTGGCCTTTGCTCATGTGTTTTTTAATGCGCTGGTAAATCTGATGGCGTTTTTCTTTTTATTGCCGATGTTGCCGACTATCCTCGGATATTTTTCCATAGCAGATGCGATGTTTGGTTTAGTTACGTTTCACAGCATGTTCAACCTGTTAGGCTTGTTGATATTCTTGCCGCTATTGCGCTACTACACGCGCTGGATTCAACGCATATTGCCCCAGGATGCAGGGAAGCCAATCGATTATTTTGTGGTGCCAATAGAAGTGCCCGAAGCCGCCGTTGATAGCCTGTCGTCCGCATGGAAACAACTATGCAGTGATGCATTGAAGCTCAATTTACGCGCATTGAATATCAGTGAAAATACGCTGACAAGCGCAGCCATTCTAAACCCGGCTAGCTCAACTGGTTCGTTTGAAGACCGTTATGAAGGCTTGAAAAAATTTGAAAGTGACTTGATCCGGTACGCGGGGCGATTGCAACAATCTCCGCTGAGCGCTCAACAAAGCCAGCTTGTATCCGAAGCAGCGGATTCAGCACGGACGTTGGTTTATGCCAGTAAAACCCTCAAAGACGTTCGTCATGACCTGGAACAGCTAGAGACTGCCTTCAACGCGAAACTCGGCCGGGAACTTGAACAGGCACACACGGGTTTCTTCCTGGAATTTTTAGACGATTTAATTCCGTTATTGTTCCTGGCCGAAGAACCAGAGTATGTGGCTGAAAAGGTTTACCGGATGAAGCAGGCGAATGAAAAGCATCAGCGGTTGGCTAATGAGATTGTTTCTGGCTACGCGACCAAGGACAGTAAAGCAATTACCCAGTTTTCGACCTGGTTTAATCTAAACCTCGAGTTACACCACTATGCCAGGAATCTGTTAAACGCTATCGAGCGCGAGGGTCGGCACCTAAATTCCGCGAACTGATCGTGCCCCTCAGCCTGAGTTGGTTAACATCCGGGTTTCTCAAACTTCTAGGCCACCGTATCTGGTGGGTCTTGTGACGGGCGGGTACCCGGGCGTTACGTTCGACCAGCATGTCATAAGCTCTCATCCGTCGACGTAAATGTCAGAAGACAAAACGCCCAATTATTCGGTTTTCAGGCTGGTAATCAGCGCCTTAAACTCTATAATCGCGCTCTGATTTCGCTAACCCGGCTTTTGCAGCTATGAAACTACGAAATATCGCGATCATCGCGCACGTTGACCACGGTAAAACCACCTTGGTTGACAAACTGTTACAGCAATCTGGCACATTCGACGAACGTGCCGAGATTGTCGAGCGCGTGATGGACAGCAACGACATCGAGAAGGAACGCGGTATTACGATCCTGGCCAAGCCGACGGCGCTCACCTGGCAGGACTATCGCATTAACATCGTCGATACGCCGGGTCACGCCGATTTTGGTGGTGAGGTGGAACGCATTTTATCCATGGTGGATTCTGTCATCTTGCTGGTGGATGCGGTTGATGGCCCGATGCCACAGACCCGCTTTGTGACCCAGAAAGCGTTTGAACACAATCTTAAGCCTATTGTTGTGATCAACAAGATTGATCGCGAAGGCGCACGTCCCGACTGGGTGTTAGATCAAACCTTTGATCTGTTTGACATGCTCGGCGCAACCGATGAACAGCTTGATTTCCCAGTCATTTATGCTTCTGCTATTAACGGGTTCGCTACCGATGACGCAGCAAATATAACTGACAATATGGATCAGTTGTTTCAGACCATTATTGACCATGTGCCACCACCACCAGTGGAAGAGGACAAACCCTTCCAGATGCAGATCTCACAGCTGGACTACTCAAGCTACCTTGGCGTGATCGGTATAGGTCGGATTAAAGCGGGCAGCGTTGGCACTAACTCGCCCGTCACAGTGGTTGATTCAGAAGGAAAAACCAAGAACGGCCGGATTGGTAAAGTATTTGGCTTTAAGGGCCTGGAGCGTATTGAAGTAGCTGAAGCCAAAGCGGGCGATATTGTCGCCATTACTGGTTTTGATGAATTGTTTATATCGGATACGATTTGTGATCGCGATGCTGTGGCAGCCTTGCCGCCTCTATCCGTGGACGAGCCGACAGTGACCATGACCTTTCAGGTCAATACGTCGCCGTTTGCCGGTCAGGAAGGCAAGTTTCTCACCTCACGACAAATTCGCGATAGACTGCAAAAAGAGCTCTTGCACAATGTTGCACTGCGTGTGGAAGATACTGAGGACCCGGAAAAGTTTAAGGTCTCTGGTCGAGGTGAACTGCACTTATCAGTCTTGCTTGAGAATATGCGTCGCGAGGGTTTTGAATTGGCGGTGTCCAGGCCTGAGGTGATCTATAAGGAAGTCGGCGGTGAAACTCATGAACCGTATGAGAATCTTACTGTTGATATCGATGATGAACACCAGGGATCAATCATGCAGGCATTGCAGGAGCGAGGTGGGGAACTGCAAAGTATGACGCCTGATGGCAAAGGTCGTGTGCGGCTGGATTTCACGATTCCCTCGCGCGGACTGATTGGTTTTCAGACCGATTTCATGACTATGACCTCAGGTTCGGGCTTGATTTACCACGTTTTCCACGAATACGCCCTCAAGAAAAACAAGTCTTTTGGGCAACGCAAAAACGGCGTGCTGATTTCGAATGGTTCCGGTAAAGCACTTGGCTTCGCAATCTTTAACCTTCAGGAGCGCGGGAAAATGATGATCAGTCCTTCGCAAATGGTTTACGAAGGACAAGTCGTCGGTATCCATTCACGCGACAATGACCTGACTGTAAATCCACTCAAAGGCAAGCAGTTAACCAATGTGCGCGCCTCAGGCAAAGACGACGCGATTACCCTGGTTCCGCCGGTTAAGCACACTCTGGAGGCCGCCCTCGAGTTTATCGATGATGATGAGTTGGTCGAAATAACGCCGGAACACATTCGGATTCGTAAACGGTTTTTGCTTGAGCATGAACGTAAACGAGCGAGTCGGGAACGAGAAGCCAGCTGATGTGAAGGTGTGCCCTCGATTTCTTGCTACACTTGTCTGGAACAAGATTGTCCCTAATCACCCGATATGATCATCTACGATTTAATTTGCGATGCAAACCACGAATTCGAGGGGTGGTTTAAGGACGCTGATGACATGTCGTCGCAGCAGGCGGGTGGTCTGCTAACCTGCCCACTTTGTGATTCCGCAAATGTCAGCAAAAAACTGACCGCACCCAAACTTAATAAGAAAAGTAATTCATTGCCAGCAAGTTCCTCTGCCACGCAAGAAGTGGCGATCGCAGGCGGTCAATCTCCAGAAAAATTTGCCCAGCTCCAGGAGATGTTGGGTAAGGTACATGACTACATCGAACAAAACTTCACCGATGTCGGAAATCGCTTCGCAGAAGAAGCAATCAGCATTCATCGTGGAGAAAAGGATGCTGCGAATATTCGCGGAACTGCCAGCCAGGAGCAGCTGGAAGAAATGGCAGAAGAAGGTGTAGCAGCGGTGCCGTTACCACCAAAACCAATAGATCGTAAAAAAATTAACTAAATCAGCTAATTAAATAACTTTTATTAGTTACTCAATTAAGTTTTCCATCAGTTTGGTTTATTAAAAATCAACGATTAAAACCCCTGTCGAATCAGTCCAACCACCACTCCCTCTATCGCAAAGGCTTCCGTCTGCAAATCGACCTCGATAGGTAGGTAATCGTCATTTTCCGCAATCAACGAGACGGACGCTCCATGGCGCTGATAGCGTTTGACCGTAACATCATCTCCGAGGCGAGCAACGATAATTTCGTTATCGCGTGCAGTTCTAGACTTTTTGATTGCAAGTAAATCCTGCTCGAAAATGCCGACATTAATCATGCTGTCGCCTTTAACCTTAAGCAGGAAATCTGCTCGGTCAGCAAACAGGGTTTGATCAACACTTAAATACTGTTGTACATGCTGGTCGGCAAAGATTGGTGCTCCCGCGGCGACATCACCAATGACAGCGAGGCCTTCGGTGTGCACAAACTCGGCATTTTCAATTTGATGCTGTGAGCCAATCCGTGCTTCTTCGCTTACAAAGATGCCGCGTGAAGTACCGGACCGCAGCTCAATATGGCCTTTTTTATCGAGCGCTTTAAGGTGATCCTCAGCAGCGTTTGGAGACCTAAAACCAAAATGTTCAGCAATCTCTACGCGGGTTGGTGGTGCGCCGTTAGCGGCCATACACTCAAGGATAAAATCGAATATTTCCTGCTGCCGTTTGGTTAAAGGCTTAAGTTCTGAATAGTTCATGCAGACAGCATATCAAAATACTGTCTATATATCCAGTAAATATGGAATGTCCTGCGTTCCGTACTCCGTTACGGTGCTGATGCGTGATGCAATCAGGGCTGAATGCCCTGCGGGAGGGCTTCAGGTACGGTTACGGTAAGTAATTCGGCCCTTGGTCAAATCATACGGAGTTAACTCCACCGTGACCTTGTCACCGCGCAAGATGCGGATGTAGTTTTTGCGCATTTTTCCGGAGATATGCGCGTGCACTACATGTCCATTTTCAAGCTCTACCTTGAATTCAGTATTGGGTAAGGCATCGATTACCGTGCCTTCCATTTCAATTTGATCTTCTTTTGCCACGTAAAAAAACCTTCTTTCTGTTTACTTTTTGCTAATGCTGGTTGGTGCCTTGCGCGGGCAAACAAGTCACGACTTATTTGCGCTACACAGCACTTTTGTTTTGGTGTTTTAAAAGCGAGGCTATGATGCCCCAACTGGTCCATTAAATAAAGCCTTTCATCAAGATATCAAGCCTAGGGCTTTACTTCCTTCCTTGTTGATCTGGTGAGATTGTCGCGAACAGTCAGTTGTTGATATTGACCCAGCGTCGGTCCATATAACCCTGCAGGGGTTTGAAGTTACTTTTGTAACTCATTTTGCTGGACTGCTCGATCCAGTAGCCCAGGTAGACGAAGGGGATTTTTTTCATCCTGGCCAACTTGATCATGTACAGGATGACATAGGTGCCAATACTGCGGTTGCTGTGCGCGGGGTCAAAAAACGTGTAGACCGCTGACAGGCCGCCATCAAATTGGTCCAGCACGCTAATCCCAATCAATTGGTCTTGCAGGTACAGGCATAGAAACTTGGATTTAGAGAATTGGGAGTTGATAAAGCCCGTGTACTTTTTAGGGTCTTCATCACACATGCTGCTATTAGGGTGACGCGCGCGCTGATAAGCCAGGTAAAGCTCAAAATGTTCCTCCTTGAATGTCACATCTTCAATAGTCACGCGAAGATCCAAATTTTTGCGCCAGACACGTTTTTGCCCCCGCGAGGCCTTGAATTCGGTAACCGGAATCCGCACCGACACGCAGGCATCACAGCTGGGACATTTCGGTGAGTACAGCATTTCGCCACTGCGCCTGAAACCTGAGCGTGAGAGCAGGGCGAACAGGTGCGCATCAATCTTGTGCTCTGGATCAACCAGTATTGATGCGCTTTGCTCACCATCCAGGTAAGGGCAGTCATCAATGACAGTCTCGTAGAGCTTGATGGGGTTGTGTGCAGTGCTCATAGGCTAGTTATAGCAAGTTTTGCGGTTCAGGGAAAATGACAGGTGAAATCTGCGCCAAAGTGATGCGAACTTTGCCCAATTTCAACATCCTGCAGGTATTGCATAAAGTCATCGCGCGGGATCTCACGTGCGCCCAGTGTGAACAGGTGATCACTGGCAACCTGACAGTCAATCACGGCAAAGTCCCGTTGTCGCAGCCAGTTGCACAAGGCTGCCATGGCTACTTTGGATGCGTTGCTGACTTCGCTGAACATACTTTCGCCAAAGAAGACCTTACCCAACACAACCCCGTATAAGCCGCCAACCAGCCTGTTGCCCAGCCATACCTCTATCGAGTGTGCATAGCCGTGTTCAAATAAGTCCACATAGGCCCTGTGCATATCATCGGTAATCCAGGTTTCTGGCATTGGGGTAAACGGCTTGTTGCTGCCGCGTATGGCACAACCCTTGATAACTTCTGCAAAAGCGCGATCACAGGTAACCGTGAACCTGTTTTGGCGCAGTACTTTCCGCAGGCTGCGCGAAACTTTCATTTCATCAGGATATAGGATCAGGCGCGGATCCGGGGACCACCAGAGAATGGGCTGATCGTGATTAAACCAGGGAAATATTCCCTGGCTGTAGGCCGACACCAGGGTATTCAGATTGAGCTCACCGCCCATGGCCAACAAACCGTCTTCGGTGGCGCTGCTGAGTGGGGGAAATGAAACGAAATCAACCATAATAGTGTCTGCCGGCAGCCTATTATATTTCACGCTTGAAGGGTGAATGGTTCTGCATTACCCGGGTGTAATGGCCTATGTGATCTTTTTCCTGCTGCAGGAATTGATCTATCGCATCGCGAAACCTTGGGTCCCGGATCCAATGGCTGGAGTAGGTGGTTTGAGGTTCCAGCCCGCGTGCCAGCTTGTGTTCACCCTGGGCCCCGGCTTCGAAGTATTGATAGCCATTATTAATACACCACTCGATGGCCTGGTAGTAGCAGGTTTCAAAGTGCACGCTATGAAAATTATTCAGCGCACCCCAGTAACGCCCGTAAAGGGTGTCATCACTCTTAAAATAAAGGCCGCCGGCGATAACCTGGTCCTGGAAATAGGCGAACAGGAACAGCGTCTGCTGGTTAAATGAGTTGGCCAGGTAGTCAAAGAAGGGTCTATTCAAATAAGATTGCGCCCCGTAATAGGCAATGGTACGCGAGTAGAAGGCATACATTTTTTGTACCGCTTCTGCATCGAGGTCAGCACCGCTCAACCAGCTATATTCAACGCCTGTTTCCAGCACACGACGTCGTTCACGTTTTATGTTTTTACGTTTTTTCGAGCTCATGCCGGCCAGAAATTCGGTGAAATCTGCATAGCCCCGGTTATGCCAGTGAAACTGCGTACTGTGACGTTGCAGAAACTGCTGTTCACCCATCTGTTCGAACTGTTCTTGAGTTAGAAACAGGCTATGAAAGCTGGATAATTGTTGTTCATCAACGATTGCCAGCGCCTGGCGCACAATCGCCTGGTAGACCGCCTCATAATCAGCCCCTTTGTGTACCAACCAACGTTCACCAGTGGCTGGAGTAAAGGGAATCGCGTTGGATAACTTCGGGTAGTAGCTAATACCGTGCCGCTGATGTGCATCAGCCCACGACCAGTCAAAAATATATTCGCCATAGGAATGCTGTTTAAGGTAACAGGGCATGGCTCCGATTAGCTCCCTCTGGCTTTTATCCTGGTAGACAGCGATATGCATTGCCTGCCAACCGGTGGTCTTACACACGCAACCGCACTGCTCCAACCCATGCAAGAATTCGTAACGCATAAAGGGATTGTTGCTGGCTAACATGGCATTCCATTGCTCGCCGTCTATCGCAGCCAGGCTGTCGTGAACAACAATATGCATGGTTATCGATAGCCTATATAATTTCGTGAAAATTCATTCAGCGAAAAGATACCCTATGAGTGGTGAAATTAATATTGCCTTGGCCCAAATCAATGTGATGGTAGGGGCAGTAGAGAACAATGTAGATCGCATTATCGAGTATGCCAACCGGGCTCGCGATGAATTGAAAGCTGACCTCATGGTGTGTTCGGAACTGGTACTGACCGGTTATCCGCCTGAGGACCTGTTGATGCGGCCAGGGTTTAATACTCGAGTCGAACAACAATTACACCGACTGTGTGAGGCTGTACAGGGGATTGACCTGGTGGTTGGCTACCCGAAGAAGATTGGCAACGAATTGTATAATATGGGGGCGATGATCCAGGGCGGGGTCATTACTCATGAATATAAGAAGATTGATCTGCCGAATTACAGCGTCTTCGATGAGAAACGCTATTTTTCGGCCGGGGAAAAGCCGTGCGTGATTGACTACAAAGATGTGTCGCTGGGGCTTACTGTCTGTGAGGATATATGGCATGAAGGGCCGGTTGAAAATGCCGTAGCAGGGGGCGCAGACGTCATCATCAATATCAATGGCTCTCCGTATCACACCAACAAGATTCCGGAACGCCGTCGCGTAGTTTGCGAGCGAGCCAAGAAAGTACAAACACCGGTTGTGTACGTGAACCAAGTCGGTGGCCAGGACGAATTGGTGTTTGATGGGGCTTCTTTTGTCACTGACAATGATGGCAACGTGATACATCAAATGGCCAGCTTCGAGGAAGCCTTGAGCACAGTGACTGTTACCTCAGACTTTGATGGCGTTCGGATAGCAGGCAGCGAGATGGTGCCGGAGTCTGATTTGCATAAGAGTATTTATGATGCCTTGGTATTAGGCGTGCGGGATTATGTCCAAAAAAATGGCTTTTCCGGCGTGGTGATCGGCCTGTCTGGGGGTATTGATTCTGCCCTGACCACCACCATCGCGGTGGATGCGCTCGGCAAGGAAAACGTGGATGTCATTATGATGCCGTTCCGCTATACCTCGGATATCAGCAAACATGATGCACATGCTGAGGCAGAAGCGCTGGGTATCAAGTATCACGTCATTTCCATCGAACCCATGTATGACGCCTTTGTGCAACAGTTAGCGCCGGTTTTTGAGGGCCTGGAGCCCGATGTTACTGAGGAAAATATCCAGGCTCGATGCCGCGGCCTGACCCTTATGGCCTATTCCAACAAAACCGGTCGGATGGTGCTGACCACCGGTAACAAGAGCGAAATGTCAGTCGGCTATGCGACGCTGTATGGCGATATGGTGGGTGGCTACAACGCGATAAAAGACGTACCTAAAGTACTGGTTTATGAACTGGCCAGGTATCGGAATACGATTTCGCCGGTCATCCCCGAACGTGTCATCACACGCGAGCCTTCTGCAGAACTGAGGCCAGATCAGATCGACCAGGACAGCCTGCCGCCCTACGAGATTTTAGACCCCATACTGGAGCTATACGTGGAGCACGATACGCCGCCAAAGGAGATCGTGGCCAAGGGCTATGCCGAGGAGTATGTGTCTCAAGTGATTCGTATGGTTGATCGCAATGAATACAAACGACGTCAATCCGCTCCAGGAGTTCGCATCACCAAGCGTGCTTTCGGACGTGATCGACGTTACCCAATAACTTCCGGGTTTCGACCCAAGGTGGACTGGTGATGAAAAATTACAAATTAATCCTGCTCGCAGTGTTTTACCTCGCGAGTCAACCCATCCTCACAGCTGCAGAACCAACATCAAGTGAGGCAAGCGCACAAGCAAGCTATTTTGCTACCCTTGGATCGCTTTGCGGCCAACGCTTTGAAGGCGAAATGACTTTTCCTACCGAGGGGCAGGACAGTTTCGCAGGCAAGCTGTTGGTGGCGGAGTTTGCCAGCTGTGATGACACCGAGGTTCGGGTGCCATTCGCGGTAGGCGAGGATCGTTCGCGTACCTGGATTTTCAGTAAGCTTAAGTCAGGCCTACAGCTCAAGCACGATCACCGTCATGAGGATGGCACGCCTGATGATATCAATATGTATGGGGGAATGACCGCACAGGAGGGTACGGCTCTGTCTCAGTCCTTTGCTGCCGATGAGCATACCGCCACGATTATTCCGGAGGCCAGCACCAACGTGTGGACGGTTAGTCTGAACGAAGATGCTACCGTGTTAACGTATTACCTGGAGCGCCATGCGGCACCCAGGTTTAAAGCCGTGTTAAAGCGGGTTGTGGACTAAACCTAGCCGCTTTTTTTACGCTGGAAGGGATTAGGCAGACGACTGAAAATACCTTTTTTCTTGGCTTTGAACGGTTCTTTCTGGTATTCGGGAAAATTCGCAATCAGCACTTCATGAGTGCTCGCCGCCAAATCATTCAGCCCCATTTCCAGGTAAGCCTTTTCCATCAGAACCAGCGCTCCTTCAACAGCTGGGGTCGTTTCATACTGATAGATAATATTTTTGCAGCGATTAACCGCAGCTACGTAGGTCTGTGAGTCGAAGTAAAACTGCGCTACGCCCAACTCTCTATCAGCCAGTGTATTGCGAATGTACACCACGCGCTGCTTGGCATCCTCAGCATAGATGCTTTGCGGATAGCGGTTGATCAGTTCATTAAATGCTTCTTCCGAATCCCGGTAGGGTTTTGGGTCGCGGATATTTTTTTTGCCACCCTTGATAAAACGATCAAGCCTGGATTGTTTTTTTTCAAAGCTGGCGACGCCTTTCATGTAATAGGCATAATCGACGTTTTTATGCGTAGGGTAAAGCTTGATAAAGTTATCCGCGGCTTCGATGGATTTGTCGACCTGGCTGGACTTGTCAAAGGCAAAGATCATTTCCAGTTTGGCTTGCTCGGTGTACTCGCCGTAAGGGTAGTTTGCCTCGAGTGCACGAAAATAGCGGATTGCGGCAGCATAATTACCCGATTTCATGGCTTTTTTACCCTTGTTATAGAGCTGCTCAACTTGTTGTTGCGCAAGGTTTTCCAGGGTTTTTTTCTTGCCGGCACAACCAGAAATTAACAGTGCCGCACACAGCATGACCAGGATACTATTGGATTTTAAAAAGCTCATTGAAATTTTTTTATCAGTTATCATAGCGGGCGTAAGCATACCGCGAAATCTTCGCGCATAGAAGGGCGATAAGGTTACCTCTGACGGCAAAAACTAGTGTGAATAATTACAAGAAATATAACTTTATCGTGCCTGACGATCTGCTCGGTCAGCGAGTAGACAAGGTTTTGACCAAACTCTGTGAAGATTACTCACGTAGTACTATTCAGGGTTGGATCAAGCAAGGGTTGGTCGTGTTGGACGACGAACAACCACGACAAAAGGATAAGGTGGTGGGTGGAGAGCTGGTGGAAATTACCGTGCCGGAAATCCGCCAGGGTGAATGGCAGGCCCAGGACATTGAGTTCGAGGTGGTCCATGAAGACGACGATATGCTGGTGGTGAATAAGCCAGCCGGTCTTGTGGTCCATCCCGGCGCGGGTAACCCGGACGGAACCTTGTTAAACGGACTACTCCACCGATACCCGGAAAATCGCAGCCTGGCTCGGGTTGGAATCGTACATCGACTGGACAAGGATACATCAGGCCTGATGGTCGTGGCGCGGACTGAAGCAGCAAGACTAGAATTAATCGATCAATTGGCAGATCACAGCTTGCATCGGGAGTACCTGGCGCTGGCCAATGGGCGAGTGATCTCTGGCGGTACGGTTGATGAACCGATTGCTCGTGACAAGGGTGATCGACGAAAAATGTCCGTAAATATGATGGGTAAAGAGGCCATCACCCACTACCGGGTCGAGCAACGGTATCGCAATCACACCTTATTGAGAGTTCAGCTGGAAACAGGTCGTACTCACCAGATTCGCGTGCATATGACACACCTGGGCTTTTCCCTGGTTGGCGATCCGGTGTATGGACGCAGGCTGGCGATTCCCGCGGAGTGCGCCCCAGAGCTGGAAACCCAGTTACGCATTTTTAAACGACAGGCCTTACACGCGACGCGGATAGAATATCGTCACCCAGCCAGTCAAGAGCGTCAATCCTGGGAACGACCACTGCCTGACGATATGCGCGCGCTGGTAGACGCCTGCAAAACTGATGATAACTAGTTGCTTAATTAAGTGTCGATAGAACTACTAAAACCCGAGTGGCCCGCGACCAGAACCGTCACGGCGTTTACAACAACCCGAGTGGATGGAGCGAGTGAGGGTGACTATGCATCATTCAACCTGGGTAGCCATGTAGGCGACCTGCCAGTTCATGTCGCCAGCAATCGAGAGCGCTTGGTCAGCGAATCTGGCTTGCCTGCGTCACCCCATTGGTTGCAACAAACCCATAGCACCATGGTGCTTAACCTGGATCACTCCGGTAATACACCTGGTGATAATCCGCCAAATGCGGATGGTGCGGTCACTTCTGTTCCCGGAAAGGTCTGTGCGGTGCTCACGGCAGATTGTATGCCTTTGTTTTTATGCAACCGGGCAGGCACCCAGGTTGGCATCGTGCATGCTGGCTGGCGTGGTATGGCCGATGGAATTATTGAGGAAGGCGTGTATAGTTTTGCTGATCCTCCCGAAGAGTTATTAGCCTGGGCGGGGCCGACCATCAGTGGTAAACACTTTGAAGTGGGTGTGGAAGTTAAGCAACAGCTCGGTGGCTCCGAGTGCTGTTACCGTCCCGCAAACGATGAGCAGCATTGTTATGCAAACCTGTATGCATTGGCTGCGGAGCGTTTGTCAGGGCTGGGCGTAAGCAGTTATGGATATTCAGACGCATGTACATATGCAGACCAGCAACAGTTTTTTTCACACCGAAGATTGCAACATGAAGTTGGTGGAGAGGCACGCACGGATGCGACTCGGCAAACCGGCAGGATGGCATCCGTAATCTATCTGAAAAACTAATCCCGCATGTTTAAAGATAATTTTCTGCAGCATCGACCCAACCATGCTTGGCACTGGTGGGCCATCAAAGTCTTGTGCGGCATTGAGTTGATCGGTGGTTTGTTTGTGCGCTATCTGGGTGGAGGGATCGAAGATATTTGGATGATTCCAGTAATTTATGCGCAAATAATTACGGTTATCGGTGGTGCGCTGTATTGCTGGCACTATTTTATTTTGCGGTCCGGCAACACTGATATGAGTGCGCCTAAAACACTGATAAACAAAGGTGGGTTGTATTCAGTGATCCGGCACCCAATGTACTTTGCGGATGCGGTTTGTTATGCCGGATTGGCTCTGTTTTGGCTGAATGGATTGAGCTTGCTGGTGCTGATTGCCGCTTACTTCGCATTGTTTATGCAGGCACGGACGGAAGATGGTTATATGGCGAAACTGTTCCCTGAACGCTACCCGGATTGGGCAGCGCGAACCAGGCTGTTGGTGCCGCTGGTGTTTTGATCGCCTATGGCCGATCCCAAGCGCAGAACGTAGCCTGATTTGCTATGAGCTTTCCGCAGCTCGACATGCAGCAGCGGTAAACACCACATCGGTGGAGCTGTTTAACGCGGTCTCGGCGGAATCCTGCACAACACCAACGATAAAACCAACCGCCACAACCTGCATTGCAACATCGTTGGAGATGCCAAACAGGCCGCATGCCAGGGGAATCAACAACAATGAACCACCAGCGACGCCCGAAGCGCCACAGGCAGACACCGCCGCGATAATGCTCAGCAATAAGGCAGTGGCCAGGTCTACTTCAATACCCAGGGTATTGACTGCTGCCAACGTCATAATCGTGATAGTGATGGCAGCGCCACCCATGTTAATCGTGGCGCCCAGTGGTATAGAGACAGAGTAGGTATCCTCGTCCAGTTCCAGGTCTTCACAAAGCTGCATATTAACCGGGATGTTTGCCGCTGAACTACGAGTGAAAAATGCTGTGACGCCACTTTCGCGCAGGCAGCGAAATACCAGCGGATAGGGGTTTTCCCGGGTCTTGAGATAAACCAGCAAGGGGTTTACCAGCAGGGCAATGATCGCCATTGCACTAAGGAGTAAGGCCAGCAGCTTGCTGTAACCTAACAATGCAGACAAGCCAGTCTCGGCAACCGTTCCTGCGACTAAGCCGAAAATACCGATGGGCGCCAATTGAATAATAAATCGAACGATGCCGGTGATCGCCTCGGCAAAATCATGTGCGGCTAATTGGGTAGATTCTTTGGCGCTTCGCAATAAAATACCCAGCGCTATCGCCCAGGCCAGGATGCCGATGTAGTTGCCGGTGAGTAAGGCCTCTACCGGGTTTTGCACAATCTTGAATAAGAGGGTGCCCAAGACCTCAGAGATGCCCTCTGGCGGGGTGGCGCTGGTCTCGGTGGTCACTAATACCAGCTCTACCGGGAACAGGAAGCTCAGGCTGACCGCGGTCAGCGCTGCAGCAAAGGTGCCGATCACGTAGAGCAACAAAATGGGGCGCATATGGGACTGTTCGCCCACTTTCTGGATAGCAATGGACGCCAGAACCAGGAAGAACACTAGGATGGGTGCCACCGCTTTGAGCGCGCCGACAAACAGGTCACCCAGAAAGCTGATCGCCCTGGCTGAATCTGGAGACGCCATTGCCAGCAGTGTTCCCAGAACGATGCCTGCAGCGATTTTGCTGACTAAGCTGAACTGCCCCAGCCATTGAAGTAATTTACTCAAAGCACTCACATGATTCCCCTGTTTGTTATTTTGTTTTGGCGGATGATAACGTATTTACACGATATGGTTTGGATTGCAGTTTCGCCAGCTTGTCAGGACAGCTCTTTTTTCCATAGTATATCCGGTGCTCCCAGTTGCTGATTTATTATTCGCGCGGTAGCGAATAACAGATCAGACAGCCGGTTCAGGTATCGCCTGGTAGTTTCGTTAACCGGTTCTTCCTGGTGCAAAGTAACCAGGTCTCGTTCTGCGCGGCGGGCGGTAGCCCGTGCAATATGGCAGATCGCGGCCGCCTCGGTACCACCCGGTAAAATGAAGTCTTTCAGTGGTGGCACGGATTCATTGAAGTGATCAATCTTGTCTTCCAGCACAGTCACTTTTTCAGCAGCGATAAAGGAATGTCCGGGCATGCTAATTTCACCACCGATATTAAACAGATCGTGTTGTACCGCGGCAAAAAACTCCGCAAGGTCTTCGTCTTCCAATTTGCAGATCATCAAGCCAATAACACTATTGAGTTCATCCACGGATCCCATGGCATTCATGCGACTGTGATTCTTTGGAATCCGGCTGCCGTCTGATAGTCCTGACGTGCCGTCATCGCCGGTCCGGGTATATAACTTGCTTAAGCGATTGCCCATAAACGTTTACCTTCTAAAAGTTGTGACTGCCAAAATCTGTAATAAGCACCAGTTGTGGTGTGGCACTACAGGTATGGCTCGGGATTATAGATTGGAATGGTGAACGAGAATATAACACCAGCGGAGCTGGACAGGTTGCGTGCGATCACATCGCCACCATGAAAATTAGCGATCAGCTTGACCACGTACAAGCCCATGCCCAGCCTGGATTTCTGCGCATCTTTTCGGCCGAGCGACACCAAGGGTTCAAAGATTCGTTCTGACATGCCTTCCGGCAGCCGGGAACCCTGGTTAATGACGTCGATTTGTGCAAACCGATCGAGGCGCTGCACTTTGAATACAATAGGGGTATCCGGGGCAGCGAAATCAATTGCATTATCCACCAGCTTGTCGAGCACCTGGGCAATATAATCCGGCGCAGCTTCTACCTGCAGCGGTCTGGCGTGGATCACAACATTAAACTTTTGTTCCGGATTGCTGAATGAATAGCCATCCACATAATTTTCAATCAGCTCCACCACGTCAAACACTTCTCGTGTTTCCGATTGCAGCGCTTGTTCGAGGTTTGCGGCTTCCGTCAGGTTGCGCAAAATAGAGCCGATCCGGTTGACTCCATTGGTGGCGCGATCCAGGTATTTACTCTCGGCAACCGAGGGGCATTCCTGGGCCAGGTTATGCAAGGAGGAGTTCACTACGTTCAGTGGGTTACTCACCTCGTGGGCCAGTGTGTCGGGCAGACCGCGCAGGTACTTGGTGTATTGTGACAAGCGGCCCAGCATGTTGCTGACACTGCGCGAGAGGTCGCCAATTTCATCACCGGACTTGGCCTCGGCAGAGAGTTTTTCATTTACGATACGTCCATCGCGGTCAATGGCGTTGTCAGTGGCATTGCGCAGGCGACGAATTCGAACTGTCAGGCGGGAAGCAAATAATAACAAGGCGGCTAATACCGTTAGCAAGACCAGCAAGGTAACGCTGATTACGTTTTCCAGCACCGTTTGTTGTTGCTGCAGAACCTGGTTGGTACTTTGTTCAACAATCACTGCGCCAAGCACACTATCGCCATAGTAAACCGGATGGGAAGACATCAGGATGGTGCCCTGTGAATCCAGTGACGGGCGACGATCGCTGGAGACATTACCAGCCAGGGCTTGATCAATGATCTGATCATTCCGCTCTTCCGCACTGCGTTCATAGTCATCAAAGTCGGCGGCTGGCTTGTCGACAATAAAGGTGAAAACGAATTTCAGAACTACGTCGTAATAGTAGCCAGCCATGGCGGTTATGTACTCCCAGGTGTTGCCGGTATTTTTCGGCTTGTCCCGGCGGTAGTTAAAACTTTCTGTGGCGATATTACCAACTACCACCCGAACCCGTTTGTCCTGGTCCAATACCCAGATTCGGGTATCAGGTCTGTCCAGGGCGGCAAGAATCTTGGCTAACTCTGGTGACTGAGTCAGTACGCGTGGCAGGCGATCATCATTTTCCTGTGGCGTGGTGGATACCAACTCGTTCACCGCAAGCGTGTCGGGGTCATCCACATCAGCGACCGCGAGCCGGATACGCGTGTCTGAGGAAAGCATGAATCGCGGGATGCGCAGTTCAACATTGTAGCCATCGTCGGTGAGCCGAAGTTCGGCTGCCAACTCGTAATTCGGCTGTCCGGTGATCGGGTACTGCCACTGTTCGTCCATGAGATAAATACTCATACGTCCGGAGTCGCGAGCAATCAGTGTATAACGGCGTGGTGCGCCACCCGGATCTTGTAGTGTGAGTCGTACATGATCAGCTGCATCGACTCGCAAAAATCCGGTTTGTCGCAGTAACACGTTTGCATCGCTCACCTGGAATAGCGCGTAGATGAAGCGGCCGTGATAGCCCAGCAAATGCCGGACAGAGAGCGGTGGGTTTTCAGGGTCTATCCCTGGTTCTATCTCTGGCTCTGGGGCAAGGGTGTTTACATCCAGCGGCGGTGGGAAGTTGCTATAAACAATCGCCTGCTTAGCCTGTTCCCCCCAATCACTGAAATCTCCATTCAGGTTGATGTAGTTGGGTAGTGGATAGGCGTAGATCTCGTTATCCTCTGTGTCGTCACTCTGTGCTGGTGCATCTTGCAGAAATAGCTCAGGTCGGTCATGCAGTACGGTGGCTACGGCCCGTGAGGTCAGACTCAGCGCATCTTCCTGCCCCGATAACAGGAAAGCCTTCATTTGGCGCACGTAGTCATAGCTCATCCACGGAATGAGCAGTAGAAGTAATGAAACCAGCAATAGCTTGGTGCGAATGGAAAAACTGGCGCGCATGATCAGGGGCGGCGATGCTCTAAGCGAATGACTTGCTCAGGATTCGCCAGGGTTCCATTTGTAGCCCACGCCGAAGACCGTTTGGATGTGTTTAAAATCCGGGTCTATCTCTTTGAATTTATTTCTAATTCTTCGGATGTAGCCATTGATGGTATTGCGTTCTACATAGCTTTGGCGGGTGATCTGCATCATGTTTTCATAGGTTTTCACATGCCCGGGATGCCGTGCCATGGACTCGATCAACCAGAATTCAGTGAGCGTTAAACTCAGTTCCTTCCCCTGCCAGCGAATAGACATACTGTCTTCATCGATGGATAACTCGTTGACAACCAGCAGGTCCGATTCTTCCTCGTCATTGGCGGATTGCCCCAGGCTGTCGACGATGCGAAACAGGGAATTAATCCGCACACTTAAAAATTGCATATTGAGCGGCTTGGTCAAATAGTCCCAGGCATCCAGGCGTAAGCCTGAGACCCGGTCAATATCGGTATCGCGAGCGGTCAGGAAAATTATCGGCAAGGTAGGTGATAAAGCGCGTAAATCGCGACACAGGTCAAACCCGCCATCCATTTCATTTTCCAGCATGATGTCGAGAATCGCGAGGTCTGGCATGTCTTTTTGCATGCCCGCATAGGCATCACGGCGGTTTGAATAGGTGGCCACCTCGTAGCCTGATTGCTTCAAGGCATCCGCGTAATTCTCGCGCTGGTCAAAATCGTCTTCTACGATTGCTACTTTTCGTGCCATTAGGTTTGGGTAATTGCTTTGGGATTAGTGGTAAATCGATAGGTGCCATTTTGCCTCAATACCAAGATATAAAACCAGCAATGTTAAAAAATGGTGCGAAAACCACATTTTTACCATTAGTTCATCCCCTTTTCGTCACTCTGAGAGCGTTAAATACTTAGGCATTGATGAAATCTGCGCCTTGAATTCATCATTCGCTGCTTAAGCATTGATTTCAATTGATATAAAGCAGCTCGGCAGCGCCACAAATAAGCAAAAAGATATTTGCAGTGGGGCTGGTAGGAAACTGGCGGTTTAGTTGAGTGCGCTTGCAAGTTTACTAGAAGTTTTCAGCAGTAGCAGTGCAAGAGTTGTTTTAGGTAGTTTAAGACGTTTAAGAAGAGAAACGAGAATCACTATGAGTACCCAAGTTTTTGTACCCATCACTGACGATATTATTTACAACCATCCAGAGCAGATAGAAGGCCCGCTGGTGCCGTATTTTGCTGGCATGGAATGTCATAATTGGTTGACCATCGAAATAAACCCAGACGAGACCGAACCCGTTGCTACAACGGAAGCAGTCAAGTCGGGTGTGCGCCTAGAGAATCCTGGATTACACCTCGCTTATAGCGCTTAACAGTGCTTAACGACACTTAGCGAGACTCTTTTTCTCAGCACTTACTCGATAAAGTAATAGTTGTCTCAATCATCGTTGCCGGATGCAACGGTCAGGGCCGCAAGTCATTTGCGGCTGCACAGGGAAGCGGCTGTGCCTAAACTAATTTTAATTGCTCCCATATTCCACGAATTCGCGCTCAACAGTCGTGCTCGAAAGTGGCTGTTTCACCAGCCCAGTTGCTCACGCCAGTCCTGTTTAAATGTGCCGTGAAGATAGGATCCATCATGTTGAGGTGTATAGTGCGCGGTGAATTCCTCGATTCGGTGATCAATTTCATCTAATGCGCTGATCAGTGCTTCGATGTCGGCACTGGTGTTGTACAGGCTCAGACTCACCCGCACCATGCCTCGTTTACGGTTGATGTAGGCTTCGTGCTCTGCCTCCGGAATTTCCGATAAATCCAGTTGCCACAGGGCTTCTTTGAGCATGCTGCTGACATAGGGATGAGCGCAGAAGCACTCGTTTCGTACTGCAATACCAAAATAATCGTTCAGAATTGCAGCCAACAGGCCGTGGTCGATTTTGCTGTGGTTAAAGGTAATGGCGCCGGTCCGAGGCAATTGTGGATCGCCATAGACAACGATGTTTGGTAATGAACTCAATGCTTCCATCAGTTCCTGGCTGAGGGTCTTTGCGTGGTTGGCGATTTCATCCCAGCCGTGCGTTTGCAATTCCTCAATGACGCGAGCCAGGGCGATTGCGCCAACGATGTTAGGTGTACCCGATTGTTCCTTGTGAGGATATTCAGTGAGTAGTTGATAATCGTAATAGCTCACATCAGCGACTGACCCGCCTCCCAGGTCCTGGCCGGAAAGTGTCTCCAGCAGCTGTTTCTTGGCAATCAGTACGCCCGGGGCCATCGGTGTATAGAGTTTGTGGCCAGAGAAGACAAACATATCGGCTTCGGCCGCCGCGTTCGCTTGTGACAAGCGGGTAGGGCCGTGGGCCACGGCTTGTGCACCGTCAATGAGGACCAGCGCATCATACTGGTGGGCTAGCTGAATAATTTCCGCTACCGGGTTGCGAATGCCGGTGACATTGCTCACGGAAGAAAATGCCAGGTAGTTCACTTGGCCCTGATGCTTTGCCAGTAGTTTTTCGGTCTCAACCAGATCTATCGCGCCTTGTTCCGCCCCGTTTCCGTTTAGTGGCAGGTAGTGCACCTCGTTATTGAACTGCCGATGTGGTAGATCATTAGCGTGGTGTTCCATGGCGCTGACCAGGACAACCTTGCGTTCCGGTCTCGCCGCTGCCAAACCCCTGGCCATACGGTTTATCCCGGCGGTGGTACCAGCGCCGGTAAAAATCGCGGTGTAGACATCCGGGTCAGCCTGCAAGGCGTCGAGGATGCGACGGTGGGCCCACGCCAGGGCTTGGGTAGAGACCTGCGCTGAGCTGTGCACATAGCTGTGTGTATTGGAATAGTGTGGCAGCAATTCCTGGATCGTCTGTAAAGCTGTTTCTGCCGCCAGGGGCGAGGCCGCACCATCCATATGAATGCGACGCCGATTTTCGCCGTCCGCGGTGGGATAACGTGTATCAAGGCCCAGGAAGCGCGGTGCTGGCATAGTTTATCGAGTACAACAGTGGATGATTGTCAGTCCCTAATTATAATCCATTCGGCTACGCCGAGTGGGGTAAACCAGCTTATTTCGTCGAAGAGCCCATGCGCGTCTGTGCGAGGAGACTAAGAACTGCGCGTATCGATCATCATGCCTATTATTTTGTGGTACGCGGTCGGCCAAATGCGTTGTAACTTGTCGACAAATTTGGCATCAGCGCCAATCAGCAGGCGGCGCTTGTTTTTAACAACAGCACGCAAAATTCGATCTGCCGCCTGATCCGCAGTGACTCGCGCCAGCTTATCGAAATCGGCAACCGCTTCTTCATGCTTACCTTCTGCATCAAACTCGCCGTCTTTGCTGACCCGGGCAGAGCGGGCGATATTGGTTTTTATACCGCCGGGATGCACGCTGGTGGCACTTACCGAGCTTTCTGCAATTTCAAGTTCCTGGCGTAGTGCATCGGTGAGTCCGCGCACGGCAAATTTGCTGGCGTTATAGGCGCCCTGGTTCGGAATCGATACGAGACCGAAAAGGCTCGATATGTTGACGATGTGTCCCCACGCAGCTTTCTCCAAAATTGGTAAGAAGGCCTTGGTGCCGTATACAACCCCATAAAAATTAATGTCCATCAGCCATTTGAAATCTTCTATCGGGGTCATCCAAAGGGGACCAGAGGCCAACGCCACGCCGGCGTTATTGATGACCAGGTTTACCTGTCCAAAATGCGTTTCTACGTCGGTGGCGAAAGTGTAGACAGCGTCCTGGTTCGCAACATCAAAAGTACGTGCGTAGACTTCTGCGCCACGCTCTGTCGCCTGCAAGCGCGACTCTTCCAGATGGTCAGGATTAATGTCTGAGATCGCCAGCCTGGCACCCGCGTCGGCCAATTGATAGGCCAGGGCTCGCCCAATTCCGGAACCGGCGCCTGTTACCACGGCAACGCAATTGTTGAATTTATTCATAAGGGTAATTTGTCGGGATGAAAAATTGAAAGCAATGAGCTGTTTAATTATCGCTCGTTGGATTGTTGTTACCACCAGTGGTCAGAAGTTCTTCGTCTGACAACTTGAGCAGAATTTCCGCCAGCCATTGGCGAAAATGCGCGCGGTTGCTCTCCTCACTACCAAAGCCCAACGCGTCTTTGATACCTGCGCCAGATACCACTTCGCCTACCAGGGCCAGGGTGACCAGCATTACCAGGCGGTTGGTGACGCCAAAATCCACTTCGTCATTAATGGATTTGCGCAGTTCATGGGATAGCTCAACTATGCGCTGCATGTTGGGTTTGAGTGAGCTTTCCGCGCCGCTCAAATGCAACCATACGGCCACGCGGCCTTCGTCACCCGGGTAGGCGGTGTCCAGAACATGGGTCAAAGCGGCAACTTTGTCTTGTTCAGGCGCATTGAGCGCTTCGGAAATCGCATTGGTTATGCGTTCTGTCGCGCGTTCACCGACTCGTTCTGCAAGCGCATTGATCAAACCTTCTCGCGAGCCAAAGTGATGAATGATATTGGGGTGGGCCATGCCGGCCTTTTTTGCCACGGCGCTGATGCGCAAGCCTGCGGGGCCAACCTGAAATACAGTTTCTTCGGCAGCATCCAGGATGGCGGCTCGTGCTTCTTCAGGGGAGTTGTGTGTTTTTTTTGCCACTTTCGATGAATGCTTTCTAATTATAGTTATTGTTCAGTTGACAGTTTGGTAAAGAGAATTTATCATTCGGATTATAGTTTACAGAGTTGTAAACAACAACTCTTTTGTTGAGCCGCTGCCAGGATTATGATTCTATCGTGTGACGGGTGGCAATTACCATTTCAGGATTAATAATATGAACGCCAAAGCCGAGCTTAATATCGCTCACTCACTCTCCAAGTTGCCGATTGAGCGACGCCGTGTAAAGTTTGAATTCGCTGACGTTGATCGTGCTGATTTTCATGGCAACAATACCGTGATCAGCGCTTACTGGGTTGGCCTATCCGCGACGTTCCCACTGGGAGAGGCCGAGTTCATTCGTTCGGTTCGGTTGTACGAAGATCAGATTACTGATGATAAGTTGGCTGCTGAGGTGAAGGATTTTGCTGCCCAAGAGGCGCACCATGCGCTGCAACACAGAAAAATCAACAAGCAATTTGATGCCTGTGGCTACTCAACCAGCAAAGTTGAGAAATTGATGGAAGCAAAGATCAAGGAGCGAATCGAGAAGTGGTCTGATAAGAAACGCTTGATGCATACCGTGTCAGCGGAGCATTTCACCGCGGTAATGGCACATTTTGCGCTCAGCCATCCGGAATCGCTGGATCACATGCCTGAATCACTTCGAAAGCTGTTTTTATGGCATGCAATCGAAGAGGTAGAACACAAGTCAGTGGCGTTCGATGTCTATAAACACTGCGTTGGCGACATGTGGCGTTTGCGACGCCACTATGCGTACTTCGCGTTTATTGAGTTTCCAATGAATATGTACCTTATCACCCGATTTTTGTTGAAGGAGATGGGGTATAAAGCGACTTGGAACGAGCGACGCGGAATGTGGCGTTACCTGTTTGGTAAGGGGGGTACAGTCAGTACCGTAAAAAACCTGTACATGATGTTCTTCCGCAAAGATTTTCACCCGTGGCAACATGATGATTCAGAACTGGTGGCCAAGTGGAAAGAAGAACTGGCGCCGCATTTTTTAGATCACTAAGCGAGCAAAACTATTGCTTATCCCTGAGCCATCCCTGTGAGCTCAGCGGTGATTAGCTTGCTGCCCCCTGGTTAAGCGCGAAAGCAGCAAGCGATGTCGATCGCGTGACCCCAATGGCGCCAAATCGGCGCGTATAGTGTCACCACAACTATTTCTGCGCCATCCTCGTCAGGGTGGTACACTTTTCCTTGATATTGAGGCGGTTTGTTATGCCAACTGAGCATTTTGATGCAATTATTATCGGCGCCGGTATTTCTGGTATCAGCGCTGCCTACCATTTTCAGGAGCACTGCCCGGGCAAATCTTACAAAGTCCTTGAGCGCCGGCAGCAATTGGGCGGCACCTGGGATTTGTTCAACTACCCTGGTATCCGTTCTGACTCAGATATGTATACCTTCGGGTTTTCCTTTCGACCGTGGCAGGATAACTCGGCCATTGCTGAAAAAAGCAAAATTATCAATTACTTAACTGAGACCACGCAAGAATACGGCATCGATGAACATATTCAGTACGGGGTGCATATCAAGAAGGCAGAATGGTCTTCCGCACAAGCTCGCTGGCAGATCGAAGCCGCTGATGATGTAAGTGGCGAGTCGATCAGCTACACAGCCAATTTCGTGTTTATGTGCGTGGGTTATTACAATTATGACCATGGTTACACGCCTGAATTTGCCGGTGCAGGGGATTACCAGGGTCAGTTGATTCACCCCCAGCACTGGCCCGAAGATGCCGATTACAAGGGAAAAAATGTGATTGTTATTGGGAGTGGTGCCACGGCTGTGACGCTGGTGCCGGCCATGGCAGAAGAGGCTGGTCACGTTACCATGCTCCAGCGGTCACCAACCTATATGGGCTCCAAGCCAGCGGTGGACCCCATTGCCAATGGCCTGGCCAAATGGTTTGGCAGACATATGGCTCGATGGTGGTTCATTCTTTCCACCATGTTTATTTACACCTACTGCAAATTGTTCCCGCAACGCGCGAAAAAAGCCATTATTGGTGATATCCAGGAAATCCTGGGTGACAAGTTCGAGGCTAAACACTTCACGCCCTTCTATAAGCCGTGGGATCAACGCGTTTGCTTGTGCCCGGACGCTGACTTTTTTGAAGCGATTAAAGCCGACAGGGCCAGTGTGGTAACTGACCATATTGATCGATTCACCGAAACTGGCATCAAGTTGCAATCGGGAGAAGAACTTTCGGCCGACATGATCGTTACCGCCACTGGACTGGAAATGCTGTTTATGGGCGGTATTGAGGTGATCGTTGACGGTGAGGTTGTGGAGCCATCCGAATCCTTTGTCTACAAGGGATTTATGGTTAACAGCGTACCAAATATGTTCGCCGCGGTTGGTTATACCAATGCTTCCTGGACCCTGAAGGTTGACCTGACCAACCGTTATGCCTGCAGGGTGATTAACTACCTGGAAGATCATGGTTATCAGTATTGCCAACCCGAAGTAGGTGAGGGCATCGTCGAAGCGCCATTGCTGGATCTTACCTCCGGTTATATTCAGCGCGGCCAAGCAGGATTTCCGAAGCAAGCTACTAAAACTCCCTGGAAGCTTTATCAAAACTATATATTTGACAAGCTCACACTGCGTTTTGCTTCGGTGAAAGACGGCACAATGACTTTTCACAAGGCTTCTGACCCAGCCTGACTCATTTTTTTGCCGACATTGATGTTTTATTTACGATAAATACGGCATCATCGCGCAATGAAAAAAATTATCATTATTTCTTCAGCGATTATGATCTCGCTGGCTCTTGCTGTTGGGGTAACCATTGCTGGCAGTGATGGTGGTGCCCGCTACGGTATGTTTTCAGTCTTTGCCTGGTGTGCGATCGCGGCGTTTGCGATCAATTGGCTAGCATTTATTCCTGCTAACCTGGCCAAGACCGAGCATTTTTATGATCTTACCGGTAGTCTGACCTATCTCACCGTGATCGGCATCGCGGTGTGGCTCAGCGGTGACATCGATTTTCGCGCCGCTGCTGTTGCATTGATGGTGATCGTGTGGGCGGTACGGCTGGGGAGTTTTTTGTTCCTGCGAATCCAGCGTGATGGCAAAGACGATCGCTTTGACCAGATCAAAACCGACTGGATGCGATTCTTTATGACCTGGACATTGCAGGCTCTGTGGGTTTTGCTCACCGCGGCCTGTGCACTCGCCATTATCACTGGCGGTAACCGGGTGCCACTGGGTTGGATCGGTATGCTGGGTATGACTATCTGGCTAGCCGGGTTCACCATCGAGGTGATTGCGGACCAGCAAAAGTCCACCTTCAAAAAAGACCCACAAAATGCGGGTGACTTTATCTCTACCGGCTTGTGGTCCTGGTCAAGACATCCAAACTACTTCGGCGAGATGCTGCTGTGGTTTGGTATCGCTGTAATCTCCTTGCCCATACTCTCTGGTTGGCAGTGGGTCTGCCTTATTTCGCCGCTATTCGTTTATATGTTGATTACCCATGTCAGCGGTGTCAATAAGCTCGAACAGAAGGCAGAGGCGCGCTGGGGCGCTGATCCGGGCTACCAGTCTTACAAGGCCGCGACGTCTCGACTGTTCCCCCGGCCACCGCGTAAATAGCGTGCCATCTTCTTAGGCCCGCCGTTGGTTCCGTTGTTGAATCCTTAAATCGTTTCCTACAAAGGTTTCGGAGTGCAACTATGAAAGTAATTAATGACGTTTTGCCCACGCAGCCGGATCAGCTTAAACAAATGGCCGAGAAGGGGCCAGACGGTCCAATCTATATGGTTAACCTGTTGAAGTTTAAGGAAAAAGCAGAGTACGAAGATGGGCGGGAAACTGACCTCACCGGGCGCCAGGCATACCAACTCTACGCCGCGGAAGTGGCGAAATTGATTCATCAGTACAATGGCCGAGTTGTGTTTGCAGCAGACACGACATTTTTAGCCTTGGGACAGGTTGAATAGCTATGGGATGAAATAGCGATCGCAGAGTATCCTTCGCGGGGTGATGTATTTGCCATGTCAACCTCGGATGCATGGCGAAAAATTGCGGTGCATAGAAGCGCCGGACTGGAAGGACAGTTAAATATTGAAACGGTCGCCATGCCGGGTTTTGCAATGCCTGCCTGATGCCCGTCGCTGTTTAATACATAGAGGGATGTCAGCCGAAAAGGTTCACTCCAGCGCCATCAGTTATCGTTATCCTGACACCATCAGCAACACGCCAGCATTGCCTTGCCTGCGCTCTGCAAGACAGAGTGGGGCAGTGCACCAGGGGTCTCAGATTAGATGTGGTCTGGAGCGCAATTTAAGTTTACAGTGTTGAAAACACACGGAAACATTGGGTCTCAGTTGGGTCTGAGGGCGACGCCAAGACGATGAGGGACAGACAGGAGTGCCAATCGTTCTACATTACGAAGAGCCGATTCTGTCAGAAAAAATCAGACATTTTGTTAAATTTTTAAGGATTTTTCGCGAAAAAACAGAAATTAGCCGGGCTTATTTATTTTATTTCCTGAATAACCTGCTAGACTTACCCTTGCAGTATGGTTAGCAGAACCCAACCCTATTCTCGGCCATATTGTGAGACTCAAAGCAGTGCATAGCTTTGTATTTGTTTTGGTCATGGAGTGGCACCAGGGGGGAGTCACTCTGAGAATCTCACATCCAGGAAGGATTGTGGAATTCGAAAAGCCCTTGAGTGACGTCCTCACTCAAGGGTTTTTTTCTTTTTGGTTAACAGCCCAACCGAGTTTCTTTTATAGCGAACATGGATAACAGTGATCAACTGTTTATTTTTCGTCAAAATCCAAAATCAGGGTGTCCAAAAATAGACACTCCGTCCAGTGATGGTTGGGCGTGGGAATGCTGGATAGATGAGTGATCCGCGGTGCCATTGGGAAGAACTTCGAGAAAACCTGCAAAAAACCTCCCGGATGCGTCCGGGTGACGAGACCCATGATAGGGCTTCTAGCGGTCAGCAGCCTGGTAATTCTTAATACGTCGGAAGTCTCGACTGGACACACGAATAACTTGGAATAGGGGCTGGTATGGTGATAAGTAAAGCGCGTAATATTCCAATTAAAACATTCTGAAAATTTTTAAGTTATTGAAAATAAAAGGTTAATTTAAATCCGGGTATCTTGTAGGGTTGGACCGGGAGCCAGATAAGAACCCAAAAATATCTTACAAATCATGGTTGTAATAATACTTATTCATTCCAATTATCCCTGCATGGGAACTGTGTCTACCCGATGGGACTAAGAAAGCGTATCGCAGGTTGCCAAATCGTCTAATATTTCTCTCAAAAATCAGTTGTCGAAAAATGGACACCCTGATTTTTTAGCCTCCTGAACATGAAAACCTGGTATGGAAGCGACCGACGGAGTTGACAAAAAAACTGATTATTATTTTTTCGGCAAGTGCTTACAAAACACTAATTGTCACCGTTTTTTAGTCAGATGTGCGCTGTGTATCAAAAGTTAACAGGCTCTTTTTGTTTCCCTGGCAGTGTCTGCGACATTACCAGGGAACTCAGCAACATCACACATGACCCAGCTAAACAGGCTAGCAAGCCAGATTGTTGATAGATATATCCAGACAATACTGTGCCAATTAATCTGCCCATCGCATTAGCCATATAGTAGAACCCTACATCCATGGACACTTGTTCAGTACTGGCGTAACTGACTATCAGGTAGCTGTGCAATGCTGAATTAATTGCAAACACTGTACCAAAGACGAGAAGTCCTGCAATTAGGCTGATCGGCAGGGCAATTTGCAGAAAAAAGATGCCCGTAATGCCGGTTGTAATCGCAGTCAGGATCGCAACCCAAAACACCAGGTCTTTACCAACTGGCACGCGATCACCAGTAAGGTCAAAAAGTTTTGGGGTAATTGATTGCACTAGTCCATACGCGATTATCCACACGGCGAAAAAAGCCCCTGTTGTGCTGTGTGCCCAGCCTAATTCGGATGAAAAATACACCGGCAACGCGACGACAAACCAGATGTCACGCGCCCCGAACAACATCATTCGGGCTGCCGATAGTGCATTGATCGGACCGCTCTTGGAGAACAGCTGGGAGAATTTTGGGTCGGCTTTGGTGCGTCCCAGGTCTTTTCTCAGGTTCATCATGCTGAATACCCACACCACGGTCAGGCTAATCATCATGACGGTAATCGCGTTGGCGAAACCGATCCAGGCCAACAACGCACCACCCAGAAAGAAACCAATGCCTTTCAGTGCATTCTTAGAACCAGTTAAGGCTGCTACCCAGGTAAACAGTCTGCCTTGTTGTGTGTCCGGTATCAGTAATTTAACTGAACTCTTGGCACTCATTTTGTTCAGATCCTTGGCGATCCCGGATAGTGCTTGGGCGCTCATTACCCAAGCTACGGTCAGCATTTGCGTGGGCACCAGCAACATGGCCAGGGCAACTATCTGCAGTGCCAGTCCGATATTCATGGTTCGGTTCAGACCCAGCTTTGCTCCCAGCCAGCCACCGATCAGGTTGGTCACTACGGCGAAGGCCATGAGGATGCTCGACACGAACAGCATCGCTGGAACGAGGTAGATCATCGCTCTTCCGCCTCGTTGCGGTCGGGAACCCCCGAAGCGATGAGCAGCATGGCCACGACCATGATGCCGAACCCGAGGAACTTGCGGGGGCCGATCTCCTCACCGAGCAGATAGCGCGAGACCAGGGCGACACAGACGACGCCCGAGCACAGCCGGAAGGCGGCCATCTGCCCGCCCGTGTACCAGCGGTAGCCCAGGCGGAGCGCCGCAATGTTCAGCGCATACTCCGGCAGCACGAGCAGCCAGGCCAGGAGAGTCGCGGCGGCGAAGCTCAGGTCGTCCTTGTAGAGAAGATGCCCGAGCCAGG
>JBCCFY010000043.1:0-33734 GCA_039110515.1 Pseudomonadota bacterium
CTGTTATTGCAGTCAATCATAATTTTTCCGTCTAAGAGACTTTCCTCCCCCACAACGATTTCGGGGTGAATTCCTCGCGCCGTGTAGAGTAAAACATCTGAAGCGATCGCTGCCTCACGATTGGATGCGGCTCTTGCATTGCCCCCTGCTAAGGTTGCGGCTCTCTCGGCTTTCTCAATGGTTCTTGCTCCAAACACAATACTGTGCCCTTGCTCAGCCCAAAGAATACCCAGTGCACGCCCCATATTTCCTGTTCCAATGATGCCAATATTCATGACCACTTTCTCCATCACGGTTATCTATAGAAAAGTAAATGCATGTGTTGATCGGTCACGAGCCATTTCACTCTAAGCAGGCAGAGTTTAGCGTGTGCAATATCTCGAATTAGATCAAGGCATAAAAACTCATCATCTACTCTGTGCCAGCTCCCTCACCCTTGATTAGAAGTCGCGCTTCGTAAGGTGCCGGCTTATCACCAATGGTGGCTCCTCCGGAAATCATACCTTGCAGCCCAGGCTCAAAGAACGTGTATGGGAAATGAACGCCCGGTTCACTCACTTGATTGAGCCGAGTGAGTAGTTCGCCTGGAATCTTGAAATCCAGTGCCCCAAGGTTGTCTTGAATTTGGGTTAGCTTTGTCGCACCGACAATCACAGATGCGACGTAGGGACGATTCGCGACCCAGTTCAATGCCACCTGAGCCATTGATCGATCAAGCTCTTTTGCGATCGCTTCTAGCTCAGAAACGATTTTCCAATTGCGATCGGTGAACTTTTCAAATGCAGCATTGCCACTTCCCGCAACAGTTGCAAGTCGGCCTTCACCCTCACCACCACCTTCAGACGGTTTGTATTTCCCAGAAAGCAGACCACTCGCAAGCGGTGACCATGCCATCAAGCCACATCCAAAATGTTTTGCAAGAGCGGTGTACTCGAACTCAATATTGCGTTCAACAAGGGAGTATTCAAACTGCATGGTGCAGAAGGGTTCAAGGCCACGTTCATTAGCCAGGGTCTGTGCATGCGCGATGTACCATGCCGGAGCATCAGAGATGGCCACATAGCGAACCTTCCCCGATCGCACCAAGTCCGACAGGGTTCTTATCACTTCATCAGCAGGTGTGATTTGATCCCAGGTGTGTAGCATATAGACGTCGATGTAATCCGTGTCGAGCCGTTTGAGGGAGCCCTCTACTGCCCGCATAATGTTCTTACGGCCGTTGCCACCAGTATTTGGGTTGCCGGGCTCCGAATTGTAGGTGAATTTAGTCACGATAACAGAGCGATCGCGGCTATTCGTGTCCTTAATGAACTGACCTAGCATCTTTTCACTATTGCCGTTGGTGTAGAGGTCCGCAGTATCGAAATTGAACTCTGGTTCAAACCGAACAGACGTCCAGGATTTTGTGCGGCCTCCTGAGCCGCGACTGCAACAATTTGCTTCCAATCTTCTGCGGTCAACAACAGTTTTTGATCGGCGAGTATCGCCTTGCTCAATGCGCTGACAATCCGGCCAACTTCGTCTTTATCGCCAACTAAAATATGCGGGGTGCGCCCAATCTGTTCCACTATGACCTTGCCAATTTCGACCAGCTTGGCTTCTGAAAACACAGTGTCAGAAAGGGATGCAGCTTCGTTGCCAAACGCTGCTTTGAAACCATCGAGGATCTGCTCGGTGACTTGTGCGATAACTCCATTCCAATCTCCACCGGAATTGATCAATACGCGAGCACTCTGTTTTAAACCATCTACGGCCGCGACAGCGATCGCAACGCCAAGTTGGTCTTTGTAGGGTGGCATCCTATTGCTAAGCACCCCAGCAATTGATTTAAAGATGTTCAGCGCCACTTCTTCTTTAGCACTGATGTCGGTAGTGAGATCAGTGTTCAGTAAATCACCTAAAATTGCTTCTGGACTGTCAGCAGCGGCTGAGATTGCAGCACGCCCAAGATTTAACAGTCCAGCCTCAGTAAAGACATCCTTTATTCCATTTTCGGTCGCCGCTTTTAACAGGGCCGAAACCATGATCCCGCCGGCACGCTCTGAGTTAAATTTACTTCCCAAAAATGCGTCAGGTGTTTGTGCCACTGAGCTAAGAACGGTATTAATTGCGGGCCCTAATAGAGCGTCAGTGACCTTGCGCCACTCCACTTGGTCTGCAATGGAATCGGTATCCAGCGCATTGACGATGGGTGTAAGCGTATTCTGGAGCAACACTTCCAAGTGTTCTTCATCGAACACCAACGAGGCGTTTTCAGACAAAGCCTTTAACCCGGCATGAAGAGTTAGCCCAGCGAGTCGTTCTGAAAAACGATCCTTTGGTCCCAGTTCTGTTCTGCTCGCTGCATCAGGGATGGCTTTTGATAGAGAGCCTGCGATTGCGCCAACGAGCTTTTCTCCCTCACCCCCGATACCCAACACCTGTGGGTTGCCGGATATATATTCGAGCGCTACATCAGTCATCGCGACGATTACTCGCGCAAGCGGCGAGACCGGCCCCTTGCCGACTGCCCATTGTGTCACCATCACACCATAAGCAACCTCATTGCTGGACTCAACTCCAGCCTCTTCTTGTGCAGCAGCGCGTACATATTGGTAGGCAATCGCTTCGAGCACAACGGCCGCTTCATCGTCTCTAGGACGGTTGTTTACCCACAGCTCGCTGAGCTCTGGGTCGTCTTGGAGAAGCGTTCCAAATTCAGGAAAATCGAGAGCCTTTTGCGCAATAAAATCTCTGAGGGAGGTAGTGACGCGTTCCGCATCTGGCAGCAGAATAGGCTTTTCCTGCGCATACTGGTTGAAAGCATCTACGGCCGTGCTGCCAATACGTATAGCAGCTCGAACGGCAATTATTGCGGTTGATGACATGAAATATCTCTATGATTAATTATCTGTTTGAATCAGCATCAAAGTGGTAGGCCGTTTGGCCCCAGTAATGTTCGCCCTTGTTTAATAGGTGCTGATTTGACATTGACCGCGGCAGCGACATTAAAAGCATCGAGGATGTCTTTAGGTTTCGCTGATTCTTCCGCAGACTGCTCTTTTGGAGTCAGGTCCTCATGCGCAGGATTGCGGCCCGCGAAGGTCAGGGCTCGAGCAATTTGCAAAACGCTGGAAAGCTTTGTGAAAACCTTAAACCAAAATGGGCCTCCAAGACCGATCAATATGCCCGCCAAAGTTGACATGAAGAGCCAAATTATGAAATTGTCATCCCAGAAGATCTCCTCAAATGTTGCTTTTCCGCCACCAATTTTTTTCCAGCCGACTCTGCCATCACAGTCATCATCAACCTTGCTTTTCCCACAAAAAGGATAGTACTCCCAACCAATCGCAAGTCCTTCGGCTTCCAATTTCTTGACGCTCACCACCACATCGTCTGCTACTTTGTTCAACTTCTTTTCAAGGGCTGCCAACTCAGATTCTCCTGAGCCTTCTTCTTCAGTTGCCTCCGCCTCTATTGCTTCTTCCGCTTCTCCCTGCCTAGCTTGTTCTTCAGTGACCGGTTCCCCCACGGCCTGTTGTGCTATTTCTGAATCATTCGTGGTCCGAATCAAAGAAAGTTCTTGTTTAAGATTGTTTAGCCGTTCAATAGCCGCCTGATTTTCCTGATTGGCTTGTTCGGCCTGCTCTATTAAGCTCGTGCGTAGCGAAGGATTTTCTATGAGCTGCATTAATAAGCGTGATGCATCGATATTCGCAACCCAGGCAAACGGTATTGCAACAAATATTGCGGTTAGCTGGGTTTTCTTGCGGAAAACTTCCGCAGCGGCGCGACCATAACGGTCAAAGCTGCGGACCAAATCCTCTACCAGGAGTTTTGTTTGAGCCTCACCCTCTGCAACTATCGCTCTACCGGTGTCAGTTTTGCCAAGCCGTTCAGCAAATGCCAACAAGCTGAGCGAATCAATTTTTGATTTACGCTCACCGCTCAGAGGATTTTTGGAAGGTTCGAATACAGGATTTTCCGTTAAAGCTGCTACAAAATTTTCTTTATGCGGGTCAGATTGTGGCGTTGTGATGCCTAATTTGTTTAGCCCCAAAACTTCCACTAACCGCTGTTTATCCTCTACAACCGGAGTGTTTAACTTTTTCAAACCTTCTCCCAGCCTGGGCATAACCACCTTGTCGAACAAGGCTTCAATGGTTTTTCTAAGATTTTTCTCCCGCGTGCCCAGCGTCCTTAAAATTGCCTCAACGATTCCCGTAACGATGGTCGAGAATATCATCATGGCTACTGCGAAAGCTAACGCTGACTCGAGTAACGCCACTATAAACCTCCTTTCCCCACTATTTTTACACCTTATTTAAAGGATGATTTGTTCACTTGCGAAAACGAACATACTCTGTTCCAGAGTGATGAAATTAGAATAACAAAAACATCAATTCTTTTCATGCCCCCTTTTGAATCAAGCTGGCACGTAAAATTCTATCGAAAGCCTGTGCGTAATCACGGATTAGCCTCCACTGATCCCGTCCGTTGATAATCCGTCGCGCATTAAGATAGTCCGTTTTACTACTATTAAAATAATCTGATAATTTTTTACCTGTAAATAAGCCCTTTCGCATTCCGACGGACATAATACCGTAGGCCACAGCAGGGACTAAGGTGTTTTCCGGGTGGTCGATCAGATTTTCCTCTTCTGGTAGATTCAACTCGTCACTAAGTCTCTTATAGTTTGCTCTCCCGGTAATCTGCACGTAGCCCCTTCCTCGGTACCTCCAACCATCGCCTTTCTCAGTATTCCCGAGGCGACGACCAATCGATGTTCCAGGCTCGTATTTATCGAAATAGGACTTCTTGCCAAATTCTGTTATCGGGTGCCAACGATCCGCACATTCATGCTTGACTGTGGCGAGCATATAGGCCGCTGATCGGATATTTTTTATCTGGCTGTCTTCCGCCATCTGTCTACCGAGCAACTCTAGCCCGGTTACCATCCCCTGCCGCAGTCTTCCAAACTCTTGCCGATACTCACTAAAAAATTTTGTGTGATTTATTTCCATTTATATTCCTCATCTTAAACAACTAGTTATCTGGGTTTTCGGTCTGAACCTTGACCCACTCCAAAGGTGGACTGCCATTTTCTAAAGAGACTGCAGTACCAGGCTCTGATGGACATGGCAAAAGAGCCCACACAGCGATCAAATGTGCTTTCTTATTCTCAATCCTGTATGTGGCCCAGCTACCGCAGTCTCTGCTTTGACGGCTAACACTAAGCATATCCAGCCTTCTGGACTTAGCATCAAAAAGCGTCTCTCCCCACAGCTCTGTCTGTTTACTGGATGTCAAAGTTTCACCGTCCTCAGACTCCCAAACAATAAACTCAAGCGGACTAGCGAGTGTTTTGCTGGACTTTGCATCTCTCAGAAAAAACGAAAAGGAAGGTTGGTATGCGCCAGCCGAACACAGCACAGAGTAAAATTCCATATCTGCACTCAATGCATACATCTCCACACCAGAGCCGTCAGATGCATAACTAAGCCGGAATGCATCCTCACAGTCATCGGGTATGTCCAGCACCTTATTAACAGCATCCCTGTCTAGTTCGGTTGCTTGTACAAGGACCTGCGTTTCTGGTTCGCGCTCATTCGACTGCTTCTGAACACAAGCTGCAAGCAGCATAGTCCCAAGTATGAGAGCGACAAAACGGCAGTAATTATTCCCCATGATATGTATCTGGTATCTAGTGTTCTGGAATAATCCAGACGTTCTGTTGCTTATCAATTTTGCCACCAATCTCTACCTGAACCATTCTATCAACAGTGTCGTCGGCCACAGAAGCTACTTGATAAGTTTGAGTTGTACTCATGGGGCTCATATTATGCTTTGAACCTTCGTGCGAAACGCCGCAGAATATGGCGGTTAGCAAACCGGTTACTATTACGCTAAATAGCACCGGCATTGTAGGTATCTTGATCCTAAATGGAACCCTCATAAGGACTCTCAAAGGTATTCTCAAATATTCTTTCCATTAAATCCTCAATCGAATTTAGTTCGTCAGTTCCAACAAATTCTGCATGGAAGAGATCCTTTCCTATATGATCACCCAACGCACGATACGCTTCAAACTGTGATTCGCTGAAGAATTGATCTGCTGTTGATTCATGAGGAAAACTTGAATTTTCTTTTTTATAGTCCAATACGTAACTGGGCTCATTGCCTGTGAGCGAAGATTTAACGTAAAGGAGGAACCCTACATTATTATCGTCATAACTGATTTTACCTATCGAGAAATGTGCATTCGTAAAACCCTTATCACGAATCACCAAATCGGATAGATTAATCTCGATATCTATACCGAAATCTATCTTAGCAAACCTGATCAATTTCATCAGACTACCAAAACCATGCTCCTTGTCGGCCTCGGCGTCGATTGCGATTATGAATTTACACCTCCTGCGTAATAACTCATACACACCCAAGTTCTCGAGATGTCCCCCGTCCGAGAGGTTTATGAACTTACTCGTTTCATCAAAATTTCCACGAAACTCTCGCCATAAAACCGAATACGGATTAGGTTTACTCTTCCGTTCTGGTTTGTCCACAAATCGCCCAGGATTAGGTAGCACATAGCCCAGTCTTACATTCAATAAAGTGAGCCAGAAAGATAGAGCATTAAATTTTAACTCTCCCATAAAGTTGGAAACCGCCGCACCAGAAGTAGCGGTTGCCGTAGCCAAATCCAGGGAAGGATCAATTTTTTCCATCTTACTAGTTTCACAATAACCGGTTTTTTCACTGCCACAATAGTCTTGGCTAAAAGTAAAAAACTCAGCATCTCGTCCACGCAGACCCGATTTGCCGGCGGTCGGAAGGTTCAATGCGACGTTAATTAGGTGATAAGGAGCTGCTTTGTTTTCTGTGCGAAGATCTGACAGCTTCGGCACCGGACATCTTTCATTGTTCTCGTGATGATGGATATAGCATTCTGCGAGACGGTTTCTGTAATATCTGTGTGGTGATATATCGTTAATATTGACAACCGAAAGCCATAGAACGAGCACAACCAGAAAAAGAAACACCATCAACATCTTCAAGTCCAGGAACGAACCATTTGCAAATTCTGAGTACAGCAATTGAAATCCAAAAAGTAGCAAAAGCGGACCGCTCCATCCTGCAGCCATTAACAAAATCCGACCTCCAGGCTTCGACAAGCCTGTCAGGAACGCTGCGGCTCCAAGTACTATTGGTAATGAGAAAACAAAAAAGACTACACGCTTGTCGCCACTGTTCAAAATATTAAGAATAGAAGACTGAACAACATAGAAAATCATGAGACCAAGAGTCAAAGCCAGAGCAAATACACTGGTCCACTCAAAAACTTTATTCCATGGAGGTCGCGTTTCACGCCAAGCTCGTATGAAGGGATATGTGAAGAATAAAAGAGCGAGTAAAGTAAGTGTTATTGTTTCATAAAACCCTGACAAGTCCTTGTTAAATATCCCTGCCTTTTCACCTATTCGAAACAAAAACACTGTTCCTAACAACACCGCTAGCAAGCACAGAGAATTGACTAACAATCCATATAACCAGAGTGCAAGCATGCGCATACGAGATAGCATTCCCCCAATTAGCAAATAGTTACTATGATCCCTTAACTTTCTAATTGCTGGAGAATCAACACCATCAATTTCGCTGAATAGAGCTTGCTCTGCGTAATCTGGTACAGAACTGTCGTTCGGCCTGTTAAGGTGCGCACTTAAAAATGACCCAAAGTAACCCCCACCCGATACCGTAGACAGATAGTCAATGTCCTTGAACAACTTTCTTTTTTGTATTTGCTGTACCACCCCAAGACTCACTGTTGCTGAGCGTATACCGCCACCAGAGCAGGCTAACCCAACAAGATTCTCCAGCTTTTTATCATTCCCATGTGGTTTAAATGCACTTCGTCGCTTCAATATTTCTATATGCTCGGCATCAAAGACATCGGTGGGCATTTTTTTTGTACATCCCTTTTGTTCAAAGACAATCCGATTGCGAAACGTATTTCCTGTGCTTGCGGCTGGGAGAGGCGATTCGATAGGTGGGTTGCTATCACCACTTGCCATGTAGGCAAAAAGCTCATAAAAGTCTTTTACTTTCGTTTGAACTTCGTTCAACTCCTTACGAAAACTGCGGCGCTCATCGTCGTTTGATAAATGCCCATCCAGAAGCTTTTTATGCCACCTAGCTGTAACCGGTCGAATATGGATGTTGAGGAGATGTATTGCGATATCTGCGAACAGTTTACACTCCGCCCCGCCCTCTTTAGTCAGCTCCCTGACTATTCCAAATAGGTTGTACAGACTAGTGAGCGCGGTTTCATCGTCTCCACTGCGGAAGTGAAGCTCTTGTGTCGAAATTCTTGTCCTGAGCTCGATACAAAGTTTCCAGGCTGCTTTCTGGTCAGCCGTTGTCGGTTTCCGGCTGTCTTCCTCTAAACTGGTCGGGAGAAGCTTGGTTTTCATTTCATCCCACTTGGACCAGTCCAGGGCTACGGTCTCTTCTGACATATTTTCTCCATTATCCCATTGTTTGTACCATAGAGTAGACGATCATCTATCTCAATTAAATATGTTCGCCAAAAATATATCTAAACACTGGGTAGTCCAATCATCGAGAATTGGTGTTCTTTCACATCAGCAAGTTCTATTTAGGGAAGTGCTAAGCAATTCTGGTTGACAAGCTGTGGTTTGATTTATTCCTCCTGACCCTGGTTAGTTACTGGTGTATATTAACCGGATGGTGTTTAAAATTTTGTACAGGGAGCTTTCTTATGGACTCAAAACTGACACAACTGGACTTAGAACAACAACTTCCGCCTCTGCAGGTAATTATCTGTCATCACAATAAGTCTGAATTGGGGGGCTCACTTGCAAAGAATGTGGTAGATGCCTTTAGAGGCAATGGCAGCGGCGAAGACGTTTATCTTGCCAGCATGAGTACGTTGCCAGTTCCGCTTCGTAATTTCTCTGTATGCCCGTCAGGGAAGGACCTCGCACCAAAAAATATTTTGAATCGATCTCTGCATAGTCTTGTGGTTCTTCTAGTAGATGAGGAGCTGAATGACGACAAACAGTGGAGAAGCTGGGTTAAAAAATGTAACACAAATGTAAGCAAGTCCGCAGGAAAGCACTTTATTGTGGCACTAACTCTGAACGATAAGCTTATGGACTCTTTCCAACTGATCGATCATGATCCGGTTACGAAGCACACACAAAAAATATCGTATGATGAAGAACAGGAAAATGGAGAATATGCCTTTGGAGAATACGCCGAACGACCAGCGTGGTTTTCACTGTTTGTTTTGCAGCAGTGTCGTCACCTCCTCGCATCGAATGTTTTCGAATGCAGGAATGATGACGAAAAATTAAAGCTACGTCTGTTCATAAGCCACGCCAAGAAGGATAGCTTGCCGCTCGCAAACTCACTCCGATCCGCATTGAAACAAAAGGACTTCTTTGCGTACTGGTATGATGCCGAGGACTTGAATGGGGTTGAGGAGTGGCGAGATGAGATACGGAATGGAGTTAAGAACTCGGCAGTCATCGTTCTTCGTACAGAGCAATATGACAACAGGCCATGGTGTCGACAGGAGTTCCTTTGGGCTAATCAGTGTTCGGTTCCGGTCGTTTGCGTTGAGGCGCGCAATGCTCTGGAGTATGGAGCTGATACCTTACAGGTTGGCCAGGTGCCCACTGTGCGAATACCAGATGGCAACTTATTCAGAGTACTTTTTCTGGCCTTGAAAGAAAGCCTGAGAATTATGCAATTGCAACGCAGATTGGATACGCTGAAAAACAGCCATGCAGGTTTTAAGAACTGTCAGACATGCACCTTGATACCGTATACGCCGAGTCTGAGAAATTTAACTCACACCGCGGAGTTAATTGATGAGCAGCGAAACAAAAACCGCGACGGATACAACGTTGTGCTCTATGCTGACCCGCCCTTAAGAGTGGAGCTTTATGAAGCAAGCAAAACTTATGTGGAGGAAAAATGTGGGAAAACTTTCTTTGTCACGCCCACGCTCATCCCATTCTGGAACGAGACCAAGGATTCAGTAGAAGGTGTGATGACTTCAGACTCTCTGCTCGATATGAAAATTAACATATCAATATCTGAATATGATGAAGATTTGCTAGAACGTGGATTCAGCCAGAACGAAATGAATGGGTTTGTGGTACAAATGGCCGAAGCAATGATAGCCAACGAAGCGACGGTTACATTTGGACATGACTGGCGCGAAGATGGAGTCATGCCGCCAATATACCGCTTTGCGGAACAACATCAGGACGTAGTTCTCAGCGAACAAGACAGACGCGGCTTGGTTGAGAACTATTCGTTTTGGGGCAACAAACCAGCGTTAAATCTGCACGAGCGCGAAATTCTTAAGGGTGTGATTGATATCATTGATTGTGATAGGCCCGAGGATCCGTACCTAGATGAATTAAATTCACCAAATGATGCAGCGCAAGAACTAAAAGCATATGCCTTCGCACGTTCGCTAACTCAGATGCGCAAGCAGATGACAAAAAATTGTGACGCCCGTATTTGCCTGGGAGGGCGTGATTCAGGAACCAAAGGAAGGTGCCCAGGAGTCGTTGAGGAAGCCTTAATGAGTTGCCTGGCAGACCAACCTCTCTACCTTTCCGGTCTGCTCGGCGGCGTAACTAATCAAATCATCAATGCGCTTGAGAATAAGAAGGCTCAATTTAAATTTACTCTCCCCAAAGAAATACATCCCTATTACCTAGAGGAGGAATATACGCGGCCGCTAGGTGAGTCTCCGCAGGTTAACTATCAAGATTATCTCGGTTATGAGGGATTTATTTCGATGGATGAAATAATTCAGATATTCAACAATTATGGGATTGAACGGCTGTCAAAAAGAAACGGATTGAGTAAGGCTGAAAATCGTCGCCTATTTCACGCTGCGACATTAGACGAAGTGGTTAGTTGGATCCTAACGGGGCTGGCGAGGATTTCGTCAGAGCGTTCCTAAAGATTAAGTTTTCCCATCATCGGTAAATCAACGGCCTGAACTACTCACATCAGTACTCTCGCCAATTTGTAGACTAACTCAATGTTGCGTCCGCTACCTGTGATAGCGCTCTGGCGAACTGCTCAATATCTGGGCGCAATTTAACCAAATCTTCGCGAAAATCAGCATTGGGAGAATGCTCACTTTCTTTCCATTTCTCTCTTACTGATATCCCATGCCACTTTGTCGTGAAGTCCCTAATTCTTTGATTCAGGAACAGGGTAATAAGTGTCGCTGCGTTCGAGCAGTCGGTTCCGTAGATCTTTATACTCTTGCGAGCCTTTGGAAACAGCTCATAGATGCTGGTTAAAGCGGCGACATCATCGCCCTCATCATCATTTAGTACCTGAGTAGTGATTCTGGTTTGAAGCTCGACATAAATCTCCCAAGCAAGGGCTTTGTCAGCCGTATTGGGTGCCCAAAACTCACTGCGGCGCTCGGAGTCAATACCGGGATCCTCTAAATCCCACAATTCAAACCATGCTGCCCATGTTCGCGCCGGCAACACATCGAATGGATATCGCCTTAGACTCAATTGTTCAATCGATGGGTTTGGTTCACCAGGTTTAAAATTGTCGGGCTGGATCTCCAGACCCATCGGGGGTATCCAGTCATTAGCATTGGCATTGTTCTGCAACTTTGCATCTTCCACTCGCGTCAAAACATCTATTCTGCGTAACTGGCGTCCATCAAATCCGCGTGTGAGTTCAGTTTCTTCCATAGTGTGATGAACCAAGTCGCCGAGATGTATCCGACGCGAAAGAGTTCCAGCTTTGCCAATACTCACCGCTTCATCGAGTGCTGTAACTGGAGGAGTTTCGTCGTGGTCTTCTGATTGCTCTACGATGCTCCAATCCTTCATTTCTATACCACAGGCCTTAGCCTTGTCGTACATCCATCTCAGCGCGATATTTGATCGCACTCGATTAGAGAGAATTTCGCCCCGGCTTGTATAGGTAGCGTTGCCTCCAATGTCGCCATGCCCACCACGAAACCATACTTCGGTAATCTTCTCCCGATCGCCGATGCAGCGCTCTATTCCGAAAGTTTCTCGCGTCTCATCGATAGCCATTGCGTGAAAGGTGTTTTCAACAAACTTGGGGATTTCTCGTTTGAAGCCATGTTCATTATCTGTCCACGGCACGCCAAATGACCCAACAGTATCGAACAGGCCTAGAAATCTTACCGGTGGAGGCACTTTTAATGGCCCTTCAATGTCTTCAATCTCCTTGAAGTGCTCATCGATATGATCGATAAACATTCTAGCGATGGCAGCCCCGCGACTGTATCCAACGATATCGATGACCGGGTCGGTTCTATAATTGCTTTTTAGCGCTGCGAATTGTTCCTTGATTCGCTTTTTTTTACCCGCCCCTGTTGCGCCTCCGATGTATTTTCCCAGACCCAGAAAGCCTTTGCGACTGCCGACACCATTTACATATTCTTTGTGTCCATCGTACAAAACTCTGAACAGATGAACGTTAGTATCGGTCTTAGGGTCGCGCTCTGAATCTGGTGCAGTAGAGTCGTTCCAGGTTCCATCAAATGCGTACAAAGCCATGTTGTTCCCTTCCTATTTAATTTAACCTCTCCATGCTCCGCGCATGAAGTCATTTGAGTATAGCGGAGCGGTTGTCGTAGTTACAATTGCTTTAGGGAAGATAAATTCAGCCAACAAACAAAGTAATACTCATAAAAGCTGTTAATTGTATTAAGAGGATAGATACCCAAATTAGTTAATTAGATTCTTTATCTTCCGAATTCGAATTTTCATTTGGCCATGTTCTGGTTGGAGCACCGAATCTGCCTTGATTACTTTGCAGCCAATATTGACGACCACGTTTTGTAAGTTGACATGACCCATCTTCCATAGCCGCATGATACATATGCTTGTGTTTAGTCGGCTCAACCAGATTAACTCGGTTTAAAGACTGCAATTCTGCGAAGATCTGCTGTAACCCATCGTCAAAAGGCTCCGCTTCTGGTTCATATGCAGGACTTAATTGATGAACTTCATTTGGTGAGCCAGGAAAATAGACTCTGATATTAGCCAGAATACTCTTGTCTATCACCGGAGTTGCTTCACGAATTGAGCCCAGCTCCGCCAAATTAGCTCGAAAATAAAGCTTTTGACGAAAGGCACCACTGGCATTAAGTTGGTTATACAAATCCACAATAGTTACAGAACCAGTCAGGTCTGCCCCTCCAAACTCCAGCACATCACACAGCTGAGTTGTAGCTGATTCTGTTTCCCATTTGTTAACATCGGGTTCGTCTCGGCGAATGGCAAGAATCGACACTCCTTCTGCTAGTTCTAGGGACTTCTTACGTTCGAATAACTCACCTGTTTGATTGGCTGCGCAACAATCGAGAATAATTACCTTTTCGAGCGCTTGGGACTTATTTACGAGATCCACCAAATGCTTAATGGCATAACCAGGGTTTTGTCTGGAATAATCTTGTGTGACCAGATAACCCTGCTCTTCATTGATTGCCCGTCCTGCGAAATAAAATAGCGCCACATCAACTTCAGAGTTAAACAAGTGCTGAAGTTCACTCTTCAGCTCATTTTTTGTACAGTCATTAGAGATCGTCTTCAATCGGAAGTTCTCATTTCCAGACGCATGACTTTTAAGCAGATTGCTAATTCGATAAGCATCTTCTAATGCACCAGGCACCTGATCCAACTTCGGGGAAGAGTAGGTCTGCATTCCCACAACCAATGCCGATCTGGACAGCAAGCTCTGACGCCTAGAATCTGAAATATCCTGAATATCATTTGCTATTTTCAAAAGCTGTGGCTCAGAATCCAATGCCTGTCTATATTCCCTACCATTGATTGTAGGAACAACTTGCAACGATTCGGGAAGCTTGTCACTACTCGGCATATCAGCCTCGCCAACCAAAATAGGTAAGATTGGAACTTCGCTCTTGAGTGCTCTCTCTATCTCAAACCTGACATCATCCTCTTCGTTATAAAGTCTCACATTATTATTTTCATCCCTTGTCAGCCAGTGGTCACCTATGATGACCAATACAACATCACAAGCATCAATTCTCCTCCCAAGATATACCTTGAACTTCTCACCGGCTGGAATGGTGCTAATATCAAATTCAACATTTCCTTCACCAAACTTGTCTTGCAAATAATCATATATTTGCTTGGCGGCATAGCCACTATCGCGGCGGCGATAGCAGATAAAGACTTTAGGTATTATTTTCTGAGACAATTGGCCACCATTTATTCTGGAAGTAACATTTCATTCAAACTATGTTCTTAGTTTCAAAATTTATAAATCGTGAAGATTCATACCCTATTGAATTTATTCGGTAAATGGATCTACTTCTCGTGTTCCAACAAATAAATCTCTGGCCACTCGAAAACCCACTAAGTTTGTTGCACCGGCAATGGAGTCAATCGAAAATCGATCACCCTCCGGGGATAACATTCCTATCCCGTAGGGTGCGCTGGTGTAGTTCATTGTCGCCCAAGAGTTTCCAAAAATTGAGTATGCCACACACCCATCTCTCCCACTCTCCAGAGCATCAGTTTGGAGCGTGGAATCTATTAAATTTTCATCACAGTGAGCTGACAACTCGGAGATATTCCCATTGAAATCGAACAGGTCCAATACATTTTTTTGCTTGCTGCCTACAGGAGCACTATAAATATACTCATCATCGCACTCCGTAACGGTGGGAGACTGATCTGCATTAGAACTTTGCGCAAATGCAACAGAGAGAGAGAAATCTGCAGTGTTTTCCAAACCACATGGATCTACTGAATTTTGGCGGCCTGATGATTCTCCAATGATAAGCCGTTGAATAAATTCATACTCTGATTTTCTCGGGAGCCGATAGTCTCCACCGGTACGATTGTTAAGCCATCGAATGTAACTTGTTATGTCCCGAACAGTAAGACATGTAGCTGGATGTTGTTCACTTTGTTGAAATCCGGGGTTTCGCCAACTTCCCTGCTCGACTGTCATTGGTGGCGCTACGACCGCCCCCTCGCCAGTTCTGTTTAGCCAATCCAAATCAATTGATTTACAGACAACGGGTTGACCAGACTCATTTCTCTCTACCTCTGTTACGTACCCAGTTATTTCTACAAAATAACGAAACTCAGCCACCGTGATTTCGCACTGACCAATAGCAAATGGCTCTGATACCTCTCGATTTTCATCAGCGCTTAACTGATAAGCACCAGGATCAATCACGATCATTTCAGGACCATACCTGTGATCAAACTCACAGGGCTTATCAGATTGAAACGAAGGAACCGTATTGCGCATCATACCGAAGTAATCTTTGCTAACCTGCAGTGTTGACTCAGAATTTAGTAGCAGATTCCGACCAACCAGGGGGGTGGCAACCACCAGGAAAAATATCAAAATAGCTTGAGAGAGTGACAAACCACTCCACTCCGAAAATCGATTCCAATATCTGTTTACGTAACGACTGATAACGAGATAAGCACAAACCACGACATACAAAGGTGCATAAACAACTATTTCCTCTGGCGCGCTCATTGTTGCAAACGAGCTCATAAGATTCGCTATTAGTTCAAAGTAATAGAAAAGGAGTACAACCCATAGAAAGTTCGCCTGTAAAACTATTTTTATAGGTAAAACTTTAGTCGAACGATGACGCTCATATGCACCCGAAATTGCCAGAATAAAGATGCAAAAAACTGCCATCCCAAATAGATCGCCTGAATCTCTGACAAAGTGGAGATTTGCCTCCCAGATCGTCCATTTTTCTAGCGCAGTAAAAATCTGATTGAAGCTACGCTCTTCGTAGTAAAGCATTCCCAAGACGACCGTGAGTGTCCCTAGGCAGGCGAGAACAAAATCACTCAGAAGTAAAAATGGGAAATTTAATGACCTTCTTAGCCGATCTGGCACTAGAGCAAGAGCATCAAACACAGGCTGATGTGCCCGACGAATAAGTCGAGCGAGAATTCCAGTTATGTTTTTAGCCTCATTGCTCATTTGTTTCGAATAAATGTGATTGCCCCCAGAAAGTCAAAATCGAATACGATTCTCTGCCTCTAGAGTTCATTTGCGCACCCTTGATCGAGCTGGAAATTTATTCGTCGCAGCACTCTTGAAGTGTCTACAGCCACACCTGAAACCGTCCGAGGGTTATATCGAAATCTCAAAATGGCACTGAGCGCAGCTTGCTCGAATATTTTTGATGAACTGGACACTACCCGTGCATTGCTTACTGTACCCTCCGCCGTAACCGTGTAAGCTAGTTGTACCCATCCACAAAGCCCTTCCTTTTGTGCGCTAACTGGATATTGTGGTGTAATAGCCACTCTGATAGACGGCGAGGAATTCCCAGGCTTAATCTTCGAGGTCGGATCTCTTAAATTTGGTAGTTCGAGGCCCGGACCAGAGTTCTTTTTATCTCCCCCAATTCTTTTAATTTGTTGTGTGCGATCAGAAACTGAGATTTGAGGCACGATGCTGTCGGTCTTTGTTGCAGTATCACTGGTAGTTCGTGCGAAGTCCGGGCGGACCTCGGTCCCACCTTCATTCTCCAACTCTTCCGTACCTGAATGTCCCTCAGATCGATTACTTGTCCCTATGCTATCTATTTGTTGTGCGCGCTCAGATTCTGAGAATTGTGGATCGATACTACCTGCTGTTGTTGACGTATCACTCGTAGTTTGTGCGATATCAGGACGAGCCTGTTCGGCATCACCCTCGTTCTGCGCTTCACCCAAACCTGATTGCTCTTCCGATCGGTTATTTCTTTTTTCTGGTCGGTTTTCTTGGACATCTTCATAATATGGAATATTACTTTCTTGCAGTCTTCCCACTAGTTTCCATATATTTGCAATATATTCAAAATCATCATCTGGGTGCTCAGATAAAGTAACCAGTAAATCTTTTTGAGGATTGAAATCAACTTGTAATACTGCACCAAATTCCTCGAGAGTTTGAATTCTAATTGCGTTATCTGTTGTCCATATATATGAAGATTCCAGGTCAGATAAACTGTTGGTAGCAATTATTTTCCCGGAGCTTCCAAAGTCAATAGACATTGCATCTTCATTTATTTCAAAATCTGGAAGTAAAGTATGAAGATGCTTCCCGGAGATAGCTGACCAGATTTTTACAACCCCATATTCTGTCCCAGTTACAATCATGTCACCTCTCGGACTAAACACAATACTTGAAATGAGTTCAGGTTCAGACCCTATATCAATTCGCCGAATCGGTTGCCCCGATTCTGTAGACCAAAATTGTAACCAATTTCCACTTAGCTCGGGTTTCGCGATGACAGTAGCAATTATTGATGAATCTGGATTGAAACCTGAAACGTCACCCAAGCCCATTGGCAAGTAACCGTCCAGTTCGAACGAGTTATTCCCAAATGGCCTCGTCCACAATTTAGTCCTAGCATTTTCCGCCACAGACACCCAATCTACTAATGTGCTCGTTACTAGGAATTGGCCACTTGAATCAAAGGAGATGTACTGGTTGTTGTTATTTTCCCCGAGTAGACCACTTTCATTCTCTGCAATAGAGAAAAAACGAGCTGGCCCTTCTTCCGAAGCTGTCGCTATGTAATCGCCATTAGGGCTCCAGCGTACCAAGTTTATAGAGTCAGTGTGATCATCAAATTCTCTGAGCAAGACTCTCTTGTCTACTGACCATAATTTGACATTAAAATCCTCATCCACAATAGCTACAGCATCCCCGCCTGGAGCAACCCCGGCTATTACTTGTCCAGAATAATCATCAATTGTTGTAATGCCCTCCCCTTTGTTCTTGTCTCTCCAGATCATTAGACTTTCTTCTGAAGAAGCAGCGACCATAAGTTCACCATTCTGACTAAACTGAACGGGCCCGGCAATTCCAAGTATTGCCTGTATCCGGGTCGCGTAGAACTCTTTCTCACTATCCCTAAAATTTGTCAGGTTTTGTGACCTTTCAACTAGCGAAACCCTTACCCCATCTATAGGTGATGTTGCTTTCTCCGGTTTAACACGAATGCCATAGGTGAAATAAGTTAATCGGTCAGCTATATCTTCTGCAGCTTCGGCGTACTCCTCATAGAAATACTCTACGGTATTATTTGCTTGATCCAACCGGCTTTGAGGCCCAATGGATTGAGCACTTTTATATCCTCTACCCCTCAACGCCCGGGCAAATGACTCTGAAAACCTTTCATCGACTAGACGGTTCGTTTGCGCGACTGTAACCGGGATTTCATTAGCCTTGTTTCTGGCCACCACAATCAACTCGTCCTGAATTTTTGGCTCCAGCCACTGGGTCCAGATGGTAAAGCTGAGGAAACTGACAACCAGTGCGAGCGCTATAGTCATCAGGGGTGCTAGAACACGCCAATTATTATGTGGAATCCATTGAGCCAATTTTTGCGGTAGCTCGATATCCAAAGCGCCTATTCTTCGCCCCATGACAACACTGGCAAATATTCGATCATCACGATATTTGGTGCTCCCTACCAGCCGATACCATTTTTTTAACTTATTTAATGGGTTCTGAACAGGTGTTAGCAGCAGCGGCAGTTCAATTCCACCGTACTGAATGCTATTTTTTTGATCAAATATCTCGGCAAATACTTTAGCAATCTTTTCTCGCTCCGATTTGGACACATCTCGAAGTAATGCCAGCCTGACCCAATCAGGCATTTGCTTATTCCTAAACCAGGGAAGACGACCGATCTTTATGATTGATTTCTCATGTTCTTCCGATGTTCTGCCCGGATTAAGCAACTGATCTAGTGCGATTGTCAAACCGTTATCTAGTATTGGAAAACTTGCTGTTGCCACAACTACCTTGAAATTCTTCTCCCCCAGATATTGGCGGAGTAGCCTTATCATCTTCCGCGTATCGAATGATTCGGGCTGATCCTCACTAAGCAATTCTGATCGCCCGGTTCTGAACATTTTTGGTACATACCCGTGAGAACCAGCATCGAATAATTGGCCTCCAGAATCGTTTGAGGGGTTTTTGAGCCAATTTGCAACCTCCAGAAATCCTGAACTGGTTAAAGGCGCAACGGCAAACCCACTTTCTGAAATTTCCTGTTCGAATTGGCCCCAGGGTGACGGTGCGGTGCTAAACCAGGCGCGACCCTCCCACGCTGACATTGTTTGCAATGTCTTCAGTGGTTTTTTTGAATACTTGCTGAACACCCCGGCTGAATCTCCGGCTACAAGAAGCTGCGCATCCGGAAACCTCCTTGACAAGGTTTCCAGCGTGACCATTTGACCGCGATTTTGTTTTGTTGAATAGCACACCCTGGGATCATGCATGTATTCAAAGTGATAAACCTTTAAGTCCTCCTGCTCCATGCGTTCAACTAATGACTGAGACATGCCAGCCGTATAATCCCAGGCATCGCGTCTGTCACTCAAAAACAAATATTCAGGTCGCTGATTTCGCACCTTTTTTACTGGATTAAGTAGGCCAGCATTTCTGATCGTGGCATCAACCGTTTGGTCAACATCTAGCTTTCGCGTTTGGATCGGCGCTCCGCGTCTCAAATTATGCAACGCTGCGGGAATTCTCCCGTTCCAAAATGGTCTGGATGCACCTGCGGAAAAAAAGAAGTTTTTAAATGGGTCGGTGCCGCTCCCTCGTTCTTTACGAAAAAACCACTTTCGAGTAAACAAGCTAACAGCTAGCCAATAGAGCGCCAATACAAATGGTAAAAATAAAATGAGGAGCTTGGCATCATTCAACAACTCTTGCTGTTTCAAGGGCAGCTTAATCGGCTCAGGATTTCTTGGCTGGTACGATTTGACATAATCTCGCGGAATGACAACCCGGTCAGAAGTGTCGATTGAACTCGAGCCATCATCAGTGAGAGAACCTGAGTCTGAGCCTGGATTCGGCTGCGAGGTTGAACCTGGTTTTTCCAGCGTAGAACTATTTTTTTCAAAAAACTGGCTAGCTACCAGAGTTAAGACCAACGCAATTATCGATACGCCAACATAAGTCTTCCAATCAAGCTTTTTATCTGCTTCAGGTTCAGTTGGTTTATTTCGCTGAATTTTGGTCGGCTCGGGTTTTGCCTGCTCTTCGCGAAGCCACTTATCAAACACCACCGAGAATACGCGCTGTTGTTCAGGACTGGAGCAAAGTAATGGGCCAATAAGGGCGCCCAATTTAGTTGGGTCGTCAGGGCACCTTCCTTGGCTCAGTAACCTTGTGAGTAAATCATGAACCGATATCCACCGATTTGGGGCTATCGTAAAATGATTTAGGCGTAGTGCGAGATCGAGATCGTCCAATCGGTCGAGGATGCGACCAATGGGTTCGGCCAGAACTTTTTCTGCTGCAACCGCCATTGCTGGTTCTTTAGAGATTCTTAGCGTTTAGTGTTTCGTTGTTTGTTTAGCCACTCTTGGATTATCTTCTCACCAGCATCCTGGTCAGCTTTAGTTTTTAACAGCGATACTCTGGCCGTTTCAATTATCTCATGATCACTTAGCATGAGCAGATCCGGACGTTCATCCGCGCTATCTCTAAACCATACCTTCTCCACACAATATAACCATTTTAAAAGCTCCGCCATGCTGGGTGCTCTCCCTGGCTTGTCCTGCCCTGGAAGATCCCCCTCTGACTCCTTTCTGAGACTCTTGAACAAACTAATCGACTGATCAAGGAGAAGAGGTTTATCTTCGAATCGATCTCCAAGTCGTGATTCAACAATACTCTCTACGGTGACTTCTGTGACACTGTTAGAAGATTGATTTGTAGTCGATTCCTTTTCAATATCCGACTTAAAACTGGGAAATGGGACGTGATAATAGACACAACGCCTTAAGAACGCATCCGGCAGATCGCGTTCGCCATTACTGGTGATGATAATGACTGGGCGATACTGTTTGTCTTCTTCCTCCAACTTAATTTCATTGTTGGCTAATCCCTGCAGCTCCTTAACAGTAAACCGCAACTCATCTATCTCAGTGAGAATGTCGTTGGGTACGTCACGTGGGGCCTTATCAATTTCATCAATCAGGACCACTGACTTTATTTTTTCTTTTGGATAATACTTTTCCTTAACTGCATCATTCACTACCCCCGCTGGTATTTGATTGCGTCCCTTACTAAGTAAGATAGCTCGCCCCAAAGCCTGATATTCAATGAAGTTTTCAGGTCGGTCTGCCGACGAAGGACCTTCGCTGTTTTGGCCGTTGGTGATGCTTTCTTCGTCTTGATTGTCGTTGCGCTCCTTAGCGAATTGCGCAGCATGAAATCGGCCAACAGTGTCATACACATAAAAGAGATCACGTGCTTCGGTAGTTGATTTCACCGTAAACTTAAGTGGCTCGGGATATTTGTCACCCTTTGCGTGTTTTGGAAAGTCCAACTCCCAGGCGATACGTCGCGCTAGTTGTGACTTGCCACATCCCGGCTCCCCGGTTAACAAGAGCGGCATCCCCAGGGTCAGCGCTACATTGACCGCAGCCGCTAGATCCGACGGAGTTAGATAACCATCAGGAGAAGTTTCATCACGGCCTATTGTGGGAATACGCTTGTATGATTCACTTTCTGGGACTACATTTTCCCGACCAGAAAATGGCCATATATCTGCCTTTTTATTTTCCATTATTTCCTCAATCAACTCTCGTTATAAGCTGGTAACTGCTTCAAGCAGGTCTTTGTGGCGAATGCCATCGTCGGGGCATTTGCTCTTCAGAAACTTTGCCATAGACATCGATTGCTCATGGCTTAGTCCGATCAACGTTTGTATTGATGTATGCCATGACTTGCCAATATCATCATTGATATTTACATGGCTCGCGACAAGCGGTTTATACCTATGTCTCTCCATCTCAATCCCGTCGACATCATCATTATCATCGTCAACCTGAAGAAAATTCTCGGCGGAGCATAGCTCATCCAACTCCTCGAACTTTGATTGAGACTTTCCTAGACCAAACTTGCTAAACAGGGATTGGATTGCGCTCGATTTCTTGTGACCCTGCTCCAGGAAAAATGCGATTACCACATGATTGCCACTCTTAACGCCATTGTGCCAATGCAAACAGTATCGCTCTATAAGTTTGGCCTGAAGTTCGGGATTATTATGAAACTTCAAATTGATTCGAATAACTAAAACGTTCCCACTAATGGCAAGAATTTCGTGTGCCTTTTGAAGAGATGCTTTTTGAAGATCTTCAGTTGTTGAACTGCCGCTCTCATTTCCCCATTTTTCTCGCATCAACATTTTCGTTGTATTGATCCAAAGACGTTTCTCCATGAATGTCACATCTCTTTGTTTCTTCTCCAGTGGCCATTCCACATTAATCTGTGGTTCATGACTGGAGTCTGCAAGTTTGTGACACTGAATCTTCTTGGTTAGGCCTTCGTGCCAGTCCTCTTCCAATCCACGGCACAACATTGGAACCACCTTCTTTCCATAGTCCATTCTCGCAATAGCAATTTGAAATGGCTCATGCTTATCGATTTGAGCGATGCATTGAACTCGTTGATCATGATCCAGCGAGTCAAATGGATTGTCGATGTCAGTCGAACGAGAATGTGCAGAGAAGTATGCTACCTCACGCGTGAAATTGTTTTCCTTCGCTTCCTCTGCCGTATTTGATATTCGGTCTTTTAGATCCTTGATGATCTTTTTTAGATTCTTAATGTACTTCTCAATATTCTTCTTCTTGTCATCATAGTAGTCATCTGACTCATCCAAACTTTCCAACTCTTGCTTCCAATGATTTTTATACCGTTCAATACTCTTAGTTGAATCCCGCCACGCCTTCTCTTTATTGATTTCTGGGTCGCTGGATTGCAGCCCCGGAATCTTTGATTCATCAACATAAACTACGTGTAGACTCTCATTTTTGAACTTACTTTTCTCCCAAAAATTTACCAGTTCATACATACAGCAATAAGAATGAAAGTAGCTATCACTGATAACCGCTATCACATGCTCAGATTCTGATAACTCATCCATGAAAGCGCTAATCCTTTCCCCCGTTTTTATCGAACGATTATCCCTTTTGATGTTTGTTTTCATCGGAATGTCTCTTAAGACATCCTCCAACAGCTGCACAAAAGGAAAGGCTCGCTCCACTTTCCATGAATAAGATACAAATACGTCCTCACTGCTCATTGTCTGTGGTGAACCCCCATTCCTATTAGTTTTTTTGCAGCCATGATAAACGCAAACCAACGGTTTGGTTTACAACACGCTTATTCTGTCTAAATCATGCTGCTCTCATTAGAGTTTAAGTCTTTTCTTGTGAATTTTGAATCTGAACTTAATAACTCGAGCTCTTGGAAATTGAGACCATCCTGACGCTAGCACTCAACGAGGTGGACAGACCCCATTCCTAAATACGTTTATTTGTTGAAGCAAGTCTATCTCAGAAATGCGTCATAACCATGTTATTCCCAGTTGACTGAGCTAGAGCCGGAGAAGTGCGCCAGGTTACAGGACCAAGATAATCATGGCGCCAGCGCTCTTTGGCGAGCATGCGAGACTGTCAGTTTCGGCCGCATCTAATTCGCAGCCACAGGCGTGAAGTAAGCTGTCTGCAACGCTCCCCTGGCTACCATAGTCCAGACGCGCTGATCCGCATATCGGGTTGATTCAAACGAAGTTATGGCAACTAATTCCAGCGGCTCGCCCTGTTTGCCGAACACAAATACTTCTTTATCATGGTGTCGTTTTTTGCGGCTCACATGCTGTTCCACAGGCTCCGTATTTTCGCCCGACTTGTCCACCGAGATGGATTGCGGCGGATTGTTGTTTTTTCGGTCACCAAAATTGATCGCGAAATGCGCGTTGAACTTAGCCTTGCCCGGTGAGGCGAGAAAAGGCTGTTGCCAGTTATTCTTGGCAACAATTACGCGATCTGTTTTTTGCTTAACCGAGGAGATCTCCAGGTCATCCTCATTCCACAGAACATTGAACTCTAATTTTTGTCCCCCTGTGGCGGGTCGAATGCGCTTGTGATTGATCAAAGTAATCCGGCTGTTACGAACTACCTCAAACGGTATATTAGCGCCGAAATTCTTGGCTTTGACCAGGTTAGTGGTTCCTTGTTCAACTAATGACAAACGCGGCATCGTCCCGCGCGTGCGATCTATTGTTCTATGTTGAGTCTTGATTTCGGCATATTTATTTTGCGGACTGGCAGGCCCGAGAGAGCGCTTATTCACATATGAGTGCAAAGTATTAGTTTGTTTTTCTTCGTAGTCGCCACTGAATAAAGCATAGCCACCACCCGCACGTCCGATACCCAAGAAGCTGCCGAACAGCGTTTGCATCCCGGTGATTTCGCTCAATGAGTTGTCGACCGTGGTACTGCTATTCAAGAGTGGCCAATGACCACCCTTTGCGGTTAAGCCATGGTCGCCTTCGCTTTTACCCATCAGAGAAATCTTGAAGCGGTAGACCGTCCAGTTCTTGGCAAAATGAACAGTATCAAAGCTTTCGGGTTTTGATTTTTCGGATGCGGACCACCAATCTAATTGCTCGACTTCGTTGAACGGTACTGTGTGTTTTGTTGCTTTAAATTCTGAGTTGTCTGTCACACCGGGCATCTTAATAACGATTGCCTCACCGGCAGCAGAACCCATGGATATCACCCTGCCCCAAAGCGCCTGGGTGCGGGACTCTGTGTGTTTTTCGCCAGGCGAAGCCAGGTAAATTGCTTGTAAGGCATCAGCACGCTGAAAAACCTCCTCAGCGCCATTGGGTAAAAAATTGGCAAACGGGCTGCGTGGAAATGAATGTCCCAACACCAACCACTCTACCGCGCGTTGGTAGGATTCCAATTGCTTTTCTAAACCCCGGAAATAGCTTTTCCCATAGAATTCAGACGCGCTGTCGTTAATTGTGCCATCGTCACTTAATGCGCGTTCTGCAAACAAGGTCATTATTTGTGCCTGTCGTTGACGCACCATCCAGCGCTGCAAGGCTAGCTCAAGCTGCGCGTAGTGCGGGCGAATGTCGAAATCTTTCGGGTCAGAAAAGTCCCAGAAGTCTTTATCTTTCATGGGTACTCGAATTCGCCTGCTGATCTCCTCTGCCAGCATCATGGGCAGGGGCTTAAGGCCAGCATGACCAGTGGTGATCGCTACACGTAAATCCTTCGCCGAAGCAGCAACGTTGAACTTGGTGTTTTGCAGAAGGCTTCTGGCCACCTTGCGCATATGCTGACGGGTTTTCTCTGGGCCAAAATCACGGACATCGTCGAACATATCGGTAAACTCGACCCAGGCGGTATCGATGTTGACCAGATCATCGTGTACACGGGCTCGCTCTGGCAGTTCTTCGATCAACTTGCGGATCCAGTCAAACTGGGTTTCCAGTGCACTCTCTATTGCCTTCTGGCCATTCTCGATGCCTTCCAATCGTTCTTCGATCTGGTCCAGCTTTTCGTCCACACCGGCCCGCCACTTGGCGTCATTGTCTCCAGAGACATCGCCAATCACGGAGCAGATAAATTCTCCCGCATCATCAACCACCTGATCGTCACCGCAGTAGCCCAGGTACAAACCAGAAGCGATCGCATTGAGCGCCACTTCCACACCAAAGGACACGGCCCCGTCTATGGCACCATCAAACACCTTATCGATAAAGCTCTTATTTTCCTTTGCATGAACATGGGAAACTCCAGTGATAACTATTAATACGAATCCCAGGCTCGCTGCTACTACACGAGTTGTAGTTGATCTAGACATTAAAACGCTCCATTTAATCTGGGGTGTGACAACTCCCCATCTTGTTTATTGGTTATTCACGGTATCTGACACTACTGAAAATTCGGCACTGCAATAGATCTGCCAGACCACGCGCCTGTGGTGGCAACCTGCCAGGCAGTGCACGATCCCGTAGGACTTACCGGGCTAATGCAATCGGTATGCGGAATATCAAATTGACATGTTTGCGTCGCACTGCCATGTGTTGCGGTGATTTGGAATACACCGGTTCCGGTGGAAGGGGCCTGGTAGATCGGCGAGCCAGCTGGGTTAGGCGTCAGGTTTGGTGGTCCACAGGTTCCGCTGGCATCGCAGGGTGCAATTTCTATAGTGATATTACTGGGCGCTCCCACGGTGAAGTCATCGCTATTATTGCCGGCAGGCACTTGCGGCACGCAGGCCTGCGGAGTCGGTGGATCAATGCCAGCGTCATTTCCTCCCGGACACAAAGTCAGGTCATAACTTACCGCATTCAACCCCTGCCCTGTGGTAGCACAAGTGAAGGTGGAGTAAGGGTCATCGAATTGATAGGAATACGCCAGGAAACAGTTTTCCTTAACTGGCGTAATGCTCGGCAATATTGCCGAAGTCCACGAGGTTGTAACTACTCCTGCAACCGCCGAATCGCCTTTACCCATGGGTTGACTGCTTCCCGCACTATTTTGCCAATCTGCATAGCCACAACAGGTGTCACCAGAACTGGTGGTGTTGGCATTAAAACAACTTCGTCCGGGCCCGGTGTCGGCTAGCCCACTTTGATTTTCGCACAGCGCATAGGCGTAATCGCTGGTACTGGCGCAATCGACGCTGAGATCACTATTGGTGTATGAGCTGTTAGCACTACATAACTGTGCATAAGTCCAATAGCCCAGACGGTTACCACATACAGTGTTGGTACCGCCGTTTTGCACCTCGTCCAGAGTCAGTCCGCAACTTAGTCCGCTTGTGCAAGCCTGTGTTAGTGAACAAGCGGCCGCCTGGCTGGAAGCGCTGACAAAATTATAACCAGTCTGAGCAGTGCCATCGTAGGTGCTGCTGTAGTCATTGGTGCAGGCGAATGGCAAAAGATCAGCATTGCTTGGCAGCGAGTTCGTCTTTTGAAACGCAAAAATATTATTCATGGTTGCTGCATCAGCACCCGCGCCCATACAGCGATAGGGATCATCAGATTGATAGTCCAACGTGTTTGCTAACACTGGTTCCATACTCATTGGTAAATTGATCCCGTTAATATAGGAAACGTCGTACCAGTCGTTGTTATTCTGCAGGGTGAACTCTACCAGTGATGCTGGGGTTCCCTTTGAGTTGTCAGACAAACAGCTTCCATTCACTGAACAGGAAAATTTTGCATAGAGTTTGCCGCTTACTACCATGTCGTCGGCGCCCTGCGTATTTGGTGTAATAGGCACTGTCAGGCTATTTGCCGAGCCCGATTTCTTTGTGAGTTTGCCGCCATTGGCCAAATCCAGGCTCCAATAACACTGCTTTAGCGAAGCAGTTACATTCTGGCAGGCCTGATTGTTGTCGCAGCCGCTATTGTCAGAGCAGCTGCACTGTCCCCAGCTGACGCTGTTCGTGTCTGTAACCTGGGTTGAGGATTTGCAGCTTGCGGCATTCAGAACAATGTCGCTTTGGCTGGAAAGTGGCAACTGAGCATTTGTTTTGCTCTTTCCCGCGACACAATAGTTAGTATTTTTATCTTTGTTGTAACAGACAAACCCACTTGGACAATTTGCTTGTGCGCTGGTCGTGCTAGGCGAGCATGCCAGGGTAGATGCATTTGAACCTACGGAAACCATGGTCACGTCGAACGCGCATTGATTACTAATGTTGATATTCCTTAAAGGGCTCGAACTCTGAGCGAGCACTGGCGCGGCTAGCAAACTTGCTAAAAGCACCCAAAACATTGACGACCTGAACATATCCCTTCCCCCTTTTCCGGAAATTGACAAAGTTTGATTATTGATTAACTAATTCTTCTTGCGAATACGTCTTACCTCTCACGACCTGAGACTGGATGGCACGACACTATAGCTCGCGCCAATAGATTTATTTCTGAACAGACATTAGCCGCCAGGAAACATCGACCGGCGTTTGTATCCTGCGGGTGGCTCAAAATCGGCTGGATCAAGAGTACGTCGACGTGCTGAACGAAGACCGCTCTCATCCGACAAGCTGCCATCGTCTTCAAACTCCTTGGTCACCACGGGAAACCCACCGAGCTCCTTCATATGCACAAAAGCCGGGTCGCCTCCGCGATTGTCTTGACCAAAGTCCGGAATTGCATCCAGCATCTCGGTATAAAACTCGCCCATATCATTCCAGATATCTACAACGTCACTGCCGCCTTCTACGTTGTCCCAGTCGGTCACCCATAGTTCACGAATTTTCTTGCCCCCGCGAAACACATTGTACTTCACGCAGGGAAAGCCGTTCTTGGTGCCCGACTCCCCGGTCTTTTTAATTTCACTTTTAACCCTTGGAGCCCGAGCCTGTTGCTGAGGCATTCTTTCTTTCATCATCTGCTCAACAATGGCGCGCTGATCCTCCGGTACGTTCTTCAACGCTTCTTCTATCTGCGACATTAGTCCGCCCACCTGGCCCGCAATACGCTGCATGCTCTCCTCGTCCATCACCACATAACTCTTATCTTTGTGGTCAACCAGGATCATTTCGCGTCGATCACCGCGATAAATCATTTCGCCATCATCATTGTCGCTGCCTGGTGCTATTTCCATTTTAATATTGCGCCCTTCGACTGCTGCTTCAATGGATTCCACCTTGGGTGGAGATTCTTCATGATCGGTCGTCTCTATTTCATAAACAACACCCGCCAATGCATTACCTGCAAGCAGTGCAGTCAGTGAGAAAATGATGAATAGTTTTTTCATTTTACGCCTCCTTTGGCCATGAATAACAACAATCAGTATAAAGTAAACCGTCTCTCAATGGAGCGAATCTCTCTTGAAGTTCCCATTCCAGGGATAGTGATCAATGTTCTGCAAATAGGGTCGTTCTGATATAACAATCAACCTTACCTATCCGTTCTATTCGGCGGACTTCATGACCTTGCCGTCTTTCATCACAAAGTTAACTTTTTTCAGAACTGTGATGTCCTCCAATGGGCTACCGGATACGGCGATGATATCGGCTAATTTGCCAGAATCCAGGGTACCAAGTTTATTTTCCACACCTAGCAGCTTAGCGCTGTTGATGGTGGCCGCATGAATTGCGTCTACTGCTGGCATGCCTGCGTTTACCATCATTTCAAATTCGTCGGCATTTTCACCATGTGGTGTTACTGCGGAATCGGTACCAAAGGCAATTTTAACGCCAGCTTTGTAGGCTTCGATAAATGTGCTCTCGGAAGCGGCGGAAGCTGCCAGGGCTTTTGCTTTGATCGCATCGGTGAAGAATGGATTGCCTTCCATGGTGGCAGGTACCTTTACTCCTGGGGACAACGTTGGTACCAAAAACGCACCAGATTGCTTAAATAAACGCATGGCCTCGGCATCCGAAAAGGTGCCGTGATCAATGCTATCAACGCCCGCCCGTAAAGCCGCCTTAACGCCATTAGTGCCGTGCGCATGCGCCGCCACCTTAACTCCTAGCCCATGGGCAGTCCGAACTATTTCGGTGAGCTCATCGTCGGTCATTTGCTGATCCGTGCCCGTAGCGGTGTCGGACAGCACACCACCGGTAGCGGTAATCTTGATCCAGTCAGCCCCCATTTTGATAGCGTTACGAACGGCCTTGCGACAATCATAAGGTCCATCGCAAATGGTCTCAGGTGTCCAGAGTTTCAACAGTTCAGGTTTGATTCCATCGACATCACCGTGTCCGCCTGTAGCCGCTAAAGCGCTACCGGCAGCATAAATACGTGGTCCCGGAACCAGCCCCTTGGCAACGCTATCTCGCAATGCATAAATGGCTTCAGGGTTCGCGCCCAAATCTCTTACTGTGGTAAACCCCGCCATCAAGGTTATGTTAGCGTAGTGGGCACCCTTCAGAGCTTCCATCGAGGTGGTGGTGAACAAAGCGTCTGTTCGACTGGTTGGGCCTAACTCAGCCAGAATATGGACATGCATGTCCATCAGACCGGGCATCACGAACTGATCCTTTAAATCGATAATCAGAGCGTCCTGATGAGCCTCAGCTGGCATCACATAGCCTGACTCAATTCGCTCTATGCGATCGCCATTGACCACAATGGTTTGTTGTTCAAGTGGATCTTCGCCCGCGCTGACCAGCACAGTCCCTGCATGAATATAGGCTTGATTCTCGGCCAGTGCGGTAGCGTGAAAAAGAAATTGAACACTCGCGCATGCGAGTAGCAACGCTGCTCTGCGTATAAACATTTGGCAACCCTCGGTGATCGTTATTGTTTGGGTCATTGTAGCCCGTACAACACGGTCACACTAGGTGAGCTTTTATAGGTGATCAAATACCCTCAACAATCAGCCTGGTATCCGGCAATGCTGACAAGTGCGGAATATACAGATCAGGCCTTGCCATCCGGCTAAGTGCATTCAACGCAGCAGCAATGGCCCCCTCCTGCCAACCTGGTAATGACGAGAGCTGATCACCAATGATAAAAAACACCGGATCGGATAATTTGCCCTTGCTGTCGTATATCCCTGAGCCCTGGTCCAATATATTGAAGTGCTTCACCGCATCATCAACGACATGCCACTGGGCCCAGCCGCCCTTGATATAAGGCATATTCTGCCAGGCAATCGCGACGCCATCGTCCAGCCCATTGGCGAACTTGGCACCAAATTTCGCCGCGCCCTTCTGCGCTTTTTTCAGGCGTTTCTTGATTGGTGTTTTGCCCCATTTGTAAGCGACTTCACCAAAGTTATAGGTGCCGGTCAGAATCCCCTTCTCATCGTGATAATCATTGGACGGGTACCAGATCTGGGTGATCTCATCATCAGTCCAGGAAATACCGCCGTAGATTGGGACCACGCCAAATTCGGATTTCGGAATATTCAGTGTGGTCGCATCTACATGCTTGGCCCCCATGGGTTTAAAACTGCTGCCTTGCCACAATGAACGATCAGCCTGCCAACCGACTTTGGTGGTACAGGCCAGGAATCGTGGTACATAACCAGATTTCTTCGGCTTTTCCTTGGGTTCGAACTGGGACTCATAAACCGCATGCAAGCTCTTTTTAAAATCGCTAGCCAACCCAGATTTACCACGTTTGCTGTTTTGCAATTTGTTGGAAAGAATATCTCGTAAGAACGGAATCGCCATATTACAAAACACATAGTCAGCGCGATGCTTGATGCACTTATCGGTGCCGATCTGGCTGACGCCCACAACAAACTCCTTCTTTCGACCATCCCAATCGATTGATTCAACCGGGCTATTTAGGTGAATTTCACCACCTAGTGCCGCCACCTGCTGCGCAAACGCATGTTGAACACGATCCATGCCGCCCACGGGTTGGAATAATGTGGGTTGCCATAAAAAATCCACTGGCTGGTAAAAGCGTGTTTTTTCCCAAAATTTTGATTCCAGCAATCGTTTGAATTCGATGGGCTTGGCGGTTATCCCGGCATCCACACCAGGAAGTTGCGTATAACCTGCTCTTGCCCGACCGTTTTCAAAACCGTCCTGTCCCGGGGTTGGGCGGTATTTCCCGTAGTCCGGCAGAGGTTCCTCACCATCTCCGCGCGTACCGAGTTCTCCAAAGGTCACCATCAGGCTCTTAAGGTTCTTCGCAAGAGTCCTTTGTTCTTTCTTCGGTATCGCCAGGTCTGAGGATTTAACCAGTTCGTCAGCATTCTCAAACACCATTTGTGCCAGCCAGCCGCGGGTATTGTGATCCAGGCGTCGATAGGTCAACGGCGCATCAGGCTTGTAACCTGGCCCTCCCTTCATTTGCACCAGGTTTGATTCAGAGTTCATCACATAGACTTCCAGGTCTACACCAAACTCTTTGAGGTAATGCAGTAATCGTTTATGGGCCGATGGGATTCGTCCAGGCCCGGCGTTCAAATATGGTTCGTTATCGCCCAGTGGCCGTTTAAATCGAACCACCTGTGTGTCTCCCGGCTCAGAATCACACAGACTGCTATTATCATCTTCAGTAAGCGTGTCGCCAGTCCGCAAACTTAAACACCGCCCACCAGTGCGGTTATGTGCCTCGAAAATGGTGACCTCCATGCCGGATTCCTGCGCTAACAACTCATACGCAGTAGTGAGGCCTGATACCCCGGCTCCGATAATGATGGCTCGCTTACCCTTGAAACTGCCCTTCTTCAGCTGAATAGGACCCGGTGTGATATCCATTTGCGCATTGGTTGCCTCATCCAACGCTGCCCAGGCTGATGCCTGCGGATTTTCTTCGAAAAATTTTGCTCTGCTCATGTGACTCCTTTTGATTGCTCGCTAGCTTTTTGCGTCTTTCTACCTGACTATAAAACTCCGAATGCCAGGTTAGACCGCCCCCATCAAGGATTCCGTGATTGAATCCAAGTAAACCTTCGACTCAATCATGGTATACAAGCGTCCATTATTGTTCAAGATTCTTCCACAGGCGGGACCGGGTGAGACCAAGGCTCAACGAAAAAACAATCGGATGCCGGACAAGAAATTTTAGATTGCCTACTAACGCGCTGGAATAAGGAAGATCCTATAAATCAACATCTACCGTAACCGGCTCTAAGGAATAACCACTTGTTCCATTGCCAACAGAGCCGAACTCGTTATCCCCCCAGCACTTTATCTTATCTCCTGATTCAAGTGCGCACATGTGACCCGAATAGCTGGTGAGGCTGGTAATTGTACCCAAATTTACCACGGCTACCGGTAGCACCGACTCGGCTATGCTGGAATCGCCAATACCCAAAACCCCAGCTTGATTGCCCCCCCAGCACAAAACCTGCTCACTCATTCCATCATCAGTTATGGCACAGGAAGTTGAACTGCTCGTGCCTAGATGATGCGCATCAGAGACACCATTCACCTTAATTGGCAAATCACTTTCCCTTCCAATATAACCAAGTTGTCCTCCTGAGTTTCTTCCCCAGCAGTAAACTTCATCATTGTTAACAGCTGCACAAGTATGGGAAGCACCAGCAGCTATCGCCGTCACATTGCTAAGCCCACTTACAATTACCGGCACATTGCTGCTCGTGCCACCATTACCCAGTTCACCGCGCGCACCGTTGCCCCAACAACGTATGGTTGAATCGGCTAGAAGTGCACAGCTGTGGTTTGCACCCATACTTAACTGGGTAGCTGTGGTAATTCCTGTGACAGCAACCGGTGTATTTGAACTCAGATTGCTGCCGTTACCGAGTTGACCAGAAAAATTTGATCCCCAGCAGGCCACCGGATTTTGCGTCGGTACCTCGGAGTCATCGGATAAGATGACACAGACGTGCCCTAGCCCCACCCCTATTGCAATTGCATTGCTTATTCCAGGGATGGTTACTGGGCTTGCTGAATCGGCACGCTCGTCTATCGATACGATTTCTGCTGCCTGACCCCAACACTGAACGGTACCGTTGGCAAGGACCACACAGGTGGTAAATTGACCTGCAGAAATATCCACCGCGGTGGATACGCCGGGAACAGACACTGGAATCAGACTATGAACAAGACTTCCGGTTCCCAACTGTCCTTCGAAGTTTCTGCCCCAACACTCAACGGTACCATCTGTATAAAGAGCACAGCTAGATCCGCCGCCAGCAACAACCTTTTCCAATGATTTGGCCGTGGTGTTAGAGGCAACCGGTGCAAAGACATCGTCATTCGGGGGCTGGGTAAGCTGACCATGATCATTATCACCCCAGCATTCAATTTTTGGTTTTGCCCCATCGAGGAGCGCACAACCATACTCCTCACCAAGCCCAACTTCGCGAGCATGACTAAACCCAGCGGCTAACCAATCCGCTGCTGCTCGACACCGACATGGACTCGCTCGACGACGGCGTCGAAGACTCGAACCGAAACGGCATCACCGAGCCGTACGAGAC
>JBCCFY010000044.1:0-33632 GCA_039110515.1 Pseudomonadota bacterium
CTAGTAGTGGTGTGTGCTAGGCTTCCCACGGCTGCACGGCATCCTTGCATTCTGACTCCCTGCGGTGTCCACTGCTCCACGACTGGTGGTTGTTGTACGGGCATGGGCTTCAGATTTATCTCTTTGGTGCCAAGTGTTGGCAGCCTGACCTAGCAAATATAAGCCGCTTTCCAGAGCACTTCCCTGCTCGAGAAATTGTATGTGTACGTCAGCGGTGATTACTAAATCCGAATTGTATTTCCTTCTAACACTTATTTCATATGATTGGTCATATTCCCTGCTTTCTAGAAAAAAAATCGCACCGACACCCCTCTCCTGAGGGAGGTCTTGAGTCAATAAAATACCTGCGCTACTTTTCAGCTGTACTACCGAGTCAACAGACAAACTCTTAACAAGAGCAACCGCTGAATTTCCTGACGGCAACTTTAGATCTGTAACAGTGGTCGAGCGGCTTTGGTTTAAATCGTATGGAATACTCTCAGCAACAGCAGACCCCACTGCCGCTGAGAGCAGCAACACGGTGCAAAAACCAATTAGCGCAAGTTTTTGATATCTAAAAATCAATACAAAATATAGTGCCGCCCAAGGGTACGATGCTCAATTTCGCCACCTCCAGGAAGTTTTATATTGTTTTGCGCCTATAACATTCCCATCTTCATCTACTTCATCGAAAAACAGATAGCCAATCATCACGTCGTCGGTTGCCCTATACAGAATCTCCCACCGTTCTAAAGCAAATTTTTGCTTGTTACCAAATGGAATCGCTCGGACCGCTGCATCAGCAATTGCAACTAAATAACAATCACCTGTTTCCGGATGTTTATCAGGAGCAATTGAAAACTTTAGGTTTGCCATCGCCTTTCCCATTTGAGTATCCCATCCATTAACTGGAGTTAGCATTATATAAGCTGGGTTACCCCCTGAAGCCGCGTACAACTTTCTAGTAACAACATAATTTTCGATTGGGGGATTATTTGGGTTACCTCCTGGCATATATTCTCTAAGTTCATCGCTCGTATCATACTGGGGCCAATAGTCCCATACCGAAGTTCCTGTCGCCTCTGTTTGTTCCTCATTGCGCCAAGCCGTTATGTCACACATGCTCATATTTATCTCCTTTACTATTACATTTGAAATTAGGTTATACATTGAAGGTTTCGAACTAAGTTGCTGATATAGATCAGCAAGACTTCCCAATTCTTCTGTTTCATCAATATTCCAATAATTAATATTGGACGTAACAATAGAGGTTTTAAGTACCTCCGCCAGAATTACACTAGTAAGTGGTCCTAATTTGTAATCTATAGCGTAAGAGTTTTTACGAGGGTACTGCTCAGCCTCTTTCAGCGCGAACAGCCAAAAGGGGGCACTATCCAAATCTAAGTTCTTCTTTTTACCGCTAAATATACCCAAGAAAATTTTAGATATATGGATCCGATGCCACCCAGCTCCTGTGAGATTACTAAAGTCTAATCTTTTGCGATACGTTCTCAAATTGCTCATTCCAAATTTCGTAAGCATTGGATGACGTTTATTATTTTTACCAAAATGTGATTCCAGAGATGAAATTATGTCTCCAGCAGTAGGTAGAGACGCAGAGGAATCAATATCCTCAATGACGATGTTCTTAAACTTCATCACTTGCTGTGCCCGCACGAAGTTTTTGTTAACTTCACTATCTAACAACCAGTCTCTTGTTGAGTAACTATTTTCAAGAGTATATTTAAGTGGCCTAAATTTGAGAGATATAGGTACGCTTCCCAAACCTCCAGCGATACTAAGCCCTAAACTTGCCGAGTCATTAAAGTCATTCGGTTTCAAATTTGAAAATGGGTCAACATGTAGAGGCCTTTTATCCAAGTCATTGGGCAAACGTGGAAAGAATAAGGTCCAGTCCACTAGATCAGAGAACCTCAGAAATTGGTTTCTTCGAAACAACTCATCTAGCTGAGTTGTTTCTCCGGCGGTCAGCCTATAGGACTGCCTGACCATTGAATGGCCAAACCTGAATGCTCCATCTGAAAACTCCTTGGGGATTGCAAAGTTCTCATAGTTAGTTACGAAAAAGTTGGGGTTATGCGGTTGTTGGAAATAGTATTTATATACGTCGCTTGGCAGAAGAGTCACCAAGTACTCTTCTACGACAATTTGTTGAAAGAGTAACTTAACTACTTTTGAAGCAAGAACATAATCCTTTACTCTATCTCTATGGGAGCCTGGTGCAGTAACATGCAGATGATCAATTAACACGTTATGCAACCTCATCAGCATTGTTGCCAGCTGAGACACGATCACATTCTCGTCATTTCGGCTATCGGGAATCATCGCATATGCGAACTTTGTATGGGAACAGCTACTCCTGGGAAAATCAAAGTGTAGTACACCTAGTTTTTTACAAAGCTTTCTTAACTTGAATTTTCCAATATCATCGATCAAATCAGATGTTGTCCAACGATCACAAAACTGGTCTAGCTCAATGTTTGGAAAAATACTGTCGAGATTCAATGACGGTGTTGAGATACGATCTGTACTATCCGGATCTGAGTTCGGCACAATGTCGTGAGTTATTAGTTGCCCGATATAGGTTAGACCAGCTGGCAGATTTCCTGATCCTGATGGGGTGTTACAAAAAACGGTTCCACAGATTCCAGGAAGCATCGCTTCCACAATCTTATTGATTTCTGTTGATTTTAGACCCCATCTCGTGAGGGGTTTTTTAAATATATTTAGTGGCGAATCGCTAAAATTTTGTGATAGCAAATCTCTAAACATGAGATTCTTAGTTAACTTAGGCCTTGACCGAATGTTCTTCGATGATTTCACAAACTCCGTTTCTTCAATTCTACAAGCCACTTTATTTCCTCAGACCAATATTGTGCGCAGTCACCCTAAATCGGAACAATTTAGTTAACTTTTTAGTTTCATCTTGGATTTCAATCTCATATTCGCCCGGAGTGTAATTATTTACGTCGCTAACCAGCGTAATAGTTCCCAGCTGATCTGAAATCAAGGTTATCTTCTCGAGTTGTCCGGTATCAGAATCCAAATGGTCTCCTACAGTTTGCCTAACAGTGAGGAAGTACTCCCGATTCGCGCCACTAGGCGCATCCATAACAAAAACAACTTTGTCTTGGCTCCAGTACTCAAAACTTTTCTGCGGATACACCACTTCGACAATCGGACGTATTTGTTTTCCCACTGAACGAGTATCAGACAAATAAACAATTTGGGAAAATCCTGAATCTACTCTGCTGAACAAAAACAACGCTGTTGTAGAACTAACGAGTAATATCGAAAGAGCACTCAATCCAACGACTATTTTTGGAAGACTAAAAAGGTTTAGAAACTTTTGCTCTTGTTCAGACAAAACTTCCTTGTTCTTAGGGAGCTCTGTGGTGAAGCTAATATCTAGCTCCAGCCGTTCCACCATCTCAGGATTTTCCATCAAATACACTTCGAACTCCTCAACCTCTTCAGGCGTGAGCTGATTGCGTAGGTATTTGATGTCGATTTCATTGTCTTCTATGTATTTTCTATCCATTTAATCGCACCTCCACTTTTTCTCTTGTGGCGGGACTTTGAAACCCCATTGTTGGCGCACTTAAACGTGAACTTCTATTCTTAGGGTGCTTGAACAATCTTGTTTCTCTCAACGGAACAAAAAATATTTTATTAAAGTACATTTTCGCCCCCTAATTTAAATTCCACCAGCTGCTTTAAACGTGCCCTGGCTCTGAATAACACTCTGTCGAAGTGTGCTGTCGTAAGATCTAAACGCTCACAAATCTTTCCTTTATCTTCCTCCTTCACAAAATACGACATCAAAATATCGCGGTCACGTTCGACCGTCAATTCGTTAATTAGCTGTTGTACGAGTTCTAGTGTTTGACCGGATTCTACGGCCCTTGTGAGATTTGACTTTTGATCAGGTATCTCAATATTGACTTCACCATACGCCTCGGTGGCTCGCCTGTTCTCCTTCCTGAAGTGTGCCAGCATCAGATTGACGCCCGTTTGACGAACAAATGCAGTTAAGGCCTCGGGCGTTTTGATCTCTCCGTTTCGCGCCTTTGAGATAACTATGATAAAAGTGTCTTGTACGAGATCTGCGGCCAATTGCGGGTCATTGCATCGCTTCTTGAGGATGAAATAGAGTCCCTTCCAATATTGCTCAACTAGTGCCTGTTCGGCCGCAGCATTACCCGCGCCAATGCTGAGCACAAGTTCGCGCGCAGGTGGAAATTCTTGCTTTGTCGTGCTCCCAACCAACTCACCCACTCCAACCAGTTTGTGTTCCAACCGTTTCTCCGTAACTACTATCCTTGCATTCCATAATGCAGAACCTTCAGAGAAACCACTCAATCTCTTTTATGAATTCAGATTAGCATGATTGGCAACTGTATAAAAATTATACTGGTCACAATTTAGTGATTTATCCTACAAATTAGCGCAATTTGCTGCGTGTTAATCCCATTCGGCGTAAAAACTGTATGCAAAGTAGCAAGCAAGCAAAAAGGTCATGGTATTGATATAGCGCAGGTGGTCGGCATCCTCCACCTGGCTTAGCAGTTTTTTACCTAGCCAGTTCCCCGGGATGGTGACCAAGCCCAGAACAACGCCAAGCGCAAAAAGCTCTAAATTCATCAGGTCGGTTACGCCGAAAACAAGCAGTTTGATGGCGTTCATGATCAGTACGATAATGGCCAGCGTGCCGACAAATTTCAGTCGATTCATGACCGTTCCAAGCAGGAATGGTGCCAATACGAAACCAGGGCCAATCACATTGCCCGCCAATAAACCCCAAAGCGAACTGGCTGCTGCGAGAAGTTTTTTCCCTACCTGCAGTTCATGTTTGCGCGCATAGGCTTTGATCGGAAAGGAGGCAAACAGGAACAGTGCCATGATCAACGCAATCAACTTCGGGTCTAGCCAGGCAAACACACTGGCTCCCACTGCAATGGTCGGTGCCGCGAATAACAGCACCCAGAACGCCGTGGGCCAGTCTGCCTCGCGGGCGTACAGCAGCACCCTGCTGGCATGACTGAAGATGAGGGTCACGGTCATGACCGGGAATGCCGCTTTGATACCAATCAACTGCGTCAATACGGCAGCCATGACGATGCCACCGGCCATGCCAGTCGCACCGTGCAGGATGCCGGTCAGAAAGCCGGCGAGAAGAATCAGGAATAACAGGCTAGCTGGCAGATCAAGGAATTCCAACATCAGACTTGCCTGCTATTCAAATACCGATCAAATCACACGTTGAAGCGAAAATGCACGACATCACCGTCTTGCATGATGTACTCCTTGCCCTCCAGGCGAAAACGCCCAGCCTCCTTGGCACCTAATTCACCACCATATTGGTCATAATCATCAAAGGCGGTGGTCTCTGCGCGGATAAAGCCTTTCTCAAAATCCGTATGGATCACACCAGCCGCCTGTGGTGCGGTTGCACCGATACGGATGGTCCAGGCACGTACCTCGGTTTTTCCCGCGGTGAAATAGGTTTGCAAACCTAATAGCTGGTAGCCCGCTCGAATCACCCGGTTTAAACCCGGCTCGTCCTGACCGATTTCTTCCAGAAACTCAACCTTCTCATCGTCATCGAGTTCCGCTATCTCGGCCTCGATGGCGGCGCAAATAACCACGACACCCGCGTCCTCTTTTTCGGCAATGGCGTTTACTGTGTCCAGGTGCGGATTATTTTCAAAACCAGCCTCGTCGACGTTAGCGATGTACATGGTTGGTTTGGCCGTCATCAGGCACAGATGCTTGATACGTTGCTTGTCCTCCTTTTCCATTTCCAGCGATCGAAGCGGTTCGCCGGTATCAAGGTGGGCGTGGACACGTTCTAGTACCTCTTTTAACTTGATTTGGTCTTTGTCACCGGACTTTGATCGCTTGGCTGCTCGCTCGATCGCTCGTTCCACGGTTTCCATATCGGCCAGACCAAGCTCAGTGTAGATAACCTCAATATCAGATGCCGGGTCGACCTTTCCGGCCACGTGAATCACGTTTTCATCATTGAAACAACGCACCACGTGTGCGATTGCGTCGACTTCGCGAATATTCGCCAGGAATTGGTTACCCAGCCCTTCACCTCGGGACGCTCCTTCCACCAGGCCTGCAATATCCACAAACTCCATGGGTGCAGGAATTGTCTTGGCCGGTTGCGCTAACTCGGTTAGGCGATGCAAGCGAGGGTCAGGCACTTCGACCATGCCCACATTGGGCTCGATGGTGCAGAATGGATAGTTTTCGGCCTGGATGCCAGAATTGGTTAATGCATTAAACAGGGTCGACTTGCCTACATTTGGCAAGCCAACGATGCCACATTTAAATCCCATAATTTTTCTCTTACTTACTTGGTATTCGTTTTTCTTGGCAAATTGGTGTGCAGTTCATTCATTGCTGCAGCGAAATCGCCATTGACGATGTGATTAATGACCCGCAGTGATTCGGCAATGGCATTATCAATTTTTTCCTGGTCATCTTTATTTGCCTGCTTTAGTACATAGCCCGAGACATCTCGGCCCACACCGGGGTGGCCAATACCGATCCGCAGGCGGGCAAATTCATTGCTGCCAGTTTGTTGGATAACGTCTCGTAAACCATTGTTACCGCCGTGTCCACCGCTGAGCTTCAGCCTCGCTATTCCCGGATCCAAGTCGAGTTCATCATGCACCACCAGGATTTCATGCAACCCGATTTTGTAATAGGAACTCGCCGCGACCACAGCGCGACCACTCAAATTCATAAAGGTATCGGGTGCAAGCAACCTTACCTCATGATCATTGATGACGGTTTTGGTACTGCGGCCGTGGCAATGCTTGTCTGCCTTTAGCGACGCGCCAAATTGTTCGGCGAGTTGATCTAAAAACAAAAACCCGGCATTGTGCCGGGTCTTCGCATATTTCTCGCCCGGATTGCCGAGACCGACAATCAGTTTGACAGGCGATTGATCCATAGAACTTACTCTTCTGATTCGCCGCCTTCTTCAGCAGGTGCTTCAGTTTCTTCGCCTTCAACCACCTCTTCAACTTCTTCCTCTTCAACCGCTTGTGGTTTCTTAGGAGCAAGTACTGAGGCAACGGGCAGTTCCAGGTCGCTGTCCTGAACGGTACTGGCAAATTCAACGCCCTCGGGCAACTGAACTTCACCCAAGCTGACTGATTCACCCATGTTCAAGGCAGATACATCCACCTCAACATATTCTGGCAGATCGGAGCCAAGACAGCTCACATCGATTGATGTCATGCTGTGCGACATAATACCGCTTTCGATTTTAACGCCAGGCGCTTCTTCCTCACCTTTGAAGTGCAGAGGCACAGTCATGGTGATGGTGTCTTTACGACTTACGCGTTGAAAATCAAGATGCATTACTTGTTGCTTATATGGATGCATTTGCACGTCACGCAGTACTGCGCGCTGCAAATCATCACCTACATGCAGTTGGACCAATGCGGAATGGAAAGATTCTACTGCCAGTTGCAACATGATTTTGTTGTGGTCAACTAACAAGTATTGCTCATCTTCTCCACCGCCATAGACCACCACTGGAACCTGCCCATTGCGTCGCGCACGACGGCTGGCAGCAGTACCAGATCCGGTTCTTACTTCAGCTTCTACTATAAAATTAGCACTCATTATTTAATACTCTAAATAAAAAATTAAAACCCTCTACCAGCCCGTCACCAACCATTCGGTCAAAACGGGTAACAGTAAAGAGTCTTTCCAATCACGCATCGTTTACCGTCTGCACGGATCACAATGTGTGGTCTTGCTTGTTTACCTCAAACGCCTGAATTAAATTTACAGGCCTTCGGTAAACAATGAACTCACTGAATCACTCACGGTGATTCTGCGAATTGATTCGCCGAGGATGTGCGCCACCGACAATTGCCGGATTTTATCGCTGGCCGCGGCTGCATCCGACAATGGAATGGTGTTCGTCACCACTACTTCGTCCATATCCGATGCATTAATTCGGGTTACCGCCTCACCGGATAAAACCGGGTGAGTACAGTAGGCGCGCACCGCGGTGGCGCCGTGTTCTTTCAATGCGTCTGCCGCCTTACACAGCGTATTGGCGGTATCGACCATATCGTCGATCAAGACGCAGCTACGACCTTTCACCTCACCGATAATATTCATTACCTTGGCGACATTGGCTTTTGGTCGACGTTTATCGATGATCGCCAGGTCTATGCCAAGTCGCTTGGCCAGGGCACGAGCCCGCACCACGCCGCCAACGTCAGGTGATACAACGATCAAATTGTCATCTTCCAGGCTGCGAATATCGTCCAGGATCACTGGTGACCCGTAGATATTGTCAGTCGGGATATCAAAAAAGCCCTGAATCTGGTCTGCATGCAGATCCATGGTCAAAACACGGTCTGCACCAGCTGTGCTCACCATCGAGGCAATTAGCTTGGCGCTGATGGGCACACGAGAATTACGTGGGCGACGATCTTGTCGGGCGTAACCGTAATATGGCATTACCGCGGTTACCCGGTTAGCCGAGGATCGGTTACAGGCGTCGATCATCAGCAATAATTCCATCAAATTCTTGTGGCTGGGCGCGCAGGTCGGTTGGATAATGAAGACATCGCGACCGCGGATGTTCTCCAGGATTTCGACCGCGATTTCACCATCGCTGAACTGCTCGACGCGAGTCTTGCCAAGCGGCACTTTCAAGTAGTCAACTACTTCAGCCACCAGTCTTGGATTAGCATTACCACTGAAAATGGTTAAATTATCTATCGACACTGAAACCTCTCCTCTTTCCCGTTTGTATCGTTTGCCCAGTGCTAATGCCTGGGCCAACGTCACGGGGGATTACTTAAAATTCTGTGGTGCTATCTTGCGGTGCTAGGCGCTGCTCGGCTGATATTGCCGGTAACGGATAAGTGAATGGCTGGGGTGGAAGGATTCGAACCTTCGAATGCCGGAATCAAAATCCGGTGCCTTAACCACTTGGCCACACCCCAGTATCAGTAATGTGTCTTTCTATTTCAAAAATCTATAGTTCTAAAAATAGAAAATTAACAACCAACTATCAACACATTCACAATTACAACGAGTATTTGGATATCTGCTTCATTGTTGGCTTTCAATATTACCTAAAGCATTACCTAGAGCCTGTACAAAGGATGTAAATTCACACCTTTGGCAACAAAACCCGTTGTTCTTGATGGTCTTTTTTCCAGTATCTCCAAGCCCTGCTGTCGCCCCTCAAGGGGTAGAAATACTGCGCCGCCTGAACCACTCATTCGCGGTTCGCCGAAGGCTTGCAACCACCGAAAAAGCCGATCAACTTCGGGATATTCTGCCCGGACGATAGGTTCGAGCTGATTATCACCAAAATGCACCTGGTCGGCCTCTTGGAAAGCGCGTATTTTCATCATCTGAGGCCTTGCTGTCAAATGTTTATGGGCAAAAACTTTTGCTGTAGAAACACAAATATTTGGATTAATCACTAAAAACCATTTTTCGTCCAAATCCAACGGTGTCAGACGCTCGCCGACCCCTTCAGCCCAGGCCGCCTGGCCCTGAACAAATACCGGCACATCGGCTCCCAATTGCAAGCCCAGCTCTGCCAACTCCGCTCTACTGAGCCCAACATTCCAGAGCTGGTTCAGCGCGATTAATACGGTCGCGGCATCGGAGCTGCCGCCGCCCAGACCACCCCCCATAGGCAATTTTTTTGAGAGTGAGATGGTCACACCACAGTGTTCCTGGGCATGACTCTTAACGAGATGTGCTGCGCGCAGGCAAAGATCAGTGGATTCATCAAAGCCGTAATCATAATCGCGCTTCACCTGCCCATGATCATTCAATCTAAAGTGCAATTCATCGCTAAAATCAAGGAACTGGAACACCGTTTGCAGTTCGTGATAGCCATCGGGACGTTTGCCAACAACATGCAGAAACAGGTTAATCTTGGCTGGTGCTGGCCAGATTTTCGAAGACTCGTTGATCATAGGTCCTTATTAGCCTGGTTCACCACTGCCAGGATTTGGTTATCAGCTTAACCGACACCGCCCCTTGTTCACTGCTTGCAAACTGTTTATAGGCTGAGAGTTTTCGCGGTAAAAATTGATCATCGTATTGCCGATAATTGCTGTAGTCGATTTGCCAACCTAGTTGCCTAATCGACGCCACCTGCCCCTCTTCATTGAGCCGGTATTGGTAAGGCAATGCCAAATCGGGTTGCACAAACAGCCAGTGGCTCAAGGCATCGATCGGTAGCGGCCAACCAACGATGTCGGTCAGCAGTTGCTGAGCACTACTGCCGCGATGCAGGACGCCTTTATTATCACTCAGTTGCACGCCAGCCTCATCAAATTCTATTTTTATCGCTCCCACACCAAGCGGCCCAAACAGGCGAATACTGTTTTTTTGATCCGCATATTGCCAAACCAGATTGGCTTGCTCTCGTAGACTGTCCGTCGTCAGTCCGACCTTGGCGCTGTAGCGCCAATCAACTTCGGAAAGCTGGCGATTAACGACAAACGGTTCGCTCTGGCTAAGCCAACCTGGCTCCACGTTACCAGCGGCTGGCTCAGGTGGGCCTATCGGTTCCGATGTCTGGGGGATGCTGGCACAGGCTGACAACATCAGCACACAACTAAGCGCGGAGACACGGGTTTTAATTAAGCTAAACAACTTCACGCTGAACACCTGTCAGTGAATGGTTCGCGGTTGTAGGAGTATTGAGGTCGGCGCAATCAGCTTGTTTTTTTTGCAATCGATTGCAATTGAATGCCAAATCGCTCCAGCGTTTTTGTCAGCAAGCGATTATCAGGGTCCTTCTCATGCGCTTCACGCCAGATCGCCTTGGCCTTATCGGTCTCCCCGGTAACCCAGTATACCTCGCCAAGGTGGGCGGCCACCTCAGCCTCCGGCATAGTTTCATAGGCCTGACGCAAGTAGTCTATCGCCTCGTCATACTGCTGCAGGCGAAACAGCACCCAGCCCATGCTGTCGAGTATATGTGCATCCTCCGGGCGCAGTTCCAACGCTTTTTCGATCAATTCCCGAGCCTCATCAAAACGCTCAGTCTGATCAGCCAATGTGTAGCCAAATGCGTTTAATGCATTGGCATGATTGGGTTGTTGCGACAAGATAAACTTGTAATCCTGTTCCGCAGTTTCCAGCTCATGCAGTTCCGAGGCAACCAGTGCTCGCGCATACACCAAGTCCAGGTTTTCCGGTAAGTAAGCAAGTGTTTCATTAATGGCTCCGAAGGCCTCCTCGTACTGATTTTCCTGCATTAACAGGTAGTGTCGGGTAGTGGCACGGTCTACATATTCGGCCTCGGTGCGTGGAGCCAGAGCGCGTAAAGTGTCTATCGCTCCCTTCAACCCCAAGGTGTGATAGCGCATGTTGGCAATTTGCAATTGCGCCCTAAAATAGTTTTCCTGACTTTCTATCTGCTCGTAGTACTGCTCAGCCAACTGATACTTTTCTTCCTGTACTGCGTATCGGGCCAGTGTCCAGCGAATTTCGTCGTTCTTAGGATCGATTCGCAGTGCCTTCTTATAATAGTCCTTGGCCAGCTCCATTTGCTTTAGCTGCTGTGCCAATGCGGCGCTGTAAGTGAGTGCGGAGACGTTCTTCGGATCATCTTCCAATACAGCCTGCATAAGTTCCAACGCCTCAAGATAGTTTTCTTCCCGCGCCAATTCCGCTGCAAAATTGATGCGCATGCCAACTGATGACGGGTTGTTGGCAACAAATTGCTGAATATAGTTGCTGCGCTCCTCATGCTTACCCTGGCGCCGCAGAATATTCGCTTTCATCTGAGCCGCCAGATCCCAATCCGGTTTTAAAGCCAGCGCTCTCTCCAGCCACTCTTCAGCCAGTGCTGAATTCTCAAAATTCTCCGCCACATAGGTCGCGCTCAAGGCAACCTGCGCAGAATCAGGGTATTCAGTAACATAGCGCTGGGCGATAGCAATAGCTACATCACCATTGCGTTGGCGCAATAACACACCACCCACTTCTTTTATGTATTCTTCAATACTTTGTTCGGCCTGTTGTTCTGCAAAACCCTGATAGGCTGCATCCACATCGCCTTCGCTCAACTGCGCCAGCAATAAGGTGGTTTTGGCATCATTGCTGTGTTCGTTTAAATCACGCCAGAGACGCGCTCCCTCTGTAGCGGCGGGATAATTTTTGGCGCGCATGGCCAACAGAGCCGCCAATCTCGCCACCCGATGGTCGCGGGTACTCTGCGCGGCCAGCAAGGCATTGTTGGCAGCAAGTTCCCAATCAGCCGCATAAGATGCCAGATTTGCCAGTAATAATTGCTCCAGCAGTTCTGCATCCAACTCCATATTCGGCAGGTCAACTTCCTCTTCTTCAGCATTCCCGGCGGACTCGGTTGTAGCAGTGACCACCACGGCGCTAGCTGGATCATCAGCATCAAGCCCAGTTAAGCCAGTGTTTGCACACCCAACTAATATCGAAAGTCCCACCAACACAGCGCACTTTTTGCCCAGGCGAGCAAGAACTGGCCAATAGTGGCGGTCGCAGAGCCACAGTGCCAACAGAGCAGTTGAGCTGAGAGATTGATAGTTTACATACGGCTTTGACATTGTGTGGTCGGATTATTAAGGCCTTTGGTTACAACCCGATCATTATATACTTAACTTTGTGAGCAGTAGTAACTACAATCATTACCGAAAGGTTTGTTCGGGCAGTTCCAGAAATACATCTTGCAACAAGTATTACCAGAATAACAATTAAATAATGCTAAACAGTCTTACTGTCTTTCTCGCATTTCTGGCGTTTCTCGCCTTTGGCTATTTGAGCCTGATTCGAATTCTCTATCGCCATCTCTTCAGCACCGGTTACCAGGAACTCCGACGCGGCATTAGTAGTTCTCAAGGCTTGAAGCATATCGGTAGCAGCGCTTTTTTTGTCAGTTTGCCAGCTACCAGCTTGCTGTTGTTCTGGGGCTGGGGTCCGGCGCTGTTGTGGCTGATTGTCTTTCACCTGTTGGCTGATTCACTGGTGAATCTTCAAGTTACCGCTGTAGAGCACCAATCTGCTTTGTCAGAATACCTGGTGGGTTCCGACCAACCGGCGGTGTCGTTCATCATGCGTGCCCTACTACAAGTTTTCCTGGTCTTGCTATTGGCTATCGTGCTCACCATGCTGGCAAAGTTAATCGACAAGGAATCGGGGCTCCTCTTTGCCCTGGTTGGATTAATCCCGGCTTACCGCATATTGCGTAGTGGCCACTCTGCGGTACCAAGGGTGTTGAATCAATTTGCCGCACTGGCAATGCTAATCCTGGGATTTGTCTTTGCTAACGAATTGGGATTTGCAATCTACGGTGACTGGGCCTTTGCTGGTGAATACCTCGATTGGTTGCGATTTAATAACAGCACGGTGCTCGCGGCAATTTTACTGGTGGGTGGTTTTACCCTGGCCGATAACAAGGCGTTTTCAGATGACGTCGCCCGACTCGCCGGCGCGGTTATCATCATCACCATCATCACACTGACCGTAAAACTGGTGTGGTTGCAACCAGGCCTTGATGCTCCCCTGAACAGCACGCAGGTTAGCGCTGAAGAATTACCCAGCTTCCTGAGTTTTTGCCTGTTTCTGTTCGCCGGATTAAGCACTTTGTTCTTCAGAGTCTTTAACAGCACCGCATCCAGTGATACCGAAGAGCCATCCGCAGCGGCTGATTTCGGCCGGGTGCAGGCCGAAAGCCTGTTGCAATTATTCCTGGCGGTGTTGCTGGTTCTCAGCCTGGCTTCCGCGCTAGGGATCGGTGCATGGAAAACCCATTATCTCAACTGGGTCGAACAGCCAGGTTTCGCCGGTCATTTAAACCTGGCGATCGATAGCTTGTTGTACCTGATCCACTCTGGCGCTACAGCCGGCAACTTTGCGCATACGGTGATTATGGCGGGCTTCTGTATTGCCGGCCTCAATTTTTTACGTGTCTGTATCAAGGCTTTGTCACTCGCGGAGGAAGAAACCGTGCAGCGGGTGGGTGAAGGCGAAGGTTTTCTGCGCGTGTTGGTTCGATCCAAACTCCTGCAGGCAATCACTGCTTTTGTTATCAGCTGCTACTTTATTGACAACGGCATCGCATTGAATGCTTGGTACCTGGTCGGCATCATCAGCTGGCTGGTGGTGATGCAACTGATCGTTGCGATGACGGTGACCATGCGCGAAGCCAGCTTTGCGCGGCTGGCGTTCGGCACTCAGTGTCTAATCCTGATCGGGCTCGGTGCCATTCAAACAATTTGGATCTCCAGTCGCTGGGCCATGGATGGCGACCTGTTCTATGCTGGTGCTGGTTTTGGTCTATTGCTTATCGGACTCTTCCTCTGGTGGCAACCAATACGGGAAATCATCGCCCGGTTTGGAAAAACCGAGGATAAGCCGCTGTTCAAGGTACGCTGAAAGCACCGCACCCCCTAGCCAGAAGCGCTCCAATTGGCCCGAATTCTATAGCTGCGGTAGCACAAAAGCGGTTAAAATAGCGCCCAATCCCGGGTGGCAATTGCTGCTCAACCCTGGATGTTGGCTGCATCGCCAACAGCGACTGTAAAATAGCAGTACGCAACAGACGAAGTTATTCGATCGCGCCGTAAAAAACTGTCATGCACGTTCTCTCAATAGGCCTAAATCACACCACCGCTCCGGTTGCAGTTCGCGAACGGGCTGCGGTGGCGGCTGATCACCTGGACGATGCCCTGGCGGATATTGCAAAACGTCCTGAAATCGAGGAAGCCACCATCCTCTCCACCTGCAATCGCACTGAGGTTTATTGCCAGGTGCCGGACGTTAACATTGAAGTGGTCAGCGATTGGTTGTGCGATTTTCATGAATTAAGCAAAGAGCAGGTAACGCCGTATTTATATAGATTTCCCGATCAACAGGCGGTAAAGCATGCTTTTCGTGTTGCTGCAGGCCTAGACTCCATGGTGATAGGCGAGCCACAAATTCTCGGGCAGATGAAGACAGCATTCGCCAAGGCGCATAAGAACGGCAACACCGGGAAGGTCTTGAATCGCCTCTTCCAGCATACTTTCTCAGTTGCTAAGGAAATTCGTTCCAGCACCAGCATTGGCAGTCACGCGGTCTCGGTTGCCTATGCAGCAGTAGCCCTGGCCAAACAGATATTCTCAGACATCTCTCGGCAAACAGTATTATTAATTGGCGCGGGCGAAACCATCGAACTGGCGTGTCGACACCTGCATAGTCAGGGCGTGCGGAATATCATCGTTGCCAATCGCACGGTCTCACGAGCCGAAGGCCTGGCGCGCGAATTTGGCGCTCAAGCCATTTCCCTACACGAATTGCCCACGCGCCTGGCCGATGCTGACATGGTGTTCAGCTCCACGGCCAGCACACTACCAATCCTGGGCAAAGGCGCTTTTGAATCCGCACTCAAGCAACGAAAGAACAAGCCAGTTTTCGTTGTGGATTTGGCTATTCCAAGAGATGTAGAACCGCAGGTTAGTGAGTTGAATAACGTGTATTTATATACCGTTGACGACCTGGACCAAGTCGTGAGCGAGAACGTCAATTCGCGCAGGCAAGCGGCAGTGGAAGCTGAGAAGATAGTCGAAAGCCAAACCCTGGAGTTCATGCACTGGTTTAACAACCTGCAGTCACTTCCTACCATTCGGCAATTGCGGGATCAGACCAGCCAAATGGCGGAAATTGAATTGCAGAACGCACGTAAGCGATTGCAGGCTGGCGAAAATCCCGACGAAGTACTGCAGCACTTCGCGCATGCTTTATCTCAAAAATTCATGCATAACCCCACAGAATCCCTGCGGCAGAAGCACGACGAGGAATTGCTACGCGCAACTCGGGAGTTATTTGACCTGGATTTGTCCGGCCCGGAAAACAAGGAACGCTAACGACTGAACTGCAGCAATTCATAGATGATCGGTCTATAATTGCGCAGCACTCACATCGTCGTGACCCGAGAGAAAAAGTGAAAGACTCCATTCGTTTCAAGCTTGAAAATCTGGTTGACCGTCAGGAAGAATTGAATGCCCTGCTGTCAGACCCGGAGACACAAGCAGATCAAAATAGTTTTCGGAAACTCAGTATAGAGTTATCGGACATTAGCCCGGTGATTGAAAACTACCAGGAATATAAAAGCCTGGAAGGTGATGCCGAAGCGGCCACCATGATGATGGAGGAAGATGACAAGGAAATGCGCAAAATGGCGCATGACGAACTCACTGAAATTAAAGCGCGTCAGGAAGAGTTACTGGCCGACTTGCAGAAGCTGTTATTACCCAGAGATCCAAACGACGACAATAATATTTTCCTGGAAATTCGCGCCGGCACCGGCGGCGACGAGGCAGCTATTTTTTCGGGCGATTTATTTCGCATGTATTCCAGCTATGCCGAAGCGCAGAAATGGAAGGTTGAAGTTCTAAGCAAAAACGAGGGCGAACACGGCGGGTTTAAAGAAATCATCTCCCGCATCGAGGGTCATGGTGCCTATTCCAAACTAAAATTTGAATCAGGGGCGCACCGGGTACAGCGCGTGCCAAAAACCGAGACTCAAGGCCGTATCCACACCTCGGCCTGTACCGTTGCGATTCTGCCGGAAGCGGACGAAGTAGGCGATGATATGGAAATCAACCCGAATGATTTACGCGTAGATACCTACCGTGCCTCGGGGTCCGGTGGGCAACACGTGAATAAAACCGACTCGGCAGTGCGTCTAACCCACATCCCAACTGGGACGGTAGTGGAATGCCAGGACGAACGCTCCCAGCATAAGAACAAAGCCCGTGCCATGTCGATGCTCAAAGCACGCATTCTGGATGCAGAGCGCCAAGCTCAGGAAGCCGAACAAGCCGAAACCCGCAAAAGCCTGGTCGGCAGCGGTGATCGCTCGGAACGAATTCGCACTTATAACTACCCAGACGGCCGGGTTACCGATCACCGGATCAATCTTACCCTGTACAAACTGGATACCATCATCGCTGGTGACCTGGGCCAAGTGGTTGACCCGCTCACCGCCGAGCACCAAGCTAACCTGCTATCCGAGTTAGCAGAGCATTAAGGGGTCGCCTGGCAGCGATACCGCATGACCTCACCGCCGAGTTACCAGAGTCTGATAGACCAGGCTGCGAAGCAGCTGTACGCTGTTTCCGAGACGCCCCGGATAGATGCCGAAGTCCTAATGCAGAATGTAACAGGCCAAAACATGGCCTGGTTAATCGCCCATGGGTCTGATCAAGTTCAGGAGCATCACTTACAGCCATTCACCAACCAGGTAGAACAACGCGCGCAGGGTAAACCCATTGCCTACATCGTTGGTCATAAAGAGTTTTGGTCACTGGAGTTACAGGTCAACGAAAACGTTCTAATTCCACGCCCCGACACAGAAACCCTGGTGGAATGCGCGTTACAAAGACTGCCCCAGGCAGAATCGAGCACCGTTTTGGAACTGGGCACCGGTAGTGGCGCGATCGCCATCGCACTCGCCCACGAACGTGTCGAAAGCAATATCGTCGCCGTAGATGCACAGGCAGAGGCCCTCGAAGTAGCCAAATCTAATGCAGTGCAGCATCGCCTCAACAATATTCGCTTTGTGCAAAGCAATTGGTATACCAGCCTACCGCCACGAAGCCGTTTCGACATGATTGTGGCCAACCCGCCCTACATCGACGCGCACGACGCACACCTCAATCAGGGCGATGTACGCTTCGAACCAAGAACCGCCCTGATCGCAAACAGACAAGGGATGGCCGACCTGGAACTTATCATCAATGGCGCAGCGGACTATCTCCGACCAGGTGGCTGGGTCATAGTTGAACACGGTTTTGAGCAGGCCGAAACAGTATCTGCCCTGTGTGCCGCGGTCGCCTTTTCAAACATTGAAACCTTTAAGGACATTAACGGGTTGCCGAGGTGTACTGCGGGACAGTTTTCTCAAGCACCCAATGCAGCACGATGACCCCAGGTAATTTTAACTAAGACATGACCTCTCTGTTCGACGAAATCTATCGCGTGATATTGCTGACAGATGCCAGTGGCAAATGTGCTAGCACATTGCACCTGACCGAACAGTTTGCGGACTTTTCGATAGACCAGGATAGTAGCGTCAAGGAAATACCTACGCCGGGTTACCCTCCGAGCCTGCGGTTGGTGCCGCCTCGTCAATTAAAGCGTCGTGGCATCAAACATCAGGAAGGTCGCAATGTGTTGATGCATGCCATCGCACATATCGAGTTCAACGCCATCAACCTTGCGTTGGACGCTGCCTATCGATTTCGCCACCAGCCAACCTCGTTCTATACTGACTGGCTGCGAGTAGCCGCCGATGAGGCTCGGCACTTCTCCATGATCCGCGCCTATTTGAATCAAAACGGTTGTGAGTATGGGGATTTACCTGCTCATAATGGTTTATGGGATATGGCTGTTGAGACGTCTCACGATGTGACTGCGCGAATGGCGCTAGTTCCCCGGGTGCTGGAAGCGCGTGGCCTCGATGTGACACCCGGGATGATCAACCGATTGGAGAGCGTCGGTGATGCGCAGGCTGTCGCTATTTTGCAGGAAATCTACCGGGACGAGATAGAACATGTGAAAATCGGTTCCGCCTGGTTTACATTTCAGTGCCAGCAACAAGATTTGACCGCCGCCACCACCTTTAAGAGCCTGGTCGACAAACATTTGCATGGTGAACTCAAGGGTCCATTTAATATCAGCGCCCGATTGCTGGCCGGGTTTGAGCAAGAAGAACTAGATAAGCTGGAACAAGATATACGCCAGAACCATCGCAGCAGTAAGCCTGGTTGAACTTCAATTAATGTAATCCATGACTGAAACTGGGCGATGACTCGGGAAAATACTACTAAAACGTAACTTGAATATTTTCACGCACTATATATAAATCTAGCCCAAAGAATTCACGCCCAACACACGCGGCGAACACAAGAATCGAATAACGAGGACCACAAACATGCACACGGCATTTAATTCACTCCGGCAATGGTTATCAAGCCAGATTGTTGGCCAGGCAACGCTGGTAGACCGGCTATTGATCGCCCTGTTAGCAGATGGCCATTTGCTGGTGGAAGGCGCGCCAGGCCTGGCGAAAACCAAGGCAATTAAATGTTTATCGGATGGCCTGGAAGGTAGCTTTCAACGCATCCAGTTTACTCCCGACCTCCTGCCTTCCGATATTACTGGTACGGAGATTTATCGGCCCGAGACCGGGACTTTTAATTTCCAGCAAGGACCTATCTTTAACAACCTGGTACTGGCTGATGAGATCAATCGAGCACCCGCCAAAGTACAATCGGCACTGTTGGAAGGAATGGCCGAGCGGCAGGTAAGCGTCGGGCGTGAAACGTTTGCCCTACCGGAACTATTCCTGGTTATGGCGACCCAAAACCCCATTGAGCAGGAAGGCACCTACCCATTACCCGAAGCACAACTGGATCGCTTCCTGATGCATGTGAAAATCGGTTACCCGGACGTAAGCGCGGAAAAGGAAATCCTGGCGTTGGCTCGCGGCGAAGCACTCGCCGACACGGCCTTGCAACCAGAGCAGGTAATTTCCCAAGAGAGCATCTTCGCCGCGCGCAAAGAAATCATGCAAATTCATATGGCAGATGCCGTGGATGAGTACCTGGTGCAATTGGTGTTGGCGACCCGTTCGCCAGCCGACTATGGCGACCAATTGGTCGACTGGATCGAGTTTGGCGCCAGCCCGCGCGCCACTATTGCATTAGACCGCTGTGCCCGTGCACATGCCTGGTTGAGTGAACGGGATTATGTCTCACCAGATGACGTCTTCGCCGTTGCCCATGATTGTCTGCGCCACCGACTTATTCTCAGTTACGAAGCCGAGGCGGATGGCCTGACGGCAGACGCAGTAGCCGACGAATTGTTGCGCCTGGTCCCGGTAGCCTGATTGCCGAACGCAATCTTTGTAGCAACTTTCTGCGAGCAACAGCACCTTGGTTCAAACAGCAACAGAACACGGTCAGGCCGCAAAGTACGGCATCGTCACTGATTTGTCGCGGTTACTGCGTTCGCGTCATTGGGCGCAACGGTTAAAGCTGTTTTCCACCCAGGCCGCACGCAGCATGCTGCTGGGAAACATACGCTCGCGTTTTCGCGGTCGAGGTATGGAGTTTGAAGAGGTACGCCGCTATCAGCCTGGCGATGATATCCGCACTATTGACTGGAAAGTATCCGCACGAGTCGGTAGCACCTACACCAAGCTGTTTTGCGAAGAGCGAGAGCGCCCCTGTCACATTATTGTCGATCAGCGCGGCCCCCTGTTCTTCGGTTCGACACGCCAATTCAAGTCCGTGCTGGCCGCCGAATTAGCCAGCGGCCTGGCATGGGCTGCCCTGGCCGGCGGAGACCGTGTTGGCGGCCAGGTGATTGGTGACACCCAGGAACGAGACTGCCGGGCACGGCGCAACAAGCAGGCCGTGTTGAGGTTGATACACGATGTCCACGAATTGAATCAGCTGCTCAGCGAGCCTGCGCCTGCAAGGGACAAAGAGGTTGGCCCGGCAACATCGCTAAGTAACACTTTGGTGGAATGCAAACGCATCACTCGTCCAGGAACAGCCATTTTCATCGTCAGTGACTTTCACGATTTCGATGAAACCGCGGCCAAAGCGCTAAGTGACCTCGGTAAACACACGGATCTCACCCTGATCCAGGTTGCCGACGAAGTCGAAGAATCCATGCCACTGCATGGTCGCCTGGCAGTCAGCGATGGTGTTCAGAGCTCAGTAATCGGTGTTTCCAACAAGTTAAAACAAGCGTATCAGTCGAGTTTGGCCGAACGTCAAGCACAACTCAAAGCGGCCGCCACTCAAGCGCGTGCGCTGTATACCAAGATCACCACGTCTGACTCTGCCCGGCACAGTCTGAACCGCATTTTTGGCAAGTAGTCCTGTGATTTGATAGATGCAAGATCAGCTACAACAAATGCTCCAGCAGCAACTGCGTGATGTGCATCTTCCCGATGCGGTTAGCTGGTGGCCACTCGCTCCCGGCTGGTGGGTCGCGGGTGCATTGTTGCTATTGATCTTGATTGCCTCCGGGCTCTTACTACGCCGCCATGTTCAGCGTAATCGTTACCGTAAAACTGCACTGCGAGAACTGGAGAACAGCTTTTCGAAATGGGAAATCGATCAGGATACCGGGACCTATCTGCACCGGGCAAACGAGGTATTAAAACGAACTCTGCTGCATATTTCCCCTGCTAGAGAAATAGCCCGTCAGTCCGGTAATGCCTGGATTGAACTTCTCCAACGCCATGCCAAGCGCGAACTCAGCGAAGTAACGCAACAGGCACTGGCTGGCGAGCACTACCGTCCGGACCCAAGGGCAGATATTGATAACGTCCACCCTCAGTTGCTCGGCTGGATAAGAACTCACCGCCGCAAGGTCGGAGAGGTGAAACATGCTTAGCTGGCAGTGGCCCTACGTGTTTGCCCTGATCCCGCTACCCCTGGTTGTGCGGTGGTTGACGCCTCCATTAGAGACCGCAGCGGGAGCGATTCGGGTACCTTTTTACCAGGCCTTTTACGATCTCGATGATGGCCTATCACGCAGATCCGTCAGCAACTGGCTGCGCGGTATCCTGCTTTGGCTCATCTGGTTAAGTTTACTGGTGGCTGCCGCGCGACCAACCTGGATCGGCGACCCGGTCAATATACCTCAGGACCGCCGTGACCTGATGCTGGCCGTCGATATTTCAGGCTCCATGCGCGAACAGGATATGTTGCAGGGCAACCGCTATGTTGATCGAATTTCTGCGGTAAAAGAGGTCGTCGGCGAATTTGTGGAGCTAAGGGGCGGCGATCGACTGGGGCTGATCCTGTTCGGTCGACAGGGCTATCTGCAAACACCTCTGACTTACGACAGCCATACCGTTAAACAGCAGTTGGATGAGGCGCAATTGGGCTTTGCAGGCGATGGCACCGCGATCGGTGACACTATTGGCCTGGCTGTCAAACGCTTGCGCGATCGACCCGCCGACAGTCGTGTACTCATCCTGCTCACGGATGGCGCCAACAACACGGGTACAGACCCAGCGCGAGCGGCCGATATTGCCGCGGAAGCGCAGATCCGCATTCACACGATTGGCGTGGGCGCTGAAGTAAAACAGGTGCGCGACATTTTTGGTCGCAGTCGCAATACCAATCCATCCAGGGACCTCGACGAGGCGACACTGCAAGCCATCGCAGATAAAACCGGTGGAAAATATTTTCGCGCTCGAGATCCGAAAGAGCTGACCAGCATCTACGCAGAATTGGACCGGCTTGAACCGATTCCCGAAGAGCAGACATTCCGCCCGACACGCAGTCTATCGCATTGGGCAGTGATAGTTGCCCTTCTTCTCAGTAGCCTGTTGGCCCTGGGACTGAGGAGGTCGACATGATGGAATTTAATATCGATTTGTTTCATTTCATTCGGCCGCAATGGTTGTATGCATTACCAGTTGTGCTACTGGCCTGGATATTTATCCGCAAAGTTGCGGCGAGTAGCCAATGGGAAGAGTTTATTCCGAAAGAAATGATTGCGGCGCTGCAAATAAACTCAAGCAGGCAGTCCAATGGTTGGCAATGGGCATTGCTGGCGATGTGGCTCACCCTGGTGCTGGCAGCGGCCGGTCCAACCTGGAACAAACAGGCGGTGCCAACAGTTGAAAATCAACAGGCGCTGGTCATAGCACTGGACCTTTCTCCTTCAATGATGGCGACAGACCTGACACCCAATCGGCTGACCCGCGCCAAATTCAAGTTGATTGACCTGTTACGCGCTCAGGAAGATGGCCAGATTGCCTTGATAGCCTATGCTGGCGACGCACATACCGTGAGCCCCTTAACGGATGATCCGCGCAATATTGAAGCGTTGCTACCCGCACTGCACCCAAGCATCATGCCTGCTAAAGGCAGCAATACCGAGGCGGCGGTGGCACTGGCGCAGCAATTACTCCGGGACGCAGGAGCGACCAGCGGCACAATTCTGTTAATCAGCGACGGTATTGCTCCTGCGGCCAGCGAGCAAATACGCGGACAGCTTGATCCAACACACAGGCTTTCGATCCTCGGAGTCGGCGGCACAGAACCTGCCCCGATTCCGGCTCCTCAAGGCGGATTCCTGCGGAACTCCAAGGACGAAATCGTATTGGCTTCGTTAAACGTATCCGAGCTGCAATCGTTAGCGGGTAGTCTCGGAGGTCGGTATGCCACCTTGAGTCCGGATGACAGCGACGTGAATCGCCTGATCGCACCTGAAATTGAAGAAGTAGACCCCCTGGACATACTGGGCGAGGTGAGTTTCGACGCCTGGAAAGATCAGGGCTACCTGTTAGCGATACTGGCCTTACCGTTTGTGCTGATATTTTTTCGCAAGGGATTGGTCTATGTGCTGCCCCTGTTTTTTATTATCCCAATTGAGACCGAAGCAGCCGAAGCGAGCAGCTGGAGTTGGGCCGATTTGTGGCAAACACGGGATCAACAAGGGGCCCAGCTCATGCAGGAGGAACGATTTGCTGAGGCCGCCACCACGTTCGAAAACCAGGATTGGGCGGCGGTGGCCAACTATCGCGCTGGCGGATATGCCGATGCTATTGCTCAGTTACAGGCGCGTGAAGACGTGCGCAGCCTGTACAACAGGGGTAACGCGATGGCCCTGAACGGCGACCTCGAGGAGGCCATTGCCAGCTACGAAAAAGTATTGGAACAACAGCCTGATCATGCAGACGCGGCCTACAATAAAGAGCTACTTGAACAACTGATGCAACAGGGACAGGATCAGTCGGATCAACAAAATCAGCAGCAAGATAATTCAGAAGACCAGGACCAGCAGCAACAAAACCAGCAGAACCAACAACAAGAACAGAGCGGTGACCAACAACAGGATCGGCAACAGAACCAGCAGGAGCAGCAGGACGAACAACAATCAGAACAACAACAGTCGGGCGAGTCGGAGCAACAGCAAAACGATCAGCAACAATCTGGGCAGGAACAATCCGAACAGCAGGCACAGGACCAGGAGCAAGAACAAGAGAACCAGCCTGCGGATCAAGATCAGTCAGAAGAAGACGCCGAGCAAGAGTCTGAACAAGAGCCCACATCCGGAGAGCCCGAACAGGAAACAGACGAGGGAGAGGAGCAGCAGGTACCAGCGCTTGGACAAGAGCAGGAAACGCCGCCGCTGGACGACGCCAGCGAGCAATGGTTGCGGGCAATCCAGGATGATCCGAGTGGCTTGTTGCGTCGTAAGTTCAAGTATCAGTCGGATCAGCGGGCTGGCCAAACTGGCCGCCAACCCACCGACCCTAACAACGAAGAACGGTATTAAGCCATGAACTCCGCACCGTATAAGATCAAGCGATTACTGCTATTACCACTTCTGGTCTCTACCATCTGGACAAGCGCTCAGGCTGCCACGTTAACGGCAACCGTGAATCGCAACCAGGTGACCACCAATGAAACATTGCAACTGAAGGTAAGTTATGACGAACAAGTAAGTTCATCCGCCCTGGATCTCAGAGCACTTGAAGGCGACTTTGAGGTACTGGGTGTAAGCCCACAAACTAACAGTTCCGTTTCGGTGGTCAATGGCCAGACCACCCGCCAATCTTCAGTTGTCTGGAATATTACCCTGGTGCCTAAGCGACAGGGACAACTCACAATCCCGGCCTTTGCTATCAACAATGACCGCAGCCAGGCTATCACTATTAGCGTGGACAACTCGCAACAGGGCAACAGCGCCAGCTTGCCACTTCAAGTATGGGTTAGTACCAACTACAACTCGATTTATCCAGCGCAACAGCTGGTCGTTGAGGTTGAGATCTCGGCACTCTCCAATATCAGTGATCTCAATGGGCCCAGCCTGATTGTTCAGGGCGCAAATGTCGAAGCGCTTGATCAGCAGAGTTTTCAACGCATTGATAATGGTGTTGCCCGACAGGTTGTGGTGCTTAAATATGCTGTCTTCGCAGAGCAGGAAGGCGAGCTGATCATTCCTGTGATGACCTTTACCGGAGTGAAGAACGGGCGACGCAGTATTTTCGGCACCCGCGGTGAGCAGGTGATAGCCCGCAGCAAGCAATTAATCATCCCGATAAAGCCGGCGCCGGTAAAAGCCGGTTCGCAATGGTTCCCGGCCGAAGCGGTGGAGATTCGCGCAGGCTGGTCAGGCGACACCGCGCAACTGAAAGTTGGTGAGCCAATAACCCGCACTATAACCATTACCACACGCGGCCAACGTGCAGAGGTCATTCCACCCGTGACAGAGTCGGCAACCGGCTCTGCCGAATACAAGCTCTACGCGGATCAAGCACAACTGGAAAGTAAGGCAACAACCGATGGTTTTGTCAGCACACGAATTGAATCAGCCGCCATTGTGCCAGCGATGGTTCCCGCCGACGGTGGGAAAATAATCCTGCCCGCGTTATCGCTCGACTGGTGGGATGTGGGTGCCAAACGTTGGAAACAGGCGACCTACCCTGCCCAAACCCTGGTAGTGACGAGTTCGGGAGCGGTGATCGAAGAGAACCAGGCAACGAGCACTGAAACAGATATTGTTGGTGCAACGGATCAGGCAGTTGCTCTTGTCGACGACCGCATCCGGCTGTGGCAAGCAATAACTGCTGGCCTTCTGTTATTGTGCCTGATTCAATTCGCAATGATACTGCGCCTGAGAAAAAATCAGACCTCAACGCCGAAGCGGGTAGAACCCCTGGCGCGACCTTCTGAGAAATCGGCTTGGAGCCAGCTGCAAAAATCCTTGCGGGCGGAAGACACAGTTGCGATCCGTAGCAATCTTATTCGCTGGTTGCGGACCATCACCACACCAACGATGCAACAGGCTTCGTTGCAGGCGCTGTTGGTGGAAGCTGATAACCCGGACTTAAGTGCAGCAGTGCACGGCCTGGAAGCTTTTCTCTACAAAGCTGGCCCGGATATAGACCTCAAGCAGATGATCAATATTGTCGATGCACATCGAAACCAGGTAAGCAAAAACAACAAGGCAAATAACTCGCAGGCTGGCGAGCTCAAGCCGCTTTATAGTGCCGCCAAATAATGCAGAGAGAGTGTGCCGCCAGGTAGGTAAACGAGAAGGATAAAATAGCGGTTTGGATATTCCAGATTGAGAAATGGCATCTACAGGCAGACAAATGTCAGTTGTTGCGTTCTGGTTAAGATCGGCAAACACAGTTGCCTATCCGGATCACAGGCATCGCCAAACCCATTAGCGTTTGAGTCAAGTTGGTCCGGATTCGCGATCAACGGACAGTTATCATTAACGTCCAACACCCCATCTCCATCGTCATCCGTGTCGCCGACATTGCAGATACCGTCGTTATTTGCATCAGGACCATCGTCTGCAGGATTGAAAAGCCCGGTGCTACAGTCATCGCATTGATCGTTGTCCGTATCGGCGCAGACATTGGCGTTTAAGTCGTTTGAGTCTGCGCCCACCAGGACATTGTCGCCATCGGCATCATTGTCGCAAACATCGCCAAATTCATCGTTGTCGAGATTGTCCTGGCCTGTATTCGAAGTTCGCGGGCAATTATCTACGTCATCATTCACCCCGTCATTGTCATCATCGGAATCACAGGCATCGCCAAGTGGATCCCCATCCAGATTTTCCTGTCCTGGATTAGCGGTGAATGGGCAATTGTCTCCCACATCATTAATCAGATCGTTGTCATCATCCGCATCGCAGACATCGCCTTCGCGATCATTGTCGTTATTAGCCTGATCAGGGTTGTGGTCCAGCGGGCAATTATCGCTTCCATTCAGCACACCATCGTTGTCAAAATCCTCGCAGGCATCACCCAGGCCGTTGTTATTTAGGTCGAGTTGATCGGCATTGGCAACCTCAGGACAGTTGTCGGTCGCCAGGCCTATTCCATCTCCATCACTGTCATAAAGAGCAGCAACGCCGGCAATATCGTCTGCGGTTGGCAAAATAATGTCACTAATAAACGGCGCCATAATTGCACTGGCCTGGTCCTCATGATTTAAACCCAATGCGTGCCCCAGTTCATGGACCGCCACGCGTTTGAAATCTTCTGCGGGCTGGAAAATCCGTGAGCCGTCATAGACGTCCCAGGTAATGGCAGTGTTAAATGTGATGGTGGTGCGCACCCGTTCGCCAGCGAAAAAATACGCAGTTTGTACAGCCAATGTATTGGCTCCATAACCGGCACCGCAGTCATCATCATCAAAAGATACTCCGTTGGCCGGTTCCAGATTTGAGCAGGGATCGGCGGCGACCGTGTTATCCAATTCAAAAACAAAGGTGGAATTGTTCGTCCATATATCCATCGCCTCTTCAAATGCGGTTTGAAACTTGGCATCCGTTCCGGGGTTGCTGATTGCAAAGTTCACTTTGAACTCGGTTTTACCCGCCTCCCACTTAAAGGCGCTGAGTTCAAAGGCATCGGCATGGTAACCGAGCGCGAATGCGGCCGCCACACCAGCGCCAATAATCAGCCCGCGCGTCTTGAATGCTGGCTTACTCAATGCTTTGCTTAATGTGTTGCACGAACTCTGCCCTGCTCATGGCATTTTGCGGCTGCGAAGCAAGCTGCAAGCCCTGAGCAATCCCCCGGCTGATCTGGTTTGTGCCTTGCGATGTGGTGGGTATCTTACGTTGAACTGTAGATACCGGTTTCCCGTCATAGGTGTTAACGCGTTCTTGTGCATCCAGTAAAAAATGCCCCTGACTCCAACCCACCAGAGGATTCACTAAGGGTTTCGCAATAGTTTCAACAAAATAGATTCCCGACTCCCCGATGATCGGGTAGCGCAAGCCTTCGTACTCCATGGTGGCATCGCCGACTGTGCCGCCCGCAAAACCGAGTTGCAAGTTGGCCTCTGAGTAGCTTCCTTTAATCACTTCATCAATCCGGAAAGTGATTTGCGTGGTAATTCGCGACCGCTGCGGGTTCCAGCTAGCGACGCTGTTGACCACTTCGCCGACAAATATCAGCTCTGACTGCTGGCTTACGTCGTCCAAGTGCAGCTGGCGAATAGAACTTGCTTGCGCGGCCGCTATTGTCAGTAAGCACATCACGCTCACCAACAACTGATACATCCGGGCGTTCACCTGGCTGCGATCGCGTTGATGAACTAAAGCACTTTCCAGCATTCGATAATCAGTCTGCGAAGACTGCTCACATCAGTTTTGGGTGGCAAAAGTATAGCATTGAGTATTCAAGCTACGTTCATAAGCTGTTAAATATTATTAACTATTTGTAGATTGGCTGTGATTTCTTGTCCAAACAGGGCAGCATGTGCTGCATCGGTTTACATCTTATTAAATCGTCAAGATGAGCATGTATGCTGTCGTTGATAATTCCGCGATAAGAATGTTCGAAATCTGCGGGTTTGGTGTAAACTTGATACAGTTGTAGTTCGTATTGGGGTATCTGTTCTCTTTGGGTGGGTTAAAACCGGGAGGGTAAACGACTGCGACTTGGTATCCATTCTTTGTTGATCTGTTTGACAGGCTCAGTACTCCTTGTGCTGGCCGACTCAGTGTGTGCTTTCTGAAAAAAATCAATTTGAACCAGGCTGAAATCGAAAACTTGATGGACGGTGCAAACTACGCACAGGCGCTGGAAGGCCTGGCGAAGCGGCCGCCGTCGACCTGGCGCGACACAACCGAGTTGCGCTGCCTGCGCGCCCTTGGTCGGGGTGAACGCGCCTTGCGGATGGCCAAACAGCTGTATCGATCTGAATTATCAAGCAGTCACTCAAATGGCGAAGATCGCGAGCGCGACGATCAACTACGAGGTATTGCCTTGATATTTGCGGAACAGGGCCAGGCTCGAGAAGCCTGCGATATATTGCAGGCTCTTTGTGATAATAGTCCAGACAATGCGGCCCTGCGCCATGAGTACGCCTACGCCCTCATCAATGATCTGCAATTTGACGGCGCAGAACTCGAATTACAGACGGCGTTAGCCATCAAACCGACCGCCAGCAAATCATACAGCTTGCTGGCATCGGTTTATCGAAACACAGGGCGGGTTGACGCCGCCATGAACTGTTATTACCGGGCTGCGACACTGGAACCTGAGAATCCACGCTACCTGCAAAAACTCGCGCACTGGAGTGATTATTGCTCGTCGTCAGACCAGCAATTAAACTTTCACCTGACCCAGCTTTGGGCCCGCAAAGCCTTTCCGCATAGACACAAGGACTCGCACACATGGCGCGCCGCAAAGCCAAACCGACAGTTAAAACTGGCCTTCGTTTCCAGTAATTTCTGCCGACACGAAATCAGTTCATCGGTACTACCCCTGCTGGCCAACCTCAGCCGCAAAGAGTTTCACGTGAGTGCCTTCAGTTGTACTCACACACCTAATTCGATCAGCAAGAAGATCAAGGCCCAATGTGATACCTGGCGCGACTGCGGGGACCTGTCTGATGGCGATCTGGCGAAGCAGATTTTGCAGGACCAGATTGATGTATTGTTTGATCTCGACGGCCACACTGACGGTAACCGCCTTGGTGTGTTCGCGAAATTCAATGCCCCCCTGCAGATTTCCTGGCTCGGTTATGCATCTACCAGCGGACTGGAGAGTATTGCCTATCGCATCACCGATCAGATAGCGGATCCAGTCGACGTGTCCGATATCTACTTCAGCGAGGAACTGATTCGCTTGGTGAATGGATTCATTTGTTATCAACCCCTGGCTTCAGCACCTGATGTCAGACCGCGTAAAAATGCTGAAACCCTGGTATTGGGATCTCTTGCCAATCTCGACAGGATTTCAAATAAAACCATTGACTGTTGGTCCTACGCGCTCCACGCGCTGCCAGAAGCAGTACTGCACCTTCGCCAGGAACAACTCATTAACGCCAGCGCCCATATCCATCTGATAGAACAATTCAAACAACGAGGCATCGATGAGGGAAGACTGCGCATAAAGACCTCGAAACTGAACCCGGAACAATACCTGGCCGAGTACAACGAAATCGACATTGCGCTCGACACTACGCCTTACAACGATATGCACGCGACCCTGGATGCACTGTGGATGGGTGTACCCGTAGTCAGTCTTTCAGGCAACACACACGCGAGCCGTTTGTCGGCCAGCATTTTGCATCGGGCAGGTTTGAGTAAATATGCAGTCAGCAAACTGACCGATTTCACAGCACAGGTTTGCGAGCTCGCTAATGACCCGAAACTGCGCAGTAAGCTACGAGCAAGATTACGCAGCAAAATAGAGGCATGCTCACTCATGCAGCACCAACGGTTTGCCGATGAATTCGGGGCTGCCGTGCGGGAGAAATGGCAATTGTGGTGTGAACAGCAACGACTTAAAGAACAATGAAATAGCACCGGGGAATGCCCGGTCTTCAACAGCATAACGATAATAGTAAAATGAACGACAGCAGCAGTCAGGCACAATCTCTTATGTCGCAGGCCATCAAGGCGATGCGGGAGAATAATCTTAGCGAGGCTATCGAGCTCAGCGCTGAGATGCTGGAGATTGATCCAAACCACGCCGGTGCTAATGCGGTCGCGTTCACCAGCCTGTTTAAATCAGATAAGTTCGAACAAGCTCGGCGCATTGGCGGACGAGCGGCAGAACTTAATCCCAAGTCGGAGTTCATCCTTAACAATCAAGCCTGCCTGCAACTAGAAGCAAAACAGCCCGCTGCTGCGGCCGGTTTGCTGAAATCATTGATAGAACAATACGGGGAAACCGCTCAGTGGATGTACAACCTGGGCCTGGCACAACGGATGGTTGGCAGTTACCAGAATTCAGTCAGTGCGTTTCAACGCACACTGGACCTGGAGCCCGAGCATGATAAGGCGGCATTCCAGCTAGCTGAGCTATACAGCCTGACCGGCCAACTGGAACTGGCAGCCCGCCAATACAACTATTTGCGCCTGCTGCGTCCGCGTCATGCCCCAGCTCACAGCCAATATATTCATCACTACACGATTGCCGGAGAAGCCAGTGCCACGGACCTGAACCAGGAAGTAGCGCTCTGGGGAGAGCGGTTTATTCCCAAGGACAAAAGTTATCCTCAGTTTATAGAACAGCATGCTGATAAGCTGAAAGTGGGATTTGTCGTCGGAGTTATCCCGACATCATATTGGTCCGCTATCGTTATGCCCCTGCTGAATGAATTGAGTGCAGATGTCGAAATCGTCGTCTACTGGCACGACACACACAACAAGGCCCTGCACCTTGAGCCCGATGTCACCGTCGTCAATAGCAGCGGCTTGAACGATGCCGAGTTTGCCCGGCAAATCAGGAGCGATCAGATCGACACCGTGGTAGACATTGGAGGCATCCAGGTAGGTTGCCGGCAACGTGTACTGGGTATGCAAGTGGCCCGTCGACAATTTGGCTGGCTGGTGCATCAGGGAACTTTTGCCAGCAACCGAATAACCATTCTGGATGAGCAATTGGGATCACAACGATTTTGCTTTGACCTGATAGATGATTTCGACGAAGTGAATGGTGACTCGGAACGAAAAATGCTGTTCGCCATCAACACCAACTCGGGCTTGAGTGAATCGACCATCCAGACTTGGGCACAAATACTCGATGAGTTAGATGGCTGGTCACTGAATCTGGATGCAACCCAACCGGCCGTGCAAAATGAATTGCGACTCCGCTTTGCCAAGTATCAAATCAATGCGCCACAAATTGGATTCGACCCCGAAAGCCGACCTAATAAAGGGGATGTGGTATTAGAAAACCTGACCAACAATGGGGTGGTGAACACCTATACTGCCTTGCGGCGAGGGGCCGCGGTGGTGGCATTGCATGGTGAATTGTTTCCCGCTCAACAAAGCAGTGCATTGCTCACACAGGCTGGTCGAGGCGATTGGGTAGTTGGTAGACGCTCACGTTACAAATCAAAAGTACTGCAATTGATCGCCGATGGAGGTATCGAGAGTATCAGCGATACGCAGTTCAAACAGTCGCAACTGCATAGTATTGGTGAATACGCAAAGCGGATGCACAGAATACTGGCGGGTGAATCAGCTGATTAGTAGACGTCAGTACTCTATACCGCGTCGTCTAGCCGCTGACACCATTCATCATACGAGCCGCTTTGGCGGTATTTTTCATCAACATCGCCACGGTCATCGGCCCAACCCCGCCGGGAACTGGGGTAATCGCGCCGGCCACTTCCTGTACATCATTAAAATCCACATCGCCAACCAGTCGGTAGCCGCGTGAGTGTTCCGGGTCATCCACCCGGTTAATTCCCACGTCAATGACAGTGGCACCGTCTTTGACCATACCTGCTGTAACAAACCTTGGCACGCCAATGGCCGCGATCAGGATGTCGGCCTGCCGTGTGAAATTCGCCAGGTGATCGGTGCCGCTGTGACAACAGGTCACCGTGCAATTGGCTTTTTCGCCCTTTTGTACCAGGATATTCAACATAGGCTTGCCAACAATATTGCTGCGACCGATGATGACAGCGTGCTTGCCTGACATTTCAATGCCACTGCGCCTGATCAACTCCGGAATCCCGGAGGGTGTGCATGGCGTCAGACAATCTAGCCCAATGCTTAACTTGCCGACATTTTCGGGGTGAAAACCGTCCACGTCTTTGGCTGGATCAATACGTTCGGTAACTCGTTCCTCATCCATGTGATGTGGCAAAGGCAGTTGCACCAGTATCCCATGTACGGATGCATCGCCATTTAATTTATCGATTTCTTCGAGCAGCTCCTGCTCGGTAATGTCTGCTGCCAGGCTGATCTTTATAGATTTAATCCCGGTTTCTTCGCAGGCTCGTACTTTGCTGCCAACATAGGCCTTTGAGGCCGGATTGTTCCCTACCAACACCACCGCCAGACAAGGGTGAATTTTCTCCTTGAGCAGCGCCTCAACTTCGGACTTTGCTTCGCTGCGGATTGTTTTTGCTATGTCATTTCCATCAATAATTTTGGCGGCCATCTCAGTCTCTTGAAAGCGATTATTTTTTCTTACTCTTTACTCTTATTTAGGTCATTCTTTTCCATTTTACGAGCAAAAAACAATCCAACTTCAAACAAAAGACACACTGGTACTGCCAACATAATTTGCGAGAAAATATCAGGCGGAGTCATCAACATTCCGACCACAAAAGCGCCCAGGATGATATAGGGCCGCTGTCGGGCCATGCTTTCAGTTGACACAACCCCCATGCGGGATAACAAAACGGTGGCGACCGGCACCTCAAAGGCCACCCCAAAGGCGAAAAACAGCTTTAACGCAAAACTCATATAGGCGCTGATGTCTGTCATCACCGCCACGCCCTCTGGTGCCATACCGATAAAAAACTTGAAGATGATCGGGAATACGACGTAGTAGGCAAACATGATGCCGAAGTAAAACAGCAACGTGCTCGATACCACCAACGGCAGCACAATGCCTTTCTCACTTTCATACAAGCCTGGCGCGACAAATGCCCAAACCTGGTACAACACCATCGGGATGGCTAACGCAAAGGCGGTGGCAAAAGCAAATTTGAACGGGATAAAAAACGGGCCATGGGGCTCGGTAGAAATCATCGTGCCGCCTTGTGGCAAATTTGAGATAAGCGGCTTGGCGAACCACTCATACAAGTCGTTGGCGAATGGCACCATCAGGATAA